>CAZMAO010000001.1:0-268699 GCA_964564465.1 uncultured Bacteroides sp.
GTTGCGGCGATTAAGCTGATCTACTATACTTCAATCAAGCAGCAAGAGCGTAGTTATTTTCGCCATTTAAAATTGATGATGTCAGGATATTAAAGAGCACTGTCATCATGGCTCTGCATGCTTACACACCACTTCTGCACGCTGTCAAAACCAGTCAGCCCCGGTTGTGGTGTTTTATATATAACAAATAAAGTTGTTAAACGGCCCTTAGAAGGAAATAATTTTTTTTGCCTTTCTGCACAAGAATATATTTGTCGTTTAAAAGGTGATTGACCGTTGCTTCGGCATATGGATCGGTAAGTTTTTCCTTATTAACGCTCACTCCGCCTCCTTGCACCATTTTGCGCATTTCACCTTTGGAGCTGAACACAGGCGCTCCATCGGTAAGAAGATCGGCAAATTTTATTCCGTTTTCAAGGTCGGTGCGTTTGATTTCAAACTGAGGTACGCCTTCCATCACGGCAAGTAAGGTAGGCTCATCTATGCGGTGTAGAATTTCCTTTGCTTTGTTGCTGAAAAGAATCTGAGAGGCTTCAACAGCGGCGTTATAATCATCGCGTGAATGCACCATAACGGTGAGTTCTTCAGCCAGACGGTGCTGTAATGGGCGAGCTCCCGGATTCTCTTCCTGTTGTTTAACAAGATTGTCGATTTCCTCTTTAGGTAGTTCGGTGAAAATCTTTATATATTTTTCAGCATCGGCATCGGAAACGTTAAGCCAGAACTGATAGAATTTGTAGGGTGATGTGCGTGCCGGATCAAGCCATACATTGCCTGACTCTGTTTTTCCGAATTTTCCGCCGTCAGCTTTTGTTATAAGCGGGCAGGTGAGTGCATATGCTTCACCTCCAAGTGTACGGCGAATCAATTCGGTGCCGGTAGTGATGTTACCCCATTGATCGGAACCACCCAATTGCAGACGGCATCCTTTTTCGCGATATAGATTAAGGAAGTCGTAACCTTGAACCAACTGATAGGAAAATTCAGTAAACGACATGCCTTGTTGGGATTCTCCCGACAGACGCTTCTTTACACTGTCCTTAGCCATCATGTAGTTCACAGTTATATGTTTGCCAACATCGCGGATAAAGTCGAGGAATGAAAAGTTTTTCATCCAGTCGTAGTTGTTGACCATTTCAGCCGCATTAGGTGCATCTGAATCAAAATCAAGGAATTTTGCAAGTTGTTTTTTAATTGCTTCCTGATTATGGCGCAATGTCGCTTCATCAAGTAATTTGCGCTCCTGGCTTTTAAGAGAAGGGTCTCCGATCATTCCGGTGGCACCTCCTACTAACGCAATGGGTTTATGACCTGAACGTTGAAAATGTTTAAGCATCATTACTCCCACAAGATGACCTATATGCAGGCTATCGGCTGTCGGGTCGATTCCCAAATAGGCAACTGTCATTTCTTTTTTTAATTGTTCGTCAGTGCCGGGCATCATCTGGTGAATCATGCCACGCCATGTCAGCTCTTCAATAAAATCCGCTTTCATTGTTAGAGAAAAGTTGTGTGTTAGTTATGATGATTATTTGAATGGAGCGGTAAACGGGGCTCGAACCCGCGACCCTCAGCTTGGGAAGCTGATGCTCTACCAACTGAGCTACTACCGCATGCAATGTTGGTGAATGTTATTTGTGCAAAGTTAACTCCTTTTTTTTAATCTGCCAATATTTTGCATTCTTATTGTTTCTTCCTACATTTGTGTTTACACGACAGGATTGTTATGAAAATTCTTTTTTTTATTTGTGTTTTATCAATGGTTAGCCTTACGGTTTCGGGTAAGGTGGCCACTCGGATAGAGATGGTGGAAATTCCCGGCGGGTATTTTTATATGGGTAGCCGAGGTGGGGGTGAGGATTTTGATGAGGCTCCGGTGCATAAGGTTGATTTTCCATATCCGTTTAAAATGAGCGCTACCGAAATTACGAATGCTCAGTTTGAAAAATATTTTCCGGAGCATTGCCGTTTCAGAGGGAAAAGGGGAGTGTCGAGTGAAGATGATGAGGCGGTTGTGAATGTGTCGTGGAACGATGCTATGGAGTTTTGCCGGCGATTGTCGGAGGAAACCGGTCGCTGTTTCCGGTTGCCTACAGAGGCGGAGTGGGAATATGCGTGCAGAGCCGGTAGCTATTCACTATATAACACGGGCGACTGGTTTCCCGATTCTATGCATAAGGAGCAGCGTGTAGCACGCGATTTCGCTCCTGTTTCACTAAAAGTTGCACAATTCGCACCCAATAAATTCGGTCTTTATGATATGCATGGAAATGTCGAGGAATGGTGTATGGATTATTATGCTCCTTATTTGGCAATCAACCAGATTAATCCGGTAGGCCCGGCTGAAGGTATATATCGTGTTACGCGAGGCGGAAGCCACCATACGCCGGTCAAATATTTGAGGAGCGCCAACAGGCATGCTATGCTTCCTGACGATTGTCATAGTCAAACCGGATTCAGAATTGTTGAATCAAGTGCGAAACTTAACAATTATGGAGAGAAATGGGAGGTGCCGTGCGGTCGGAATGATGTCGTGCAGTGCGATTATGAATGGCACCCGGTTGGTAATAAGCCGGTGTATATATCCCCGGCTCCATTTGTAATTGAACCATCCTGTGGGTCTGGAGTGCCTTTTTATAAACATAATCATCAGCCTGCGATTACGTGGTGTAAAAACGGTGATTTATTAGCGATATGGTTTTCCGCAAATGAAGAAAATGGCAGAGAGGTGACGGTGTTGGGGTCGCGTAGAAATGCTGCAACCGGAAAGTGGGAAGAGGCTTCTGAATTTTTCCGTGTTCCTGATCGAAATTTAACCGGTAGTTCGCTCTTGACTCTTCCGGACGGAAGGTTAATGCATATTAACGGCATGGAGGCATCGGGCGATTGGCAGAATCTGGCGATGGTTTGCCGGACAAGCGATGATAACGGCGCCACATGGAGTGTTCCGAGAATAATCGCTCCGGAACACACCAAACGGCATCAGGTGATAAGCGGTCCGTTTGTAACAGCTGAAGGATATATTCTTCAGGCGTGTGATGCAGGACCCGGTGGGGATGACGGAACCGCACTGCATGTTTCAAAAGATGGAGGAGTGACTTGGTCGGATCAGTGGGATGGTTGCGATTCATTAAATTTTAAAGAGGGAGGTTCCGGAACAACTATTGCCGGGATACATGCCGGTGTGGTTCAGTTGGCCGATTCATCGCTTTTGGCTATGGGGCGGGGAAATTCAATAGCTGATTCGAACGGCGTTCCGAAGATGCCTGTCAGCCGTTCACGCGACATGGGCAAGACCTGGACCTATCACGCTTCTGAATTTAATCCTATAAACGGTGGACAGCGCTTGGTTTTAAGGAGGTTAAATGAAGGACCGTTGTTGCTCGTAGCATTCACGGATCATCCGCAGCGTACTCCCGAAAAGGATAGAGGGATGAAGTTTAAAACTAAGGATGGCGATGAGTTTTATGGGTATGGACTGTTTGCAGCGGTTTCTTTTGACGAGGGCAGCAGCTGGCCCGTGAAGAAACTTATTTCAGATCAGGAACCGCGATTTTTAGACGGGGGCGCCTGGACCGGATTTTTTGAGTCGGATATGTCGCACGCTGAACCGAGAGGTTATTTATGCGCGACACAGACGCCTGACAATATGATTCATTTATTGAGCTCGCGTTTGCACTATCAGTTTAATCTTGCATGGTTGCTGGAGCCGGTTCAATAATAGTCTTGTTTTCACAAATAACCATTCGTCCGGGGAATTTTTCAATAAGCGAATGATTATGTGTGGCTATTATGACTCCAACTCCACCTTTGGCTATTTCATGCAGACGTCCTATTATCTGAGTGCCGGTTTCTGGATCAAGATTCCCGGTAGGTTCGTCGGCAATTATCAGAGCAGGCCGATTCAACATGGCCCTGGCCATAACAATTCGTTGCTGCTCACCACCAGAAAGTTCATGCGGCATTTTGTAGCTTTTATTAGCCATCCCTACATCTTTAAGAACCTGTTCTATGCGCTCTTCTATTTCGGTTTTGGTTTTCCATCCCGTTGCTCGCAGAACAAATTCCAGATTATCGTGGGCACTTCTATCGTTAAGAAGCTGAAAATCTTGGAAAACAATACCCATGTTGCGCCGAAGCTTGGCAATATCCTTGCTTTTGAGATTTTTTAAATTTCTGCCGAGAACAGATGCTTCTCCGGTGGCTATGGGAACTTCCGCATAAATTGACTTCAGGAGAGAGGATTTACCGCTGCCAACTTTTCCGATAACATATAAAACTTCACCCGGAGATAGTTTCAGATTGACATGTTTCAAGGCAACAAGCCAGCGACGATGTATTTCAACATCATTGAAATCAATTAGCAGATCATTATTGTTTTCCATATCAGAATCCCATATCGGATATAAATTTGATGCGCATCATTCTTACTTCCTCGTCAGAGCAGTCATTGCAGAATTCCTTGAATGCATCGTTCAGACTTCCGCTTTCGCTTGTGCGGAAATAGTCGAATAAGTCTTCTTGCAAATCTTCGTCGAGCACATCATCAAGATAATAGTTGATGTTTATTTTTGTCCCGGAGTTTACAATGGCTTCTATTTCATCGAGCAGCTCATGCATTTCCATGTTATGTGATTTTGCAATTTCATCAAGAGGAATCTTGCGGTCAATAGCATGAATGATGGCTATTTTCACTTTGCTTTTGTTTGCCATGCTTCGGACTTTCATGTCCTCCGGACGTTCGATTTCATTCTGTTCAACGTGTCGTTTGATTACTTTTACAAAATCTTCGCCATAGCGTTTTGCTTTTCCGGAGCCGACACCCGGAATATTTGCTAATTCTTCAAGGGTAACGGGATAGGTAGTAGCCATAGCTTCAAGCGAGGGATCCTGGAAAATGACATACGGAGGTAGATTGGCGCTTTTAGCCATTTTTTTACGAAGTTCAACCAGAATAGCATATAGTTCGGGATCGGCAGCGCAATTTGCACCACCTCTAACCGGAGTTACTTCTTCTTCTATATTAAAATCGTTATCTTCCACAATTTTGAATTTACCTGGTTTGTTTATAAAACCGCGACCATCGGCAGTTAGTTTAAGCATACCGTATTTTTCTATATCCCGTTCAAGATAACCGGCTATAATTGCCTGGCGGATAACGGCATTAAGAAATTTACGGTCATGTCCGCGTTCTGAACCGAATGTTTCAAGCTCATCGTGACGATAGCCTTTAATGTCGACAGTGGACATGCCGCGCAATATGTCAATGATATGTTCGGCACGGAAATGTCCTTTCATTAACGCTATGGTTTCCAATACGTTTAAAAGAGGATCTGTGGCATCAACTTTGTTTTTGGGATACAGACAGTTATCGCAGTTGCCACAGTTAGGTTCATTGAAATCCTCTCCGAAATAGTGCAGTAGACTTCTGCGTCGGCAAACACTTGATTCAGCATAGGCTGCCGTTTCCAGAAGCAATTGCCGTCCAATTTCCTGTTCGGCAAGAGGCTTGTTCTGGATAAACTTCTCCATTTTCTGGAGGTCTTTCGCTGCATAAAAAGTTATGCAGCGTCCTTCTCCTCCATCGCGTCCGGCGCGTCCGGTTTCCTGATAATATCCCTCAAGACTTTTCGGCATATCATAATGAATGACAAAACGGACGTCAGGTTTATCAATTCCCATTCCGAAAGCAATTGTGGCCACAATTATATCCACTTTTTCATAGAGGAACGCATCCTGATTGGCCGCTCGCGTAGCGCTATCGAGTCCGGCGTGATAGGGCAGTGCCTTAATGTCGTTTACTTGAAGAACCTGTGCGAGTTCCTCGACTTTTTTACGGCTAAGGCAGTAGATGATGCCACTTTTGCCATCCATCTGTTTTATGAACCTGATGATGTCACGATCAACATTTGCCGTCTTGGGCCTGATTTCGTAATACAGATTTTTTCGGTTGAACGATGACTTGAAGAGGTTTGCATTCAACATTCCGAGGTTTTTCTGAATGTCGTGCTGAACCTTCGGGGTAGCTGTAGCAGTAAGGGCAATGACCGGACGTTTACCTATCTCATTGATTATCGGTCGTATGCGCCGGTATTCAGGCCTGAAATCATGTCCCCATTCCGAAATGCAGTGCGCTTCGTCGACGGCGTAAAATGATATGGGAACTGTTTTCAGGAATTCAATGTTTTCATCTTTAGTCAATGATTCAGGGGCTACGTACAATAATTTTGTTTTACCTCCGACAATGTCACTTTTCACTTTCTCGATAGCGCTCTTGTTCAGAGATGAATTTAGAAAATGAGCAATGTCATCGCCATCGCTGAATGTCCGCATAGCATCAACCTGGTTTTTCATCAATGCAATAAGGGGGGAAATTACGATGGCCGTTCCGTCCATCATCAATGACGGAAGTTGGTAGCAAAGAGACTTTCCTCCACCGGTAGGCATAAGTACAAATGTATCGTTACCTTCAAGCAAGCTTTGCATTATATATTCCTGGTTGCCCTTGAATGTGTCAAAGCCGAAGTGATGCTTGAGCGCGGAGTGGAGTTTTTTGCTTGCAGTCATTTTAACGGAGATGAGAGATAGGAGATGAATATTGACTATTTGGAATTGTTATGTGTTGCTTCGAAATTTGCTTCTTCAAGTTTTTGTTTTGCATAATCGGCGGTTACAACGAAAGTGTCGACATTTTCGCCGGGAATATCAAACATGGCATCGATCATTATTGTCTCAACTATGGAGCGAAGACCGCGTGCGCCAAGTTTATATTCAATTGCCTTGTCAACAATGAGATCAAGGGCGTCATCTGAAAATTCAAGTTTAACACCATCCATTGCAAACAGTTTAACATATTGTTTGGTGATGGCATTCTTTGGCTCTACGAGTACGCGTCGCAATGCATCGCGGTCGAGAGGATCAAGATGGGTGAGAATAGGCAGACGGCCTATGATCTCAGGAATCAGGCCAAACGATTTAAGATCCTGGGGAGCGACATATTGCAGAAAATTGTCCTTGTCAACTCCTTTTCGGGCTTTGTTGCTGTAACCTACTACATGTGAGTTCAGACGCTGTGCAATTTTACGTTCGATTCCATCAAATGCACCTCCACAAATAAACAGTATGTTTTTAGTGTCAACGGGTATCATGCGTTGTTCAGGGTGTTTACGGCCACCCTGCGGGGGTACATTGACCACAGAACCTTCAAGCAGTTTCAGCAGGCCTTGCTGAACACCTTCGCCGCTTACATCGCGTGTAATGGAGGGGTTGTCGCTTTTGCGGGCAATTTTATCAATTTCATCAATGAACACAATACCTCTCTGAGCTCTATCGACATCATAATCACAAGCCTGAAGAAGGCGCGTGAGCAAACTTTCTATATCTTCACCCACATAGCCCGCTTCAGTAAGAACGGTTGCGTCGACTATTGTAAAAGGAACGTCGAGGAGTCTGGCAATGGTTTTAGCTAAAAGAGTTTTGCCGGTACCTGTGGGGCCAACCATAACGATGTTGCTTTTTTCAATTTCGACATCGTCATTATCATTTTGTCCCAGACGTTTGTAATGGTTATATACGGCTACCGACAAGAAGCGTTTGGCAGAATCCTGACCTATTACATATTGATTCAGAAAATCGTAAATTTCTTTAGGTTTGGGGAATTTTTTGTTCTGAAGCCCGGATTTGTTTTTTGCCTTTTCCTCAACCTCAAACTGTTTAAGCACTTCAGTTATATGCTCCACACAATCTGTGCATATCAACGCATCGGAAGTCGGACTCGGAACCATCATTGTTCCGGGACGTGGAGGCAGCCCGCAGAACGAGCAGGTTCCGTATTGCGAATCGTTTTTCTTTTTAGCCATGGATCAATGCTTCGCTTTTACAAGAACATCATCGATCATGCCATATTCCTTGGCCTCAAGTGCGGTCATCCAGTAGTCGCGATCAGAATCGCGCTCAACCTTGTCGAGAGGCATGCCGGAGTGGTCGCTGATAATCGTATAGAGTTCCTTTTTCAATTTAAGGATTTCACGGGCGGTTATTTCAATGTCTGACGCCTGACCCTGCGCGCCACCCATAGGCTGATGAATCATTACACGCGAGTGTTTCAATGCAAATCTTTTTCCCTTTTCACCGGCTACGAGCAACACAGCGGCCATAGATGCAGCCATTCCTGTGCAGATTGTCACTACGTCGCTGGATATATACTGCATGGTATCGTAGATTCCCAACCCGGCATATACGGACCCACCGGGAGAGTTGATGTAGATACTTACATCTTTTCCGGGATCGGTGGAGTCGAGATAAAGCAACTGGGCCTGGATCACATTAGCTGTATAGTCGTTCACATCAGTTCCGAGGAATATTACACGGTCCATCATGAGTCGTGAAAACACATCCATCTGAGCAACGTTGAGCTGACGCTCCTCAATGATTGTCGGGGAAATGTAACTCGAAGAGATTGTGTCGGAAACAGATGATGTATATTGGTCAAGAGCAAGGCCGTTCATGCCGAGATGCTTCACTGCATAATTTCTAAAATCGGTATTCATTGTAATAAAGTGTTTGCTTAAACTATGAGAGAATTATAATTCAAAGTTAATGAAAAAATAAATATTTTGCAAATAACCGGTTCAAAAACTATGGCAGGTCAATACCATTTTTCACCTGGTTTATCTGTCATTTCGAATTCAACAGTAGCGCCGTCTTGAATCTGTTTATGCGTGATGTAGCTTTTGTCGTATGGTTTTCCGTTAATCTTAACACTTTTAATATACATTTTATCTGTTGCTCCGGGTGCAAGGACCTTGAATGTCTTTCCATCAGGCTGGGTTATCTCTATTTTTTCAAATAGCGGACGGCCAATTTCATATTTTCCGGAAATAGGGTCGACAGGATAGAAGCCCATTGCACTTAAAGCATACCATGCCGATGTCTGACCCATGTCCTCGTTGCCGCAAAGCCCTGCCGGTTCGTTCTTATAGAGCTCTTTCATCACTTTTGTGGCGTATTCTGCTGTCTTCCAGGGTTGGTCAACACTATTGTAAAGATAAATAACATGATGGCTCGGTTCGTTTCCATGGGCATACTGACCAATCATGCCGGTGCTGAATATTGGCAGTGAGTCCTTTTCGCCGGGTGCATATGTGAACATGCTGTCAAGTTTGTTGGTAAAGGCTTTTTTGCCACCTATAAGTTCGATCAGGCCCGGAATGTCATGTTGCACCGACCAAAGATAGTGCCAGCCGTTGCTTTCACATATGTGTGCGGTGTACTCATCAGGCGAAAACCCTTTTTGCCAGTTACCGTCGCTGTCGCGTGGAGTCATGAAGCCGGTTGCGCTGTTGAACAGATTCCGATAGTTTTCGGAACGTTTATAGAATTCTTTTGCAACATCTTTCCTTCCAAGTTTCTGTGCCATAACCGCTATGCAATAATCATCGTAAGCATATTCGAGCGTGCGGCTCAGCGACCAGTCGTCGGCATTATAGGGATCTTCAACATCGAAAGGAACGTATCCTTTTTCTTTATAAAGCCCTATACCGCGGTAATCATTAAGATTTGCAGTGGCGATGCATAAATCCAATGCTTTTTCCGCGTTGAAATCGCCAATGCCCTTAAGATATGCATCCACTATTACGGGCACTGCATGATATCCTATCATCATGTCGGTTTCCGATGCATGCATGTTCCACACCGGTAGACGACCATTCTGTTCTCCAAATGCCATAAGGGATTTTACCATCGAGTTTACATTTTCAGGCTCAACAATGGTGTATAAGGGATGAGCCGCCCTGAAAGTATCCCAAAGTGAGAAGGTGCTGTAATTAGTCCAGTTGTCCGTGTTGTGAATTTGTCTGTCCGGACCAAGGTAGCGACCGTCGACATCGCTGTAAATAGTCGGGGCTATCATGGAATGATAAAGCGCTGTATAGAAATTTACTCGATCGTCCGGGCTGCCGCCTTCAATTTTTACGGAAGAGAGAGCTTTGTTCCATTTTTTACGTGTGGCTGCAAGTGCGGTTTCAAAGTTGTTGTCGGGAACTTCCGCTGTAAGATTTTTCGACGCACCTTCTTCGTCAACTGCTGAAATTGCGGTGCTTATCGTTAACTGTTCATTTTTGCTCATGTCGTAATTGAACTGAGCTATAATCCCATATGTGCCCGTGGGGGAGCCTTTGTCATCGGTTATTTCAAGAGAATCGAGCCTGACGGAATCAAAGGGTTTGCTGAATCGGCTTTCAAAGTATATTTTTTGGTCGCGTGCCCATCCGTTTGAAAATCGATATCCTTTAATAGTTACAGAATCGACAATCTGAAGTTCGGTGGCAACAGTCGCATCCCAGTTCATTGCCTTTGCGAGATTTAAAATCACGGCGCATTTGCCTCCGGGGAATGTATAGCGTTGAACGCCTGCTCGTTCAGTGGCAGTAAGCTCAACATCTATATTGTAGTCAGACAGCGTGACTTTATAGTATCCGGCCGAAGCTGTTTCGCTTGAATGTGAAAATTTAGAATGAATTCCGAGCGGTGCGGGTGCTTCTTTGTAGGGGAGTGTCACCGGCATAAACGATATGTCGTAGAGGTCGCCGGCTCCTGTTCCTGATAAATGGGTGTGACTGAATCCGGCAATAGTGCTGTCGGGGTAATAGTATCCGGCTATACGGTCCCATCCGGGAAGTCCGTTGTCAGGACTTAGCTGCACCATTCCGTGCGGAGCTTGAGCACCGGGATATGTATTTCCGGTGAAATCTGTTCCTATGAATGGATTTACAAGTGTGTCGAGGCGGGTATCGGAATCTGATGATGCAGATGCTTTGTGACACGATGTTGTGGTGGTGAGAAAAGCTGAAAATAGCAATAAGGCTGCCGAAAGAGAAAAATATTTATTCATGTAAATTATGATTATCGGTTCATGCATTACAAAGTAAATAAAATTTTAAATCAAGAGCAAAAAAATAGCGTCACGGTTAGCCGCAACGCTATAAATATTTGGATGGAGAATCTTACATTTTAGCAGCAAGCTCCTTAAATTCATCAAAAGTAACCGTTTTTTCATCAAGTGTAACGGCATTTTTGATTGCATCGAACAGTTTGATGTCGCCGACCTGCTCCACGATGCGCGGACGATAGTTTTTATCATCAAGTATGTTTTTTGCGAATGCAGTAACCGTGTCATCACCAATATTAGTCATGCCGTATTGAGCAAGCTGGCGACGAGCTATGTTCTTAGCCATTTCCATGAGGTCGTCATCATTGATGCTCACATTTGCAATTGCAGCAATCTGTTCTTTGATGAGTTGCCATTTTAAGTCAGGTTCAATCTGGGTGGGGAACATCTCATCAATGTTTTCAGCAGTAAGCCCTTCATTACGGCTTATCAACCATTTTTTCAGGATATCGACAGGCAGCTTCATGTCGCCGTATTTGTCGATAAAGAATTTGCGCGCACTAAGGCGGAAAACCATTTCACTGTTACCGGCAAGTTCTTTGCTGACCATATCCTTGAGGGCAGCCTTATATTCATCTTCGTTATTAACCTTGCCTTCGCCGAATACTTGTTTGTAATATTCTTCGTTCAGTTCGGCAGGACGAACAACGATTATTTCAGAGATTACGAATTCAAAGTCACCTTGAACATCATCAGTCCGCGACTTGTCGATGTTGAGCATAGATGCTATTTCAGTAACATCACCACCAGCGGCCTTGCGAGGATTGAACACAACTTTATCTCCAACTTTTTTGCCTTCGAATTTTTCAGTCTGTTCCTTATCCTTAAAGTACATAGGTCCGACAATAGTGCTTACAACCTGAATTGCACCGTCACCTTCTTTAATGGTGCCGTCTTCATTGAGTTCCATCATGGAGCCTTTTACAAGTGCATCGGGTTCAAATACTTCACCGGGAACCTGTGCGCCAAAGCGTTTGCGGAAAGCTTTGTCCTGTTCTTCTACAAGATCAGCCGGAACTTCGATATTGTAATAGGGGATGTGCTCGTTTTTGTCGAGTTTTACATCAAGTTTGGGAGCGAGTCCTATTTCATATTCGAAAGTGAAATCCTTTTGGTTTTTTAAATCGAGTTCCTTAACCTCAACAGGGAGGGGAGCGCCGAGAACTTCAAGTTTATTCTCCTGGATATACTTCATCACAGCTTCATAAACTTCCTGATTTATAACGTCGCTTGTAACCTGTTTTCCAAAGCGGCGTTGCAAATCCATCAGACTGATATGACCTTTGCGGAATCCGGGAATCTGATGTGTTTTGCCAATTTTCTTGAGTTCGTCGTTAACTTTTTGTTTGTAGTCGTTTTCTTCAATCGATACGGTCAGGCGTGCGCTGACTTCATCGATGTTTTGCATTGTTACGTTCATAACTTTTATGTATGCTTTTAAATGTTTTTTATTCCAAAAGTGCAATTTGAGCATGCAAATTTAACACTTATGGTATGGATTAGCAAATTTCATGCCTAATTTTCTTGTATAATACATGATAAAATTATTTGTTACAAATAACAAGTTTGTCGAGGTTTATTGTTTATGAAAATTATTGACCTTTACAGGAAAAATTTGTAATTTCGCCGAAAATCTTATAATATAGAATGGCGGACGATTCATTGCTTTTGCGTCTTGATGGAATTGAGGCTCGTTTTCAGGAGGTGAGTACACTTATTACCGACCCGGAAGTGATTGCCGATATGAAACGTTATGTGCGTTTGACCAAGGAATATAAGGATCTGGAGAAACTTACCGAGGCTACCCGTCGATATAAGACACTTTTGGATTCGATTTCGGAGGCAAAAGAGTTGCTTGAAACTGAATCGGATGAGGAATTGCGTTCTTTTGCACGAGAAGAACTCGCTATGGCGAATCAAGCTATTCCCGAACTTGAGGAGGAGATAAAGCTATTGCTGATTCCTGCGGATCCGGAGGATTCGAAAAATGCTATTCTTGAAATACGCGGAGGAACCGGGGGCGACGAAGCCGCTATTTTTGCAGGGGATCTTGCAAAAATGTATATGAAGTATTGTGAACAGAAGGGTTGGAATGTGGCTGTTACGCATGCAAGCGAAGGTGCTTCCGGAGGGTATAAGGAAATTGTAATGACTGTGTCGGGTGAGGATGTGTACGGCACTTTGAAATATGAGAGTGGTGTACACAGGGTGCAGCGTGTGCCTGCAACAGAAACGCAAGGCCGTGTTCATACGTCGGCAGCTACGGTTGCTGTCTTACCCGAGGCGGAAGCTTTTGACGTGGAAATAAACGAGGGAGAAATTAAATGGGACACTTTCCGTTCAGGTGGTGCCGGCGGACAGAATGTAAATAAGGTTGAGAGCGGTGTCAGATTGCGCTATATGTGGCGTAATCCGAACACCGGCGAAACGGAGGAAATCCTCATAGAATGTACTGAAACGCGTGATCAGCCTAAAAATAAGGAAAGGGCTTTAAGCCGTTTGCGCACGTTCATTTATGATAAGGAACATCAGAAGTATGTTGACGACATAGCATCACGGCGTAAAACTCTTGTTTCAACAGGCGACCGTTCGGCAAAAATCCGTACATATAACTATCCGCAGGGTCGGATAACAGATCATAGGATTAACTATACAATTTATAATTTGCAGTCATTTGTTGACGGTAATATTCAAGATGTTATCGATCACTTAATTATTGCAGAAAATGCTGAAAAATTAAAGGAAAATCAACTTTAAATCTCATATGGATAGAAAAGATCTAATTCGGAACATATATGCAAAGAAGAGTTTTCTTTGTGTGGGACTTGATTCCGATCCTCTAAAGCTGCCGTCGCACATAGCTGCCGGTGAAGATGCGATATTTACATTTAATAAGGCGATAATAGATGCGACAGCTCCTTTTTGTGTGGCATATAAACCTAACCTTGCGTTTTATGAGGCTTTTGGTTCAGAGGGATGGGATGTATTGGAGCGTACGGTGCGTTATATTCGTGATAATTATCCTGATCAGTTTATTATTGCTGATGCAAAGCGTGGCGATATAGGAAATACTTCGAAATTGTATGCCAGAAGTTTTTTCGAGCATATGGGTGTTGATGCAGTAACGGTGGCGCCTTATATGGGTCAGGATAGTGTGGAACCGTTTCTGGGCTATGAGGGCAAGTGGGTGATTCTATTGGCTCTTACATCAAATAAGGGATCTCACGACTTTCAACTTATACCCGACCGTAACGGAGTGAGGTTGTTCGAGTCTGTGATAACCGTATCTCAACAATGGGCAGGAGAAGATGAAATGATGTATGTCGTAGGTGCAACCCAGGGCTCTATGTTCTCCGACATCCGTAAACTTGCACCAAAATCATTTCTGTTGGTTCCTGGGGTAGGTGCGCAAGGCGGTAGTCTGGAGGAGGTTTGTCGGTACGGCATGATTCCGGGCGAATGCGGATTGCTTGTTAATTCCTCAAGGGGAATTATTTTTGCATCGCAGGGTGAAGATTTCGCTGAGGCTGCTGCACGTGAGGCACACAAACTGCAACAGCAAATGGAATTGCTGCTGAAATAAATAGAGAAAACTCAAATCTTTTAATTATTTTTGCAACACGATTGTTTAATTATATCAATATTATAAAGTAAAACCAAAATGAGCATCGAAAATTACAATTTCAATGGCAAGAAGGCGATTGTACGTGTAGACTTCAATGTGCCTCTTGATGAAAACGGTAACATTACAGACGATACCCGTATCCGTGGCGCACTTCCCACACTTGAAAAAATTTTAAATGATGGTGGCAGTCTGATCATTATGAGCCACATGGGTAAGCCGAAAGGTAAAGTTAATCCTAAATTCTCTTTGTCACAGATAAAGGATGCGGTTGCCAAGGCTCTTGGTCGTGATGTTAAATTCGCTCCTGATTGTGTAGATGCTGCTGAAGCTGCTGCAAGTCTGAAACCCGGTGAGGTTCTTTTGCTTGAAAATCTTCGTTTCCATCCTGAGGAGGAAGGAAAGCCTGTAGGTATAGATAAAGAAGATCCTGCTTATGACGCAGCTAAGAAAGAAATGAAGGAAAAGCAGAAAGAGTTCGCAAAGACATTGGCCGGTTATGCTGACGTATATGTAAATGATGCGTTCGGAACCGCACACCGTAAACACGCCTCTACTGCCGTCATCGCCGATTATTTCGATAAGCAGGACAAAATGCTTGGTTTCCTCATGGAAAAAGAGGTCAAGGCCGTTGATAACATTCTTTCCGATATTAAACGTCCCTTCACGGCAATTATGGGCGGATCGAAAGTTTCAACTAAAATCGGCATTATTGAGAATCTCATGGATAAAGTTGACAATCTGATTCTTTGTGGCGGTATGACATATACTTTCGCAAAGGCTCAGGGTGGTAATGTCGGAGATTCTATCTGTGAAACAGATAAGCTTGATCTTGCTCTTGACATCATGAAGAAAGCTAAGGAAAAAGGTGTGAACCTGGTCCTTGGCACTGATTGTGTTGCAGCAGATTCATTTAGTAATGATGCAAATACACAGGTATGTTCTGTTATGGCTATTCCTGAAGGTTGGGAAGGCCTTGATGCCGGTCCTGAGTCGCGTAAGGCTTTTGCTGCAGCAATTAAGGATGCAAAGACAATTCTGTGGAATGGTCCTGCCGGTGTGTTTGAATTTGATAACTTTACCGGTGGCTCGAAAGCTATTGCCGATGCAATTGTTGAAGCTACTGACAAGGGTGCATTCTCATTGGTAGGCGGCGGCGACTCCGTTGCATGCGTAAACAAGTTCGGAATGGCCGATCAGGTCAGCTATGTCTCAACAGGCGGTGGCGCTCTTCTTGAGGCTATTGAAGGAAAAGTTCTTCCCGGAATTGCTGCTGTAAAGTAATAAGTTACTTAAAGATAAATAGTTTCTACAATAAGAGTCAGGCGTCTGTCATTATGATGGATGCCTGTTCTTTTTGCCATATTGACAGTTAATTACGATTATTATAGAATCGGACTTAACAGGCGTAGAATTGACTCAAAAGCTTTGTGGGTGTATGGGCGTACACGCCATTCCGCTTCCTTTATTCGTGTGCACTCTTGCTCATCAAGTAGAAACTGATGTCGCAAAATTGAGTTGACTTTTGATGAGTATATGAACATAGTTCCTTCAAAGTTATGTTCAAAACTGCGGAAATCGATGTTTGCCGAGCCAATTGCTGAAAAATCTCTGTCTACAATCATTGTTTTTGCATGAAGCATTCCGGCATCGTAAAGATATATTTTTATCCCGGCTCTTAATGATTCATAGATATAGCTGCGGCTTGCATAAGTGAGAATTTTTGAATCACTTGCACGCGGAATCATTACACGGACGTCTACACGCGAAAGTGCAGCCGACTGGAGGGCACGGAGAAGACTTTCTGTTGGCAAAAAGTATGGTGTCTGAATAAAAATACGGCTCTTGGCATTACTTATGGCCTGAAGCATCTGAAACTCAACATTACTCCATTCACTGGTTGGACCGGAAGTTATGAATTGCATGTGTGATGAGTCTGGATTGTCAGAATGATTTACAGGAGCCACGGGTTCTTCTATAAGAGGCTGACCCATAAAATTCCAGTCAATGGCAAATGAAAGCTGCAGTGCGTTTACAGCCGGACCGTCGATGCGCATGTGCGTGTCGCGCCATTTTTTGAATTTACCGCCGTCAATATATCTGTCAGCTATGTTCATGCCTCCTACATAGCCAATTTTACCATCAATTATGCATATTTTTCGGTGGTTACGCCAATTTATGCGTGTTGCGAAAAGAGGGAAGACAACACGGAAAAACGGATACACTTCTATGCCTGCATTCCTAAGTTTTCTGAAAAAAGAATTACTGACATGTATAGACCCGATATGGTCATAAATAATTCGGATTTTCACACCTTGTGCGGCTTTCCGAATAAGTGCATCGGCCAGAAGTTTGCCGGTGTTGTCATCTTCGAATATGTAATATTGAAGGTTTATAAAATGCTGTGCATTTTCTATGTCGGCAAGGAGCGAGTTTAATTTGTCCTTTCCGTTGAAAAAAATACGGGAAATATTTCCAGGATATATGCTGGCGCTGTCAAGTGCTTTCCCTAATTCAAGTTGTTGACGCCGTGTCGGGGAGAATCCGTCGAAAGGGGTATTCTGGTAATCCTGAAGTTCAAGTTTACGCAATTTACGTTTATTACGACGTGAAATCATGCGTTTATTCTTAATGCTTCGTCCGAAGAACAGATATAATATCAATCCGCCGATAGGGAACATCAGTAGAACCGAGACCCAGGCAAGGGATTTTACCGGATTACGGTTCTCAGACAAAACGATTCCTATGATACTTACCACGGTTATGATATACGCTATAATCAACGCCCAGTATAGCCAGGGTTCAATAGTAGCGAACGAGAGATTGGTAAACATAGGTTTAAGGAATAAGTGATTTGAAACAAAGTTAATGAAATTTATTTTATAGCGGTTAAGTATCTTTGTGAAATAAACTAAAATTCTGAAAATAAAAGTGCTCCGGATAATTAATCCGGAGCACTTGATATGTAAGATTTAAAGTTCAGTTAAAGTTTTTCGTAAACGCCCTTGATGTTTTCATCATCGGGATAAAGTTCAAGATATTTACCGAAAAATTCTTTTGCTTTTTCGTTATTGTTGTTTACGAGATAGTAAGCTCCGATAACACGGTAAGCTTCGCTATAGTAAGGTTTGTATTTTTCAAGATTCGAGGGCTCTGAATCGAGTAGCTGAACTGCGGTGCTGTATGCGGCTATAACTTCATCGTTAGGCTTGGAATCATTTTTTGAAAGAAGAATCTGACCTTTTGCACGATGGAGAGATGCAGTAGAGCCTGAAGTAAGTCCGTCACCGGCTTTTTCAATCGCCATGTCGCAATATTTAACAGCCTCACCGATTGCGGTTTCAAATTCGGGAGTGCCATAAGTCAGGGTGCCGGCAAGAGATTGGTAGCGGCGGGCCATGCTGAGAAGATCGCTCACAGAACCGTTTCCAAGGTCAAGGTATTGCTTCATTACTTCCACTGCCTTTTCTTTATCGCCTGCACGGTCATATACAGCGCTGAGATCTGTCATCAATTCAGGTTTGTCGGGGTTGAGGCGTATAGCGTCTTCGAACACCTTCACTGCAGCGGCGGCATCACCGGTTTCGCTAAGCGCTTTTCCGTAGAGAATATAATCATTCGGAATAAGCTGCACATTTTTTGTTGCAAAAAGTTTCTTGCCGACTTCTACGGCTTCCGGCATTTTTTCCTGTGCTGAATAGTTGAGGAGCAGAACTCGATACATGTAGGGGTTTCCGGGATCTGAAGCAAGAATCTTATTGGCAAGATTAATAGATTCGTCATAACGTTTAGCAGAGAAGAGCAGACCGGCGAAACGCTGTTCGTCGCGTTGGAAGTGATTGGGGTTCTGCATGTATTTCTCATATTGCTGGCAAGCGGAGCCAAACTGTTCGTTATCGTAGTACTTTTCAGCAAGTTCGCGCTGGGCAAGAGCCGAATTCGGCTCTTTTTCATTCAGTTCCTTAAGCTTTCCGATTGCATATGATGGATTGACACGGAAATATGTGTTGGCATATTTTACATATGCTTCACGATTTACATGCCCTTTGTCAGCATCCATGTTGATAGCCATTTCATACTTGCCGGCAGCTTCTCCCGGATCATTTTTGGCCTCCATATCACCTTGCAAGACATAGATGGCAGGCTCCATGTATTTTGATTCTTTTTCTGCTTTAGCTATGTTTTTAGCTATCTCTTTTGCATAAAGAGTAGGATTGACATTATAATAGGCACGGGCAACTGCCACTACAAGAGCCATATTTTTTTTGTCGGCTTTGGTTGCAAGAGCGAATTGTTTTTCAGCTGCGCTCTTATCTCCGTTCATAAGGTCAATTTCACCCAGACCGATATAGTTATAACCGTAGTTAGGATTGGCGGCAATGCCGGCTTCGAAATTCTTTTTTGCTTCAGCTACATTCTTTTCATCAAGGGCGATGCAACCGAGATAGTAGTAGGAAACGTCCTTGGCGGTTTGAGGGTCATTGATAGTTTTGTCGAGAATTGCTTTTGCAACGTCAAGTCGTCCGGCGTTAAAATTGTCTACGCCGTCCTGATAGCCACCTTGCGCCGATGCGCCAAAAGCGATGGCAGCAGCAGCTAAAGAAACTAAAAATTTAAATTTCATTGTGAGGTTTATTAAGTTATTATTGTTTTTATGACTGGTTGATATGTATAAAGTTTAATTGACCTGTACCATTTGCGGACGTACAACCCGGGGGAGCACACCGCTCATCTGCATGATTTTTTGTCCTTCAAATCCGGTTACAAATGAGTAGAAACCATGGCTAAGCGTGCCACCTGCTGCGGTTGTAATCATATAAACCTGGCGATAAAGCGGATATTCACCGGTGAAAATATAATACTGATAAGGTTTATATGCGGTAACTTCGTCATCGCGGCGAACCTTTAACACTTTAACCTGATTGTTGAATTTGACTTCAGTTGAGTCATTAGCTTTTACCGCAGCGGTTAGCTCTTCACGTGTACGTTCGCGGAAACCCATGTCGTCTGTAACCCAGCTTACACCAATTATTCCAATCGCAGTCTTGTCAGCGGCAACAGCATCGAAAACAGCCTGAGGTGATTTCTGGGCATAGACGTTAGGCGCAAAATGCTGTCCGTTCATCAGCGAGTCGCGCATGTAGCGTGCAGTGCTTGAGCCCTGATGATCGAAAACCACTTTTATTGTTCCACGTGCTCCCGGAGCCACTTTCTCCCATTCTGTTACTTTGCCTTCAAGAATTTCAGATATTTCTGCTTTTGAAAGTATTTCAGTAGGGTTCGAGGGATTGACAATAAGCGCTATGGCGTCAACAGCAATTTGTGTCTGTTTAACATTTTTCTTGTTTGATTTAAGATAAGCGATTTCATCCTTTGTGAGTGGACGTGTGGTTACGGCCATTTTGGTCTTCATTTTCATGATTGAATCAATGGCTGAATGCTCATCAACGTAATAGGGGATTACACTTGCCTTGTTATATATATATTCAAAAACGTCAATTTCCTGAGAAATAATGTTTTCAAACGAGGCATCGCATGCTATTGTGGCAATTCCCGATGTGTTGGTGCTTTCTACTTTCTTGGTGTCGCAGGAGGTAAATGCTATTCCTGCGGTAAGGAAACTTATGGTCAGTAGCCTATGGAATTTCATTATGATGCGTTTTAAGAACGGGTTGTTATGTCGGGATCAATGCCTTTGAACTGGCGATAAGCGCGCCATATTCCATAGATGGTAAAGACAACACCACCAATCCAGCGGAGTATCTGCCAACTGCCGGTAAAGGAGAAATAGTTCAAGAAGAAGAGAACTCCCATGCCGATGTAAACAATAATCATTATAACTCCAAAAATGTTGCGCATCATCTGAGGCGTCTTATTGTTTGCTGATCCGTTCATTTTATTTTTCTTTAATGGTGATACAATAGGGTTTGAAAATGAAATTCGTTTTATAATATTAAAACAATCATTTTGCAAGGGTTGTTGGTAATTGTCCGATATTTTTATTAAGCGTTATTGCGTGTGTAAAATTAATAAATCCGTTGGAAAAATTCGAATTGTAATCTTATATTTTTTTAGCATGAAATAAAAAACCGCTTTATTTTTGTTACTTTTGCATAAAAGCAACATTTAAAAGATGAATCTACCACTCGCCGAACGTCTGCGTCCAACCAATTTATCGGAATATATAGGGCAAACTCATCTGGTTGGTCCTGACTCCGTGATCCGGAAGATGATTGATTCCGGAAATGTTTCATCGTTTATTTTGTGGGGACCTCCGGGGGTAGGTAAAACTACGTTGGCAAGGATTATTGCAAATACAATCGATACGCCATTTTATACGTTGAGTGCCGTTCATTCCGGGGTTAAGGATGTCCGCGAAGTGCTTGAACGTTGCCGGCGTGATTCGCAGAGCATGTTCAGTGGTCATCGTCCGATTTTGTTTATTGATGAAATACATCGCTTCAGCAAGTCGCAGCAGGACAGTTTGCTGGCAGGGGTTGAGAACGGCACGGTTACTCTGATTGGTGCGACTACAGAAAATCCGTCGTTCGAGGTGATTCGTCCGCTTTTGTCGCGGGCTCAGGTATATACGTTGAAGCCGCTTGATGATGATGAACTTGGTGCATTACTGGAACATGCTGTTTCAAAGGACAGTATTATTGCGGAACATGGTGTTGAAATTGTTTCAACGTCTGCATTGTTCAGATTTTCAGGAGGCGACGCAAGGAAGTTGCTCAATATTTTGGACCTTTTGGAACAGAGCACTCCAAAAGGAGAAAAAATTGTTATTGATGACCGTATAGTTGCTGACCGATTGCAAAGTAATCCTGCCGCGTATGATAAGAATGGGGAGATGCACTATGATATTATCTCGGCATTCATTAAGAGTATGCGTGGCAGTGATCCTGATGCTGCGGTTTATTGGCTGGCAAGAATGATTGAAGGTGGTGAAGAGCCGGAATTTATTGCACGTCGAATGGTTATATTTGCAGCCGAGGATGTAGGGCTCGCGAATCCCAATGCGTTGTTGCTTGCTAATGCCACGTTCGATGCCATCCATAAGATAGGTTGGCCTGAGGGTCGTATACCTTTATCGGAGTGTGCTATATATTTGGCTACTTCTCCCAAAAGCAATTCAGGCTATATGGCTATAGACAGTGCATTAGCCTATGTACGTCAAACTGGCAATCTGCCTGTTCCGCTGCATTTGCGAAATGCTCCTACAAAAATGATGGAGGATATGGGCTATGGGCATAATTATCTATATCCTCACAATTATCCAGGTAATTTTGTTTTGCAGCAGTATATGCCAGATGCGGCGGGATTTCAGCGATTTTATACACCGGGAAACAATGCGGCGGAAGCGCGTTCGGCATCCTTACAGAATGAACGCTGGGGTAGAAAGAAAGAGAAAGCAAATGAAGAGAACTCGGATTAGAGTTCTCTCCATTGTTATGATCTGTGTTCTATCAAACTTCAACCTTTAATTTTCGCAGCCCATTCTTCTGCTTTTTTTGAGGTTGCTTCAAGTGCATCGGCGGCCATATTTTTTACTTTATCGGCCAGTCCTGCTGTTTGTGTCGCGGCTTGATCCTTCAATTCGTTGTATTTGTCAGTGATGCTTGCTTTAGCCGAGTTTACTTTATCGGTAATTTCCTGTTTCGCGGCAGATGCTTCTGCTTTTGCCGCCATCTGTGCTGCATCGGCGCTGACTTTTGCTGCGGTTTGTGAAACTGCTGCAGCTGCCTGAGCTACTTTTTGGTCTTTAAATGCGTTGTCCATAGTAATTTTTGTATTTATGTTTTTGATTTTAAAATAATAACAAATATATTTGCATTTAGTTTGATTATGATTAGTTCATAGCCAATTAAAGTTTCATTATTTATTTAATCATTATTCCCTAAATCATGAAAAAGTATTTAGCAGAATTATTTGGAACCTTGTTCCTTGTTTTGTTGGCCTGCGGAAGCGCAGTGCTTGCTGGTCCTTCAATCGGCGGTCTCGGTATCGGCCTTTGCTTCGGATTAGTGTTGGTTTGTCTTTGTTATTGTATCGGTAATATTTCCGGCTGTCATGTAAATCCGGCTGTTAGCTTTGCAATGCTCGTATGTGGAAAAATGAGCGGTAAGGATTTTGTGGGTTATGTTGTGGCTCAGTTAGTGGGTGCCGCACTTGGAGCAGCTTGTCTGTTCTGGTTGGTGTCATCGGCTCCTGAGTTTAATTTCGGAGGCATTACCGGCGAAAACTCTTTGGCTACAAATGTGTTGCAGCCCGGTGCGACTTCTTGCATGGCTCTTCTTGCTGAAGTTCTGTTGACAATGTTCTTCTTTACAATTATTCTTTGCGCTACGGACGAGAATATCGGTTTTGGAAAATTCGCAGGTCTGGCTATCGGTCTTGCTCTCGGATTGGTAAATATTGTTGGTATACCTGTAGACAATTGCTCTGTTAACCCGGCACGTAGCTTTGGCCCTGCATTGTTTTCGCCCGACGCATGGGGTGATTTCTGGATTATGGTTGTTGGTCCGCTTGTAGGTGCTCTGCTTGCTGTCGTTATTTATAAGGTTGTTACCTGTAACTGCGCATGCTGCAAAAAAGAAGCCTGATTGCAAAAGGAATTAAAATAAATGAGGCGCGCTCAATTGAGCGCGCCTCTGATTTTTTCAGTAGTTAATTGACGTTTATGCTTCAGCGGTAACGTTGATGAACTTACGTCCGTTCTTGCCTTCGGTGAAAACAACAACACCGTTAACAAGAGCATAAAGGGTGTGATCCTTGCCCATGCCTACATTCAGACCGGGATGATGCACTGTGCCACGCTGACGTTTGATGATGTTGCCGGCCTTGCAGTGCTGGCCGCCGAAAATCTTAACACCAAGTCGTTTGCTTTCTGATTCACGACCGTTCTTAGAACTACCTACACCTTTTTTATGTGCCATCTTATTCTACTTTTACGGGGTTAAGCAACTACTTCTTTAATTAACACTTTGGTGAAACACTGGCGATGGCCGTTTTTACGGCGATAGCCTTTGCGACGTTTCTTTTTGAAAACAATCACTTTGTCACCTTTTACAAGCGGGGTAAGAACCTCGCAAACCACTTTTGCGCCTTCAACGGTGGGAACACCAACTTTAACAGCGCCGTCGGCTTCAGCGAGGAGAACATTGTCGAATTCAACAACATCACCTTCTTTGGTTGCATCGCCGAGATAGTGAACATACAAGAACTTTTCAGGTTCAGCCTTGAACTGTTGTCCTTGGATTTCTACAATTGCGTACATTTAATTAATACAGTTAAAATGGTTTGGCCGACGGGCGGGACAAAAAGATTGTCCGCTTAATCCGAGCCCGGTGCGGTAAAATCTTGGCAAAGGTAGTTATTTTTGATTAAAGGACAAAGCGTTGTGTGCTTTCAGATGTGTTAAAAAGGGGAATAAAATGTGTTTTAGGAATATTTAACAGTGTTATCAGATAGAGATAGGTTGTTCAAACGTTAAAAATTTATGAAAAAATTAATTTTTACCTTGATATTAGTGTCTTGCATAGGTGCTGTTTCATGCTCAACAGCAAATGAGGCACAGCGTAGGCAGAAAAAGGAAATAGCTGCCAAGATGGATTCAATTAATGCGGAAAGAGCGTATAAAGCGCTTGCCGACAAACGGTTTGTGCTTTCTATTGATGAAATGGTGTTCAAGCATGGCGGTACGACTCAGACAAATCCAACAGTAAATTATCTGAGTCTTGATTCCATGAATGCTGTTATCCAGATTTCATTTCCTCAGGCAGCTCCTGGATTTAATGGACTCGGAGGTATAACTGTGGAGGGAGCGCCGAGGAATTTGAGATATTCAGTTGACAAAAAGGGTACGGCCACGTTAATGTATGTTGTAAGCGGCAAGGGCCTTGTTGCCGACGTAACAGTGAGACTTGCAAAGGATAAGACTAAGGCTTCGGCCAGTATTGATGCCGGATATTCAACTGCCGGAGTAACTGTTTACGGGAAAATTTCGCCTCTTGCTGACGGATGGGTTGTTAAAGGAAGCGGATTCTGATTTGATTATCGTGGTTTGTAGTTTTTAATGTTGTGAGTTTTTCCTAATTTTGTAGAATGGATTTCAAGCTTTCGTCAAACTATAAACCAACAGGCGATCAACCTCAGGCCATAGAACAGTTAGTGGCCGGAGTAAATGATGGTGTGCGTTCGCAGACTCTGCTTGGTGTCACCGGTTCGGGCAAGACTTTTACAATGGCAAATGTCATTAAGGAGGTCAGGAAACCGACATTGATACTTAGCCATAACAAAACGCTTGCCGCCCAACTGTATGGCGAGTTCAAGAATTTCTTTCCTGAGAATTCCGTTCAGTACTTTGTGTCATATTATGACTATTATCAGCCGGAGGCTTATATTCCATCGGTTGACAAGTATATAGAGAAGGATCTGATGATTAATGATGAGATTGAGAAATTGCGTCTTGCCACAGTTTCCGCTCTTTTATCAGGTCGTCAGGATTTGGTCGTTGTCAGTTCTGTATCATGTCTTTACGGCATGGGCAATCCTGAAGATTTCAACAGCAACGTAATAGACATAAAAGTTGGTAAGAAAATTACGAGAAATGCTTTTCTCAGGGAATTGGTTGCTGCGCTCTATTCGCGAAATGAAGTAGAATTCAATCATGGTAACTTCAGGGTGAAAGGCGACACTGTCGACATATATCTCGCTTATGAAGATATTGTTGTAAGAGTGGTGTGGTGGGGCGATGAAATTGAATCGATCGCAACATTCTATCCGACTGATTATGTTACTTTGGGTCAGCATGATCAGTTTAAAATTTTCCCTGCAAATATTTTTGTTACTTCTCGTGAGAGAATGGCCCGTGGCATTGCGGAAATAGAACTTGATTTGGGTGAACAGGTCGATTTTTTCTATCGTGAGGCGCGTGAACTTGAGGCGAAAAGACTGAGGGAACGGGTTACATACGATGTGGAAATGATGCGCGAAGTAGGTCACTGTTCCGGAATTGAGAACTATAGCCGTTATTTCGACGGCCGATTGCCGGGTATGAGGCCTTTCTGTCTACTTGATTATTTCCCTAAGGATTTCCTTACCATAATTGATGAGAGTCATGTGACCATTCCACAGGTAAGGGCTATGTATGGTGGAGATTTATCACGCAAAATGAATTTGGTTGAATATGGGTTCCGTCTTCCGGCTGCGCTCGACAACAGACCGTTGAAATTCGAGGAGTTCGAAAATCTGACGCCTCAGGTTATTTATGTCAGTGCTACTCCGGCCGATTATGAATTGAATAAGAGTGAAGGTGTTGTTGTGGAGCAAATCATTCGACCCACCGGTTTGCTTGATCCGGTTATCGAGGTTCGTCCGTCGCTCAACCAGATAGATGATTTGCTTGAGGAGATTCAACTGAGGGTAGAACGTGATGAACGTGCTCTGGTGACAACACTTACTAAACGTATGGCTGAGGAGCTTAACGATTATCTTTTAAAGTTAAGGGTTAAGGCTGCGTATATTCATAGTGATGTAGACACATTGGACAGAATACGTATACTCGATGATTTGCGTGCCGGTGTGTTCGATGTTCTGATAGGCGTGAATCTGCTTCGTGAGGGTCTTGACCTTCCGGAGGTGTCGCTCGTCGCTATTCTTGATGCCGATAAGGAGGGATTCCTGCGTTCACACCGTTCACTGATTCAGACTGTTGGACGTGCTGCCCGAAATCTTAACGGCACGGTTATAATGTATGCTGACAAGATTACCGATTCCATGCGTCAGACCATAGACGAAACGGCTCGACGCAGGGCATTGCAGCTTGAGTACAATGAGAAAAACGGCATAACACCACAGGCTATTGTCAAGGCACGTAACCGGATAATAGGTGTGGATAATGACGACAATGTTGCTGAAAGCAAACAGTCGCGCACTGGTAAGGCACCTAAAAGCGGAAAGGATAAGCGTGAGAAATCAACTCCGGTCATGTATGAAAATGAATACATTTCGAAAGTTGACATCGCTGCGGATCCTGTTATTCCATATATGAGTGCCGATGATTTGCAGAAGTCTATATCGCGTAGACGTCTCGAAATGGTTGAAGCGGCTAAGAAAATGGAATTTATCGAGGCTGCGCGTCTGCGTGACGAAGTGCTTAAAATGGAAGAACTCTTAAAGAAAAAACAGCATGATGGAGCGGAAAAATGACCTGACTCTGTTTCTTCCCACTTCAGTTAAAGAGATGAAACTTTTAGGGTGGGACTATGTTGATGTGGTTCTTTTTACAGGTGATGCCTACGTTGATCACCCTTCGTTCGGTGCGGCTGTGCTTGGCAGGGTTCTTCAGAACAAGGGCTATCGTGTGGCTATTGTTCCGCAGCCTAACTGGCAGGATGATCTGCGTGATTTCAAGAAATTCGGAGCACCACGGTTATTTTTCGGAGTATCTGCAGGAGCCATGGATTCGATGGTGAATCATTACACGGCAAACCGTCGCCGTCGCAGTGATGATGCGTATACGCCGGGCGGAAGGCATGGTGCACGTCCTGACTATCCTACTATCGTATATTCCGGCATTTTGAAACAGATATTTCCTGACGTTCCGGTTGTGGCAGGGGGTATAGAGGCATCTATGCGACGTCTTTCGCATTATGATTACTGGAGCGATTCGTTGCGCCCCTCAATTCTTATGGAATGCAAGGCCGATATGCTGATCTACGGAATGGGTGAAAAACCTATTGTAGAACTTGCCGACAGGCTTAAAGCCGGAAATAAAATTGATGAAATTGTCGATTTGCCGCAGACGGTGGTGAGATATGCAAAGAGTGATATACATCCGACTGATATTGTGTTGCACTCTTTTGAGAAATGTAAGGCAAACAAGAAGTTTCAGTCGGAGAATTTCAAATATATAGAAACGGAGAGCAACCGTATGTACGGTTCGGTGATCTGGCAGCAATATGGGGGACAATGGATAAAGGTCAATCCGATGTATCCTCCGATGTCGACAGCCGAGATAGATGCTTCTTTTGATTTACCGTATACCCGTCTTCCCCATCCACGCTATAAAGGGAAGGTGATTCCCGCTTTTGAAATGATAAAACATTCGGTGAATATGCATCGCGGTTGTTTCGGCGGGTGTGCATTCTGCACCATCTCAGCCCATCAGGGGAAATTTATCGCTTCACGCAGCAAGGAATCTATTTTGAGAGAGGTGGCTCAGGTTACGGAGATGGACGATTTCAAAGGATACATTACCGATTTGGGAGGCCCGTCGGCAAATATGTATGGAATGCAGGGTAAGAATATCAAGGCCTGTGAGAAATGTGTGCGTCCGTCATGCCTTCATCCCAAGCCTTGTCCCAACCTCAATACCGATCACTCCGGCTTGCTGGACATATACCACAGTGTCGATGCGATGAAAGGGGTGAAAAAGTCATTCATCGGAAGCGGTGTGCGCTACGATCTTTCCATGCACAAGACAGGCGATAAGCGTATTGATGATGCGAATGCCAGATATAACGAGGAACTGATAGCTAAACATGTTTCAGGACGATTGAAGGTGGCACCCGAGCATACCGCGGGCCATGTTCTTGAAATTATGCGTAAACCAGCGTTTGATCTATTCTACGATTTCAAGAATGTTTTCGACCGGACGAACAGGAAGTGCGGATTAAATCAGCAGCTCATACCTTACTTTATATCCTCACATCCGGGTTGCAGGGAGGTGGATATGGCGGAGCTTGCGGTTGAGACAAAGGGTCTGAACATGCATCTTGAACAGGTGCAGGATTTCACGCCGACACCTATGACATTGTCAACGGAAATTTACTATACAGGCTACCATCCCTACACAGGCGAAAAAATTTACACCGCACGCACAAGGGATGAGAAGCTTGCGCAGCGTATGTATTTTTTCTGGTATGACAAGACTTACAGGCAACCAATAACGAAAGCGTTGCACCGTTTGCATCGTCCGGATCTGTTGGCGAAACTTTACCCTAAAAGTTTTTGAGCCATAGAAGCAGCCGCATGTCGTCCGTCGCCCATTGCAAGGATAACTGTGGCTCCTCCTCTTACAATGTCGCCGCCCGCAAAGAGATCGGGAACAGTCGATTCAAGCGTTTCAGGATTGACTTCTATTGTGCCGCGCCGCGTTACTTCAAGACCATCTATTGCAGTGGGAATAAGGGGATTGGGTGAGACACCTACGCTTACAATAACCAGGTCGACAGGTATTTCAACTATTGCTCCATCAATTGGCAAAGGGGAGCGCCGGCCGGAGGCGTCAGGTTCACCAAGTTCCATTTTTTGAAGGCGCATGGCACGTACGCGACCATTTTCATCTGCAAGATATTCAATCGGGTTATGAAGGGTAATGAACTCGACACCTTCTTCCTTTGCATGTTTAATTTCTTCAGCACGTGCCGGCATTTCCTCTTCGCTGCGGCGGTAGATAACCATGGCTCTTTTCGCTCCCATTCTACGGGCGGTGCGCACGGAATCCATGGCTGTGTTTCCCCCGCCGATAATGGCAACATTGTTGCCTCGTAGCACCGGAGTGTCGTAGCCGGGACGGCCGGCACCCATGAGATTTATTCGAGTGAGATATTCGTTGCTCGATTGCACTCCGATAAGGTTTTCGCCCGGTATACCCATGAAGCGCGGCAACCCGGCTCCGGATGCGACAAACAGGCCTTTGTATCCCATTTGGCGTAGTTCATCGTAGGATATGGTTTTTCCTATAATGCAATCGCGCACAAATTTCACACCATCATTTTCAAGTTTCGTAATTTCATAGTCGACAATGCCGTTGGGCAGACGAAATTCAGGAATGCCATATTTCAGAACGCCTCCAATCTGATGCAAAGCCTCATAGACCGTAACATCAAATCCATACTTCACCATATCTCCGGCAAATGAAAGAGCTGCCGGACCGGAACCTGCCACTGCAATTTTTATTCCGTTTGAAGGAGAACCGCAGTCAACCGGTCCGTGTTCCAATTCCCGGTCAGTGTCAGCGGCGAAGCGTTCGAGATAGCCGATGGCTACCGGCTGTTTTTTCATTTTGTTATAGATGCACTTGCTTTCGCACTGACGCTCCTGCGGACAAACCCTGCCGCATACAGCCGGAAGCGCACTTGTGAGCCGAAGCACGCCGGCAGCATATTCAATGTTGCCGCGTTCAATGTTTTTAATGAATCCGGGAATGTTGATGCTGACGGGACATCCGGTTACGCATTGCGGATCAGGACAATCAAGGCAGCGTGTGGCTTCGAGTTGAGCTTGTTCAGCCGACAGTCCCATGTTAACCTCTTCATTATTGGTTATGCGATAATCGGCCGGAAGTTCGGGCATTTTCACACGGGGGATTGATGTGCGTTCCTTGGCTGAAAGCTTATTACGCAGATTCTCACGCCATTGGTCGTTGCGCGTGGTGATATATGGTGATTTAATGTTTTCCATGTTTTATTTTCAATTATAAGAGCGCAGACGCATCATCATTTCATCGAAATCAACTTTATGGGCATCGAATTCAGGACCGTCAATGCACACGAATTTGGTTTTACCGTCGACAGTTACACGGCAAGCACCGCACATTCCTGTTCCGTCGACCATGATGGTGTTGAGTGAGCACATTGTGGGAATGTTATATTTCTGTGTGAGCAGTGACACGAATTTCATCATTACGGCCGGTCCGATTGTCACGACCATATCTACTTTTTCACGTTGGATTATACTTTCAACCCCGTCGGTAACCAATCCTTTGCCACCGCGGCTTCCATCGTCGGTCATAATGATGAGTTCGTCGCTGTATTCTGTCACCTGTGGTTCAAGAATTATAAGGTCGGCCGTGCGTGCGGCAAGCACGCTTATAACGCGATTCCCTGCTTTTTTCATTGCTTTGATTATGGGTAGGAGGGGAGCCACGCCAACGCCACCTCCACAGCACACAACAGTTCCGAAATTCTCTATATGGGTTGCCTGACCGAGCGGACCTACAACATCGGTAAAGCAGTCGCCCGGTTCCAACGCATTTATTTTGTGAGTTGAGACACCCACATCCTGAACCACAAGCATAATTGTGCCGTCAGCCACATTTGCATCGGCAATTGTGAGAGGAATCCGTTCTCCGCCTTCACCTACGCGGACAATAACAAAGTGTCCGGGACGGCGCGCTTTGGCAATCATGGGGGCTTTAACTATGAGTTTAACAACTTTCTCGGAAAAATATTCTTTTTCTAAAATTTCAAACATTTGACAGACGAAAAATAAATCAACTCACAAAGATAATGTTTTTAGTTTTCAGTGCATAAAAAAAAGGTTGCCGATCGGCAACCTTTTTTTATGGTGAGTTGTGAATTTTTATTTCACAAGAACTTTCACGGTCTGTGAACCCTGACGGCGAACATAGATGCCGGGAACAATGTTATTTGCATTTACGCGAACACCCTGAAGGTTGTAATATTCAACAGGAGCGTTGCTGTTGTCGGCGTTCACTGAATCGATGCCTGCGACGTTGCCCTGAGCTTCAACATAAGCAACTTTGAATCCGCCGAGCTGTGCGTTTTCACTAACTCCGGCAAATTTAACTGATACGCAATCATTTGATTCCGGAGCAGTCCAAACTTTTGAAGTGTTGTTCCATGTGCCGTTGTCTTCAGTGTCGGTAGCAATAGTTGTGAAATTTAATTTTTTAAAGTTAGCTTCTTTAGATGTTCCCAGAGTAGCTTCAATCGAGCTGAAACCGAATCCATCCTGAACTATGCTGAATTCAACAGTGTTGTTGGCATACAGACGGAGTTCGTCACCGGAACCTGCACCCCACCAGCGAGGAGATGTCGAGCCTTCAGCTTTTGACATTACGAGTTTAACCGGACCGGAAATGAATTCAACGCCTGTAATGTTGCAGAGGTGGTCATCTGTAACCTGACCGCTGCCCTGTTTGATTGTCGAGTTAGCTAATGAAGCAATGTTGACATCGTTAAAGTTGAAGGTAGCATAGTATTCGCCATCAATGAATTCAGTGTAGGTTGCGGTTGCAACTTCAGAGTTAATCATGCCGTTTTTAACAGCAAGAACTTTGAGGGTTAAGTTGCCACCGGTATAGAGATATTCTCCATTTTCGAGAATTTCGCTTGCAATGGTGGGAGTTGTGCCATCAGTAGTATAGTGGAATGTAGCACCTTCAGTTTCGCTGGTGACTTCAATAACGTCGCCGATGTTAAGTGCAGTTCCGCTTGCAGGGTTGAAAGTGGGTGTAGCTACATGTTCTTTAGCCTCGCCACCGGTAATAGAAACAGGAATAACCTGAAGGTCTGTTCCGTAAACAGCTACAAAACCTACAACTTTAAAGTTGTCACCTTCGGGCACTGTAACAGAGCTATAGAATTTGTTGTAGAGAATAATCTCTTTTGTGCCATCGTTGGCAGTGTAGTTGTTGGTTTTGCTGCCGGCGGCAATAGTTACATTGTTGAGCTCAACATATTTATTGAGTGCGTCAGTGCCGATTTCTTCAATGTCTAAAGGCTCCGGGTAAACTTCTGTGCCTTGTGAAACAGTTCCGATTTCTGTCGGGATGAGTTCGGGGAGATTGTTATATGAATCGAATTTGCCGGTGATGTATGACAGAACCTGACCATTTGTAAGTTCAGGAATTTCTACACCTTTCGAATTGTAGACAAGTACAAAGTCTTCGCCGTCGGTTACATAAATGTTATTGCCATTTTTGTATACGACAGTAAGAGGAGTGTTAACCTTTACGGCATTTGTTTTATCGGCAAGAGCAAGGAAGTCGGCAAGACTATTTACTTCAGTTACGTCTTCGCCTGTATTTCCACCACCTTCTCCTATATAATTTACAGTTATTTCAGAAATAACTACTTGTCCGGTTGATGTGCTGTTATAAATAACAAAATAGTCATTGTTAATAGTATATTTGTAAGTGTTCTCTACGTTTTGAGTCATATTGTTAGAACCGGATTCAGTTCCTGCCCAGCTTGTTGAAGTTGAGCCAGTGTAGCTATAACTCGTGTCAGAGAATTTACAAGTGAGTGTGGTCGTTTTTCCAGATGCTGTTTTTGCTTTAACCTCGATTGATGCAATCTTTATATTGTTAGGATTGTTAGTTACGGCAAGATAACCACCTGCTTTTGCAAGACCAATGCCACCACTTTTATTAGCCCATCCTTCAATGGTGATTTTTGTTGTTGGGTGTGTGTAACTGAATTTTGAATAAGTGCCTCCAGACAGACCGCCATCGTCAGCCGTAACTTTAAATTGTTCCTCTTGTGCACTAGCAAACAGTGTACAAATCAATAAGGAAAAGAATGAAAGTAGAAATTTTTTCATAAAATTAATAGATTGGTTAGTTTATAATTGGTTTTATTTTAATTCTTTATGGATAATTTCCCGGAGTTTGAGAGTTAACGAGTCCTTATATTTTGAAAGGAATGAACAATATGATAATATCAGTCCAAATGGCGGTCGATAATGAGGGCATTGACTATTTGAACAGTATGTTTCCTTATCGGGATTTCCGTTTGGATTCTGACATGCGATTCTGATTATTGAAATATCTTTTTCGGTTAGTGATGATATTCTTCCGGCGATTTCGGGATTGATGGAAAAATAAAACTTGAAACCGGGATAATCTGAAAGTTCCACTCCCTGGGTTCCAAGTTCGTTGAGGTGATTGACCACATCATTGGCTCTTGATTTGTTATTGCGCTTGAATTTCTTTATCAGATAGTAGCAGGCAAGACACAGTAATCCGACAAGCAACAGATGATATACCGATATGCGCGGCTCGGTGAACCAATCAACAAATTTTTCCGGACTGAACATACGCAAAAGCCACGTCGCAACACACCCTGTAAGTGTAAATAAGAGTGGTTTATAGCTTTGCAGATTCATAGAGAGGGGTGAGTGTTCATAGAATTATGTCGCAAAGGTAATCCTAATTTTGATAATTACAAATAAATATTACATATTTAACAAAATAATTATTAACACTGAAAAAATCAGATTAGCAGGTGGAGGATTTTGAAAACAAAATAGCACGGAAATATGAGAAATAATTTATAATTTTGTACTCTAAAATAATGAAATCATGCGCTTTTTTAAATTTCTATCAAAGGATAAGAAGGATACATTAGACAAAGGGCTGGAAAAGACCAAACAGGGGGTGTTTTCCAAGCTTGCCAGGGTTATAGGTGGCAGACGGAAAATTGATGATGAGTTCCTTGATAATTTAGAGGAGATTTTTTTAAGTTCGGATGTGGGTATAGACACCACTATGAAAATTATAGATCGTATTCAGGCACGTGCGTCGCGCGACCGATATATGAATGCGGATGAACTGAACGCAATGCTATGTGAGGAGATTGTGGCCATGCTGTCGGAAAATGATGCTCCTGACGGGCAGATGCTCGATGATTTCATTGTGCCGGAGAGCGACAAACCGCATGTTATAATGGTGGTTGGCGTTAACGGAGTGGGTAAAACCACAACCATCGGCAAGCTCGCCTATCAATTTAAGAAGGCGGGGAATAAGGTTGTGCTTGGCGCTGCCGATACTTTCCGCGCCGCGGCTATTGATCAGCTGGAAGTGTGGGCTGAACGTGCTGAAGTTCCGATTGTGAAGCAGAAACTTGGGTCTGACCCGGCATCTGTGGCATACGACACCCTACAGAGTGCTATCGCCAATAAGGCGGATGTGGTGATTATCGATACGGCCGGCCGTCTGCACAATAAAAAAGGATTGATGGATGAGCTGACGAAAATAAAAAAAGTGATGCAGAAACTTGTTCCGGATGCTCCGCACGAGGTGCTTCTGGTGCTTGACGGAAGCACCGGTCAGAATGCTTTCATCCAGGCAAAGGAATTTGTTAATGCCACTCAGGTTAATGAACTGGCTGTTACTAAACTCGACGGAACTGCAAAAGGCGGTGTGGTGATCGGAATAAGTGATCAGTTCAAAATTCCTGTGAAGTATATCGGATTAGGGGAGGGAATGGATCATCTGCAGGTTTTTCATAAGAAGGAGTTTGTAGAATCGCTTTTCGGGGAGTAAGGATGAGTAAAAAAATCAATATTGTTTCGCTCGGATGTTCAAAAAATCTGGTTGACACCGAGCGCCTGATGGCGATGCTTGCAAATCAGGGCTTTGAACCTTTGTTTGAGGATGAAGGCGAAGGATGTTATGATGCTGTGGTAATCAACACTTGCGGTTTCATAGGCGACGCCAAAGAGGAATCGGTCAATACCATTCTTTACTGGGTTGACAGGAAGAACAGGGGTGAAGCCGGTAAAATTTTTGTTTTCGGCTGTCTTTCGGAACGTTATGGAACTGAACTGAAGGAAAATATTCCGGAAGTTGACTACTGGTTCGGTAAAATGAACTGGACCGGAATAGTCAGGGAACTTTCGATGGCTGATGTTGCGGAAAGTTATGAACGGTGTCTGACAACGCCTCCGCATCATGCATATTTAAAAATTGCCGAGGGGTGTAACCGTTTCTGTGCTTTTTGTGCCATTCCTCTGATTACCGGAAGATATAAATCGCGTCCGATAGAAGATGTGGTTGATGAAGTAAGATATCTTGTCAGGAAGGGGGTAAAGGAATTCAATGTCATAGCGCAGGATTTGTCCAATTACGGAGCGGATATTTACGGGGAACAGAAATTGGCGGAACTTGTGGATAGGATTGCCGATGTGGAGGGTGTGGAATGGATTCGGCTTCACTACCTTTATCCGCATGATTTCCCGATGGATCTTCTTGATGTAATGGCGCGAAGGGATAATGTGTGCAAATATATCGATATCGCTTTGCAGCATTGCAGTGACAAGGTGTTGGAGAATATGCGCCGTCATATAAATCGTGAACAGACTGTTGCTCTTTTGAATAAAATAAGGGAAAAGGTTCCCGGAATTCATCTGCGCACGACTCTGATGGTCGGATTCCCCGGCGAGGGTGAAGCTGAATTTGAAGAACTGAAGAATTTTGTGAAGGAGCAGAAATTCGAGCGCATGGGTGCGTTTGCATACTGTGAGGAGGATGATACGTTCGCGGCTAAGAATTTTGACGATAATATTGATTCCGAAACCAAGCAGATGCGTCTGGATGAGATAATGAAACTTCAACAGGGAGTTTCCGATGAAATTCAGCAGAACAAGGTAGGGAAGGTGTTTAAGGTAATGGTTGATTCGGAGTCGGAGGATTATTTCATAGGACGAACCGAATTTGATTCGCCAGAAGTAGATCCGGAGGTTTTGATAAAGAAAACGGGAGGAATTAAACCGGGTGAGTTTGTAAATGTGAGAATTGTGGAGGCTCTGCCTTTTGAGCTGATAGGTGAGATGGTGTGACCGGATTATGGAGATGCTTACCCCTGAAATAATAGATGCAATGAAAAGGATGGTGAAGTGCGGTTTGCCGTTCGCAGCAGTTTCGTTGCCGGGCTGTAAGGGATATGGTCTTTATGTTCCGGTTGATAAGGGGTTGTCTCAGTTTGTAATGCGAGAGTTTAATTGCGGGGAGTCCGGTAAAAGCGTTGTCATGTCGGAGGTCACGGCATCTGATTTCGTAAACTATGATTTGGAAGATAGTGACCCGCTGGAGAATGTTTCGTTTGAGCCGACATTGAAAGCTGATTACAGCAGTGGTGTAGAAGAAATTATCAAGGCTTTACGCGTTGATGGCGGAAAAACGGTTTACAGCCGTGTAATTACTTCAGAAAGTAACCTAAATCCGGTTGACGTTATGCTTCGATATCATGAGGAGCATCCGTCGACAATGAGGTATATATGCAATTGCGCTCAATTCGGGCTGTGGTTTGGCGCGACGCCTGAGCTTGTTATAAAAGGAGGAGAGCATGGGGTAGAAACCATGGCATTGGCCGGTACAAGAGAAAGGGGCGTTGACCGTGCATGGGATATGAAGAATTCGAAAGAGCATGATTTTGTGCTGGAGCATATTGTCAATGTTTTCAGGAATGCGAATCTTAATGTGACGGTTTCCGGGCCTGAATCGTTGCAGTTCGGTGGAATTGAACATTTGATGCACAGGGTGACAGGAGAGGGGGATTCGGATGGAATAAGAATTCTTAATGAACTTGCACCAACTCCGGCCATTTGTGGGGTGGATAAGGAACGTGCGTTAAGCCATATAAAAAAGTATGAAGCTCACTCACGGGTATGTTATGGGGGTGAAATAGGAATTATCAACGAAAAACGGATGATGTTTTATGCCAATCTTCGTTGCGCCAATGTGAAATATATCGGGAATGGAATTTGGAAGTATGCCATTATTGTGGGGGGAGGACTGACAGCGGACTCAGATATTGAAGAGGAATGGAGGGAAACGGAATTGAAGGCACAGAGTCTATTGAACATAATTGAAAACAGATAGGAACGGATTTATGACAAGAGATAAAAATAAGAAGAGTCCCTACAGGGCATTCGGCGTTATATTGGTGGCGGTGCTTATTATAGGCGGTGTGTCACTTTTGCCTATTGAGGAACTCACAGGTGGAAAAATCAAGGGTTTTAATCTGTTTGCTGATTTAATGGAACAGCATGAGGAGAACCGGGAAGACCAGGAAGATGAGGGTGATTCCCCGGCAAATGATCTTGACCCTGAGTTGCTGGCTGCTATGGAGCAGGATAAGGATATGGAGATTAAATTAAGTGACAGTATACGTTCTGTTCCGGCACGTGATAAGGATAGTTTATTCGTTGATAATGACAGCGTTGTCATGCCTGCGAAACCGTCGAAAGTAAACGGAAAAGTACTTATAGAGGATTATACCTCGCACCAGAATGGTCTCAGAAGTTTAAGATCTTCTTTGGCCGGAGGCGGTGTGTCGAGAATAGCTGTGTTGGGCGACAGTTATATAGAGGGCGATATTCTGACGCAGGATCTGCGTGATCAGTTGCAGGGGATTTATGGCGGCTGCGGTGTGGGTTACATGAATATGCACAGTCAGTTCCCGGGATTCCGTAAGAGTATACGACAGAGTGGAAAAGGATGGACGGAGTTTGCAATCAATAAGAAATGCAACAAGAACTATATGGGCGTAAGCCAGCATTATTTCACCCCCAATGGTCTGGCCACATCCACTTACAAGGGTTCGAAGAGCTTTGCTCATTCAGGGCAGTGGGATAATTCAATGTTTCTGTTTATTGCTCCGGATGGTGGAACCGTTAAGGCAAAAATAGGTGACGAATGGAAGGAATTTGATGTTAATGCGTCACCGGAAGTTCAAAGTATAAAACTTCCGGGAACAACAGGTAATTTCGAATTGGAAACATCTTCGCCCGGAATAATAGGATTGGGAGTATGGCTCGACGGTTCCAGAGGCATCAGTGTCGACTGTATGTCCACACGTGGCAATTCAGGCTTGACTCTTAACGGAATAAGTGTTGACTTGTGCAGACAGATGGCAAGGTATGTGAATTATAATCTTATTGTGTTGGAATTTGGAGTTAATGCCATGTCGCACGGGCAGACTAATTACTCTGTGTATAAAAAGCACATGATTAATGTTGTCAATAAAATCAAGGCATGTTATCCGGGAGCTGATATTCTGATAATGGGAATCGGCGACCGTGGAGAAAAACGAGGTGGAGCAATTCATTCGATGGTCGGCACCAAAAACATGATAGAGGCTCAGAGAGATATAGCCCGCCAGACTCATTCGTTGTTCTGGGACACAAAGGAGGCCATGGGAGGAGAGGATGCAATTGTGAAATGGTCAGGAAACGGATGGGCTAACAAGGACTATGTGCATCTGACCCACAAAGGCGGAAAGCAGTTGGCAACGGAAATGGTTAATGCTATAAAAACTAATCTGAACAGATGAGTTTGAGGAAACAGTTATATATCTTGGCATTAGCAGTAGCTTCGATTTTGATTGCAGGAGCTCTTAACGCTTCAGCTCAGATTTTCCTTGAGATGGATGAGGAAGATGTTGATGACGCTGACGTTCGTGAAAATCCTGTAATTGAAAACGATGATGATGATGTCGGAATAGTTGTTCCTGAATTTATCAAGTTATCGGCAAACAGAATTAATCTTAATGGTGCGGACTGGAGTTGTGTGCGCTTCGGAATAAATGACTGCCGCAGGATGCCGTTTTCAATTGTTCATATAGGTGACAGCCATCTGCAGGCTGATATCGCAACCGGAGTTACCCGTGAGATGTTGCAGTATGATTACGGTAATGCAGGGCGCGGTCTTGTAGTGCCGTTGCGGATGGCCGGAACAAATGAACCGTTCGATTATCGTATAAAGGGTGAAAATGGGAGTTGGATTTCGGCAAAGCTGTTGAAGCGTCCATGGAATCTGCCGATGGGTTTCACCGGAATTTCCGTGAGACCTGTTGATAATTCAGGTGAAATTTATGTGGCCACCAGTGAAGAGAATGATTATAATCCATTCATTTCAATTACCATATACCATAATGGGAAGCTCGCAGTGAAGGGTATAAGGAACCGGGCAGGAGAGGAGGTTGCGTATAGTGTCAATTATGGCGATAAACGAGCGACTATAAAATTGCAGAAGGAGGAAACAGGCGTGTATGTGACATGCGATATGTTACAGGAGTCGGTTATTTACGGAGTCTGTCTGTCCGGTGATCGTCCGGGGGTGTTTTATAATGTTATAGGAAATAACGGAGCGACATTCCAGGCGTATAATTGTGTGCCTGATTTCGGGGCTGATATCCATCAGATGAATCCTGGTCTGATTATAGTGTCGCTTGGAACGAATGAGGCATTCGGTAGCTTTAATGCCGATCTGTTTAAGGCTCAGATGAAGCAGCTGATCGGTGATATTCAGAAAGAAAACAATGGGGTTCCGGTGCTATTGGTAACACCAATGGAATGTCAGCGCAGCGTTTATTCCACATCGACAAGAAAGGTTGTTAAAAAGACCCGGCGTGGAAAGAAAAGAAGCGGGCGTAGCCGAACATATACGCAAAAGTACAGGGTGCGTAGCTACGCAATTAATCAAAATGTAAGCAAGGTGCGTGACGCCATACTTGATTTCGGCCGTGAAAACCACATAGCTACTTTTGATTGGTTTGATGTGGCAGGTGGCGATGGTGCCTCGACATTATGGCTGAATGCGAATCTTTTCGGCAGGGACAGGGTCCATCACACGGCGAGAGGATATAGATTACAAGGATATTTATTATATGAGGCATTGAAACAGTTTCTCGACGGAACCGCACATTAAAATATACGAAGATGAATTACGATAAGATATTGGAATTGCTCAAATATGATGCCCAATCGCCGTTATTGTTCAATACTGGGTTGTTTTTATTGCTTTTTGTGGGCTTTCTTGCCATTTATCAGATTTTACAAAAGGCTAGAACACTTAAATTATTGTTCGTAATTGCCTTTTCGCTGTATTTCTATTATAAATCGTCGGCAGAATATTGTTTTATACTGCTGTTTGTATGCGTGTTCGATTATGTTTTGGGCCGATGGATGGGTTTTACCGTGCGGAATTGGATACGTCGGCTTATTGTGGGAATAAACGTGTGCGTGAATGTGGGCATGCTGATATACTTCAAATATTTCAATCTGCTGTATGAGGCGTTTGCAAATATTGCGGATGTTAAATTTGATGCAATGGACATTATTTTGCCTGCCGGTATCTCATTCTTCACCTTCCGCTCCATCAGCTATATTGTTGACTGTTATAGACGGGATATTGAGCCATGCAAGGATTTCCTTGCTTACACATTCTATCTTACGTTTTTTCCGCCTTTGCTTGCAGGACCTGTTGTCAGGGCCAAGGATATGCTTCCGCAGGTGCATGCTAATAAAGTAGCAACCAGAGCCATGATCGGTGAGGGACTTTTTCTGATTATTTGCGGTCTGGTGAAAAAGGTTATCGTGGCCGATTATATAAGTCAGAATTTTGTAGATCGTATTTTTGATAATCCGTCGCTTTATAGCGGATTCGAAAATGTAATAGGCATTTATGGCTTTGTGTTGCAGTTGTATTGTGACTTTTCGGGCTATTCAGATATGGCGATCGGCATAGCACTGTTACTCGGGTATAGATTTCTTGATAATTTCCGTGCGCCATTTAAGTCGCAGAGCCCTACGGAATTTTGGCGCAGATGGCATATATCTTTGTCAACCTGGCTTCGTGATTATTTATATATTCCGTTGGGAGGCAGTAGAAACGGTAGGGTCCGCAAGCACGTTAACCTGATGACGACCATGGTTATAGGCGGTTTATGGCATGGCGCGAGCTGGATGTACACTATATGGGGAGCGTTGCAGGGTTTGTTTCTGGTGGGACATAAAGAGTTGTCGGGAGGGAAGAAAAGGACTGATAAACTCACACCCAAATGGCGGGTCGCTTTAAATATTTTTCTGACTTTCAATCTGATTGCATTGTCATTTGTGTTTTTTCGCGCCCGTTCGCTTGAGGATGTAGGGGCGATGGCAACACAGATAGCCACAAATTTTCATCTGTCAGTCGCACCTCAGTTTTTTGAGGGGTATATGCTGATTGTATTTGCTATCGGATTCGGGTTGCTGATGCATTTCCTTCCCCGTAGATGGACGCGCTCGTTAAAATCTAAATTTATAGGTATGCCGCTGTTGATTCAGGCTGTTGTTTTGGCGTTAATCCTTTTTATTGTGATTCAGGTGAGATCCAGCGAAATAGTTCCGTTTATATATCTTCAGTACTGACGTTTCCATAGCACAATTTCACCACCGTTTGTCAGTGATGGCTTTACGGCAATAAGACGCTGGTTGGAAGAACCTCGGAATAAAAGAGAGGTGTCGCACAGGCTTTCTATAAAGGGTCCGTCGACAAGTACATCGATATACTCAAGTAACCTGCTCATACTGTGCTCTTTTAATATCTGTTCAAATGTGAAACCGGTAAAACACCAGATGTTACGGCCATTGTTCTTGACTCTTTCAGCAAGTTTGATAAGGTTTTCGCACTGGTAAAGCGGATCCCCGCCGGAAAAGGTTACATCCAATTCGTTTTCTTCAATCCGTTTTACGAGCGTGTCGATTGACATATTTTCCCCGGCGGTCATTGGCCATGACTGCGGATTGTGACATCCCGGACATTTATGATGGCATCCTGCGAAATATATAGATGTGCGGAAGCCGGGACCGTCAGCTGCCGTGCCATCATATATTTTGATGACTCTTAAGGTGTTGTCGTTTTCTGTACTCATTTATGTACAACCCTGTCGGCCAATTCGCTTAATTTGGCGTTGTTCCATCTGTCGGTTGTTCCAACGAGATAGCCGGTTATGCGCTGCAGTTTGTCAATGTTTGAGCTTCCGCATTTAGGACATATCTCAAGTCCATCAACGGCATCTTCATGTCCGCAGTCAATGCATCGGTTACGATTGTGATTGACAGAGCCATAACCCATGTTATATTTGTCCATCATATCCACAATCTGCATAATTGCTTCCGGATTGTGAGTGGCATCACCATCAATTTCCACATAAAATATGTGGCCGCCTCCGGTGAGTTCGTGATAAGGGGCTTCAACCTCTGCCTTATGTTTCGGACTGCAATGATAGCCAACAGGGACGTGGTTAGAATTGGTATAATAGATTTTGTCGGTGATTCCGGGTAATATGCCAAAAGTTTTACGGTCTTTAGCCGTGAACTTGCCGGAAAGTCCTTCAGCCGGAGTTGCAAGAATAGAGAAGTTATGTTGGCATGCTTCTGAGAATTCGTTGGCTTTACTTCGCATAAATGAAATGATTTTTAAACCAAGCTGCTGTGATTTCTCGTCTTCTCCATGATGTTTTCCTGTAAGGGCTATAAGACATTCGGCAAGACCGATAAACCCAATTCCGAGTGTGCCCTGGTTGATTACGGATTCAATGGTTTGGTCGGGGCGAAGGGTGTCTGCACCGTTCCAAAGTTTTGACATGACCAGAGGAAATTGTTTTGCAAGTGCTGTTTTCTGGAAATTATATCGGTCACATAATTGTCGCGCTGTGATGTTCAAGACTTCTTCAAGTTTCTTGAAGAAACGTTCTATCCGTTCATTCTCATCTTTTATCATCATGCATTCAATGGCTATGCGTACGATATTTATTGTTGAGAAACTTAAATTTCCACGCCCAATGGAGGTCTTTTCGCCAAATCTGTTTTCAAAAACCCTGGTTCTGCAACCCATTGTCGCTACTTCATATTTATAGCGTTTAGGGTCGTCAGCACGCCATTTTTCGTGCTGATTGAATGTCGCATCCAAATTTAAGAAATTAGGGAAAAAACGACGGGCTGTGACTTTGCATGCAAATTTATATAAGTCGTAGTTCGGGTCTTCCGGAAGATAGCTTACCCCGCGTTTCTTTTTCCATATCTGAATAGGGAAGATGGCTGTTGCTCCGTTGCCGACACCTTCATATGTTGAATTCAGCAATTCACGGATAACGCATCGACCTTCAGCGGAAGTGTCCGTGCCATAGTTTATAGAGGAGAAGACAACCTGATTACCTCCACGTGAATGGATTGTATTCATGTTGTGTATGAAGGCTTCCATGGCTTGATGAACTCTGTCGACGGTTTGATTCATAGCATGCTGAAGCATCCGTTCTTCTCCGGCAAGTCCATCAAGTGGTTTCTTGATATAATCGGTGAGTTGTGCATCGTAATATCCTGAGAGGTCGGCTCCGGTGAGTTTTTCTATTTTCTTAAGTTCTTCAATATACGAATTTCTGACATAGGGAGCCATATAGAAATCGAATGCCGGAATTGCCTGACCGCCGTGCATTTCATTCTGGGCGGTTTCCATTGATATGCATGAAATGATACTTGCAGTTTCAATTCTTTTTGATGGGCGGGATTCTCCATGACCGGCAATAAACCCTTTTTCAAGTATTTTATCAATAGGATGTTGCACACAGGTAAGACTTTTGGTCGGGTAGTAGTCTTTATCGTGAATGTGCAGGTAGCCTGCGCGGATAGCATCACGAGCTTCGGCAGATAGCAAGTAATCGTCGACAAACGGTTTTGTTGTTTCGCTGGCAAACTTCATCATCATACCGGCGGGGGAGTCGGTATTCATATTTGCATTTTCACGAGTAATATCGTTGCTTTTCGCCTCAATTATTTCAAGGAACATGTCCCTGGTCTTTGCCCTGCGGGCAATGCTTCGTTGATCGCGATAGGCAATGTATCGTTTTGCAACCTCTTTTCGGGGGCTACCCATAAGTTCAAGTTCAACGCGATCCTGAATTTCTTCCACAGTCATTCGCTCGTCGCCGGTAACGCCGATGCGGTCAGCAATTTTTTGAATAAGAGCTTCGTCTTCTCCCATTTCAGTCTGAAGCATGGCTTTTCTTATTGCAGCTTTGATTTTTTCTTCATTATAGCCGACAATTCGGCCGTCGCGTTTAATGACTGTATGTATCATTTGGGTTTTTATTGATTGTTTTTATGGTTTTGCAAAACTACAATTATTTATCATATGTTTCAAGTTTTTTGTACATTAAAATTATTAAATATTATAAAATGGAAAACTTTTTGGTGTTGTCTATTTTATAAATTGTTGGTTATTAATATATTAAAAATTTAAATGGAAAACTTTTTTAAATATGGCTATTGAAATGTGTTGTCAAATGTTTAATTTTCGTGTGACGATCGTTGGCATGGATGTCGCTATAATTATAGTTGTTCCATTCATTAAATATTAGTATATTTGCATCATTATGAATGGAAACGACAACGCAGACGAAATGGATATAGGTAATGTTGGATTTATGCTTGCATCGCTTTTAAAGGAGCATGGTGTTACAAAAGTATTCGTTTCTCCAGGGTCAAGAAACGCACATTTAATCGGGGAAATTTTAAAATGTAAGGAACTTGATGTTTCATTTGTTGTTGATGAGCGTTCCTCGGCATTTGCCGCTTTAGGTTATAGTCTTGTATCCAATAAACCGGTGGCTGTTGTATGCACCTCCGGATCAGCTCCTTTGAACTATGCTCCGGCATTAAGCGAAGCTTTTTACCGTAGGATACCGTTAATAGCCATATCTGCAGACAGGCCTAACGAATGGATAGGGCAGGATGATTCACAGACAATTGATCAAAGGAATATCTTTGAGAATTTTGTCAAGGGAAGCTATAATGTGCCTGTTATTAAAGATGATTCAGATGTATGGTTCGCCAACAGGATTATAAATGAGGCGATATTACAGGCATCGTCCGACTGTCGTGGACCGGTGCATATTAATATTCAGCTCGGAGAGCACGTAAACCGGGTTGAATGTGGAGATAAGGATTATCTTGTTTCCAGATCCATCAGGGTGGTGAACAGTAGAAAAGATTTGACAGTTTCTGAAGCCCGTGCGTTAGGAACCCTGTTGAAGTCTCCGGTTAAGGTTATGATTGTCGCAGGGTTCATGAGTCCTGATTCAAAGCTAAACAGAGCCTTGTCAAGGCTTGCTGAAATTGATAATTTCGTAATACTGACCGAAACGGTGTCGAATCTGCATGGAAAAGATTTTATCGGTTCCATTGATGTTACTCTTTTATCCCTTAAAAAAGATTTGATTGAATACTATTATCCGGATGTAATCATTACCTTGGGCGGGGCATTAATAAGCAGACGGATAAAAGATTTTTTGAGGAATTCACATGCATGTGAACATTGGCATGTAGGGAAACTGGGCTGCACGGTCGATTGTTTCCGTAGACTGTCGAGAAGGATTGAAATGGACCCGGCTGTTTTTTTTGAACAGCTTGCCTCGGCAATGCAACCTCATCGTGAACCGTCCGATTATTCCCGAGAATGGCATGTGGCATCTGCTGCCGGGAAGTCATTGTTGCAAAGCTATGCCGCCAAGGTCGGATGGAGCGATTTAAAGGCTTTTTCGAGAATTATTCCTCAAATTCCAGGTAATTGGAATGTGCAATATTCAAATGGAACTCCAATCAGATATGCACAGTTATTCGGGGATAAATCATATCATCGTTGTGATTGCAACAGGGGTGTCAGTGGAATAGATGGCTGTACGGCAACTTCAGTCGGCGCGTCGCTTGCCTATTCTTTGCCTACATTGTTAATTTCCGGGGATACGTCGGCATTTTACGATTTGAGTTCGTTGGGATTGAGTTTCATATCTGCTGATTTCAAAATGATTATCATAAGAAACGGTGGCGGTGGAATTTTCCGATTTATAAACCATACGAAAAATCTTGATTTCAGGGAAGAATATTTATGCGGTGAATTCAATTTTCCGGTTCGTGAAATTGCCGAGGGGTTTGGATTCAGGTATTTAAGTGCTTCTGATGAATATGAACTTATTGATAAAATGAAACAGTTGATTGCCGAATGCGTTCGTCCGGTGATTCTGGAAGTGTGTACCCCATCATTGTATTCCGCCGAAGTTTTGTCCGGATTGTTGAATATGCAAAGCAAAAGAAATGGATAAAATAAGTAATGGCATTAAGAAGCTTGTAAAAAGTCTTGATGTCGCAAAGTATAGAAAATTACATGGTGCGTTCAAAGCAGAAGGCACAAAGTGTGTTTTGGATACGGTTTATTATTTTAATGTAAGGTTTTTGGTTGCTACCTGTGGCTGGCTGGATGAGCATGTCGGAGATTATCCGGATGGAGTTACGATATACGAAGCCAAACATGCTGAGATGGAACAGATGACTTCGATGTCAACAGCTCCTGATGTTATTGCTGTTTATGAAGTTCCGGTCATTGAGGAGTTGTGTGTTGAAGGGAATGAATTAGTAATTGCTTTAGATGCGATTCAGGATCCGGGTAATCTTGGAACTATTGTAAGACTTGCCGACTGGTTTGGAATAAATAAAATTTTATGTGGTTCGGGAACTGCGGATATTTATTCTCCTAAAAGCGTTATGGCAACAATGGGTGCTATTTCACGTGTGAAACTTTATTATTGTGATTTAGTGGAGAAGTTGTCGATGTTAAGGGAACAGATGCCTATATACGGCGCTATGTTGGAGGGGGAAAATGTTTTTAAAGCTTCATTGACTAAAGGTGGCGTTATTGTAATGGGGAATGAGGGCAGGGGAGTTTCGTTATCTGTAAGAAATATGTTTACGCATGCGTTGACAATTCCCGGATATCCTGCGGGAAGTGTCACATCGGAGTCTTTAAATGTGGCTATGGCAACCGGAATTATTGTAAGTCAATTCCGTAGTCGGATGTTTTAAATTGTTGATTATGTCAAAGAAAACAATAAAAACCGTATGGTTTTGCAATGAATGTGGAGCTGAATCACCTAAATGGGCTGGAAAATGCCCGTCGTGTGGAGCCTGGAACAGTATGGTTGAAGAAAAGGTTCATGTGCAACAGGGGAAATCAAAAGTGTCTGCATCACAAACTTATAATAGAATAAAGCCACAAGTTCTTTCTAATATTGAAAGTTCTGAAGAGGAAAGGATTAAAATGCCGAGTGTCGAGCTAAACCGCGTCCTTGGCGGAGGATTGGTAAAAGGTTCGTTGGTGCTGATAGGTGGTGAGCCGGGTATAGGTAAATCCACTCTGATTCTTCAGAATATTCTTTCACTGCGCTCGCGGAAAATATTATATATATCAGGCGAAGAGAGTCCGTCGCAAATTAAAATGCGCGCTGACCGGTTGGGACGAGAGAATAATAATGTCTATCTTGCCTGTGAAACGTCTATGGAAAGAGTCATTGATGCGATTGATGAAATAGAGCCGGAAATATTGATTGTAGACTCAATTCAGACAATTGCTTCTGATTCGCTTGATTCATCGGCTGGAAGTGTTAGTCAGATAAGGGAATGTGCCGCCCAACTGTTGAAATATGCCAAGGAATCGAACGTTCCAGTTATATTGATCGGACATATTACAAAAGATGGAAATATCGCCGGGCCTAAAATTCTTGAGCATATAGTTGATGCCGTGCTTCAGTTTGAAGGTGACAGTAATTATATGTATCGTATTCTGAGAGGTATTAAAAACCGATTCGGAAGCACTTCGGAAATAGGAATATTTGAGATGGGGCATAAGGGGCTCAGGGAGGTAACCAACCCATCAGAAATGTTGCTGAATCATTGGGATGATGAGATGACAGGTGCAACAATCGGAATTACGCTTGAGGGCATTCGTCCGTTTTTAATAGAAATACAGGCGTTGGTGAGTTCGGCTGCTTATGGCACGCCGCAACGCTCTGTTACGGGATTTGATTCAAAGCGACTGAATATGCTTCTTGCTGTTCTTGAAAAGAGGGTGGGTTTTAAACTGGCTGCAAAGGATGTATTCCTTAATATTGCAGGAGGATTGAAAGTAAATGATCCTGCCCTTGATTTACCTGTGATTTGTGCGGTGCTTTCTTCGAATGTAGATATGAAGATTAACCCTAAAATATGTATTACCGGAGAAGTCGGGTTGTCTGGAGAAATACGGCCGGTTACGCGCTTGGAGCAGAGGATTTCAGAGGCTGAGAAACTTGGTATGGAGCAGATTATTTTGCCAAAAAATAATCTGAAGGGGATTGATATTTCAAAACTTAAAATTAAAGTGATTGAGGTGGCACGGGTTGAAGATGCATTCCGTCAGTTATTTGCTTAAGCTTAGCATAATATTGTCGGTAATAAAAAAGCTACTCGCCAAAAGTGAACTGCACCCCAAAAGTTTTTTGTCTAACTTTTGGGGTGCAGTTCAAAAGGGGAGTAGCTTTTATGATTTTAATATTTTAGAATCAGTGCACTATAATGCCTAATTGTTCGTAAGCTCTTTCTGCTTTTGCACGAGCTTCGTCGACTGTGGCGGCCTGTGCAAGTATAACACCCATGCGTCTGTGACCTTTTATTTCAGGTTTTCCAAAGATTCGGAGTTGCACACCAGGTTCTTCTAAAACTTTTTCAAGATTTGTCATTTCAATTTCGTCTGTATCGCCTTCAACAACAATTGCACGCGATGCCGACGGACCATAGAATTTAATTTCAGGCACAGGAAGTCCGAGCAGCGCACGGGCATGTAGTCCGAACTCACTAAGGTCTTGTGAAATCATGGTTACCATGCCGGTGTCATGCGGGCGAGGGGAGACCTCGCTAAATATAACTTCGTCACCCTTAATAAAGAGTTCTACTCCGAAAATTCCATAACCTCCGAGGGCATCGGTGATTTTTTTTGCAATGCTACGCGCTTTATCTAATGCTGATGTGGACATTGGCTGGGGTTGCCATGACATTCTGTAGTCACCGTCGACCTGTACATGACCAATCGGTTCACAAAATTTAGTTCCGGAAACGGAGCGAACTGTAAGCAGAGTGATTTCGTAGTCAAAGTTCACAAATCCTTCAACAATAACCCTTCCTGCGCCGGCTCGTCCACCTTCTTGAGCGATTTTCCATGCATTTTCAATGTCATCCTCGCTTTTAACAACGCTCTGGCCGTGACCGCTCGAACTCATAATCGGTTTTACTACGCAAGGAATTCCTACAGCTTTAATTGCTTCCTTAAATTCCTCTAAATCAGAGGCAAATCTGAATGGAGACGTCGGAAGACCGAGTTCTTCAGCTGCTAAACGACGAATACCCTCACGATTCATGGTCAGATAAGATGCTGTGGCTGTGGGAGTAACATTGAATCCTTCCTTTTCAAGCGCGACAAGTTCAGGAGTTGCAATAGCTTCAACTTCAGGAATTATGTGGTCAGGACGTTCAGTTTCAATAATTGTCCTCAACGCTTTTCCATCAAGCATATTGAGCACATAATTTTTGTGGGCGACCTGCATGGCAGGCGCATCGGCATAGCGATCGCAAGCTACAACTTCCACATTATAACGTTGAAGTTCAATAGCAACTTCTTTTCCTAATTCACCGCTTCCAAGAAGCAACGCTTTTCGTCCGGAAGGACGTTTAACTGAGCCAATTTTTACCATCCGTATAAATCTTTGTGTTTTTTGCAAAAATACAAAGATTTCCCCAAAATTAAAAGCCGGGAGGACAATATGGTTCTTCTAAATATTTTGCCCATAATCGCTATTATGTTAAATCGCGATTATAGGTTACGTTACTGATTATATAATTAAATAAAATATTGAATTAAAATGCTTGGATAGATTATTGCACATTCAGCTGGTATTGTAATGAAATATGTTGGAAATTGCTAATATGAGTTGATTATCTTTAGTTATAATTGCTGTTCAATAATTATTATGTAGTTGATTTCTGATTATTATGCCGCCTTCTTTTTCAATTGTATAATTTCCATTTGATTATTTTTATAAAAATAACTAATTTTGCAATGCAATCAGAATGAGAGCATTTTGTTTGTGACATATAGCCTAATTCGTCTCGAAATCACCACCTCAGAACCGAAAAAGGCAATTGCTCTACAGTTAGGTAAGTCCTGCGTATAACGTAGGACCGTTGCCTATGTAGAGTATGGTTTGTGGTGAACCACGAGACGAATGGCTTCGGTTCTACGTATTCTGTTTATATCGTTGCCATTTTACAAAAATTGACTTTTTATTAATTTTTAAATATAATGTAAAATGGATTTAATTTTCAGCATCATTGCAGTTTTATCGTTATTAGCCTTTATTGTTGGCATGGTAAAACCTGCAACAGTAAAATGTTCATCGCTAGGAAGAGTTGCTCTTATTTTCTTGGGAATTTTCTTTGTCAGTGCCATAATCGGTTCGCATTTTCAAAGTGACACTGATACATCACTTGATCAACAAAAAGTCCCAGAACAATCAGATAAGGAGCAAGTAAAGGAAGAGTCTAAAGAAATACCAACTCTTACGTCAGGAAGTGTTTACACCATGAGCCATGATAATGGCACTGTAGAAATTAAGTTTGATAAAATAACAGCTAAACCGTTACGTAACGGTAAAATTAATCTTGTGTTTAATCTTACAATAAAGAACAATTCTGATGAGATTTTCCTTATAAGTTTCTGCGATTGGAAATTACTTGATTCAGATAATGTCGAGGTTGAAGAATCCGGCATCTATGACTCAACTTTTGATGATTTTTTCCCGGGCACTTTTTTCTTTACAACTGTAGATCCACATGTTGGCAAACGTGATAAAGTTGGGTATTGTGTGACCAAACAAACTTATTATTTAAGTATTGGCGGAAAGATAATAGCAAAACTTCCTATTGGAGAAAATGCTAATAAAGAATAGATTAAATAATAACGCGGAGAAAATTTTCTCCGCGTTATTATTGTAGATTGCCGCCAGGTAAATGGCTGGAGGTTACTGGATTGAGTCTATGGCGGTGCGGGCGATTTGGCTTCGGGCGGTTGATAGTGTCTGCTCGAGGTGTTCACGCTTGATGGTGAGCAATTTAATGCGTTGAACGCTTAATGCGTTTGCATAAACATTCAAGATGTTGTTAATGTCATTCGCCGATAGTTTCAACTCCCCTGCCTCCTTGTCATTGTTTAGCAGTAGGATTCTTACATTTTCAGGATTTGCCTGAATTGCCTTCATGCATGTATCAATCTCCGCTTGCATGAATGTCAATACACAGTTTTTACCGTCAGTTGCAGTTACTCGGTAATCGTCAAATGGTAAAGTTGCTGATTTAACACCGTTTATGTCAATGGCGTTTGCTTTTTGGGCGGGCGTGACAACCGTTAGGTAAAAATTTGCGTCAGGCGACATTCTTGCATATACTCCGGGCTTAGAATTAATGTCCTTTGGTTCTGATTTTGCGACGTAATAATTTTCAACCGGATTATTTACGAGTCGAAGAAATAATGCCAATGAATCGCCATGCCATTTTTCAATAGCCAAAAGGCTGTCGTTGGCACTGATTTGCAGGAGTGTTTGTTTTTCAATAATTTTCGGGCGAAGGTGTTTCCCCTGTTTTCTGATGTCAAATTCGCGGGGATAGAGTGAATCGAGCTGATTTAAAACATTCAAAGCTGCCTCGCACTCCCCTTTGTCGTTTAGCTGTTGAGCCTGTGTGTAGAGCTCTTTTGCTTTTGAAGTGTCTGACTCAGAGCATGAAAATGATAATGTGGCGAGCAGAGCAGAGACAATGGGTAATAATAATATTTTAGCTTTCATCGTGTAACGTTTTTAACACCTTTAACTGTTGATATTTTCTTGATTACGCTTGTAAGAGCTGACGTATCCTTTACGCCGAGAACAAGAATTCCATTGAAAACGCCGTCGTGCGATTGTATGTCTATTCGCCGCAAAGCCACATCCGGTTCTTTATTTATTATTGATGATATGTTGGTTACAATGCCAATATCGTCAACTCCTACTATTTTTATAACAGTTGATACCTCCACACCTTGTTTGCCGGACCATTTAGTCGGAATTATGCGGTAGGGATAGCGTTCTTTGATATTTTTTGCATTCGGACAAGCGGTGGAATGAATTTTTATCACACCTTCCGAGGAAATGAATCCGAACACATCGTCGCCATAAATCGGGTTGCAACATTTTGCGAGTCTGTAGTTCAATCCTTTAACGTTTTCGCCTATTATTAAAACGTCATCGCTTTGATTGGCCACAGGATCCTGCGACTGAGTCAGAACAAATTCCTCGGCAGATGTTACGGGCTCATTGGTTTTGTTCGACTCGTCTATTTCATGTTCATAGCGGGTTATGATGTCGTTGATGTCGAGGGTTTCATCAGCTATAGCTGTGTAAAATTCAATTACGCTTTTATAGCCGAGTTTTTTTATGAGTTTACTCAATTGTCCCTCTTCAACTTCAATTTTTCGGTTTTTAAAACGACGTTGAAGGAGTTCTCTGGCATAGTCAGCAGTTTTATTATCCTGTTCCTTAAGTGTTTGTCTGATTTTCGTGCGGGCTTTTGACGTTACCACGAAATTCAACCAGTCAAGTTTTGGTTTTTGATTTGATGATGAAAGGATTTCAACAGTGTCGCCGTTGGCAAGTTTATGATTTATTTTTTTTGATTTGCCGTTAACTTTACCACCAACGCATGTGCAGCCGAGGTTTGAGTGAATATTAAATGCGAAATCGAGCACGGTGGCTCCGAGAGGTAGTTTGTATAAATCGCCTTTCGGAGTAAAGACAAATATTTCTTTCGAATAAATGTCCAGATCAAGATTCTTCATGCGCTCAAGACGTGTCTGGTCGGCAGTTTCAAGAATTTCACGGACACGGTTCATCCATGTGTCAAGATTGCTTTCGCTTTTGATGCCTTTGTACTTCCAATGTGCGGCAACGCCTTTTTCGGCAATTTCATCCATTCGCCGTGAGCGTATCTGCACTTCAACCCATTTCCCCTCCGGACCGGCTACTGTGGTGTGAAGTGATTCATAACCGTTTGATTTAGGTATGGTAAGCCAGTCTTTAAATCGAGCCGGATTTGGTTGGAACATGTCTGCAACAATAGAATATGCAGTCCAGCACTCACGGCGTTCGCGTTCAGCATCGGAATCGAGTATGATTCTGATGGCAAAAAGGTCGTAAATGTTTTCAACATCATTATGTTGTTTGCGCATTTTATTCCATATGGAATATATGGATTTGGTGCGCCCTTTTATTTCAAATTTCAGTCCTTCTTTTTCAAGTGCCAGTTTAACAGGCTTGATGAATTCCGAAATATAACGGTCGCGGTTTGCTTTGGTTTCTTTAAGTTTGTGAGCAATGCGAGTGAAAATTTCGCGGTTGGTGTATTTAAGTGACAGATCCTCAAGCTCTCCTTTTATTTTGTATAATCCCAGCCGATGGGCAATGGGCGCATAGAGCAAAGCCGATTCAAGTGCAAGGTCCTTGACCTGTGTTTCAGCCGGATGGTGATTTATGGCACGCATGAGCACAAGACGGTCGACAATCATGATGATTATCACACGTATGTCCTGTGCAAATGTCATTAGTAGCTTGCTGTAGTTTTCATCGGCAATCGCTGTCCGTGATCCGTAAAGGGTTGATACTTTTTGTGTTCCTTCAACAAGACGTGCAACATCTTCACCATAAGATTTATTTATGTCGTCCAACGTTATCGCTTCTGATTTGAAAAGACGATAAAGAAGAATTGTCAGAATCATTACACGATCAGGACATATTAATCTGCAAAGAGCGTTAATGGTACGCGCGCCTTCCAAAAGGGGATGTATGTCGAATTCGTTGCGTTCAAAGACAATACCATTGCTTGTCGCTTCTCTGTAAAGTTGTTTTATGGCTCGGAGTTCCTGTGATGAGATTAAGGAATAAGTTTGTTTCCTAACCGACTTATATAGAGAAATAAGTTCCTGACGTTCGTTGGGTTTAAGCATAGTTAATATATAATAGGCTTTGATTTTACAAAAATAAAAAAATGCATCCAATTATGAATGCATTTTTAAGCTAAAAAATATTTTTTATATCGTGTCTACAAATCGTTGTCGCGCGGATTGTTATTTAGTGTTTTGGTCCGTTCTTCGACTAACTTTTCAGTATCCTTTTCGTCGTCAGCAACATTGACAGCTATGCCGGGATAGTTTTCAATAGCTTCATCAACGGTGGTCTTGCAATTTTCCTTTTTCATAGTTTTAACTTTAAGCATTAATTTAAAAATATAACGCTTAAATCAGAGAAATTGTTTGGTTATATTACTCGCAATTTAAGGGTAGAGAATTCAATTCTTCCATATAATCGAGCAATTCATCTCTGCCTAAACCGCTGGCAGATGATGTTATGAAAACAGGAGGGAGTTCTTCCCATGTTTCAAGTAGGATATCACAGTATGATTTTACATTATTCTTCAATTTTCCGGAACCTTGTTTATCACCTTTAGTGAAAACTATTGCGAAGGGCACACCGTTCTCTCCTAACCATTTGAAGAATTCCATATCAATTTTCTGTGGTTCATGACGCGAGTCTATGAGTACGAATAAAGTAGTCATCTGTTGTCGGTTAAGGATGTAATCCTCAATCATCGCTCTAAGCTTTTCGCGGTTTTCTTTTCCACGTTGTGCATAACCGTAGCCCGGTAGATCGACAATATAAAATGTATTGTTGACAATGAAGTGGTTTATAAGCATTGTTTTTCCCGGAGTTGAAGAGGTCATAGCTAATCCTTTTCGTCCGGTAAGCATGTTTATAAGCGACGATTTGCCTACATTTGAACGTCCGATGAATGCAAACTCATGGGCTTTAGTATCAGGACAATTTCTAACATCGGAATTGCTGACAACAAAATTGGCAGATGATATATTCATAATAGATATATTTATAAGTTAAAAAGCAGCCGGACGATAAGCCGGGTTATGTCGGCGCCTATCCATGTGATGGCTTGGCGCGTTCCGTCATTTATCTAGATTACATGTTGCCATGCAATTCAAGCAGCCTACCCCCCGGCAGCGGGCGAGCAACCCTTAAATGCCGGTATACTTGGCCTTGCAACCCATAAGGTGTGCGGCATTCCTTATCACTAAAGAATCCGGTGGGCTCTTACCCCACCTTTTCACCCTTACTGCTTAAATAAGCAGCGGTTATTTTCTGTCACACTACTCTACTGTTTCCAATAGCTTTCTGTTAGGAAATATGGTGCTCTGTGTTGCCCGGACTTTCCTCACACCGGCTCTCCGGCGCGCGACGAAATGCCCGGCTGCTGTAAGTTGCAAATTTATGAATAAATATTTATAATTTCAAGTTGAAGGTTATTCTTTCCATCGTTTTCGCAGTGGATAGCGTGATGTGTGAACCAAGATACGCAGAGATGTAGCATAGGTAAAATAGCCCCAAATCCAATTCATAAGAACTGAAAACTTGTTACGCATGCCTAAAATGGAAAGCAGATGAACAAACATCCATGCAATCCAAGCTACCCATCCGCTCAATCGGGTTTGTTTAAGATCAGCCACGGCCCTGTTTCTTCCAACGGTGGCCATTGTACCTCTGTCTTTATATCTGAATTTGTAGGGCATATGATCCGTGGTGGAGGAATTTAGATTTTTTGCGAGGGTATTCCCCTGCTGTATGGCGACCTGTGCCAATTGAGGATGTCCATGCGGTGTCTCGTCAGTTTCCATAATGCAGATGTCGCCGAGTGCATATATTTCAGGAAATCCGATTACCCTATTATATTCGTCGACTTTTATTCTACCTCCTTTACCGATCGGAAATTCTCCTCCAGTTGTGTTGAACTTAACACCTGCCACTCCTGCAGTCCATATAACCATGTCACTTTCAATCCGAGTTCCGTCATTAAGGGTGAGAGTACCATTATCATAGCTTTGCATTAATGTGTTAAGCTTAACATCCACAAGTAGTTCATTCAGATATTTCAATGCTTTTCGCTGTGAATTTTCTGACATGGCTGATAGAACTGCGCCGGCTCCTTCAATGAGTGTGATTTTAATTTCATCGCGATTCAACGACGGATATTCCCTCGGAATGATGTATTTTTTCATTTCTCCGAGCGATCCGGCGATTTCTACTCCGGTAGCGCCTCCGCCAATCACAACGAAATTAAGCAAACTTTTTTTCTTTTCGGTATCCTTGCAAATGCATGCACGTTCCAACCGGTCGAGAATCTCATTTCTCACCCGCATTGCCTCAGCAGTGCTTTTCAAGGTGAATACTTGTTTTATAAGATTATCATTTCCAAAGAAATTATTGGTTGATCCGGCAGCTATAACTAAATGATCGTAGTGCAGGGTTTCAAATTGTGTCGTTAGCTTTTTATTAATGATATCGATTTCCGATACCTCTCCTATGCGATAGTCTATAAGTTTCATTTTCCCTTTTCTTATTTCATGTCGGAATGGGAAACATATACTTTCCGGGTCGAGACCACTTGATGCTATCTGGTAGAACAGAGGGGGGAAACTATGGAAATTGTTTTTATCAATCAGGATTAACTCATATCGTTTTTTGTCAATATGTTTAAGGAAATTTAGGCCTGCGAATCCGCCTCCAATAACAACAATTCGTTCTTTCGTAGTCATAAATGCTTTGAATTTTTTAACTATAACATATTTTTAAGTTACATTGTTTGTAATAACTTTGTAGTCAATATGCATGTTTATAGATTCATATTTACTTTAGTAGTGTTTTCAGCCTCCTTTCTACAAGGATATGCGCAGATTAATACTGACCAGGTTATGAATGTGGGGCGCAATGCGCTGTACTTTGAGGATTATGTTCTTTCCATTCAATATTTTAATCAGGTAATTGCAGCCAAGCCTTATCTTGCACAACCATATTTTTACAGAGGGTATGCCAAATTTAATCTGGATGATTTAAAGGGCGCTGAAGAGGATGTATCCCAGGCGATTGAGCAAAACCCTTTCTTAACTGATGCTTATGAATTACGTGGTGTGATCCGTCAGAACCGAGGTAAGGCCGATGAGGCGTTGACTGATTACGACAGCGCGTTAAAAATGCTTCCGGAAAACCGTTCATTGCTTTTTAATAAAGCCATGGTACTTGCTGAACTTAAAAGGTATGATGAAAGTCTGGTTACATTTGATAAGTTGTTGAAACGATATCCCCGTTTTGAAAATGCCTATATCGGGAAGGCACGTTTGATGCTTGTGCAGAGTGATTCGGTAGAAGCGTTGAAAAATGTTCGAAAGGCTCTTGAGTTGAACAGGAATTCAATAAATGCTCATTTGCTTGAGGCCGAGATTAATATGAATGGAGATTATGAAAAACGGGCTGTTGCTCTTTCGCATATGGACGATGCAATCAAGTTAAACCCCAAGAATCCCGGTTTTTTTATTAATCGAGCGTATCTGCGCCATAAGCAGGATGATTATTTCGGAGCTATGAGTGATTATGATTATGCAATTCAGCTTGATCCTGATAATTTTGTGGCACATTACAATCGTGCGATGTTATGCACGGAAGTAAGGGATTTTGATAAGGCGCTTGTTGATTTTAACGAAGTAATCAGAATAAATCCGAATGAGCATCGCACGTTATATAACCGAGCGATAGTCTATCGGGAAAAGCAGGAATATAAAAAGGCATTGGCAGATATATCGAAAGTAATCGAGACTTTTCCGAATCTTGCGGCCGCATATTTTTTACGATATGATATAAAGCGGTCAATGGGCGACAGAAGTGGTGCGCAGCGCGATTTAGATAAGTCGTTGGCATTGGCTAAGGAACGTATAAAGATAAAAGGTAAGGAAGGAGCTTCGCAGACAGATGATCTATTCGGAACACCGAATGTTGATGATAATGTGCATCAGGATGTTTCAGATGATGAAGCTCAGGAAACATTTGCAGCAAGGTTTTCTTCGCTGTTAACGGTCAATAATAACGTGAGAACTGAACAAGAACTTAATAATAAAACAATTAGAGGGCGCATTCAGGATAGAAACTTTGTTATTGAAACAGAACCGTTAATCACATTGACTTATTTTATATCTCCAACTGAGTTGTGCCCGTCATCCGATTATATCAAGGAACTGGATGATGTAAACCGAACGCGAGCCTTACGCTTTTTGCTCCAGGCAACATGTCATGAGGCATCGTTAATCGACACTACTGATATAAACCGCCATTTTGAGTCAATAGCTTATTACAATTCGTATCTTGCAAATCATTCTCCACGTGCTATTGATTATTTTGGCCGTGCGATGGATTACTTTACATTGCGTAATTATCAGTTGGCTGCTGCTGATTTTTCACGTGCTATTGAACTCACTCCAAACTTTGTTCTCGCATATTATATGCGGGCTGTTTCCCAATATAGAATGCAGTCGCAGAATATGGTTTTAGGTGAAGCAACTGATGCTAAATCAACTAGAGAAATTAAATTTGCTTCATTGAATAAGGTTCTTGATGATTTTGATCAGGTTATAAAATTATCGCCGAATATGCCGTCGGCATATTACAATAAAGGGACATTATTGATAGAGCAAGGTGACCTTACTTCAGCTATAGCCTTGCTTACGAAAGCCATAGAACTTAAACCTGATTTCGGAGAGGCTTATTATAACCGGGGATATGCTTATATGAAGCTTGGAAACCGCTCAGCCGGTGTGGCGGATTTAAGTAAGGCGGGTGAACTTGGTGTCGTACCTTCGTATAATGTTCTGAAAAGAATTTCGGTGAGATAGTTAAAGGTGCTATCTACCCTTACATTGTTTTTTTAGTGAGCAGCAGTCACATGATGTTTCGCAGCAACTGTTGTGTTTGCCGCGATGCATTATTTTTCTGATTATATAGATTACACAAAGCGCCAGAATTACGCCGACAACAATCCACTGTAAAGCATCATTTAAATTCATTGCCGGGACAGATATATCTGTTATATTCGTAAATAAAGTTAGGAGTAAATTCATCCGTTTGTTGCAAGATATCTTCTTTGGAAAAATATTTCATTTCCTCAATTTCATCTTCTGCGAAATTTAAAGAGGTGATATCGACATCGGAATATAGAATAAAAACATTAATTAATTCGCGCTCAATTTCCGATTCGAACTGATATTTAGTTATCATTTCTGCATTGGAAGCGTCTAAGCCTGTTTCTTCGTGCGTTTCCCGGATAAGAGCCTGTAAAACTGTTTCGTTATAATCAACATGTCCTCCCACACATGTATCCCACTTGCCCGGTTGTATTAATTTATTGGCACTTCTTTTCTGCAAAAGTATCATGCCGTTGGTGTTAATTACATGCAAATGAACAACCGGATGAAGCAATTTAGAGCCGTTATGAACCTGTGCTCTTGTAGCATAGCCCGATACCAGTCCGTTTCCATTTACTAACGGAACAATTTCATTAGGACTGCTTTTTGCCATATTTCTTTTCAATTTTAGTTCGTAGGGCTCCAGGTTTAGTATCCTTTGAAATATCTGAAAACGGGATTATAAATTTGCACCCATCTTTATAACCACTGCATCCAAATGCCTTATTTCCAACTAATATATGACCTTTGCCGCAAATGGGGCATATTATTTCAGAGTAATCTTTTATCGGAGCACGTCGCTTTGGTTTTGCCTGGTCTGCGTTTTTCTCTTTAGCCTTGGCAGCTTTGGCTTCTGCCTTAGCTTTTTTTGAAGTTCCGGTTTCAATTTTTATATGAGAGTTGTCGGCAAGCACTTCATTTACTATTTCAGTAACCATTTGTTTGATTTCATCAACGAATTTCTGCGCTTCGTATGTGCCTGCTTCAATGCCTCTTAATTTGTTTTCCCACAAGCCTGTAAGTTTTGCGCTTTTAAGAAGTTCGTTTTGAATTGTATCAATTAGTTTTATGCCGGCTTCTGTCGCCTGAATACTTTTACGTTTACGTTCAATGTATTTTCTTTTAAAAAGTGTTTCAATGGTTGCAGCTCGTGTGGATGGCCGACCTATTCCATTTACTTTCAAAGCTTCACGTAGTTCCTCGTCTTCAACCGTTTTACCGGCTGTTTCCATGGCCCTTAACAATGTTCCTTCTGTATATAATTTTGGAGGCTGAGTGTTTTTTTCCACAACTTTGGGTTTATGAGGCCCGGTTTCTCCGACCTTGAAGTCAGGCAGTTCATTTTGCTCTTCGTCGGTTTTCTCCTCTTTTTTTATAACATTCCGCCATCCCGGATTTATTATTATTTTACCGTTTGCCCGAAAAATTATATCATTTACTTTTGCATCAACAGTGGTTTGCTGAAACAAACAATCCGGATAAAAGGCAGCAATAAAGCGTAATGCAATCAGGTGATAAAGTTGACGCTCCTCCCCTTCAAGTACTTTCGGTGAAACACCTGTCGGAATGATGGCATGGTGATCGGTAACCTTTGAGTTGTCAAAAACACGTTTTGTTTTTGGAAGGGGTGATGAAAGCAAGTTTGCAGTTAGTGGTGCATATGGCGTCATTTTTTTAAGGATATCCGGCACACGGGGGTAGATATCATCGGAAAGATATGTAGTGTCAACTCGCGGATAAGTAGTAACTTTTTTTTCGTAAAGAGACTGTATCCGTTTCAAAGTAGCATCAGCACTCCAGCCCCACAGCTTATTGCATTCCACTTGCAATGAAGTGAGATCAAAAAGTTTCGGTGGCGCTTCTTTTGCTTTCTTTTTTTCTACCGATGTTATGGTCAGAGGCAAATGTGCGATTTCCGCTGCAACAGCCACTGCATCAGGTTTATTTTTGAATTTTAGCTTTAAAGCATGGAAAGTAACACCAGAATAGGTTGTTTCCAGTTCCCAATATTTTTCGGCAACAAAGTTTTCAATTTCGCGTTGGCGTTGAACAACAAGTGCTAACGTGGGTGTCTGTACACGTCCAACAGATAAAACTCCCGCACCATTAGAGTATTTTAATGAATAAAGACGCGTAGCGTTCAGGCCTAAAACCCAGTCACCGATGGCTCTTGATAAGCCGGCGTGATATAGATTATTGAATTTATTTTCGGGGAGTAAATTTTTAAAACCATCCTTTATGGCTTCATCGGTAAGGGATGAAATCCACAGACGCATAACCGGTGCTTTATTGTCGGCAAGACTCATAACCCAGCGTTGTATCAGTTCACCTTCCTGCCCGGCATCACCGCAATTAATTACTTCATCGGCTTGCGAAAGCAATTTTTTTATGGTGTTGAATTGCTTTTTTACGCCCCGGTCGTTCATAACCTTTATTCCGAATCTTGGAGGAAGCATGGGCAATGTTGACAAAGCCCATTTCTTCCACATAGGGGTATACTCTTCCGGGTCTTTCAGCGAGCATAGGTGTCCGAAAGTCCAGGTTACGCAATAACCATTTCCTTCAAAAAAACCATCTTCACGTTTGGAAGCTCCTAAAAGACGTGCAATGTCACGCGCAACACTTGGTTTCTCTGCAATACAGACTTTCACTTTCGCTTATATCTGGTTGTTGATGATTATTTTTGTGTGATGATCCAAGTGCATTGTCCCTTTGGAGAATCAACAATCATTGTTGCATTTTTCCCGTTTTTGTTACACGGAGGGAAGTCAATTTCCAAATATATTGAACCGCTATCTTCCCATTGGAACCATCGTTTGAAATCAATGCCGTCAATGTCGTTTGACGTAGCGCCTTTCGGAAGCATATCTCCGGAAAGGTGTATTGCATCAATGCGGCTTGATGTGTGTGGAGTTCCAATGAGCTTTCCATATACACGAGTTAAATCCTTTCTAAAGTCAATACTGTCAACTTTAAGTTCCATTCCACCTGTGGAGCGGGATGAATAATTCTTTTTTATAATTGCCTGCGAGGAGAAACAAGCCAGCATTATGGTGATAATCAGAATAAATTGTTTCATTCTTCTGTTTTTGCAAGATCCCACAACTGATCCATATCCTCAAGAGTCATTTCCTTAAGGTTTTTGCCACTTTCAATAGCCTTTTGTTCAAGGCTATTGAACCGACGGATAAATTTCACGTTGCTTCGTTCAAGAGCGTTATCGGCATTAATGCCGAAATGACGGGCAACATTAACAACAGTGAATAGAATATCGCCCAATTCATCGGTCATTTTTTCTTTATCGTTGTTTGCTACCTCAGTCTTGAATTCGTCACATTCCTCTAAAAACTTTTCCCAGATTTGGTCGGCATTATCCCAGTCAAAACCTACGTTAGCGGCTTTTTCCTGAATGCGTTGAGCTTTTATCAAGGAAGGAAGACTGTTTGGAACTCCGGCTAAAACCGTACGGTTACCGTCCTTTTCTTTAAGCTTTATCTGTTCCCAATTCTGCTCAACCTCATGAGCATCATTGGCCTTTACAGTTCCAAAAACATGTGGATGCCGGAATATTAATTTGTCATTCAATGAGTCAGCAACATCAGCAATGTCAAATTGCCCTTTTTCTTGTGCGATTTTGCTATAAAAAAGGATATGTAAAAGGACATCGCCTAATTCTTTACGTATTTCCGGAACTTTGTTTTGTAGAAGTGCATCGGCAAGTTCGTGAGTTTCTTCAATTGTGTTGGGTCGCAGACTTTCGTTAGTCTGTTTTTTATCCCATGGGCATTTGACACGCAATATGTCGAGTGTGTCAATAACTCGTCCTAACGCATCTAATTTTTCCTGACGTGTATGTTCCGACATGATGTTCAGATATTTTTGTTATACAGCTTCAGTCCGTTTTCAAGCCATTCAACGAATGCATCAATATTTTCATCATAGTAATATGGCGATGAAACCGGCTGCCCAATGTTGTCGAGCTGAACGTAATAGGGCTGTGAGTTAGCGTTGAATTTTGATCTTTGCAAGTAACTCCACTTGTCTCCAAATGTATCTAATGTCGTTGTTTTGCCATTCTCTTGAACAGTTTCTTTCTGAGGAAGCGGTGTTTTGTCATCAACCATAAGTTTTATAAGCACGTAATTGCCACGTACAATTTCTCCAACTTCCGGAGTGTCAAAAACCGCTCCTTCCATTTTTCGGCAATTTACACAACCGTAACCGGAAAAGTCGAGTAAAACCGGACGGTTTTGTTTCGCAGCGAAAGCCATTCCTTCATCAAAATCGTGGAATTCCTGGAATTGTCCTCCTTCGTAAAGGTTAAAATCTTGAGTGAATAGTGGGGGAACAAATGCACTTACTCCTTTCAACGGGGCACCCCAGAGTCCGGGTAAAAGATAAAGTGAAAATGAAAAAGAAAATAGTGCAAGGAAAAATCTGCCAACAGATATATGTTCCAGATGCGAGTCATGCGAGAATGTTATTTTCCCCAGCAAATATGCACCCAGCAAAGTAAAAATGATAACCCATAGTGAAATAAATATTTCGCGGTCAAGAATTCCCCATCCATATGCAAGGTCGGCAACAGACAGGAATTTTAAAGATAATGCAAGTTCCAGAAATCCTAATACAACTTTTACTGAATTTAACCACCCTCCACTTTTAGGCATTTCCTTAAGCCAGGATGGGAACAGGGCAAAGAGAGCGAACGGTATTGCCAAAGCTAATGCAAAAGCACCCATTCCTATGGCCGGGCCGGTAATATCTCCGCTTGACGCGGCTTCAACCAAAAGAGTCCCGATTATAGGACCGGTGCATGAGAATGATACAAGTGCCAGAGTGAAAGCCATGAAGAAGATACTGATTAAGCCTGAAGTACTTTCCGCTTTGCCATCGGCTGCATTACTCCATTTGGCTGGCAATCTGATTTCAAAAGCTCCCAGAAATGATATGCCAAAAACAACGAGGAGCAAGAAAAAGAGCAGATTGAAAATTGCGTTTGTTGACAGCTCGTTTAATTTGCTGGCGCCAAATAACATGGTAATGGCAAGTCCTAACACAAGATAAATTACAATAATAGCAAATCCGTAGATAAGCGCATCGCGTATCCCTTTTTTACGTGAGGTGTTTTTCTTTAGGAAGAAACTTACTGTCATCGGTATCATTGGCCATACGCAAGGTGTCAGCAAGGCTAATAATCCGCCAAGGAATCCCCAGATAAAAATGGATAGATTCGATGATAGTCCGGTTGTACGGTCGGTTAATCCTACAGATTCAAAATTTGCAGGAGCCCACCATTGTGTTAAAAGATCAGAATTGATTGTGGCCGGTTGGTTGTTTAGTGTCGATGCCGCTTCAATGGTTTCAGACAGGTTATCGGCTGAATCATTTGAATTTGCCGGGTTCCCCCATTCTTGCTGGAATTCCGTTTTTGCAGGGGCGATACATGTTTGGTCGTTACATGCCTGAAATGATATGTATCCTTTAATTTTGACACCTTTCGAATCCTTTTCAAGTTTAAGTTTTTGTGTGAAGCTAACGGGGCTATTCCACCACGAAAGTTTTAGATTAAATATTTCATCGACGCCTTCCTGTGGTGTGACCGACGGAACAAACTCCCCTTCTGTTTCAGCTCCGTTTAGTGATTCAATAACAATTTTTGTGGAGCGTGGACCATCCTGAGGCAAATTCATGCCGTAGAGGTGCCAACCCTTTTCAACATCGGCGTTTATAATCAGTTCTGCAGTTCCAGCCGTTTGATCAACGTTAAGTTTCGATGTGATTTTAATCGGCTCTTTTATCTGAGCCAGGCATACGGTTATCGCAAGAAAACTAAATAAAATTACAGTTAATATTTTTTTCATTTCGGAAGTTTACGTTGTAGTTTTACTGTTAAAGGCATTGAACATTGCTGGTTGTTACATCCCATATATTTGACTGTGCATTTTATAATTGCATCGTTGGGCGAAGTTACTTTAAATTTTTGTCGGAAAGCGACATCGGAATCCCACCACGACAGTTTCATGTCGAAAAGTTTGTCATGTCCGGTTTTTGGCTCTGGCGAAACAGACAGTTTGCCTATTAGTTTTATACCTGCACTTTGTGAAAAATCGAGATTGGTTGAAGATGGGCCTCCCGCAGGCATTGACAAACCATATATATGCCATCCGGGTTCAATAATTGCTTTTACCGTGGCAATGCCTTCGTTTGACGAAGTCATCTTTACAGTTAGGCGCCATTGTGAGGGTGTTTGAGCATATGATGCCACACACGAAATCATCAGTGCGGCAGCTAAAGATATATTACGTAATTTCATGTTGTTTTTTTGATTTAATGGATTGCAAAGTTACTAAATTTCCTTCAAAGATTGGTGATTATTTCATAACTTTGCATCTTGGAATCGACAATATTGTCAATGATGGAAAACAGCGAAAAACAACATCTCCTTGATTGCCGGTATCTGCGGATGGCACGAATTTGGGCGGAAAATTCTTATTGCAAGCGACGTCAGGTCGGGGCGATAATCGTCAAGAATCAAATGATTATAAGTGACGGATTCAATGGCACACCGGCCGGATTTGAAAATGTTTGTGAGGACGATAATAATAGTACGAAACCTTATGTGCTTCATGCGGAGGCTAATGCAATAACGAAAGTGGCCCGTTCAAATAATTCGAGTGACGGCAGCACGCTTTATGTTACGGCTTCACCATGCATGGAGTGCTCCAAACTGATTATTCAGTCGGGAATTAAACGAGTTGTTTTTTCTGACCTGTACAGGATAACCGACGGCATTGATTTGCTTAAACGCGCCGGTGTGGAATGTGTTCATATCCCTATAAATAACACAAAAAATTAATATTTAAGACCAAAGTGGATAATTCTGATATTAAGCCTAATTTCCGACGTGCATATATTTTGATTCCTTTAATTGCGGCAATAACATTCGCAATAGGACTTTTAGGAGGTGCTCTGTTCTTCGGACAGCGCGGAGGCAGCGCTGTATCGCAGAAGATAAATGATATAATGCGTTACATTCAGACGCAATATGTTGATGTGGTCAACACTGATAGTTTGCTGGAGAGTTCCATAAGCGACATTATGGCGAAACTCGATCCTCATTCTGTTTATATTCCGGCATCTGAACTGCAAGCTACTAACGAGGAGCTTGATGGTTCGTTCAGTGGTATAGGTATACAGTTTAACATGCTTACCGATACGGTAACTGTTCTTGAGGTTATATCCGGAGGCCCGAGTGAAAAAGTCGGAATAATGCCCGGTGATAGAATAGTCACCATAAATGATACGGTTGCAGCCGGTCAAAAATGGAGTAACGATAAAATTATAAGTCGGCTCAGGGGTGCAAAAGGAAGTAAGGTTAAACTTGGTGTGAAACGAGATACTTCTTCGGAATTGCTTAATTTTGAGGTGACCCGTGGAGATATTCCGGTTACATCTATCGATGCTTCCTATATGGTTGATTCCTCGACCGGTTATATAAAAGTAAATAAATTCGGCAGAACCACTTATGATGAGTTCTTAACGTCATTGTCAACGCTCAAAGAGAAGGGCGCGAACAGTTACATTATTGATTTGCGTGGTAATACAGGCGGATTTATGGAAATGGCAATACTTATGGCAAATGAATTTCTTGAAGCTGGTCAGCCGATAGTATCTACGCATGGGCGCACTCCTGACAGTGAGAGTTCTACTGCCGCAGATGGCAACGGATCATTTCAAACAGCGAGCCTGGCAGTTCTTATTGACGAATTTTCAGCAAGTGCAAGTGAAATTTTCGCCGGAGCTATTCAGGATAATGATCGTGGATTGGTGATTGGTCGTCGGTCGTTTGGCAAGGGACTGGTTCAAAGGCAGATTGATTTGAGAGATAAGAGCGCGATCCGACTTACGACCGGTCGTTACTACACCCCTTCCGGCAGATGTGTTCAAAAGACTTATGCAATGGGTGATAAGGATAATTACAGTCATGAATTGATTGATCGTTTTTCACATGGAGAGGCTTTTAATGCCGATTCGATTAAGTTTGATAAAACACAGCAGTATTCTACTGCAAGTGGCAGAACTGTGTATGGTGGAGGAGGAATTATGCCGGATATATTTGTGCCCAATGACACTACCGGTGTCACAACCTACTATCTAAATGTGATTAATGCCGGTCTTTTACATAAGTATGCTTTTAATTATGTCGATAAGCATAGGAATCAGTTAAACAAATCGAAGACTGTTGAGCAACTTGTTAATATGTTACCTAATGATGATATGCTTTTGCAAGATTTTGCGGAATATGCATATACGCAGGGTGGCATTGCGCCAAGGTGGTATTACATAAACATTTCGCGTGATTTGATTGTTAATCAACTGAAAGGGTTAATTGCACGTGATGTCTTGGGGCAATGGGGCTACTATAAGGTTACCAATGACCTTGACACAACAGTGCAGAGGGCTCTGAAGGAGATGAATGCCGGAAATGCGAGGGTGCCTGTAACCATCCGGTACACTTCAACAAATTTAAAGTAATTTATTTTAAGGCGCCCTCTTTATAATTTGTTTGACTATGAAAAAAGAGGATGCGCGCACACGCGCGAGAGCACAAAAAAGTATGCTTACTAACGCCGAACGTATTTCGGCTGCAACAAGCGTATTTGAGCAACTTGAGCAGATGGCTGCATTTATGATGTCAGATCATATTCTGATGTATCACTCTTTGCCTGATGAGCTTGACACAAGAAGCTTTATTGATAAGTGGTTTGAAAAAAAGAATTTTTTTCTGCCGAGAGTAAACGGTGTTGCACTTGACATACTCCCCTATGATAGGTCATCATTGAGCCTAGGTGCATTCCATATTGAAGAACCTCAGGGGGATGAAACTGTTTCAGTCAGTGAAATCGAAATGATAGTTGTGCCCGGAATGGCATTTGATTCGCAAGGAAATCGTGTGGGGCGTGGCCGGGGTTATTACGATCGGTTGCTTGCATCATCAAAGGCTTTAAAAGTTGGTGTCGCTTATGATTGTCAGATTGTTGATGAAATTGAGACTGACGCTCATGATCAACCGGTTGATATTGTTATAACTGAAACCAGAACTTATTTCCCCCGTAGGTGCAGATAGAGTTGGTAATAAACCGCATTCTGTTTAACTTTGTAAAAATTTTACAGAGGGACAGCACTATATGATATCAGTTCAAAATCTTAGTGTGGAATTCAGCGCAAAATCGCTGTTTTCTGACATTAATTATGTAATTAATAAACGCGATCGGATTGTTCTTGTCGGCAAAAACGGAGCCGGGAAATCCACTATGCTTAAGATTATAGCCGGTCTGCAATCGCCCACCTCGGGAAGTGTTGCTGTTCCTCGCGATGTAACGATAGGATATTTGCCACAGCAAATGGTTCTAACTGACCAATTGACTGTAGCAGAAGAGACGCGTAAGGCGTTTTCGCATATTCATGAAATGGAGCAGGCTCTTCAGAAAATGACTGATGAGTTAGCGAACAGGACAGATTATGAGTCAGTTGATTATCAGAATTTAATCGAACGAATGACTACGTTGTCCGAGCGTTTACAAATGGAGAATGCGCAGAATCAGGAGGCGGAAATGGAAAGAACCCTTATGGGGCTTGGCTTTCTCCGAACTGACTTTGACCGGCCGACTTCAGAATTCAGCGGAGGTTGGCGCATGCGTATAGAGCTGGCTAAGTTGCTTTTATCGAATCCGGATGTACTTCTTTTGGATGAGCCTACGAATCATCTTGATATAGAATCGATTCAGTGGCTTGAGCGTTTTTTAATAAATAAGGCTGGTGCTATTGTTCTTGTAAGTCACGACCGGGCTTTTATTGATAATGTAACGAACCGTACAATTGAAATTTCGTGTGGTAAAATATACGATTATTCAGTAAATTATTCCAAATTCGTTGAATTGCGCAAAGAGCGAATAGAGCAACAGATGCGTGCTTATCAAAATCAGCAAAAGCAAATTCAGCAGACGGAGGATTTTATTGAGCGTTTCAGATATAAGGCTACAAAAAGCGTTCAGGTTCAAAGTCGAATCAAGCAATTGAATAAAATTGAGCGAATAGAGGTTGATGAGGTTGATACCTCACATTTAAATTTACGTTTTCCTCCAGCTCCGCGTTCCGGTGATTATCCTCTTATTTTAGATAATGTCGGTAAGGCTTATGGTGAACATCAGGTTTTTGACGGTGCAACATTCACAATAAAACGCGGCGAGAAAGTTGCTTTTGTCGGCAAAAATGGTGAGGGTAAGTCAACGCTTGTAAAGTGTATCATGAATCAGATACCGTTTACCGGCATGCTTAAAATAGGCCATAATGTAAAAATAGGTTATTTTGCGCAGAATCAGGCTCAGTTGTTGGATGGAGAGATTACGGTTTTTGACACGATTGATCGTGTGGCCGTTGGTGATATCCGCACTAAAATCAGAGATATTTTAGGTGCTTTTATGTTTGGAGGTGAGGCTTCGGATAAAAAGGTTAAAGTTTTGTCGGGAGGTGAAAAGACTCGTCTGGCAATGATAAAGCTTTTGCTTGAGCCGGTGAATCTGCTTATTCTCGACGAACCGACAAATCACCTTGACATGACAACAAAGGATATTCTTAAACAGGCTATTCAGGCATTTGACGGTACGGTGATCGTTGTCAGTCACGATCGTGAGTTTCTTGACGGACTTGTTGAAAAGGTATATGAGTTCGGTGGTGGAAAGGTTAGGGAATGTCTTGGTGGAATATATGAGTTTCTTGAAAAGAAACGTATTGCTACACTTGCTGAACTCGAGTTAAGTTCTTCTCCGGCTGTCTCTAAAAAGGTCGAAAAAGTTGATGTTAAAGAGAAACCGACTGAAATTGTTCAGGAAAAAAATCAAAAGAGGTCATATTTAGAGCAGCGGGAACATGATAAACTGGTGCGTAAAGCCAAGAAGAAAGTTGAAGAGGCTGAAGCTGCTATAGCTATGATTGAAAAAGAACTTGCCAATGTTGAAGGATTGATTTCAGAGGGCGCGACTGTGGGGAAAGAAGGGGAAGATATATATTCTCTTCATGCCGAAACGCAGAAAAAGCTTGATAATGCTATGAGTTTATGGGAATTGGCATCAATGGAATTGGAAAATATAGAGGGGAAGTAAAATACTTGTTACTCCCCTTTTATTAAAATATCGATTTGAAAAGAATTTAATGCGTAATTGGTTTTAGGCACAGAATGTTTTCATGTCGCGTTCCACATAGGACCGAACCATAACATATAACATTGCTAAATCAGGAGCGAGCCCATTCGTGTCAGGTGCAATGCCAAGTAGAAATTCCGATGTAAGCGCGTTTGAAATAGCATAGCGGGCATTTTCAGGTAATGATTGTAAGGTGTTAATTACACGAGTAGAAAAGTAGACAGCCTGATTCATAGCGTTTGTTTTTTAATGTGTGGATTATTTTATTAACGCTACAAAATTAACCAACGTATGGGCGTATTTTTTGCACGTATTCATTAAAATACGCTAACGGCAGCTGTGTTTTTATATCATTTCTAATTAAAAAGGAGATGAACCAAAGTTCATCTCCTTTTTATAGCGTAATTTTTAAATCTTACTTGCTTGCAATAGAGCAGCTAACAGTTAAACGAAGGCGTCCTTTTGCACGACGGCGGGCAAGAACCTTGCGGCCTTCGGGGGTGGACATGCGCTCACGGAAACCGTGCTTATTTACTCTTTTGCGATTTGAGGGTTGAAATGTTCTTTTCATTGCCTGATATTTGTTTTCAATTATTATTCCACATTTTGACGTGCAAAGTTAATATTTATTTTTCAACAATGCAACAAGAGGAATAATTATTTGTCTACTTCTGTATTAGAAAGCAGTTACAATTCCCATAAATGACTCAGCGTCGAGAGAAGCACCGCCAATCAAACCGCCGTCAACATCGGGTTTGGCAAAAAGAGCTTTTGCGTTGGAGGGCTTACATGAGCCACCGTAAAGAATCGATGTGTTTTCCGCAACTTCCAGTCCGTATTTTTCAGCAATAACGCCGCGGATGAATGCGTGCATTTCCTGAGCCTGTTCATCGGTAGCGGTTTTTCCTGTGCCGATAGCCCATACGGGTTCGTAAGCGAGAATAAGTTTGCTGAAATCTTCAGATGAAAGATTGAAGAGTGCATCAACAATCTGTTCTTTTACTACATCAAATGCAGTGCCGTTTTCACGCTGTTCAAGAACTTCACCGATGCAGAAAATGGGAGTAAGACCATTTTCAAGAGCCAAAGCTACTTTTTCTTTAAGAGTCTCTGATGTCTCACCATAATACTGACGACGCTCGCTGTGGCCAAGAATGACATATGTGGCACCGGTAGATGCGACCATTGATGCGGAAACCTCTCCGGTATATGCACCGCTACGGTGATCAGCGCAGTTTTCGGCTCCGAGGCCAAGTTTTTCAGCTGTAAGAACAGCATTTACAGGACAAAGATGAGTAAAAGGAACACATACGATTACATCGCAATTGGGAGTTGTCTTTTCAAGAGCTGCGTTCACTTTTGTTGCGAGTTCTACGCCTTCGGGAACTGTGGTGTTCATTTTCCAGTTGCCGGCTACAATATTCTTTCTCATTTTATATGATTTTTGGTTAGTTTTCAGATTGCAAAGTTAGCCAATATTTTGATTATATTTTTGCTTTACGAAATAATTTTCGTGAAACATCAAACCCATACAGCAGAGTTAAACAGAGTGCAAGCAACGCTGTAAAAATTCCGAGGTTTTTAATGTTGTAAGTCGAAGCTGTGGAAAAATAATATGCCGGATCAGAACGAAAAGCATCATAGTTGAGCGATTGCATTGTCCGTTTCCATTTTATAATTCCATGTTCAGTATATATTAGTGAAACAGTTCCGCGAGCCAATTCCTTAATGACCGTAGGCTCCGAAATAAATACTTCTGATTCCGTCATTGTTCGTCGTTGAAATGTCTCGATCTGGTTTTGTGATGTTGCACCGATCAGCTCTATTGTTTCCGTTGTGGAATTATCAATGTTATTAACCAGCTCCGCAATTCGATTTATATAAAAGGATGTCGGCATGTCAACATCGTCGGGGTTGGCAGCTGCAATAATAAGATAGTTCTTAGTTGTGTCGGATAGAATTTCATTTGCTGAAGCTCCGTCGTAAGTGCGAGCCATCAGTTCGGTTTTAGACAATGTGTCTTTGGATGAAAATAATGGTTTACGGTCGACGAATGTCCATGATTCATCAGGTAAGGAGTCAATTGAAAATTCTTTTTTTATTCCATTGTTTTCATAAATAAATACGAAGTCTTCGTTACCGCTACTATCGTTATCAGATTCAGAAATTAAAGGTGTGTTTACTTTAAATGAACGGAAGTCAACAATCGGTTGTACGTTATAGCCATATAATCCGATCAAAAGAATGTAGAAAGATGCTAAAACAAGTGCTCCCCATTGGGTGGCTGGATGATAGAACCCTTTTATTTTCCGGTTATAGTATAATAATGGAATTATCAGAATTATTATCAAGACATTTTTCCAAAAAGTGGCGGCATTTGACAATTTTATAAAGTCACCGAAACAACCGCAGTCGCTCACTGGATCCGCAATCCAAATATAAAACGTAAGGAGCAGCATCAGGGTCATAAAAGCTGTGAGTAACCACACGATTACCCGCTTATAAGCACCTACGGCAAGCATCAAACCGCAAACAAATTCAAATCCTGATAAAAATAGAGCGGAAGCAACTGATATTTGACGAGGTACAGTTATATTCCAAACTACAAAATATTCTTCTAATTTGAATATGAAACCATAGATGTCAATTGCTTTTGCCAGACCGGAAATCATGAAGGTTACTCCCAATATTATGCGTAGTAACCATACGAGTGCAGTACGAATTTTCGGATTGTCAATCATCAGATGTCAGTCTTATTATTCCAAACACGGAATAATTTATAATATCCATTATATTTGAATCAATTCCTTCAGAAACCAATGTTTCTCCTCTGTTTGATTCAATTTCACGGATGCGTTGCAGTTTTACAAGAATAAAGTCCGTGTAAGTTGAAATCCGCATCATTCGCCAGGCCTCACCATAGTCATGATTTTTGGCTATCATCAACTGACGTGTCTGTTCCATGAATTTGTCATAAAGTTCAAGAGCCTGAACGGAGTCTATATCTACTTCATCAACAAAACCTCGTTCAAGTTGTATCAGTGCCATAATGCCATAGTTTACAATGGCCATGAACTCAGGCAGGATTCCCTCCCCTACTTTTGATTCCCCGGTTAGCTCAAGCGTGCGAATTCGTTTGGCTTTTATAAAAATCTGGTCGGCAATTGAGGACGGACGAAGCAATCGCCATGATGCGCTATAGTCGGAGAGCTTTAAAAAATATATCTGTCGACAATCGGCCAACGCCTTGTCAAACTGTTGAATGGTTGATGACATTTTAGTAGAATTTTTACAAAAATAAGCATAAAATAAAAACCGCGCAAACATTAATTGTCTGCACGGTTAAGTCTTATTGGTCAGATGTGCTATTTTGTTGCTTTTGATGTGTATGCAACAAGCAGAAGAATAAATGCCACCAATGATAATCCGGCTCCTATTGAGGGCCAGACCACGCTGGTTCCGGGAATAAACATTGTTGCGATCAGGAAGCCAATTGCGGCAACAGCGCAAATAACGGCAAGTGCAATAATAAGTTTCATAGTGTTATAGATTAATTATATATTTTATAATATAACAACAATAATATTGCAGATGGATGAAATTCAAGAAATCATTTAATGATGTTTAACAAAAAGAGTCGTCCCAAACGGAACGACTCTCATATGAATTATTTTGTCAGATCACATGTTTTTCCAGTATTCTGCTTCATCTTCATATCCTGCGCCTAAACGATAGTACAGGCGATAAAGAATTCCCGGAATTTGAGAAAGTGTGGGGTCGAGATCGTAAGCTTTCTTGAATTCATCAGCAGCTTCAAGAAGTTCTTTCTTGACATCGCGACTCTGGGCATTTTCATCAGTGTTTTCATCTTCCTTAACTGCCGTATTATAAATTACACGAGCCTTATCGAAGTAACCTTTCGCATATTTGTTATCGAGGGTGACAGCTTTGTTGAAGTTCTCGATTGCAAGAGGCATGTTTTCTTCCTGTTCGTAAATATAACCGAGAATGTCATAAAGCTGGCTCTTGATATTAGCAATGCTGTCGGGTGTGCGCTGAATAGCTTCTTCAACGAGCTTGTGGCATGCTGCATAGTCGTTTTCAGAAAGTTTTCCATTAATCAACTGGCCAATGAAAGAGATATCCTCGGTGCCGTATTTTTCATATCCTACTTTCGCAAGATCGAGCATTGCGATGCTGTCATTAACACGGCGGGCCGCTTCAACACCATAACGGTAGATGTCGATTGTTTCATAACCAGTAGGAAGAACTTCCTTGATTTTATCAAGCGCTTTTTGATTGTCATCTTTAGAAAGCATAGCGACTGCCTGATAGAATTTGAATTGTCCTACAATTGTGTCAGGATCGGCTTTAGGGCCTTTTCCTTCAAAAACCGGATCGTTAGGATAATTGGCGTATAGTTCCCATGCGTCATAAGCACCGTCATAATCGCCTGCATTTAGAAGGAATACACCGGCATTACGGAGAGGAATATATTGTTCTTTAAGTAATTTGATGCATTCTTTTGCTTTTTTATTGGGCATCTTGCCTTTTTCATCTGGAAGAGTCAGCACGGTTTTAAAAGCCTTAACTGCATCAAGAAGTCCATGTCCACCAAGCTTTTTTTCATCTTTAGTAGCCTGCTGCCCCATGCTTTCTTTAAGATAAACCTGATCATAAACGCCTACACCGGCCTTTCCGGCAAGGAACCAGGCATTATAGTTTTCAGCTGTCTCAGGATTGGTAAGCGCAGGCTGAATCTGCTGATAAGCTTTCTGAAAGTCGTTGCCTTTTACAAGGTGGTCAACTTCTTTTACCACCTGAAGTTGTGCGCCTGCGGTAAAAACAATACTTAAAGCGGCGCCCAAGATAAGGGATTTTTTCATGATTAAAAGGAGTTATAAGGGGTTATTTATTTTATTCTTCAGTTTGGGTTAGTTCGTTTTTATCGTCCTGTTCAATTACTTCTTCAACAGCTTCCTCGGGATTAGTGTCGACGCAGCATACTGACGCAATTACATCCTTGCGTTTTTCAAGATTGATTATCCTTACGCCCATTGTTGCTCGTCCCTGAACTTTAATATCGGCTACGCGCAGGCGAAGTGTAATGCCGCTCTTGTTAATGATAACGAGGTCATTTTCATCATTGACACTTTTTATGGCCACAAGTTTACCAGTCTTGTCGGAAATATTCATTGTTTTAACACCTTTTCCTCCACGGTTGGTTATTCTGTAGTCATCAAGATCGGACCGTTTGCCGAAACCATTCTGACTTATCACAAACACATTGTTGCCATCGTCAGGTTTCATGCATATCATTCCAACAACTTCATCTTCATTATCTTCGTCAAGAGCCATTCCGCGGACGCCGGTTGAAACACGTCCCATTTCACGTACTTTGTTTTCATTAAAACGAATTGCGCGTCCGTTGCGGTTAGCAATTATAATGTCGCTGTTACCGTCAGTCAGTTCTACCGAAATGAGCTGATCGTCCTCTTTAATAATAATTGCGTTAACACCGTTGGCACGCGGACGAGAATATGCTTCAAGACTTGTTTTCTTGATAATACCTCTTTTTGTGCAGAATACGAGATTATGGTTGTTGACAAAATCGGTGTCGTCAAGGCCTTTTACGCGAATAAATGCGTTGACAGTGTCATCGGGTTCAATGTTAAGGAGGTTCTGAATGGCTCTGCCTTTAGAGCTTTTTGTGCCTTCGGGAATTTCATAGACTTTAAGCCAGTAGCATCTGCCTTTCTGAGTGAAGAAGAGCATGTAACTGTGCATTGAAGCCGGATAGATATGTTCAATAAAGTCTTCATCGCGAGTGTCGCTGCCTTTTGAACCGACGCCACCACGATTTTGAGCGCGGAATTCTGCCAGCGGAGTTCTTTTGATGTAACCGAGGTGAGAAATGGTTATGATCATGTCGTCATCGGCATAAAAATCTTCAGCATTGAAGTCTCCGGCCGTATAGTCAATGTCGGTGCGACGTGCATCGCCGAATTTATCGCGAACTTCTTCAAGTTCAGCTCGTATCACTCCACGGCATACGCTGTCATCATTAAGGATAAGCTCAAGACGGTCAATTTCTTTTAAAAGTGCATCGTAAGCTTCCTGCAACTTGTCCTGCTCAAGTCGGGTAATCTGACGCAGGCGCATTTCAACAATGGCCGTGGTTTGTGCATCCGTAAGATTGAATCGTTCGCCAAGAGCTATTTTCGCATCGTCAGCAGAATCTGAAGCACGAATTATGCGGATAACTTCGTCAATGTTTTGTGAAGCAATAATTAAGCCTTCAAGAATATGTGCGCGTTCGCGTGCTTTGTTCAGTTCAAATTTAGTTCTGCGGATTACAACTTCATGACGGTGATTTACAAACTCCTGCAAAATCTGTTTCAGATTAAGTGTCTGGGGACGTCCATTTACTAAAGCGACGTTGTTAACACTAAATGACGACTGCATTTGAGTCATCTTGTAGAGTTTGTTAAGAACAACATTTGCATTTGCATCGCTCTTCAATGAAATGACAATGCGCATGCCTTTGTAGTTACTTTCGTCGTTCAGGCGTGAAATTCCATCAAGTTTCTTTTCATTAACGAGGTCGGCAATGCTTTGAATTAAAAGGGACTTGTTAACATTATAAGGAATTTCAGTGACGATAATGTTCTCATGGTTCGCTTTTGTTTCGATTTCTGCTTTAGCTCTGATTACAATTCGTCCACGTCCGGTCATGAAAGCTTCTTTTACACCGGCATAACCATATATGGTGCCACCGGTGGGGAAATCGGGTGCCTTTATGTATTGCATAAGTTCCTCGATGGTAAGTTCGGGGTTCTCAAGAAGAGCAATACTTGCATTAATTGATTCGGTCAGGTTATGAGGAGCAATGTTTGTGGCCATACCGACGGCAATTCCGGAGGCTCCGTTTACCAACAGGTTGGGGAAACGTGTCGGAAGAACAACCGGTTCACGGCGTGAGTTGTCATAGTTCGGTTGAAAATCAACAGTGTCACTGTCGATATCGGCAAGCATTTCCTCACCCATTTTCTGAAGGCGTACTTCTGTGTAACGCATAGCAGCCGGGCCGTCACCGTCGACAGAGCCGAAGTTGCCGTGACCATCGACAAGCGGATAGCGCATGGCCCAATCCTGAGCAAGGCGGACAACGGTTCCGTATATTGACGAGTCGCCATGCGGGTGATATTTACCCATAACATCGCCGACGCAATATGCTGATTTTTTGTGGGGATGATCGGATGTGTTACCCATTTCGTTCATTCCGAACAGCACACGGCGATGAACGGGTTTAAGACCGTCGCGGACGTCGGGAAGTGCTCGGGAAACGATAACCGACATTGAATAGTCAATGTAGGCCGATTTCATTTCATTTTCGATGTTGATCTTTATAATGCGATCCTCTTCCATCATATTGTTACAACAAATTGTTTAGTTTCAATTGTTTGTTTTAACCTGGAGCAACCAAAATGCGCCTGATATTGTTAAGAACATACAAAGATACTAATTTTTCTGCAATAATCATTAAATATATATTCCTACAAATAATAATTTTTAACATGAAGTGTTTTTTACAAAACACCGGCAGATAAATTTGGCATAATTATTGCTATATTTGTAATATAATTTATTTGTACATGATTTATGCGTATGAACAATATAGAGTTTTCGAATGATTTTCAACAGTTAATGTCGCAATGTCCTCCGTTGTGCATACAACTTCATAGCGGCGTTTTGAAGCCGGAACATATTGTGCTGGCTATTTTGTCGCAAGAGGGAACTTTGGCTTATGACAGCATAAGATATTCGAGCAATGTTTCCCCTGAACAACTTAAGCAGGAGCTATATTCATTTCTCGACGGTCAAGGCGACGATGAGCATATAGAGAATATTGTGGTTGGCGATATTACAAACCGGGTTATTAGACTGAGTGTGTTAGAAGCCAATGCCTTAAATGCATCTAAAGTAAATCCGGAGCATATTTTGCTTGCAATTTTCCATAGCCGTGACATAATGCGTAACGAGCCTATGTCGATGTTTACAGATAACGATGTTACTTATGAGAAATTAAGAAATTATATGGCTGAAAATATTAATAAGGAAGATTCTGACATGCAGAATGAGATGCCGTTGGCATCATTTGCCGGAGATGATGTGGACGACGATGGCGCCGCTGCAGAGTCGAATGATGGTGCACGTGAAAAATCGCGTTCGGCAAAACGGAGCGGACGTAAGACTTCCGACACCCCAGCTCTTGATAAGTTCGGGTTTGACATGACCATGGCCGCTGAACGTGGGGCGCTTGATCCTGTTGTCGGGCGCGAGGTTGAAATTGAACGTCTTGCTCAGATACTCAGTCGCCGGAAGAAGAACAATCCGGTATTAATAGGTGATCCCGGTGTTGGTAAATCGGCAATTGTTGAGGGACTTGCGTTGAGAATTGTACAGCGTAAGGTTTCAAGAATACTTTTTGACAAGCGTGTAATATCACTTGACATGGCCTCCCTTGTCGCAGGAACAAAATATCGTGGCGAATTTGAGGAGCGAATTAAGAACATTCTGAATGAATTGGCCAAGAATAAGGATATTATTTTGTTTATTGATGAGTTGCACACGATTGTCGGAGCTGGGAATGCCGCCGGATCAATGGATGCGGCAAATCTTTTAAAACCGGCACTTGCGCGTGGTGAGATACAATGTATCGGGGCGACTACTCTTGATGAGTATCGTAAAAACATAGAAAAAGACGGTGCTCTTGAGCGCAGGTTTCAGAAAGTTATGGTTGAACCCACAACTAAGGAAGAAACACTTGCAATTCTGAAAAATGTTAAGGATAAGTATGAAGAACATCATAATGTTGTTTATACGGACGACGCGTTGGATGCGTGTGTTCAACTGACCGAACGATATATGTCGGACAGAACGTTCCCTGACAAGGCTCTCGATGCGCTTGACGAAGCGGGTTCGCGCGTGCATGTAATCAACATTACCGTTCCTAAGGAAATTGAGAAAATTGAAAATGAGATAGCTGAAGTAAGTGCCAAAAAAGTTGAGGCTGTAAAAAATCAGGATTTTGAAAAAGCAGCATCTTTCCGCGACCGTGAACAGGGTCTACGAGATGATTTGCTGAAGGCGAAACGGAATTGGGAAGAGTTGCAAGCTTCTCAGCGTGAAACGGTCGATGCCGATAAAGTTGCTGAGGTTGTAGCGATGATGACCGGAGTACCTGTCCAGAAAATAGCAAAGGCTGAAGGTAATAAACTCCGTGAAATGACACCGCGGTTACAGGAAGCGGTTATTGGTCAGGATGCGGCTATTGAAAAGATTGTCAAGGCTATCCAACGTAACAGATTAGGTTTGAAAGATCCTAATAAACCGATAGGAACATTTATGTTTCTCGGTCCGACAGGTGTGGGTAAGACGCATTTGGCCAAGAAGATCGCCGAATATATGTTTGATTCGCCTGATGCGTTGATTAGAGTGGATATGAGTGAATATATGGAGAAATTCAATGTTTCGCGACTCGTAGGGGCACCTCCTGGATATGTAGGATATGAAGAAGGCGGTCAGCTTACTGAGAAGGTGCGTCGTCACCCCTACTCCGTTGTGTTGCTCGATGAAATTGAAAAAGCGCATCCGGATGTGTTTAATTTGCTTCTGCAGGTTATGGATGAAGGCCGTTTGACAGACAGTCTGGGCAGGCGTATAGATTTTAAGAATACCGTGATTATCATGACATCGAATGTCGGCAGTCGCCAGCTTAAGGATTTTGGATCGGGAGTTGGTTTTTCTACTCCGTCATCTGAAAAGGACTACGCTCAGAGTGTCTTGAAAAAAGCTTTAAACCGTGCGTTCTCTCCGGAATTCTTAAACAGAATTGATGATATAATAATGTTCGATCAGTTAAGCCGTGACGCTATTTTCAATATCATAGATATAGAATTGGCGGGATTCTTCGAAAGGCTTAAACAGATGGGTTATAATTTGGATTTGAAGGAAAGTGCCAAGAATTTTATAGCTGATAAAGGATATGATGCACAGTTTGGCGCCCGTCCGTTAAAACGTGCCGTTCAGAAATATTTAGAAGATGAACTTGCCGCTCTGATTTTGGATTCGGATATAAAGCCATCTGACACAATTGAAGTTTCGTACGTTGACGGCGCTGATAAACTAGATTTTAAAATCGTGAACTGACAATTTTGTCAGTTAAATCATTATAAATGCCACATAGTCAATGTGGCATTTTTTTTGCTAAATTGTTATAATAATAGTAATAATTAAAATTAACGATAAATATATGACAACTGACAAGACTCAAAAGGGGAAAATTGGAGTAACCACCGAAAATATTTTCCCGGTTATTAAAAAATTTCTTTACAGTGATCATGAGATTTTTTTGCGCGAATTGGTTTCTAATGCCATTGATGCCACGCAGAAGTTGAAGACTTTGGCATCGTTCGGTGAATATAAGGGCGAACTCGGCAAGATGGATGTAACCGTCACTATTGATAAGGAAGCAGGCACGTTAACTGTTTCAGACCATGGCGTAGGAATGACAGCCGAGGATATTGATAAATATATCAATCAGATCGCTTTCTCCGGCGCTGAGGAATTCATTGATAAATATAAGGATAATGCAAATGCCATCATCGGTCATTTCGGATTGGGTTTCTATTCGGCATTTATGGTGTCGAAAAAGGTTGAGATTCGTTCACTTTCCTACAAAGAAGGTTCTAAAGCTGTTAAGTGGGAGTGTGATGGCTCGCCTGAGTTTACTATGGAGGAAATTGAAAAGGATTCCCGAGGAACGGATGTTGTTCTCTATATTGATGATGAAAATAAGAAATTCCTTGAACAGGGCGAAATTGATGTTCTATTAAAGAAATATTGTCGTTTTCTGCCGGTTCCTGTCATATCCGGATTCAAACAGGAGTGGAAGGATGGAAAATATGTAGATACTACGACTCCTAATGTCGTGAATAATACCGAACCGACATGGACTAAGAAACCGGCGGAACTGACAGATAAGGATTATATTGATTTTTATCATGAATTATATCCCGGTCAGGATGATCCGTTATTCTGGATTCATTTAAATGTTGATTATCCGTTTAACTTAACCGGTATTCTATATTTCCCCAAGATAAAGAACAACTTCGAAATAACTAAAAACCGCATCCAGTTATATAGCAATCAGGTTTTTGTTACGGATTCTGTAGAGGGTGTCGTGCCTGAATTCATGATGTTGCTGCAGGGCGTAATTGATTCGCCTGATATTCCTCTTAATGTTTCACGTTCGTATTTGCAGAGTGATTCAGCAGTTAAGAAGATTTCCGGATATATTACGAAAAAAGTAGCATCGCGTCTTGAGGATATATTTAAAAATGACCGTGCTGATTTTGAAAAAAAATGGGACGACATCAAGATCTTTATAGAATATGGAATGCTTACTGATCAGAAGTTCTGTGATGCAGCCATGAAATTTACCCTTGTGAAGGATACAGATGGTAAATATTATACGTTGGACGAATATCGTACTCTGATAGAAGGAAATCAGACCGATAAGGATGGAAATGTTGTTTATCTCTATTCATCGGATCCGGTGGCGGAATATACGTATATAAAGGATGCGACTGATAAGGGATACAGTGTTTTGGTGATGGATGGCCAGCTTGACAGCCATTTTATTGGATTGCTTGAATCTAAGCTCGATAAATCGCGTTTTGTGCGTGTAGATTCCGATGTGGTGGAAAATCTGATTCCAAAGGATAATAAAAAAGATGTAAATCTTACATCCGCAGATCGAGATATGCTTACTAATATTTTCCGTGATAGTATCCCTCATGTGGACAAAGCTGAGTTCCTGATTCAGTTTGAGGCAATTTCGGCAGATGCAAACCCTCTTATTCTTACAAGAAATGAGTATATGCGCAGAATGAAGGATATGTCGGCAATGCAGCCAGGAATGAGTTTTTACGGAGAGTTACCTGACAGCTATAATCTTATAGTAAATATGGATTCTCCGGTTATAAAATCGATTAAGGAATCAGCCGATGTCGATCTGATGCCTCTGCTTTCGCCGGTTGTTTCTGAAATTGATGCTTTGAATAATAAAATGGCTGATATCAAGAAAGCGGCAGATAATGGCAAACTTTCTGAGGAACAGAATGCCGAGGTTAAACAAATAGAGGAACAGATTGCCTCCAAACGCAAAGAACAAAAGAGGTTATGCAAGGAGTTCGCTGAAAAGCAACCTAAAGTTGAACAGGTTATTGATTTGGCCTTACTTGCAAACGGATTATTGAAGGGCGCTGAATTGAATGAATTTATCAAGCGGTCAATAAAGTTGTTATAATTCAGTTCAAATAAGAATGCGCCCCATGCTAAAAAGCATGGGGCGCATTCTTATTATTTTTAATTTGCAAAATCTACGCTTATACCAAAAAGAAATCTACGCGGATTCATGGGATAATGAGGCATCGCAAAATAATTTTTGCCTGTAAGACCCTGGTTTACATGTGTCATCATTACATAGAAACGAGCTTTGCTTAATTTCATATTGGCATATAGGTTCATAAACGGATAGTTTCCAACTTTTATTTCTCTTTGATTACAGAATGCCATTGTCGCCGGTTGGTAATTAGGCGCATAGTATTTTGAATAGTAATCGCAATCTATGCCGAATTGAACATCAAGGACTTTTGCGATTTTAAAAAGCAAAAATAAATTTGAATATATAGCAAACTTAGGTAAGGGTATCACTTTTTCATCGGTGCTTGTCTGATAGGTAAGTGTGTTTCTCCAATTCAGAATTCCTACACGGAAATTTTGTTCGAGCCGTGCGCTGAATATTTGTACACTACCGCTATGCTGCACCGGCATGCTTTCATTGTTAAAATAAATTTGATTCTGAATGTTTTCTGCCCCTATGTTGATTTTAGTGCCGGAAACTGGTACTTTAATTTCACCTCCGAATTTAAGTCGTCGGGTTTTACCGAAGTCATTATGCCAAATGAAATGATTTGAGACGTAGTTGTTCATCAGATAAGGTGCATTTTCATTAGCAAAAAGACCATAAGCGGAAACAGTTGCCGTGTCATTGAACAGGCGGAAATGTGTGGACACAGTTCCAGAGGCATGAATTTCGCCGGCTGCCTCACCAATCAATCCTAAACGGGCGGTTGCTTCATAGGTCAGTATACGTCCATTTTGTTTGGTTAGTTGAGCTCCGACCCATAGCAGATTCTGTGTGGCAGAAGGTGTTATACGGTAATCGTATGGGTATGGAGTGAGATACTCGGGACGGTCAATTCCCATTGCGGTAGTATCAACTGTCTGTTTGTATTTCCGAATTTCATGAGTAAGATATGCGGCAAGGCCTGCTTTTGCATATTTATTGAATCCCTCAAGTAGTGCCAGTCCAAAAGTGTTTTTAAGTGACCAGTAAGATGTGCGGTCGTGCGTAAAACCGTTGGAAATGTAATTGTGATCCCAGAAGTTAGCGGCTTCGGATGAATTTGTGTTGTTGAATATGTGAGAAGCCTTGTTGTAATTAAGTGTCCATATGATACTTGTTACAGGCACGTAAAAACGGTGGTCGACAGAATCTTCCGGTTCGCGGGTAATTGTATCCTCCTTCCAGAAACCGATTTTATATCTTCCATTAAATAGGAATTCTTCTCCTTTTACACGGCTGTGAGCGCCAGTGAGATTTGTAGGAATAGCTTTAGGGTCAATTGATGATGAACCGCCCTGAAGTTCAGCCGGGTCAGTTATATATAAATCGTCAGTAATGCCACCGTTTTCTTTGTTGAGGTTGTTATAATGATTGAAGAACGTCTGGTATTCAAATCTATGACCCATATAGGAACTTGAAACGCCCCAAATAAGATCTTTTACAGCCTGATTTTCATAGCAACCTTTCGAATAAAGATAATCGAAGTTTGCTCCAAATTGTAATTTGGAAGATGCATTACCTGAGAATGTAGCACGCAGGCGGTCTTGGGTGGCTTCTTTTCCACCTCCGGTATTATAACTCACCAGGCTCATTGGTATGCGTGTGTTATAGAATTTGTGATTACCCTGCATGGGAAGCCATGCGCTTATAGCATCTCTGAAAAAGAAGTCGCTATGAGGCTTCCTGCTCATGAAAATCATATCCATTCCCGGTCCACCCAGGTTGCCTGTGGAGGCATATGCGGTGGTAACTTCATTGGGAACAGCTTGCTGGTAATAATTATATAAAGTAGTGTCAATTGATGCTTTTTCATGAAGTCCGAGAGGCGGAAGCATTTCCCAAGCCCATGATGGTTCAACTTTCGGGCTTTTTGCAAATATAGAAGATGTTGCAGCAATGATAATTGCCACAAACAAAAGAGAAACTTTTTCTTTTTTCATATCACTTGCAAAGTTAAGAATTTTTCCCTCATCAAATGGTGTTTTATTTTGTATGGCTTTATTTTTTATGTAATTTTGTCCGAATGAAAAGTCAATTTGTAAATTGATTTGTTGGTGTTGGCGCATGAAAGTAAAAGGTCAAGATTTGTTTCGTTTTACATGTGTGGTGATTCTGTGGTTGCTGTTGTGCTACATTGTTATTTCCACACAGCCGTTTTCTCCGAGGGTGGCGTTTGTTATAATCGCTTCTGCTATAATTATTTTCGTGCCTATTGCTAAGAAGTACAAGAAGTCATGCGAGAAGTAGCTTCAAATAATTTTTTGTCATCGATAGAGCCGCATCCTCTTGATGAAGCAAAGTATCCTGTTTTAAGTAAAATCGACTCCCCTGCCGATTTGAGGGCTCTTGATTCCTCGATATTACCGGAAGTTTGTGCAGAAATGCGTCAATTCCTTGTAGAGCAATTAAGTGAGAATCCGGGTCATTTTGCATCATCGATGGGAGCGGTAGAACTAACAGTGGCACTTCATTATGTCTTTAATACGCCATATGACCGTATTGTGTGGGATGTCGGTCATCAGGCATATGGGCATAAATTACTTACCGGTCGAGCTCCGTATTTTTATACGAATCGTAAATTAAACGGATTGAGTGGGTTTCCTACGCCCATGGAAAGTGAATACGATACGTTTTCGGCCGGGCATGCCTCGAATTCTATTTCTGCAGCTCTCGGCATGTCGGTTGCGTCGCAATTATCTGAAAATGATACGACCAGGAATGTGGTTGCTGTTATCGGTGACGCGTCAATTGCTGGAGGATTGGCTTTTGAGGGGTTAAATAATGCTGCCAATTCAAATAATAATCTTCTGATTATACTTAATGACAATGATATGTCTATTGACCGAAATGTCGGGTCGATGAACAGTTATCTTGCGCATCTGACAGCTTCTCGCCGTTATAATGACATACGCAATTATGCATATAATACATTAAAACGGTTGAAAATGGTTAATGAAAAGAATCGGGGTCGCATTCTTCGATTCAATAACAGCCTGAAGTCATTGATTGCGCATGAACAGAATATATTCGAAGGATTGAATATACGTTATTTCGGGCCTTTTGACGGTCATGATCTGCCTGTGATTATCAATGTCTTGAATGATATAAAGGATATGAAAGGCCCTAAACTTCTACATCTTCATACTGTAAAAGGCAAGGGTTTTGAGCCGGCAGAAAAAAATCCTGCAAAATGGCATGCTCCCGGGTTGTTTGACCCGGAGAGCGGTAATCTGGTAACGGAGTCAGCATCTAAACCGCCAAAATATCAGGATGTGTTTGGAAAAACAATGATTGAGTTAGCTGAAAATAACGACAAAATTGTAGGAATAACAGCTGCAATGCCAAGCGGAACGTCAATTTCAATGCTTCAGAAGCGTTTTCCGAACCGTACATTCGATGTCGGAATTTCCGAAGGGCATGCCGTGACTTTTGCCGGTGGACTTGCAAAGGAAGGGTTATTGCCTTATGTGGCGATATATTCTTCATTTCTTCAGCGAGCCTTTGATAATATAGTCAATGATATAGCATTGCAGGGACTCCCGGTTACATTTTGTATCGATCGTGCGGGTATTGTCGGTGAAGATGGCGCGACTCATCATGGCGCGCTTGATTTATCGTACCTTTCGTCGATTCCGGGTATGACCATATGTTCTCCGCGCAATGAGTCATATTTGAGAAACCTTTTATATACGTCACAACTGCCGGATAGAAAAGGTCCGTGGGCAATTCGATATCCTCGAGGACGTGGTTTAGGTGTTGATATTGAATCACCAATGCAAAAAATACCTATTGGGCGAGGAGAAAAACTTCGTTCTGGGAAAGATGTAAATGTCCTGACTTTGGGGCCAATTGCAAATAATGTTTCAAAGGCGCTCGATAAAGCTGAGGATAATGGTGTGTATGCAGCACATTATGATATGATTTTCCTTTCGCCTATTGATGAAAATATTCTTAAGGAAATAGCGGAGAGCGGCAAACCGATAATTACGGTTGAAGACGCATCTCGTAAGGGAGGTTTAGGTTCAGCTGTCGTGGAATGGCTTTCTGATAATGGGTATTCTATTCCAGTAGTCCGACTTGGCATTCCGGAAAAGTTTATTGCTCAGGGTAGTGTCGCTGAGTTATATGAAATATGTGGAATCGATATCGATTCGATATATAATGCAGTATTGAATTCTGTAAATAAGGAGCTATGAAAATAGTAATTGCAGGCGCTGGAGAGGTTGGCAGTCATCTGGCTAAATTATTGTCTCGAGAGCAACAGGAGATAATAGTCATAGATGAGAATGTGGAGCGGTTGTTATGGCTTGATTCTAATTATAATCTGCTTACACTTGCCGGATCTCCGACATCGTTTTCCACCTTACAGCAAGCCCGAGTAGGGAATGCGGATTTGTTTATAGCCGTTACTCCTGCGGAAAATTCCAATATACTGGCTTGTTCAATAGCCAAGAGTCTTGGTGCAAAGAAGGCATTGGCCCGAGTTGATAATTTCGAATATATGCAACCGGCCTATCAGGAATTTTTTTCCTCTCAGGGGATTGATTCCATGATGTATCCGGAATTGCTTGCAGCGAATGAAATTATAAAGGCACTGGAACGCAACTGGGTACGCTTCTGGTTTGAAATTCATGAGGGAGAATTGCTTGTTGTCGGTGTCAAGATCAGGGAAAATGCCCGATTATGCGGAATGCGTTTACGTGAGTTGTCGATGGCGGAGCATTTTTTCCATGTTTCAGCCATAAAGCGTAATCATGAGACGATTATTCCACGTGGTGATGATTTGATTCAACCTAATGATATTCTTTTTTTCACGACAACTGCCTCGCATGTAGATCAGTTAAGGGAGATTTGCGGTAAAACACAATATGCGCTTCGTAGGATAATAATAGTCGGCGGAAGCAGAATTGCAGTCAGACTGATTGCATTGGCAGGAGATAAGTATGAGTTTAAGATTATCGAGAGTTCGCGTAAACGATGTGAGCAGTTATGTGAAAAATGTCCGAATGCTCATATAGTCAATGCTGACGGAAGGGAAATAGAAACGTTAATTGAAGAGGGAATAGAACTTACAGATGGTTTTGTTGCTTTGACTGATAATTCCGAGACAAATATTATATCATCGCTTGTTGCTAAAGAGTATGGTGTGAAGAAGTCAATAGCTGAAGTTGAAGATTTACAATTCATATCTTTTGCGGAGAATCTGAATATCGGCACAATTGTAAACAAGAAGTTGTTATTGTCAGGCAAAATTCTTCAGGCAATGCTCGATGCGGATACTGAATCGTCTAAATTTATGGCTCTTGCCGACGCTGATGTGGCGGAAATTGAAGTACGTGCCGGTGCTAAAATAACAAAGGCAGAAGTAAAGGATTTGAAACTAAGCCATGATCTGACAATTGCCGGTTTGATACGCGATGGTAAGGGTATGTTGGTGCGTGGTAATACGCGGATTCAGGAAGGAGACCACGTGGTTGTTCTATTTCTTAATAATGCGATTCACAAGGTTGAAAAACTGTTTTCATAATTATATTGCAGACAATGGCACCAAAGCGTAAAATAAATATATTAATGGTTTTTAAGGTGATAGGATGGCTTCTTATCATTGAAAGCGTTTTTATGCTTGTGCCAATGGTTACGTCGATATTGTATTCCGAACCTGATTATTTAGCGTTTCTGATTGGGATTCTGGCATCAGTTCTTTTCGGTTCGTTCCTTACGTTCGGGCTTCATCCGGCTGATACATCGATGGGCAAGCGAGATGGATTTTTGCTTACCTCGCTTGTGTGGATAATGTTTTCATTTTTCGGAATGATTCCATTGCTTCTGTGTTCCACACCAATGTCATTTACCGATGCATTTTTCGAGGCAATGTCGGGATTTACTACTACAGGCTGTACATCATCAGGATCTATAGCACATCTCAGCAAAGGTGTGATTATGTGGCGATGCCTGATGCAATGGATAGGTGGCATGGGAATTATACTTTTTACGCTTGCGGTTTTGCCAATGCTGAATCATGCCGGAGGAATGCAGATGTTTAATGCTGAAGTTACAGGCATTACGCATGATAAGATTAGGCCGCGCATTTCGCAGACAGCCAAGAGCTTATGGGGAGTGTATATCAGTCTTACCTTTATTGTTGTTTTGTTGTTGTGGCTTGGACCTATGGATTTGTTTGAAAGCATATGCTATTCATTTGCCACAATATCGACCGGCGGGTTTATGACAGCCGATGGTTATATTCAGGATTGGAATTCAGCGTATGTGAAACTTGTGCTGTTGTTCGGAATGTTTATGGGAGGCATAAGTTTCGGATTATTATATAAGGCTGTACGAGGTGATTATAAATTGCTGATTAAGAATGATGTATTCCGGTGTTATTCCGGAATAATCGTCTTGGTTCTTATTTGTTTCATTATCAGTATTAGTATTGGCGGATTCAGCGGTATTTCATTTTCTTCAATTCTTATTGATCCATTGTTTCAGATTGTTTCAACAATTAGTTCGACCGGATTTGTTGTATGTGATTTTGATAGATGGGGGCAATTCTGTATTTCGCTGCTATTGGTTTTGATGTTTACCGGCGCTTGTGCCGGTTCAACCAGCGGCGGTGCGAAAGTTGACAGGGTATTGCTTTTATTTAAGAATATTAAAAATGAGATTTATCGGTCGTTGCATCCTAATGCCGTGATGAGTGTAAGGATAAACGGAAAGACAGCGCATGCGGGAGTCGTGGCAAAAGTCGTGGCATTTTTATGTATGTATGTTTTGCTTGTTGTGGTAGGTGGTATTATACTTACAGCATTTGGCGTCCCTATGATCGATGCTTTTTTTGCAAGTTTTTCCTGTATCAGCAATACAGGATTTTCTGCCGATATAACCGGTTATGGTGGGAATTTTGCAATTATACCTGATGTTGGTAAATGGCTTCTCTCTATACTTATGCTTGTAGGCCGTCTGGAGATATTCACTGTGCTTGTGATTTTTGCCAAAGGATTCTGGAGAAGGTAGCTTTAAAAGAATAAAAAGAAGAGGTACTCTCACGAGCCCCTCTCCCTCCATTCATCACATTATGCTATAGTGCTGTTTCTTTATAATAGAAATTTATATTAATATCTGCTTTCAACCATATCCCAATCCACGACATCCCACAGAGCTTTCAAGGCATCTGCACGTCGATTCTGATAATCGAGATAATATGCATGTTCCCAAACGTCGAACGTTAACAATGGAGTCAAGCCGTCGGTAAGAGGATTCCCGGCATTTTGTTGCTGTGTTATGAACAGCTTGCCATCCTGATCTTTTGACAACCATACCCATCCGCTGCCGAACAGTGAAACACCCGCATTAACGAAGTCTTCCTTGAATTTTTCAAAAGATCCGAATTGCTGATCAATTGCTGCACGAAGTTCGCCGCCGGGTTCTCCACCTCCGTAGGGTGACAGACTGAAGAAATAAAATATATGATTCCAAGCCTGTGAGGCATTATTGAACAGAGAGCCTTCGCTCTCGCAGATAATGTCTTCAAGATCCATTTCCTCATATTTAGTTCCCTTAATCAATCGGTTGAGATTATCAATGTAGGCTTTTTCATGTTTGCCATAATGGAACTCAACGGTTTCTTTAGAAACTGCAGGTGCAAGTGCATCTGTTGCGTAAGGAAGTTCAGGCTGAGTATAAAGAGTTTCTTCTTTCATGTTGTTTAGGAATTGTGTTTTTAGTATTTTATCTTATAACAACCGGACTTGTTTAAAAGTTCTGTTTATTTAGCCAATAAAATATATATTTATATACTTCATTGCGAATTTTTGGCTTGGAAAGGATTAAATCATGCAGTCCGCCATTTACTTTAATTGCAGTTAGGTCTTTGCCAAGAAGTAATCCGTATTTTTTTATATCATGAACATCAAGAACTGCGTCGCTGCAATTAGCTGCGGGAGTCCAGTTTTCTTCATTGCTGCTTTGCGAAGAATACATAAGAAGGATAGGAATTCTTATCCTATAAGGATGGTTCTTAAGGAAATTCTGTGCAAGTGTAACAGCCCTTATCCATCCAAGGTCAACCCCATAACCGGTGCTTTTCCATGCGTGGTTATATGCCCATTCACCGTGCTCCCCTTTAGTGATTGATTCAGCGTAAGCTCCTCCCCCTCCGGTATCTATTTTAATTGAAGGGAAATATTTACCGAAAAAACTAAGCACCGGTATCAGTTTTTCTTTCCATCCTAAATTCCAATCAAGGAAAGGACTGTTAAGAATCAGAGCCTTAATTGGAGCGTCGGGATGTCGGGCAATATAGTATGCGGCTGTTAATCCTCCGGTTGAATGGCCCATTAGGATTATATCATTGCAACCATCGCGTTGCATTATTGCGAGGCATGAGTCGATATCGGCTGTGTAATCGTTGAAACTTCTAACAACAAATGGCTTTTGATTTGGAAGAATTGAACGTCCGTATTTACGTAAGTCCACGGCATAGAAGGCGTAACCATTATTTAAAAATTTGTATGCCATTTCCTCTTGAAAAAAATAATCATTATAGCCGTGGATATATAGTACACCCCTATTGTATTCTTTGGATGATTCAGCACGGATTACTGTGCATCGCACATCGCCACTGTAGTCTTTCCCTAAATTTACATATCGCGATTCAAAGTCGTTGCCTAATATATCTTTATGCCATTGTTGTGCATGGATGTTGATTCCAAACACAACAATGGCACCAATAATTAAAGTTATTCTTTTCAGCATATTCAGTCAGACTAATTCTTTTTATATTGCGCTAACACTCCAACCGGGAATTTTGAGAACAAAGTCTGAACTGCCTCTGCAATTCCTTTTAGATTGCGGAATCTAGAGCCGCCGTCGTTCATAATTGTAGCGACTGATGCGGAATAGAGAGGGATTTTTTTATCAATATTTACTATATCCATTGTCAGGACTCCCTCTTTGTATATTCCGGTGATAACCTGGGCATTGGGGTTGACGGCCGGCCAGTAGTACTGACGCGGATACATAAAGAACGGAGACCATACCGGAACCGGTGCCGGAGCACTGTAAGGGTATGGATAATAGTTCATGAGCGGTTCTGTAATCAGTCCTTTATGAACGGTAAGACCAATGTTTATCAATATCGGAGAGTTTGGATCTTCTTTAAATCCTCTGTCAACCATTTGTTCGCGGATTGCAGCGGCAATGTTATAATAGGTGACCATTTGCATGCCCGGTGGAATTTTCCCTTCATCGGTAGTCACAATTCTGAAAGTATGATAATTTGCTAAGTCTGCGTCATTATATGTCTGGCTATTTACCAATGTATAAGGGCTGCAACTGCAAAGGAGTAAACCTGCGCAGAATGAGATGGCTGAAATAAATTTATTCATAATGTGTATTTTTAATGTTATATATGAAAATAACATAAAAATTATAATTATTGTTTTAATAATTTGTTCTTTAGCAGTTATTGTTTTATTTTTGAATCCGATAAGAAAATATGGAACACATTACTGATATATTCAATAGGTATCTTGAAGAGTTCGAAAGTGTGGACATTGCAGAGTTCGAATTTAAAAAAGCGATTCACGCCGAGCCTGAACTCCGTGCGCAGTATCGAGACTGGTGTCATGAGGTAGGTAGTTCGGAAAAAAATGGTTTTTTCGATTACTGCGATGAATATCTTGCAGAGCAAAATGATGTGTGGAATAATCTAAATGATTTTGATGAGTAATTCTGATTGTTCGTTGTGTCTTCCGGCTGAATGGGAATTGCCTTGTGACATTCTTCTTGCGTGGCCTCATGAAAATACTGACTGGAATTATATGTTATCTGAAGTCAGGAATTGTTATGTAAATATGATCCGTGCATTTATCTCTGCTGGTCATAGGGTTTTACTACTCATGTCGGATGTTAATGAGAAACAATTGAACGAATTTGACGAATCGGATCTTATTAGAATAAGTTATTGCACTAATGATACATGGACGCGCGATTACGGTCCTATAACATTGGTTGATAAGCAAGGCGAATGTGTTTCATGTGATTTTACTTTCAATGGCTGGGGATTGAAATTCGCATCTTATCACGATAATGTCGTGACGCGCTTTCTTACATCAAAAGGTCTGTTAAGGAATAGGAAAAATTGTCTTGAGTTTGTTTTGGAGGGAGGTGGAATTGAAAGTAACGGTAAGGGAGTTATTTTAACATCGGCCATAACTCAATTTTCCCCTAATCGTAATGCCGGTCTTAGTGATGTCGAAGTTGAGGATGCGCTGTTAAGGTATATGCATGCGGAACGGATACTTATGTTGCATCATGGTTTTCTGGCCGGTGATGACACTGATTCTCATATTGACACTCTGGCGCGGTTTGCTCCCGGAGATACAATAATTTATATCGGATGCGATAATCCTGATGATGAACATTATGCGGAGCTTTTGGAAATGAAAAGAGAGTTGCAGTTGTTCAGAACAGTAGACGGGATGCCATATAATCTCATAGAACTGCCTTTGCCTGATGCTATTTTTGACGAAAGCGGAGAACGGTTGCCGGCCACTTACGCAAATTTTCTTGCCACGGATAAAGCCGTATTTTTGCCGATTTATGGTCAGCCTCAAAAAGATTTATTGGCAGAACAGATGCTGAAAATTGTATTCGATAAGCCGGTTTATACTGTTGACTGCAATGCATTAATCAAACAACACGGTTCATTACATTGTGCTACAATGCAATTGCCACATAATAGTTTAAGAATATGAAGAATTTGAAAGTTGCAATAATACAACTTGCTAAAAGTGAGGATGTTATTGCGAATCGAAATAAACTCGCTGCTAAAATTAAAGAAGCGGCTCAAAATGGGGCACAATTGATTGTAAATCAGGAATTACATGATTCGCTCTATTTTTGTCAGACGGAGAATGTGGATTTATGCGATTTAGCGGAGCCAATTCCTGGTGAAGGAATTGATTTTTATTCCGTTCTTGCAAAAGAAACCGGTGTTGTTATTGTTACTTCTGTTTTTGAGAAAAGAGCGCCCGGATTATATCATAACACTGCGGTAGTTTTTGAGAAAGACGGTAGCATTGCCGGCAAATATAGAAAAATGCATATTCCGGACGATCCGGCATATTATGAAAAATTCTATTTCACTCCTGGTGATTTGGGATTTGAACCGATATTTACCTCTGTTGGAAAGCTGGGTGTATTGGTTTGTTGGGATCAATGGTATCCTGAGGCTGCACGTTTAATGGCTTTAAAGGGTGCGGAAATGCTTATCTATCCTACAGCAATCGGTTGGGAGTCGTCAGATTCGGTCGAGGAGCAGAACCGACAGCGTGACGCATGGATTACTGTGCAGAGAGGTCATGCCGTTGCCAATGGAATTCCGGTTATAACGGTGAACAGGGTCGGACATGAAAAAGACCCCTCCGGGCAGACAAATGGAATTTTATTCTGGGGAACAAGTTTTGTGGCCGGTCCACAAGGTGAATTACTATATGTTGCGCCTGTGGATAAAGAGGATGTTCAGATTATAGATATTGATTTGGAGCGGAGTGAGCAAGTAAGACGTTGGTGGCCTTTTTTGCGCGACAGAAGAATTGATTCTTATTCCGGGCTTACTTCCCGTTTTCTTGATGGCGATTAGCTTGCAGTTTTTCCCTTTTTTTAAGGAAAATATGCAAGAGAAAGATAAAAAACAAGGTCAATCCGATGATGGTGAAATAATATGCATGGTTGCCTGAATACAGTTCTCCTCGTCCAATATATGCCATAATTCCAAGATAGATAAGAAGAATGACCGGCAGAATAGTAGAACGCTTAAATTTCTTTATTCTCATCGTTTTCAATTTGTTCAGGTATTTTAATATAAGGGCAATTCTGCGCATCAAATTGGCCTGATGTCAAAGTGTCGTATAGTTTAAGACATGCCCAGGCATCGATGGCTCCATAGCTTTTTTGTGAATCGCTGAGGTTTTCCGCTTCCCAGTTGGACAACTGTTGATTTTTAGTGATTCTTTGTCTGAATACTATTGCATATATCCGCTGAAGTGAGGCATCAACTATACTGTACTCTTTTACTAAATCCTGGAGATCAACAAATCCTTTAGGTTCAAATTCACTCAATGCGTGGAGTTGATGAAAATCGTCACGTAACGAAAGTCCGACTTTTATTACAGAATCATTTTCAAAAAAATTTTTTAGAGTATCACATAATCCAAAACGGTTTACCCGGAATAAGAAGGCATGGTCGGATGTGGAAATTTGAACTAAGGCAACTTTATGTCTTTGTCCTTTTTTATAGTTAGGACGTGTTTCAGTATCAATTCCAACAATAGGCTGTGTGTTAAGAAAACGGAGGGCTTTATCTGCATCAGCAATACTATTGATTACCGTAATCTGCCCCGGGAATACAACAGGATCCATTTTGGATACCAATTCTTTGCTTATGGAAAACTTAATATCTTTTTCCATCTTCAAATTTTAACAGAGGGAACGTCTATAACTTTTACTCCAGGAAATTCCCGCGCAACATAACGCTCAATCCAATTACGGGTGTCATCAGCTATTACTTTATCGCTGCTGTTGAAATGATTGTTGAATAAGACAGATGCTAATTTTATATTGCGATGTTTGATAGCCTCCAACGCAAGCACAGTATGACTTATGGAACCTAATTTCGCATTGGTTACAAGTATTACAGGTAATTTTCTCGATTCTATGTAATCAATAGTCAGAAATTCGTCAGTAAGAGGAACCATTAAACCACCGGCACCTTCCAAAAGAACGGTGTCAAATTTTTGGGATAATATTTCAAGGGAGTTATCAACGACACTTAAATCTATGTCGCGTTTATCAATTTTAGCGGCAAGCTGCGCTGAACAGGGATATGAATAAATTAATGGTGCTGTCAGATGGTTCAAATCCTCCTCAAGCATTCCGATGCCCATGATTTTGCGGTGAATATCAATGTCCTCACTCCACTCCTTGCAACCGGTCTGAACGAATTTTTCGGTAATAACGTTTATTCCCCGATCCATCATTTCTTTTGCAAGCCATCCGGTTGCAAAACTTTTGCCGGCGTCAGTATCTATTCCAGTTACAAAATAAACTTTTCCTTTCATTTTTTCTTATTTTCAGGTGCAAATTTGTTGGGGAACTTAAGATGCAGACGTGGACGGTTCATTGCGTATATTATCAGTACTATGCCCGCAATTATGAATGGGATGCTTAACCATTGCCCCATGTTCAAGGTCATATTTGCTTCAAAAGCAACCTGATCGTTTTTGATGAATTCAATAAGAAAGCGTGGAAGAAAAATTCCAATGAAAAATACGCCGAAGATTAATCCGGGACGTTCTTCTGCATTTTTTTTCCAATACATCCACATCAGCAAACCAAACAAAGCGAAATAAACAAGAGCTTCATATATCTGTGTTGGATGAACTGCTAAACCTTCATATAATTCATGCCATTGGTGAGAACGAACAAACATGAATCCCCAGGGCAGATTTGTGGGACCCCCGAATATTTCTGAGTTGAATAAGTTCCCGAGCCGAATAAGTCCGCCTACTAATGCAATTGGAATAACAAGCCGGTCAAAAGTGAAAAGCGGACTGCGGTGGGTGGTGAAATATGAAAATCCGAAGACTCCAAGAATCACCCCGATAGCACCTCCGTGGCTTGCGAGTCCCCCCTCCCAAACTTTGATTATTTCTGCCGGGTGTGATGAATAATATTCCCATTCATAAAAAAAACAGTGGCCGAGACGAGCTCCAATTATAGTGCCGGCAACGGTCCATAGCAAAAGTATTCCCACCCAGCTTTCCGGCTCTCCTTCATGGCGAAACATGCGTGCTACAATTTCATAGCCAATCATGAATCCAATGGCAAACATCAGGCCATACCATCTTACGCTTATCACGGAATCAATCAACATTGGGTTGAAGTTCCAAATTATATAGTCAAGTGTCATTGTCAATTAATTTTGCAACAAAGTTAACACATTCTTTTTACTTGCTTATCAGAATAGCCAATTAATATTATCTTATATGCACTTTAAGTACATCTTCCTATAAAATAAACGATGCCGCTCAAATGAAAAGCGGCATCGGTTATAACAGCTTATAGAAGCTTTATTGGTTATATGATTATAATTAATCTATCTGTATTATAAGGTAATTTGTCGTGGACCAGAATTTAGTCGGGTTAGTTATAACTAAGGTTTTTTGTCCATCATGCCCTTCTGTGATCTGATAGCTGTCAACAGGCTGGTTTGAAAGAATTTTTGCTTTTTTGCTATGGAGAGGCAGCGATTTAAAGTTGCGTTTATCAATTGATGTGAAATAATTGCGTTCGAAATCGCCCTGCAATATTTTTGTTTTGCGTAAGAAGCTTGATTTTATAATATTATGAGACTGCAATTCCTTCTTTGAACCAATGGCATAGTAACAAGTGTTGAGTTCGGTTGTAAGTTGAGCGGCTTCTTCAATTGCTTTTTCTTTCACAGAGCGCTCATCGTTAACGGCAACGTTAAGAGAATCAACAGCATTGTTCAATGAACTTATTTTTGCGGTGGCATCAGCCAATTGGGTGCGGAGCGATTCAATTTCCTGTTCTTGTTCAGCAATCTGTGCCTTTAATGTTTCAATGGTAGAAAGCATTGTGGAATTTTGATAATTGCTGTTGCGCAGTTTTTTTTCTAAAGATGCTAATCGTTCGCGACGCTGTTTAAGTGCCTGACTGATTAAAGAAATATCCCCTTTTAATTGATCGCGCTTAGAAACTGATTCACTGCCAAGATTAGTAGGAACTGACACAATTGACTCAACCTGACGGATTTGTGCCATATCAGCACCTATTTCATTAATAAGTGCAAACAGACTGTCCTGCATGGCGACTGTTTGTTGGAGTTCTTCGCGTGTCTGATATAACGTGATGCTGTCCTGATTAACATCATCTTTGTTTTCTTTGCCACCACAGGATGCAAGTAAAGCTACCGCAAATGCGGAAGCAACTATTACTTTACTATTCATTTTTGAATTTGTTTTTGTGAATTTTTACACTTTTCTGTTTATTACCTGATAATACTATAACAATTTCTCCCTTAGCAGGGTTTTGTGAAAAAAACTTAATTAATTCAGATAGTGTGCCTCTTATTGTTGTATCGTGTAATTTTGAAATTTCACGGCTAACGGATGCTTCACGGTCATCACCGCAGGCTGATTGCAAGTTTTCAAGGGTCTTTAGCAAACGTACGGGTGATTCATAAATTACAGAAGTTCTTGTTTCATCGGCAATTTCGTTCAAACGGGTTGCCCTCCCTTTTTTTTGCGGAAGAAATCCTTCAAAGCAAAACCTTTCACAGGGCAATCCCGAATTAACAAGAGCCGGCACAAAAGCGGTTGGTCCAGGAAGTGTTTCAATGGCTATATTTTCTTCGCGACATGCGCGGGAAAGCATAAATCCGGGGTCGCTTATTCCAGGGGTTCCCGCATCGGACACCAATGCAATTTTTTCTCCAGCCTTAAGTCGTTCTACAAAGGTTTCCAGTGCCCTATGCTCATTAAATTTATGAAAGCTCAATAATGGTGTGGTAATGCTGAATTTAGACATGAGCACTCCGGAAGTACGAGTATCTTCAGCTAAAATAAGGTCGCAGTTTTTTAAGATTTCAATTGCCCTCGGAGTCATGTCACCCAAATTGCCAACAGGAGTCGGCACTACATATAGTTTGCCAATCTCACTCATTATTTTTAGATTTCATTAGTATGGAAATAAAATGAGCGACTGTCGGATCTTGTTCGTTTAGACAAAGATCATTGTATAAATAATCTTCCATTTCATCAGGAGTTCCCATCTCCTCAAGAATCGCAATGGCATCCTTAAATTCAGCTTCATTCCCGTTAAAAAGCTCACGAATAAACTGATAGCGATCATTTATTGAAAATTTAGCATGCGAGACAATCTGTTTTGAATCAGATGCAGTTGCTGTTGAAACAGGTATGTCTGCGTCTGAATTCTCTTCATATTCAACAGCATCAGCTATTTCCTCCGTTATATTTTCTTGCGGTTTTGTCTCAGGAATAGCCTTATTTTCATATTTGTAGATTTGTTTTAGTGTCTCAATTTTTGTTTCAATGGATGCATAAACGTGTCCAGGTGTTTCCGCACCACGGTCAAGGGCGATCATAATTAATCCTTCCAATTCATAACAGGCAGAGAGTAATGATTCTAAATTAGTTTTCTCCATTGTTGTCAGTTATATCGTTATTTAAATCTAACTTTGTTAATATATAATTTCCGATTGATTTTTTTAAAGAGTCGCGATTGCACGTAAAGGCATTTACCATAATTGTGATTACATGAGTGGGATTGCCTGAATTGTCAAGGATATAACCGGCAAAGCATTGAACGCCACGCATGCTTCCGGTTTTTGTTGCCATTATTCCCTCAAGCGGAGTATCTTTCATGAAATTTTTCATTGTCCCTTCCTTACCGGCTCGGGGGAACATGGAAATATATAAATCTCTGTCAGGACTATTATTCATCCATTCAAGAACTTCGCTCAGAAATTTGGGACTGATACGGTTTTTTCTCGACAATCCGCTCCCGTCTTCGATATATATATCAGAAACATTTATACCTCGCGCATTCCAAAGTGAGAGTTCTCGTTGTGTCGAGCTCTTTCGCCAGCGTGTAGGAGAAAGTGTGCGCAACATGCTCTCTGCCATAAGATTATCAGAACGCCACATCAAGCTCTTCATAATTTCCCCATATGTGGGGGATCGATGGATGTAGATGGTTTTATACGAATCGGTTCCGGTTAAGGAATGATTCTCTAAAGAAATTTCTTTTTGCTTGAGCGCATTGTAAATTGCGGTGGCAAATAAATCTTCCGGGTCAGGAGCCGCTATTTGAACTGTACCTTTTTTCTTGGCAGGTGCAACTATATGTTTCTGGTTGCGAGGTTTGCAAAGGTTTGCCCCCGGTTCATATTTTATGATAAAAGAAGAAGTTGGAGGGTTTGTGCTGCCATCCCTGAAATTTACGACCATTCGATTGTCAGAGAAATTAACAGCGTGATAAGCTGTGCCATAAGGCCAGATTAGATCTTCGCTCATCCATCCGTCAGGGACATTTTCCTCAAGCTCATAGGGATATTGAAACTCAATTTTTCCAACAATTGTTTCAATACCTAAATTATGTATGTAATTTGCTATGCTGTCGGCAATTCCGGAAAATGATCGGAAATGACATGATTCAATGGTCGGGTCGCCGGTGCAGTGTATAATTAAGTTACCCTTCAATTGTCCATCAGAAACAGGGCCGTTTATTTGAACGGTAGTCTGGAATCGAGTATCTTCCGGCAACTGGCTTAGAACAGATGCGCATGTTAATGCTTTAGTAACGGATGCAGGTACGAAAAGAAATTCAGAATTAAAATCATCGATAATTTTACCGGTTCTAAGTTCCTTAATGAATGAACCGAAAATGGTGGTTTCGGAGCCGTTAACCGGTAAAGGGCACGGTTCATATTGTTCCTTTGCATCAAGTGAAAGGCAAAAGAAGAATAAAAAGGGTAATATGATAAAAGCAGGAACTTTATATTCTTTTTTCATGCCACGAATTTACAAAATATTCCGAGATTATGTTTGCACTTTTATCTTTTTCAATAATTTTCACTAACTTCGCGCTTGAATAGAATGATGGAAATTAAATGGTAATACGTACACGCGAAAAACTTATAGAAGTAGCCCGTCAGCTCTTTTTGAAAAAGGGTGTGGAAAATACCACGATGAACGATATTGCCGAGGCATCCGAAAAGGGACGCCGAACCATTTATACATATTTTAAAAATAAGAAGGAGATTTATAATGCTGTTGTAGAGCAACAAAGCGATAATATTGTGATGCGCTTGAGAGCAGTTGCCAATCTTAATGAATCTCCCGTCGTCAAACTGGAAAAATATTTATATTTAAGACTTAGTTTGTTTGACGATTTTCAGCGTAACGATAAATCTGTCTGGTTTTCACTACGCGATAACAAAAGGATTAGTCGAGTTCATAAACTGGCACTTGAGAAGGAGCGGAGTATTTTGAAAAGACTGATGGCTGAAGGAGTTGAATGTGGCGAATTTGATCGTGAACAAGCCCAGCGTTTTTTGTGGCTCGAAGGAGTGCTTGCGCAAGGCGCGGACTATGCACATATGCATTCTCTTTCTCCTCACGGTGAAGCAGATGATGAATTATTACGCAGTAATATAATTAAATTTATTCTTCAAGGGATTGTATCTAAACATATAACTATTAATTAAATAATACAAATACAATGAAATTACTCGAAGGTAAAACAGCCCTTATTACCGGTGCTGCTCGTGGTATAGGCAAAGCTCTTGCCCTGCGTTTTGCTCAGGAAGGCGCTAATGTTGCTTTTACAGATCTTGTTATTGATGAGAATGGTAAGGCTACGGAAGAAGAAATAAAAGCATTTGGAGTTAACTGCAAAGGATACGCATCAGATGCTTCGAATTTTGAGCAGACAAAAGAGGTTGTTGATCAGGTTAAAGCTGATTTTGGACGGATAGATATTCTGGTTAATAATGCCGGAATAACGATGGATGGCCTCATGATGCGTATGACTGAGAAACAGTGGGATCGTGTTATAAATATTAATCTTAAGAGTGCGTTTAATTTTATTAATGCAGTTCTTCCTATAATGCTTCGCCAGCGTGGAGGCAGCATCATCAATATGGCATCGGTTGTAGGTGTTCATGGAAATGCCGGTCAGTCGAATTATGCGGCGTCAAAAGCAGGTTTGATTGCTTTGGCTAAAAGTATTGCTCAGGAAGTTGGTTCGCGTGGCATTCGCGCTAATGCTATAGCTCCCGGTTTCATTGAAACCGCAATGACAGCAGCTCTTCCTGAAGAGGTTCGCAATGAGTGGACTAAGAAAATTCCTCTTCGTCGTGGCGGTAAGGTCGAGGATATTGCTGATGTGGCAACATTCCTCGCTTCTGATATGTCGAGCTATGTAACCGGTCAGGTTATACAGGTTGATGGCGGAATGAATATGTAATTCAGCAATTTAACATTATAATCGGGGCTATCCGCAATATGGGTTGCCCCGATTTTATTTTGCAGATATCTTTTTGTAATTCTTCTTTGTTTGCCTTAAATAAAATTCGTAACTTTGAACGTTAAATTTTAACTGTATTCAAATGCTGACTTATAACACACAGCAACCAAAACTTGTATTGCCAGAATATGGGCGTACGATACAGGAAATGGTCAACTATTGTTTGACTTTGGAGGATCGTGATGAACGCAATGCCTGTGCATGTTCAATCATAGCTGCCATGGCCAATTTATTTCCGCAGGTTAAGAACTCTGTTGAAGATCGCATGAAGTTATGGGATCATCTTGCTATTATGTCAGGTTTTCAGCTTGATATAGATTATCCGGTTGAAATTGTGAATGCCGAACAGCTTCAGACAAAGCCTAATCCACTGCCCTATGGTTCTGATTTTCTGAATTATAAACATTATGGGCGCTATATAGTTCAAATGGTACAGAAAGCTGCTCATATGGAACCGGGGGCTGAACGGGACGCATTGGTTGAAATGTTGGCTAATCATATGAAGAAATCGCTCATTCTTGACACAAATGATTTTGTTGAGGATGGCAGGATTTTTGAAGATATCTACCAGATTACTCACGGACAGATCAGAATTGAGCCTGATGAGTTGGTGCTTTGTGAGTTTAAGGAAATTCCTATTGCTCCGAAAAAGAAGAAGAAGAAATAACCCGCAGATTGTGTGTGAAGTATGATCGGGCGCGAAGAAGTGGTTGAAATAGGGAAGTTTCTAAAGCCTCACGGACTCTCTGGCGAGGTTAATGCGATTCTGGATTATAATATTGATCCTGATGGTCTGGAATGTATTGTTGTTGAGGCAGATGGTATCCTTGTGCCGTTTTTTATTGATTCCTGGCGAGAGAAAGGTAGCGAGGCATGTTTATTAAAAATTTCCGGTTTTGAAACTGCTGATTCGTTGACGCCGATATTGGGTAAGGAGATATACGCTCTTCGCCGGAATTTGCCGGAATGTAATATTACGGATGAGGATGGAGTATATCTGTCTGATTTGATAGGCTATACAATCGTTGATGCTGAAGGTGGCGAAATTGCTGTCATTGAAGATTTTGACGATTCTACTCAGAATGTCATACTCTTGACCCGCAATAAAAACGGGGATATGATATATATACCTTTTGTTGAGGAATTTATAAGTTATGTTGATGTGCCCGGAAAGAAAATAGAAATGAATTTGCCTGAAGGTATTATAAATTTGAATTGAGAATGGAATTATTTGATATCAGTAAGGCGGTAAAATATATTAGGGCAAGTATAAGCGAACCGGCCCAATCGTTAATTTCTGATGATGATCTGGAAGTTATAATTGATCTTATAATGGATTATTATGAGGATAATGGATTGTTGGAATTGGAAAGTGATGTTGAGGATCCGGAATTGACGGTTGTTTCGGAATATGTTTCAAAAAGAATTGTTTCTTTAGAACCTGAATATGAATTTTTAAGTAATATTCCGGAAATTGTTGACGCTGAATATAAATATGAACAAACGCTTTTTAACTGAATAATATGGTTAAAAAATCACTGATATTGTCTTTTATATTTGCGGTTTCTATTTCAGTAAATGCACAGCAATCGGTTCCGTATGCTGACTATGACGAAGATGTGCTTATGGAGTGGGAAATTGAAAAGAACCTTGCAACTCCTGTCGTTGAGAAAAGCGAAAAGAAGGCAGTGGCTCGTTATATGAAGTCGATGGGTGAATGGCTGCGTGACAGACATTTTAATGTTGAACTTATGCGCGAGGGAGAAGTTGTTATCGTTTCTTTCCCGACAGATGAGTTATTCCTCCCCAATGATACGCTTCTGACGCAAAGAGGTGAGAAATTGGTGGCTCCGATTTTGGATTACATGCAGTCGCCGTATATGTATAAGATATTGTTTACGGTAAATACGGATGATTCCGGATCTGCCGATTATCTTTATCATCTGTCTGACGCGAGAGTCGCAGCACTCTATGGTTGGTTTATGGATATGATTGATGAGGGGAAAATATCTGAAGATATAATCATTATTCCGTATCCGATGGGTGGAATTGCACCAATAGCGACGAATGAAACCCGAGAAGGACGAAAGAAGAACCGGCGGTTGGAGATTTATTTTGTTCCCGGGCCGGAAATGGTTCAGAAGGCAAAAAATAAAGAGTTAGGTAAGTTCACAAACTAATAAGTATAAAAATATAATTTACAAGATATGGCTAAAGAATTAAAAGACCTCACTAAACGAAGCGAGAATTATTCACAGTGGTATAATGATCTGGTTGTTAAAGCTGATTTGGCTGAACAATCGGCAGTTCGCGGATGTATGGTGATCAAGCCCTACGGATATGCTATATGGGAAAAAATGCAGCAGACTCTTGATAAAATGTTTAAAGAAACCGGAGTGCAGAATGCTTATTTTCCATTGTTGATTCCGAAGTCTTATTTATGTCGAGAGGCTGAGCATGTCGAGGGATTTGCTAAAGAATGTGCAGTAGTGACACATTATCGTCTTAAAAATTCGCCTGATGGCAATGGTGTTATTGTTGACCCTGATGCCAAACTCGAAGAGGAATTAATTGTAAGACCGACATCTGAAACAATTATATGGAGCACATATAAGAACTGGATTCATAGCTATCGTGATCTGCCCCTTCTGAATAACCAGTGGTGTAATGTAATGCGATGGGAAATGCGTACACGCATGTTCTTGCGCACGGCTGAGTTCTTGTGGCAGGAAGGTCATTGCGCTCATGCTACAGCCGAGGAATCGGAAGCAAGAACAGTGCAGATGATAAATCTTTATGCGGATTTTGCCGAGAAATATATGGCTATGCCTGTGATAAAGGGTGTAAAGAGTGCGAATGAGCGTTTTGCCGGAGCAGTCAATACATATACAATTGAGGCTATGATGCAGGATGGTAAAGCATTGCAGAGCGGAACATCTCATAATCTTGGTCAGAATTTTGCAAAGGCATTTGATGTGACATTTGTAAATAAAGAGAATAAGCCGGAATATGTATGGGCGAACTCATGGGGCGTTTCAACACGTTTGATGGGTGCTTTGATAATGATTCACTCTGACGATAATGGCCTTGTTTTGCCTCCGCATCTCGCTCCGATACAGGTTGTTATTGTTCCTATTTATAAAAATAAGGAACAGGCTGATGAGATAGCAGCCCGAGTACAGCCAATTCTAACACAGTTGAAGGAATTGGGAATCAGTGTAAAATTTGATGATGCTGATAATCGTCGACCCGGCTTTAAATTTGCGGATTATGAGCTGAAGGGAGTGCCGGTGAGACTGGCTATTGGAGCGCGTGACCTTGAAAATGGTACGGTTGAACTGATGCGTCGCGACACACTGGAAAAATCAGTTCATCCGATTGAAGGTATTGCCAGATATGTTAGTGACTTATTAGAAGAGATTCAAGCGAATATTTACAATAAAGCTCTTAAGCACCGTGAGGAGATGACCCGTACAGTCGAAACATTTGATGAATTTAAGACTGAAATTGAAAAGGGCGGGTTTATTCTTGCACACTGGGACGGAACGACAGAAACGGAAGAGTTTATTAAAAATGAGACTAAGGCTACTCTGCGTTGTATCCCTCTTGATGGTGACGATACTCCCGGTGTCTGCATGGTAACCGGAAAACCTTCCAAACGTAGGGTTATCTTTGCCCGTAACTATTAATATAATGTTATGACTCCTCCTGTAATTGCAATTGTTGTACCCTGTTACAATGAATCGGAAGCACTCCCTTATACGCTTCCGCAACTTCTTGGATTACTTGACAAATTGTCAGATAAGGGTGTTATATCGTCTGATAGTTATGTGTTGTGCAGTGATGATGGAAGTTCAGATGACACATGGCGAATAATCGAGTCTGAGCATTTGCGAAACAAGCGGGTAAAAGGTATTTCGTTGGCTCATAACAGGGGGCATCAGTACGCACTTCTGGCCGGGTTAATGGAGGTTATGAACCATTGTGACGCTGCTATTTCAATTGATGCTGATTTACAGGATGATCCGGAAGCTATGACCGGTATGATAGAAGCGTTTAATGCAGGTGTCGAAATTGTGTATGGTGTACGTTCATCAAGAGCGACTGATACATGGTTTAAGAGAACTACAGCAAGAATGTTCTATAAAATGCAGCATTCAATGGGGTTAAAAACCATTTATGACCATGCGGATTACAGATTGATGAGTAATAGGGCGCTAAACCTGTTGAGTGAGTATGGAGAGAGTAATCTGTTCCTTCGCGGTATTGTTCCTCAGCTCGGACTCACAACTGAAGTTGTCACATATGAGAGGAATTTGCGGGTTGCGGGTGAATCAAAGTATCCTCTCAGTAAAATGATAAGTTTTTCAATTGACGGAATTACATCATTTACTTCAAAGCCGATTAGATTTATATTTTTTACCGGTTTGCTTCTGCTGGTTATAGATATAATCATGGCATGTTATGTCTTTATTTCATATTTCGGACATTCTGCTATACCGGGATGGGCTTCGTTAATGTTGTCAATATGGTTTTTGGGCAGTTTGATTTTAATTGGTTTGGGAATTGTAGGTGAGTATATCGGGAAGATTTTTGTTGAAGTAAAGAATCGACCCAGATATGCAGTAAAAGATAAGCTTATCGATTGATTCATGACAAAAAGAGAATATATAAGTGCTCTGTCAACTTCGTCCGGAATGGGGGCGGATGTCGTGGAGGCTGTTTTGGATATAATGCCGCAGGTTTTAACAGAATGTTTATTAAATAATTCGAGTGTGGCTATTCCGAGATTCGGGACTTTTTCAAGCATAAAGGAGGATGATTATATTTCTATAGATACGACTTCAGGGAAATCGATTTTAAATCCTCCTCTGCTGCGGATATGTTTCAGACCGAGTGTTTTGCTTCGTAAAAAAGTGTAATAATGAGCAATAAAATTACTATTCAGGAATTCGCGCAGTTAATAAGCGAAAAAAAGCCAGGTTTAAATTCTTCAGAAGTTGAGGCTTTATTAAAAATGCTTTTTAATGAGGCATCAATACATATGCTGAATTCAGAAGAAGCTTATATTCCCGGAATAGGTATTTTCAAAAAAACATCAATAGAAAAAGGTTACGTTTCTTTTGAACCTACAAACGAACTTTCTGAAGCTGTTAATGCTCCATTTCAGGCTTTTTCAGCCGTTGAACTTGATGAAGATTATCGTGAGGACGATTTTAATGAGGCTTTAAACGTGGAGCAATATGATGAATTGGTTGTTAAAGAAGCGGAAGTGAACATTAACGATACTGAAGAAGATATAATAAAGGAGAATCCTTATTCGGATGATGTTTCTAAAGTATCTGTTGATAGCGAGCAATCCACTTATAATGAATCAGTGAGTGCTGAGATAAAGGATGAGTGTAACTGTCAAGATGGCGATTTGCAGGATTCAGTTGTTATTCCGCCACCGGTTCCGGAAGTTCCTACTGAAATCATATCCGAATCCCCCGTGGTTTTAGAGACTCCTCCACCGTTCAATCAGTCAACCGCATATGGTTCTGATTCTCAATATGTCATTGAGCATGATGAGGAGGAATATGTTTGTGAAGAACATGTTACGTCGCGTCGAAAATTTACAAACGGTTTGATATGCGGTGTAGTGATATGTCTTGCTTTAGCAGCTTTAACAGCGGTTGTTTATACATTGTTTTTTTGATACGGTTTAATCCTGTAAAGAAATTATAGGTAAAATTAACTAATCGCTTTAACATCTGCCCTATTTTATTTCTAATTTTGCAGATGGAATTATATTTCATAATTTGAATTAACTAATTAGCATTAAATAGTATGAATGAACCCGTGAATATTAGGGATCTTAATGATTTGGTTGCAAGTAAAAGCAATTTTATTTCGTTGATTAGTCAAGGGATGGGTCGGACTATTGTTGGACAGAAACATCTTGTTGATTCTCTATTGGTTGCATTGCTGGCAAACGGACATGTGCTTCTTGAAGGTGTGCCTGGTCTTGCTAAGACTCTTGCAATAAAAACATTGGCTCAAGTTATAGATGCGAAATACAGCCGTATTCAGTTTACTCCTGATTTGCTTCCGGCTGATGTTGTGGGTACAATGATTTACAGCATTCAAAAGGAGCGGTTTCAGATTAAGAAAGGTCCTATATTTGCTAATTTTGTTCTTGCAGATGAGATTAACCGAGCACCGGCAAAAGTGCAGTCGGCATTACTTGAGGCTATGCAGGAGCGTCAGGTTACTATCGGAGAAGAGACTTTTGTTCTCGACAAGCCGTTCCTGGTTATGGCAACACAGAACCCGATTGAACAGGAGGGCACATATCCGTTGCCTGAAGCACAAGTTGACCGTTTTCTGCTCAAGGTAATTATAGGATATCCGTTGAAGGATGAAGAAAAGCAGATAATCCGTCAGAATATCAGTCCTTCCCCTGTTACTGTTCCGACATTGCTTAAGCCGGAGGAAATTCTTGATGCCCAGAAAGTTGTGGAGCAGATATATCTTGATGAAAAAATTGAGCGTTACATTGTTGACATTGTATTCGCAACACGTAACCCGGCGGAATATGGATTAAAGGATCTTTCCGGAATAATTTCATTCGGAGCTTCGCCTCGTGCCTCAATCGGTCTGGCCCGTGCGTCGCGTGCATATGCATTTTTGCGTCAGCGTGGATATGTTCTTCCGGAGGATGTTCGTGCTGTATGTCATGATGTCCTGCGCCATAGAATCGGACTTTCGTATGAAGCTGAAGCAAATAATATTTCGGCAGACGAGATTATTTCAGAAATTCTTGATAAGGTTGAAGTGCCCTGATTTTTCCAAATACTTTCTTTAATTCTGATTTTGATGGAATCAAGTGAACTGCTGAAGAAAGTCCGAAAAATTGAAATTAAAACCCGCGGCTTGTCACAAGATATATTTGCGGGCGAATATCATACGGCCTTTAAAGGACGAGGAATGACATTTGCTGAAGTCCGGGAGTATCAGTATGGAGATGACGTGCGCGATATTGACTGGAATGTCACGGCCCGCCATCATAAGCCGTATGTGAAAGTTTACGAGGAGGAACGCGAACTGACAGTAATGCTGCTGGTTGACGTTTCCAATAGCAGAATGTTCGGTGCACAAGGACCGGAAAAGAGAGAAATTATTGCTGAGATTGCGGCAACGATTGCTTTTTCAGCAATTTTGAATAATGATAAAATCGGTGTTATCTTTTTTTCCGACAAAATTGAGAAATTCATACCTCCTCAAAAAGGGCGAAAACATATTTTGTTTATCATTAGTCAGTTACTTGACTTTACGCCTGAAAGTACGGGTACTGATATTGAACTTGTGCTCAAGTACTTCAGTAATGCATTAAAGAAGAGATGCACTACATTCCTTATATCGGATATGATTGATTCCGTTAATTATAAGAAAGTTCTTGCAGTAGCATCAAAGAAGCATGATCTGATCGGGATTCAGGTTTATGATAAACGCGATGCTCAACTTCCCTCTATCGGACTTCTTAAAGTTGCGGATCTTGAAACGGGAAAGGAATGTTGGATAGACACATCTTCAAAAAGCTTGAGAAAAGCGTATGGCTCGGCGTGGTATGAACGTCAGCAGAAAATTTCTGCGCTTTTCACAGAGCTTGGAATTGATATGATTTCCGTCGCAACGAATGAAGACTATGTGAAAGCGCTGATATCGATGTTTAAAAAGAGAGGTGTTAGATGAAGCGACTATTATATTTTATTGCAATTTGCTTTGTTATTGGGACTGGAATCGTATCTGCTACTGCATCGAAGCTGATTTCAGCAAAGGCCTCACTTGATTCAGCGTATATTCTGATGGGGAATCAGACTACGCTTCACGTTGAAGTCATTGGCGATTTAGACGGAACCGGTTATTTTGTTCCGAATGATTCGTTATGGCACGATGTCGAGATTGCGAATCAGACTGACGGTGAGATTTCTGAACTTGGAAATAACCGCAAACAGTTACAAAAGGATTTTATAATTCAGGGTTTTGATTCCGGATTATATAATCTGCCAACCATTCTATATGTTCAAGGCGGTGATACGATTCGGGCTAATAAAGTAACACTGAAGGTTATTCCGGTTAATGTTGATACATTAACTACCATACATGATTATGCAGGTGTTGTTTCTCCCGGCAGGAGGTTTTTTGATTTTGTGCCGAACTGGATGTCTGACTACGGTGTATGGATACTAATGAGTCTGATAGTTATATTGATTATTATATATGTCTATATCAAATACATCAGAAAAGGAAAAATTCCTTTAGTGCCGGTAAAGAAGCCTGTTCCTCCATATGAAGCGGCTATAGAGAGTCTTAAACGTTTGGATGAACAGCATCTCTGCGAAAAAGGAGAGGAAAAAGAGTTCTATACACGTTTGACAGATATCCTTCGAGTTTATCTTTCAAACAGATTCCACATATATGCAATGGAAATGACTTCAGGACAGATAGTCCGTTCGCTACGAGAAAATGAACATACACGTATGTCGGAGGAATTAATGGCAAAAGTGCTTGAAGTTGCTGATTTTGTTAAATTTGCAAAGGTGCGTCCTCTTCCTGAGGATAACCGTGTCGCATTTGCAAATGCTATGAGATTTGTGGAAAATACCAAACCGACTGAAGAACAGACAGCGGTTGAAAATAATGTAGAGAAGAAATAATTAAAGCGATTATGCATTTTGCTCATCCCCGATTATTATGGCTATTGCTTCTTATAATACCTTATTTAGTTTGGTATTTTTATAAGTGGAGAAAGCAATATCCGTCGTTACAGATTTCAACAATATGGCCGATCGAATCACGCGTGTGTCTGCGTCAGCTATTATTGCATCTGATGTTCGGATTCAGGTGTGTTGTTCTTGCTCTTTTGGTGATAATAATTGCGCGCCCTCAGACAACTGATAGCTGGAGTACTTCAAAAACTGAAGGTACGGATATAGTATTGGCAATGGATATTTCAACGAGTATGTTGGCTCGGGATTTCAAACCTGATAGATTTGAAGCGGCTAAAGAGATTGCATCTAAATTTGTAAGCGGCAGAGAATCTGATAATATAGGACTGGTTATTTTTGCCGGTGAAAGTTTTACAGCCCTTCCCATGACTACGGACCGTCAGATTATAATTAATTTTATACGCGATCTGCAAATGGGTATGTTACAGGATGGTACGGCGATTGGAGATGGGCTTGCAACATCAATTAACCGAATTAAAGAGGGAAAAGCGAAATCGAAAAGTATTATTTTGCTGACAGACGGTTCAAATAATACCGGAAATGTGGCTCCACTTACAGCTGCGGAAATTGCAAAAAAGCTCGGTATAAAGGTATATACCATCGGAGTCGGAAGTATGGGAAACGCTCCATATCCGGCTGAAAATGATTTCGGACATATAACTTATGTAAACATGCCGGTTGTTATTGATGAACCATCGTTACAGAAAATTGCTGAAACTACCGGAGGAAAATATTTCAGAGCAACTAACAATAAGGTGCTTGCGGATATTTTCAAGGAAATTGACCAGTTAGAAAAGACTTCGATAGATGTAAAGAATTTTTCACATAAGTCAGATGATTATTTATTCTGGGCCTTTGGTGCGTTGTTGATATTGGCGTTGGAACTTATTGTGAGAAATACATTGTTACGTTCCATTCCATAAATGTAGATATAAGACATGATTACATTTGCAAATCCGACAGCGCTATATCTCATATTTATCATTCCATTCATAGCGGGACTTTTTATTCTTTCTCGTCTTGCTCGTAGGAATAAGTTAAAGCGTTTTGGACATTTAAATGTGCTAAAACATCTTATTCCTGAATCATCGCGATATATGCCTACGGTTAAAATTGTGATTGAATTGCTTGCCGTATTGTTTATTGTATTTGGCATAGCGCGACCAATTCTGCCTTTGTCATCAACCGATGAGGGTGATAAAGAATTGTCATCGGGAATTGAGATCATGATTTGTGTGGATGTGTCGAATTCAATGCGAGCATCGAGCACATCGGATGAGAGTGGAGTCAGCAGAATGCAGCGTGCAAAATTTATACTTGAGAAACTTGTTGATAAATTGCAGAATGATAAAGTCGGTCTGATTGTTTTTGCCGGAGATGCCTATATGCAATTGCCTATAACATCGGATTATATTTCAGCAAAGATGTTTCTTAATAATCTTAATCCCGGAGCTGTTCCGACTCAAGGTACGGCCATAGGAGCTGCAATTGAAATGGCAACAAACTCTTTTTCTCCGGAAAGTGAATTTCAGAAGGCTATTCTTCTGATTACTGATGTTGAGAATTTTGAAGATGATGCCTTACAGGCAACAAAGGAAGCTAAAGAGGCAGGAATACAAGTAGATGTGATAGGTGTTGGCTCGGATACTCCGGTACGTATTCCGGCTGATGACGCATCATCGTCATATATGATAGATAATGATGGAACTGAAGCTAAAACTGCGCTCAATGAGGAACTCGGAGAAAAGATAGCGAAAGCCGGAAATGGCATATATATTTCGGGAAATGCCTCAGATGCTGTTAGTCAGATAAGTGAGCAGCTTGATGATTTGTCAAAGAAAGAATTCACGCGTTTAACTGCAAGTAATCCGGCTGATGAATTGTTTCCGCTTTGCGCGGTAATTGCATTGCTCTTGCTCGCAATTGATACACTATTACCATATAGTAAAATTAAGTGGCTTACTAAATATACTTTCTTTTCGCGGAAATGAAATATAAGAATAAAATGCTGATAAGAAATATTATAATATTGCTCTTTTGTGCTTTCCCTTATGTTAATGTTATCGCTGCCGGAAGCGGCGGGACGGAAATAAAAACGTTAAAGGAAGAGCGAAATCTCATTAATGAAGGAAATGAATTATATAATAAACAGCGTTTTGCTGATGCTGAGGTCTTATATAGAAAGGCATTGGAAGCGAATCATAATTCAGAATATGCACAATATAATTTAGCTACCGCACTTTTACGTCAGTCGGGCACTAAAGATTTAAATAACGGTAACAATCCCCTCTCCGAAGCTCAGCAGATTCTGAGTGATCTTATTGCAAATGCCAATAATAACACGATTATAGAGAAAGCGTCATATAATCTGGGTAATATTGCGTTTAATAACAATAATTATCAACAGAGCATTGAATATTATAAGAACGCTTTGCGGAAAAATCCTTCAAATGATCTTGCCAGACAGAATTTGAGGTTAGCACAGAAAAAATTGCAGGAGCAACAGGATCAGCAGGATCAGCAGAACAAGGATAAGAATCAAGATAAGAATCAGGAAAATAAAGATCAGCAACAACAGGAAAAAGACAAGCAGAACGATCAGCAACAAAATAAAGATCAGCAACAACAGGACCAAAAAAAGGAAGAACAGAAGGAACAGCCGCAGCAGCAACAAAGTGGTATAAGCGACAGTAATGCTGAAAAAATTCTGAAAGCTATGGAGAATGAGGAAGCTGCTACAAGACGTCGTGTTGAAGCTCAAAGAAAAAAGGCCGGTCAAGCGAATCGCAGACAGCCTTTAAAACCATGGTAAGTTTATTGGAATGATACGAAGAGTTTGTATATTATATTTTATATTTTTTGTAGCGTTTGTTGTAGGCGCTCAGACGACATTTACTGTCAATGCTCCACAACGTGTGGCTGAAGGAGAAAAATTCGCCATCACCTTCCGATTGAAGAATGGAGAGGGTTCAGGACTTAAGGCGCCAAATATCAATGGTTGTACTTTAATGTTTGGTCCGGCAGTGTCGTCAAGTAAAAGTTTTTCCGTAATTAACGGTAAAACGTCATCAAGTTCAGTATATGATTATACTTATACTTTTCGTGCAGACAAGGCCGGTACATACACAATAGGAGAAGCATCCATTGTTGTCGATGGGAAAAAATTATCGACCCGTCCTTTACAGCTTACGGTAGTTAAGGGTAATCCTCAGGGTGGTAGTAATTCCAACCGTCAGTCGGCTGCTGTTGATTTTGATGATATCTCTACGCAGTCGGCAGACAAGCAGGTTTCTTCAAACGATGTTTTTGTAAGGATAATCTTATCGCGGAATTCGGCTTACGAACAGGAGGCTGTTGAGTGTACAATTAAATTGTATACAAAATATTCCATTTCTTCATTTTTCCCTACCAAGCAGCCCAGTTTTGATGGATTTTTAATAGAGGAGTTGAATATACAGCCTTCACTTAACCAGATTGAGGAGTTCAACGGTCAGCGCTATATGACGGCCTTGCTTAAAAAATGTATCATTTTCCCTCAAAAGTCGGGTAAGCTAACGATAAATTCCGGTAATTACGATATAAATGTCGTTCAGTATGATAATGTAAACATGGGGCTGTTTTCTGTTCAAAATCCTCGAGAACGTAAAATTCAGGTAAGTTCAAATTCAGCTTCGGTAAATATACTTCCACTCCCCTCACCGCAGCCGGCCGGTTTTAATGGCGCTGTTGGTAAATATGAGGTGTCAACCCGATTAATCGGCAATAATTTCCGGACAAACGAACCTGCCTCGCTAATCTATACGATTTCGGGTGTCGGAAATATTAAATATGTTAAGGAACCTGTTATTGATTTTCCGAGTGAATTTGAATTATATTCACCGAAAATGGAGGTCAAGACTGATGTTACCGGTAATAATGTTTCCGGAAAAGCGACTATTGAATATATTTTCGTTCCACAGGCTGTTGGTGATTTCGTTATAGGAGGAGATAAATTTGTGTATTTTGATTTGGAACAGAAAAAGTATGTAACAATCGATACACCATCTTATCCTGTAAAAGTATTGAAGGGTGTAAATGACAATTCCGATAATGTTCAGAAAAAGGATATAAAGAAAAAAAACGATGATATCCTATATATAACTCCTTTATCTTCAAAACTGACTAAGGAGCATGAATTTGTTTTGGAGCAGTGGTGGTTCTGGATGGTGATGTTGTTACCGGTGCTCATTTTGTCGGCGTCCGTAATTGTTTACAGGAATAAAATCAGAAAGATGTCCGATGTGCAGGGAATGAAACTTGCAAAAGCAAATAAGGTTGCACGTAAACGATTAAAGATTGCCAGAAAGCTGATGAATGATAATAAGAGTGAACAATTCTATGAGGAAACTTTAAAAGCTTTGTGGGGATACTTAAGTGATAAGCTAAGCATTCCTGTTTCTCAATTGTCGCGTGAAAATGTCATTCAGGAATTAAAGGCTTATGGTGCGGATGAGATAGCATGCAATGAATTGTTGCAAGTGCTTGACGATTGTGAAATGGCCCGATATACACCGACACTATCTCAATCACGACTTGAAGAGGAGTACGAGTTAACGTGTGATGTTATTCATAATATCGAAAGGATTAAACGGAATAAATAAAATAAGTAAATGAAATTTGATTTAATAAAAATATTTTTGATTTTATTTTTCCTGAATGTCGGTTTGGGAGCAAATAGTGAATCGCTTGAGGATGCTGATTCGCTGTATGCAGCCGCAAATTATAAAGATGCTTTAGTATCGTATTTAAAAACAGTTGAAACTGAAGGCACCAATTCTGATATACTGTATAATATTGGAAACGCATACTATAGGGTGGGGAATTTATCCCATGCTATTCTTTATTATGAAAGGGCTCTGAGACTTGACCCGACAAATAGTAAGGCAAAAGCGAATCTTGAGTTTGTAAACTCAAAGATTATAGATAATCCCGGAGTAAGGTTCGGATTCTGGGAGACGATGATTAATGCGGTAGCGACAACCCTAAGGCCTAATTCATGGGCATGGCTTACGCTGGTGTTGTTTATGATGGCGATAACAGGTGTTGCGCTTTATTTGTTTGCAAGTAAGGTTAGTTTCAAGAAATACGGATTTTTTGGTGCAATAGTGATATTTGTTCTATTTATATTCGCTTTGTTTATCTCTTTTTATGCAAAGAATCTGTCATGGAGAAAGGATGAAGCCATCGTCGTTTCAAAGTCTACAATTCTCAGTACATCGCCCCGTACTCCTATGAATAGAGATGAAGAAGCCATGCTTTTGCATGAAGGCATTAAGGTGCAGATTATGGATTCTGTGAGTGTGAAAACCGACAGTGTAAGTAATGTTTGGTATGATGTAAGTATTGATGCCAATCACAGAGCATGGATTAACAGTAAGGATATTGAAAAGATTGTTCAATAAAAATTTTTAAAAACACTGCGAATTATTTGTATTTTTTGAGTTTTAGATATAAATTTAACACCACAAAATAATAAATAATCATTTTATAAACCCGATAAAAACCAACACCATGGCTAAAACTATCACATTCAACGAGCTACGTCGTATCAAAGACAGTCTGCCCGATGGCGCATCACATCAGATAGCAGATAAACTAAATATAACCGTTCAAACAGTACGTAATTATTTTGGCGGAAGCAACTATGAGTTTGGAAAGAACTGTGGCGTTCACATCGAACCCGGGCCTGACGGTGGAATAGTTGTGCTTGATGATACGACAATTTATGATATGGCTTTAGAAATTCTTAAAGCAAACGAAGAATAAATAAGAAATAACATAACTCGTTCTTCTCTCTCATTTTCTCCTCGTTTAAAATTCTATATTAATAAAAGATGCAATCAGAAAGGCTAATTACGATTGCTGTTCATACTTGCGAAAAAGCCCTTCAACTTAAACAGATTCTTGAAGGGTCAGGCATAAGCGCGACATTGCAGAATATAAATCTGGAACATCCTACCATTTCATCCGGAATGAGGGTGCGAATAAAGGAATCGGATTTAGCAAAGGCATTATTAATTATAGAAGGAGCTAATTATTCGGAGGATCATGTTTCGGAAGAAGCCTTGAATGCTTTGCCTCAGATTCTTGTACCTGTTGATTTTTCATCATATTCATTCGAGGCCTGTCGGATTGCATTCCGATTGGCATATACCCATAACGCCTATTTGGTTTTACTTCACACATATTTACCACGTCAGCACACGGCATCACGTCAGTTGAGCAAAGTACTTACTTATGACACTACGGTTAAGGGTGAAGAATCCGAAAGGAAACAGGCCGAAGAGATGATGACATTGTTCTTGAAAAAACTTGGAACAAAGATAGAAAGTAAATACCTTTCAAAGGTCAAAATCAAGTCTGTAATTAAACAAGGTATTCCCGAAGAAATTATTTTGCAGGAATCACGTGATTTCAGTCCGATTCTGATTGTAATGGGTACGCGTGGCATAAACAGCAAAGAACGTGATATGGTTGGAAGTGTTACCGCCGAAGTTCTTGATTCATGTTGTCAACCTGTACTTACAATTCCTGAAGGTCTTGAGACAGTTGATCTTTTTTCTGCGGAAAATGTATTGTTTTTCTGTAACGGAGAACAGACCGATATACTTGCAATTCACAAGTTGCACGAGCTTTTGTCAGGTAGGTTCAACAATGTGACATTTGCTCAGATGCAAAGTAAATGGAGCAATGATGATTCCGGCCTTGATGCGTTATTGTTATATTGCAAGGAACATTTTCCGGATTGCTGTTTTGAAAGGAGCATTGTGCCGTTAAATGAATGTGAAAAAGCTTGTTCTGCTATTGAGAAGAACAAGCATATTGATTTGATTGTGGTTCCGAATAAACGAAGGAGTGCGTTTGCCCGTCTTTTTAATCCGGGACTGGCTCACAGAATTTTATTCAGTGCTGACATTCCTGTCATGGCATTGCCGGTTTAACTTGATCAGCAACGTGTTATACGTGCGCCAATTTGGTTTAAACGGATGTCAATATCTTCATATCCACGATCTATCTGCTGTATGTTGCCAATTTCGCTTGTGCCTTTTGCCGACATGGCGGCAAGTAGCATTGCAATTCCGGCACGAATGTCGGGCGAAAGCATTTTATTTGCTCTTAACGGCATGCGGTGGTCAAGTCCAATAACAACGGCTCGGTGAGGATCGCATAACATAATCTGAGCACCCATATCAATTAGACGGTCTACGAAGAACAGACGGCTTTCAAACATTTTCTGATGAATGAGTACACTCCCCTTGCATTGTGTTGCTACAACCAGCATTACGCTCAATAAATCAGGCGTGAGACCGGGCCAAGGCGCATCGGCAACATTCATTATCGATCCGTCTAGAGCAGTTTCAATTTCGTATGTGTCTTTTTGTGGAATATATATGTCATCGCCGTTTTTTTCAACAGTAATGCCAAGACGGCGGAAGGCATCCGGAATTATACCCAGGTTTTCGTAGCTTACATTCTTAATTGTAAGGCTACTTTGGGTAAGTGCAGCCATTCCGATAAAACTTCCCACTTCAATCATGTCAGGCAAAATACGGTGTTCAGCACCATTAAGCGCATCCGTTCCATAGACAGTGAGTAGATTTGAACCGATTCCGTCGAATTTCAAGCCCATTGATACGAGCATTTTGCACAGCTGCTGAATGTAAGGTTCACACGCCGCATTATAAATAGTCGTTTTTCCTGAAGCAAGAGCCGCTGCCATAATTATGTTTGCGGTACCGGTAACCGATGCTTCGTCGAGAAGCATGTATGTGCCCGAAAGTTTCTTGCTTTCAGGTACTTTTATAAGATATGCATGTTTCTGCGAATCGTATGATATTTCAGCGCCTAATTTTTCGAATCCCAATACGTGTGTGTCTATTTTTCTTCGACCAATCTTATCACCTCCAGGTTTTGCAAAGTATGCTTTACCAAAACGTGCCAGAAGCGGCCCTACAACAAGGACTGAACCTCTAAGCGCAGCTGCACGCTTTATAAAATCAGTGCTATAAATGTAGTCGAGATTAATTTCAGATGCTTTAAATGTATAGTCGCCTTTCTGATTTCTCGTAACGGAAACTCCCATGGCTTTGAGAAGCTCAATAAGGTTTTTTACATCAAGAATTTCCGGTATGTTTGTTATGCGAACAGGCTCTGAAGTTAGAAGACATGCGCTAATAACCTGTAATGCTTCATTTTTTGCTCCTTGGGGTTCGATTTCACCATTAAGGCGATGTCCTCCTTCTATAATGAAAGTATTCATGATTTTAGTTATAAATGGTCAACTTCCGGTTTTAAGGCAATTCCGAAAGTAGATTTTACATCGTTAATAATAGATTGTTCCAAATTTAAGATTTCCTCGGGGAGAGCTTTCCCGGTTGCATTTACAATGACTAAAGGCTGAAGATGCCAGCATGCCGCATTGCCGAGTGAGCGTCCTTTCCACCCGCATTTTTCAATCAGCCATGCAGCCGGAACTTTAACACTGTTATCATTCAGTATGTATTCAGGAATTTTTTCATCCGTTCCAAATTTTGAACGAACCAGCTGCTTTAAGGATAAGAATTCCTCCTGTGACAAAACAGGGTTCATAAAGAAACTTCCCGCACTACCGACTTTATCCGTAGATGGTAGTTTTGAATTGCGTATTTCAATTACAGCATGCCTAACCGAAGATGGCGTAATGTCTTTTCCGGCAAGGACTTTCTTCAAATTACCATATGATAAATGCGGCTCAGTGGTGTTTGGAATGAATATATTTACAGCTGTAACTATGTAACGCAATCGGTTCTCGTGTCGTTTGAATATTGAATTGCGGTAGGAATAGTCACAATCTGCTTTGTTTAGTCGGATAAATGTATTCTGTAGTATGTCATAACAGTCAACGGATTCAATAAAATCCGCGATCTCAACGCCATATGCTCCGATGTTCTGTACGGCTGCAGAGCCTGCACATCCTGGGATTGCAGAAAGATTTTCAAGACCCCAAATGCCGGCAGAAGTGGTTTTTTCAATGAATGAATCGAAATCTACTCCAGAGCCGACTGAAAAGTAATAGCCATTTTCACGGACTTCTGTTTCAATGTCTAAAATAGAGCTATGTAAAAGTATTCCATCATAGTCGCCTGTAAACAGTATGTTACTCCCCTGCCCGATGCATCGGAATTTCTTATTTCCAATTTTTGAAAAAATCAACGGAAGATCATTCGGCTCAGTATAGTCAATAAACCTACTTGCCAATACATTCATACGGAATGTATTGTTATGTAATAAGTTGTAGTCGGTAAGTTCTGTAACCATTGTATCTCCGAATTATTAATGCAAATTTAACGACTAAAATTAGAATTGAAAATAAATAAATGGCTGTACGTCCTCTGACATAAATTGGATTACAAGCTGGACGGCAATAATAAATATTATTAGCTTTGCGCTCCAGGGTGATTGCACAAACCATTGTGATGCTTCTTTATACCATCTTGTGGGCAGGCTATGTGCAATTATGATGCATGCAACCATTATAACCCAGATGTAGCGTACTTGTAGAAAAGGCCATGCATACGATAAGTCAAAATTAGTGAATATGTTTTTGATAATAAGGATGGAGTCACTAAATGAGTCCGCACGGAAAAATACAAATAAAATTGATACGTAAACAATTGTGATTCCCCAGCTAATTGTTTTTATCGGCCATGTTGATGGAATTTTATCAAGCCATGGCTTGAAGAATTTATGTATGGCCAATCCGATTCCATGCATTCCGCCCCACATGATGAATTTCCATGCAGCTCCATGCCACAGACCGCCAATAAGCATTGTAAGGAAATTGTTCAGATATGTCCGGATAGTACCTTTTCGGTTACCACCGAGCGGTATGTATACATAGTCGCGGAGCCATGTGGAAAGAGATATGTGCCAACGTCGCCAGAAATCAGTAAGATTCTGAGCTTTATATGGGAAGTTAAAGTTTATGTTTAATTTAAAGCCCATAATTGCAGATATTCCAATAGCCATATCAGAATAGCCGGAGAAATCACAATAAATCTGCATTACATAACCAATCAGGCCCATTAATGATTCAAAACCATTGTAACCTGTGGGAGCCTGAAAAATAAGATCATTATATTGTGCAATATAGTCGGCAATAACCGCTTTCTTAATAAGACCAAGAATAATCAACCATAAGCCTGCATACATTTCATTTGCAGTTGCATGGTTGTTATTTTTCAGTTGCGGCAGGAAATAGTCGGCACGTACAATCGGACCAGCGACGAGAGCAGGAAAATAAGAAAGGAAAAAAGCATAGTCGAGCCAGTTTTTTGTCGGTTTGATCCGTTCTTTATAAACATCTACGACATAGCTTATGGATTGGAATGTGTAGAATGAAATTCCAACGGGAAGGATTATGTCGAGTGGTTGAAAATTCCCCTCCACCATTGCATTCCAATTCCATAAAAAGAAGTTGGCATATTTGAAAAATCCAAGTATTGAGAGTGAAAATGCAATTGAAAAAATCATGCATAATTTTCGTTGCCATTTATGCACACATTGTACCATAATGTGTGAAATCGACCAATCAAGAATAGATGTACCCAATAAAAGTAGAAAGAACCATGAACTGGACTTATAGTAGAAGTATAAGCTGAAACAAACAACAAATAGCGTCATCTGCAGACGTCGGTTCTTGATCAGTGCGTAGACAGGAAGGAAAACAAGGAACAGAATCCAGAATAATCCGCTTGAAAACAACATGGGATTATTCGCTTCATACTGAAGGGTGTGAAAAATATTTGAAAATAGATTTGAAAGTTGATCCATTTTGTTTTCAGTAATCCAATTAATGTTTCGGTTGAAGAACTACGACACGTTGTGGCTTTCCTTTAATGGAGTCAGCCGGTTTTTCAAGCCTGATTGGATGTGAAGCATGGTCGGGCATCCATCGAGCTATGCTGTCGAACCATAGAGCCGCAGATGCATAGGTGGGATGCGCACCATCTTTTTGGCGATCAAAATGCATACCATCAGATAGAAAAAATCTACCCTTACCTACATTTTCGGCAACCATTTCATTAATTCCGGTGTCCGGTTTCCAGTTCGGAGGTCCAATCCATACAAATGGGATATCACCTATTTGTTTTAATATGTTTTTAAGAAAACCTGTGCGTTTTTCCTTGATATCTTTCACAAACAGCTCGTTGCCACCCAGACTTATAAAGAGAAATGTCGGTTTGAAGCGATTTAGAAATACAGAAAGGGTGTCACATGTTCCCCAATATTCTGTAGTTGAGCTATACCAAATAACTGAATTGAGGTTATGGCCGTTAGCTTTAGCATAGTCACCCAGTCGTTTGTTAAGCCCTTCGAGCATCGAGTCTCCGATGATAAGAATATTTTGTGTTGCAGTATCCAGTTCTGCTTTACTTTCCTGATTATATGCTTCTAATGTGGAATCGCACTGGATATGCTCGGATGAGTTGTTATCTTTAAGAAGTGTTTCTGCAAATGTGGCATGCCGGAAAGTAGATACGTGATCACCATGCATACAGAACGAAATCACAAGAATAATTATAAGTGAAATAACAAGTAAGGAGATAATTCCGATATAATTTTTCCACATATTGCGCTATTGAAGATTGGTTAGCACAAAGTTACTATTTTTATATTAAAAAGAGAAATGCAAACCTATCCTTACTCCATGCCTGCTTATGCCGGGAAGGTCTTTATATGTCAGTCGCCAGACATAATCTACTCTAAGTATTTTAAAAATGTTATCCAAGCCAACGGCAGCCTCAAGGTAGGGTGTACCTGTCATCTTTGAAGTGTTTGAAATGGTAGGGAACAAAAATAGCTGATGATTTTTTTCCGGATTATTTTTATCCGATAGGTGTCCCCACATTCCGCGAAGTGTGAACACTTCCCGCAATCTTAATTTCTTTAATAATGGTATGTAATTGAAAATAGCGCCGTTGGCTGAATAGGCAAAATCGAACTGAGCATAGGAATCATTAATGAATTCCATAGGATTCATTAATGCAAAGGCTTCTTTCTGAATGGTATATGAAAGATTGGCATTCGGAATAAGGAGGTCGGGGTAAGGTGATGCGCTCCAAACATGACCACCCTTTATAAGGGCATCGACATAGCCGAATGCGGAGAGCCATAACCGTTGTCCATAACTGAATTCGGTTTTGTTTATTTCGAACATGTTACCGAAAACAGATGCGGGCGCATAGGTGTGTGATAGAGTAAAAATCGGTGTTTCTTTACTGATTGTCTTACGATAGGATTTCGCCTGATAAATTTTTTCACCAGGAGCATATCGCAGTTTAATATTGAATGACGATTCGCTATATTTCTTATGGATATTTCCGTCATAATTGATGAAAGTCATCCATTCGGTAGCGTGCTGAACTGTGTTTTTGATTTGAGTTTCGATGGAAAAATTGTTAGCAAGTTCAAGTGTGTAGGTTAAAGCCGCATCACGACGATACGTAATTTGGTAGTCTTTTTTACGACGCAAGGATAGAAAAAAATTATCGCTGTTAGAGAATGCGAAGTGCTGACCGAGCATGTCAACATCATATCGATATTGCGCACGCAGGGAATGAACCGGAAATTCAAGAGCATGATATTTTTTCTCCCGGAATGACCACTCTAATTCGGCATTATACTTCCACCGTTTGTCGGTTGTGCCGTATGCAGCATATCCGCGTAGGAATAAGTGTTTATTTAAATTTGCCGTGGTCATTCCACCCAAACGAAATCTCCATCCCTCTATATGATTATGGCTTACCAAGCTATTGACAGGTCCAATGTCAAATGCACTTTCTCTGCCGGTGGGGATATAACCGTTGGCGATTAATTTTAAAAGTTTTTCACTGTAATAGTAAAGTTTATCCTTCCGCAGACGATTCATCATCGAAACGGTTTTATTCAACTCCTTTTCAAGCGGAATATATCTGACTCCGGACCAGAAGGTTGAATCTTTATCTGATTGAGCCGTCTGAAATTCGTTGCTGAAAATAGCGGATTCATTTTGTGGTTTGTCAAATGAGAAGTCGGAAAACCGTACTTTTTTTTCTGCGTATATTTCAGGAACACCGGGTAGAAATTTAATTTCGGCCACCATATCTTCACGTTTTTTTAATCGTGAACCGTCGGATGCTTTTTCAAAATCCTGAAAAATAAAAAGTCGTTCCACAAAATTCAGGTTAATATCACGAGGGACATTCATTGTTAATCGGTGAAGAAACAAACTTGAGTCATTCTCTTCCTCAACATATATTTTACCGGTGAATCCGAATGTCGCGGAATTGCGTGGAACAAATGAAAGTTCAATACATTTGGCTGAATCAATAACGATTGTATCTGTGATATAGAACTTATAGAAATCAGGTGCAAGAGAAGAAAGCGGAGAAACGAATCGATTACGCAGGATATTGATGTCATGGTTGTAAATATCAATATCACGGAAAATTTCTTCTATAGCTACCCGCATGTTTTCAGCATCAAGGAATTCATCTACTCCATCCTGTCGGAATCCGGTAACTATTTCCCGTTCATTTTCAGGATTGGAGCGATGAAATTTTTCAGATGCTTTTTCGCGGAATGAAAGATTCAGAATCTGTTTTCCGGTTATATCGGAAGTGTCAACGTATTCTTTCAGAAAAGAAAACCGTTTTAACAGAGGGCCTTTTTTTTCATATTTACTGAAATTATTTATACCCATCTTAAAAGATTCATATCTCTTGGATGAAAAGTATGGGTTCCGGTTCGGATCATTCAACGGGCCGGTAGCCGCAATTCGTTTGGCAAGATCCACAGCCGGATTGTTTTTCTTTGAATAGCGTTCTTTTTTGGGCTTTACAATAACCTCCCCTATTTTAAGTCCATCCGGATCAAGAAATACCTTACGTTTATTATTCAGGAAATCCATATAAGGCAGTTCAACCTTATTATATCCCATAGCTGAAACTTTCAATTTCGGATTAACCAAATCGGTAGTTATTCTAAAATTACCAAGAGAGTCAGTCAGCACCCCTGCACCGGAATTCGCTATGATAACAGTAGCATACGGAATAGGAGCTGAGGATGTAGAGTCGAAAACGAAACCTTTTACAGTAAACTGAGCGGAGAAAACATAAAAGGGCGATGCCATAACTATGATAGACATAATTATGGCAACAAGCATATATTTCAGGATACTCTTCAATTATCTGATTTGATTGCGGAATCGCTATTTAATGATGTTGTTTTCTGTTCGGCATCGAACTGTTCATATGCTTCAACAATTCGTTGAACTAATGCATGACGTACGATATCTTTTTTCGCAAACTCAACTTTTCCAATTCCCGGAACATTTTTCAGAATCTTCAATGCTTGTATCAATCCAGACTGAACAGACCGAGGGAGGTCAATCTGAGTGGCATCACCGGTGATGATCATTTTTGCATTGGTGCCTAAGCGAGTAAGGAACATTTTGATTTGATGGGTCGTGGTGTTTTGGGCTTCATCAAGCACAATAACAGCATCATTTAACGTGCGGCCACGCATAAATGCCAGCGGCGCAATTTGAATGGCGTTGCTATCCATATATTCTTTTAATTTTGCCGCCGGAACCATGTCTTCAAGGGCATCATAAAGCGGCTGGAGATATGGGTCGATTTTATCCTTCATGTCTCCGGGAAGAAAACCGAGTTTTTCACCGGCTTCAACCGCGGGACGCGATAGTATGATTCTACGCACTTCCTTGTTCTTTAATGCTTTTACAGCAAGCGCGATGGCTATATATGTTTTACCGGTTCCTGCCGGACCAAGTGCAAATGTAAGATCATTGTTTTGAAATGATTCAACCATCCGTTGCTGATTGGGATTTCTTGCAGATATTGGTTTTCCATTTACTCCGAAAATAATAACGCCGTCCGACGGTTTTTCTTTCGGGTTAGCTCCATGTATAATGTCAAGAATAGCATCTTCATTTAAACTATTGTATTTTACGCAGTATTCTTCAAGTTCGTGTATTTTTTTTTCGAAGTTCGCTGTTTCCTGTTCATCGCCTATGACTTTAATTACACTTCCACGAGCTGCCATTCGTATTTTGGGGAACATATTACGAATCAGACTCATATTGGCGTTGTTTACGCCATAGAAGCTTTGCGGATCAGCGTTTTCAAGAATTACAATTCGTTCTATCATGTGTTGTAGGTTTCAATGTTATATATTAATTGAGTTTAGAGAGGATGTTTATTTAAATTGATGTATTTTTGTAAAAAAATCAAATTATGGGAAAAGAGATCGAGCGAAAATTTCTTGTTAAGGATATAAGTTATAAAGATGTCGCTACAAGTTGCGAGGAAATCAAACAAGGATACTTATCGAGTAATCCGGAAGCGGTGGTTCGTGTGAGGACAAAAGGTTCAAGAGGATTTCTAACCGTAAAATCATTAACAATTGGTTTTGAACGTGATGAATGGGAATATGAGATACCCTATCAAGACGCCGTTTCAATGCTTAAACTCTGTAAACCCGAATGTGTTCTTGAGAAACATCGTTATAACTGCGGAAGATGGGAAGTTGATGAGTTCCACGGTCGTTACGAAGGTCTTGTTTTAGCTGAAATCGAATTAGGTTCAGCTGACGAATTATTCGAGATTCCTTCATATATAGGAAGAGAAGTTACGGGCATAAAAGAGTACTATAATTCTGTAATGGCTAATTCCTGATCATCATTTTAACGACATTTTCCACATGATGAGTATGTGGAAACATATCGACCGGTTGTACTTCAAGAACTTTATATTTAGGATCGAGTAAGGCAATGTCTCTTGCCTGAGTGGCGGGATTACAACTTACATATACTAACGTTTTTGGTTCGGCATTTAGTATGACTTTAACTACATCTTCGTGCATTCCGGCTCGAGGTGGATCAATAATCATTACATCCGGACGTCCGTGTTCAGCAACAAACGCGTCGGTAAGTACATTTTTCATATCGCCGGCATAGAATAAAGTGTTATCGATGTTATTTATAGTTGAATTTATTTTCGCGTCAGCAATAGCATCTTCAACATATTCTATACCGATTACTTTTTTTGCATTTCGAGCTACGAAATTTGCGATTGTTCCGGTTCCGGTATATAAATCGTAAACGAGTTCGTTACCGGTAAGTCCGGCCATATCCCTTGCCACAGAATATAATCGATATGCCTGTCTGGAGTTTGTCTGATAAAATGATTTTGGACTTATACGGAATTTTAATCCTTCCATTTCTTCATTTATGAAAGGACTACCTGAAAACAAGATTACTTCCTGGTCGGAAATGGTATCGTTAACTTTCAAATTTATAACGTACTGTATGGAGTTTAATTCAGGGAATACGCTTTTAATCTCCGAAAGCAATGATTCGATAGCATCTTTGTTGTCTTCACCGAAAACAACAATAAGCATTTTTTCACCGGTTGAAGCGGTGCGCACAATCATTGTCCTCAGGAATCCATGTTGGGCACGAAGATCGTAAAAGGACAGATTGCGTTTCTTTGCATAATTTTTTATGAAAAGGCGCAGTTTATTAGAAATATCTTCCTGCAAATGACATTGAGTGATATCCAATACCTTATCAAAAGCTCCCGGGATGTGAAAACCTGCTGCATCACGGTCAAATACTTCTCCGCTTTCAAGTTGTTCAAAGGTTAACCATCGCTTATTTGAGAAAGTGTATTCAAGTTTGTTTCTATAAGCAGATATCTCTTCCGAGCCAATAATTGGATTTATTTCAGGAAGTTGAACCTTAGCAATCCGTTGCAAAGCATCAGCTACTTGTTGCTGTTTGCATTGTAGCTGAAAATCATAAGGCAAATGCTGCCATTTGCATCCTCCACAAATTGTGAAGTGTTCACACATGGGATTTACCCTTAATGGTGAGGGTTTTACTATTTTTAAAACCCTCGCTTCCGCATATGATTTTTTCTTTTTAGTGAGTTTTATGTCGACAATATCGCCTGGTGCGCCAAAAGGTATGAATATAACCATATCGTTCACACGCGCTAAACTCATTCCTTCGGCTGCGACGCCTGATATTTCTACATTATTTATTTCCGGAAGTTCCTTACGTTTACGTGCCATGATAAATATTAATAGGATTTTAATGAAAGTTTAGCCGGCTTCAATCCTTTTGCCGATGCAGTTATCGTTATATCGCCCGGCGTTTCGGAAGAGCGAATAACAGCAGTAAGCTGGCCGTTAAATGCTTTCATATGATTAGCCTGAAAAGATTCAAGCGAAGAAGGATCACCGTTACCAACAGCCTCGAATGAGCCGGCGCCATTTATTTTAAAGTTGATGGAATTTGAAGCATATGGAACAAGGTTGCCGTTTTTATCAACAATTTTTACCCGGATAAATGCAAGTCCGCGACCATCAGGAGTCAATTCATTATGGTCTGTTTCAAGAGTTATCTGATAAGGCTTACCGGCAGTGGTAATTTCTTTTTCAGCAACAGCATTTCCATTATTGTCGTAAGCAATAACTTTTACAGTTCCGGGCTGATATTTTGTGTCCATCCACATGAGGCGATATCGCTTTTGTCTTTCAAAGTTCTGTTTTGCTTCATCAGTATATGTGCTGTCAATTCCTATGGATAAGTCTTTTGAGCGAATCCCCTGACTAATGCCATTAATAAACAATTCAGCCGAGGGATGGTTAGTATAAACAAAAACAGGAGTTGTTTCACCTTCTCTGCCCGGCCATGTCCAGTGAGGAAGGATGTGTAATGTTTCTGCTTCCGGATTCCAATGTGATCTGTAGAGATAATATCTGTCTTTAGGAATGCCTGCGAGGTCTATTATTCCAAAAAGAGAACTATGTGAAGGCCAATTCGTATAATAAGGTGTTGGTTCTCCTAAATAATCGAATCCGGTCCAAACGAATTCTCCCATACAGTAAGGAAGTTCATCATGGTAAATGAAATCGTCTTCGGGAAGATTCGACCATCCGCAATGTTCAACATCGTAAGAAGATGATTGATGGTCATCATAGGTTGCCATTGCTTTTCTTTCAACCGGAAATTTGTAAACACCTCTTGAACTGACAGTAGAAGCCGTTTCCGATCCAAGAATCAAACGCTGAGGAAGTTTCGAATAACTTTCCTCGTATTTAAACGGACGATAATTGAAGCCGGGGATGTCCATTACAGCAGCGAAATTGTTATTTACAACCGCATCCGGAGCATCCATGCCTTGAGTTACAGGGCGAGTGGGATCTTCCCGATGACATATGCTTTGCAGATATAACGCTGTTTTGCAATCTCCTTCATGCCATTGTTCTGAAACCTCGTTGCCAATGCACCACATTACGACGCTTGGGTCGTTTCGATAATGTCTGATAAGATTCACAAGATCTTTTTCCGCCCATTGGTCGAAAAGCAAGTTGTATCCGTTTTTGACTTTTGGTTTTTTCCATTCGTCAAAACTTTCTGCCATTAGCATCATTCCCATTTCATTGCACGCTTCGACAAGTTCAGGTGCAGGCATGTTATGAGAAGTGCGAATGGCATTTGCTCCCATATCCTTTAACATCTTAATCTGACGTCGGATGGCAGATTTATTGACCGCACCACCTAACATCCCTAAATCATGATGATTGCATACGCCTTTGAACTTAATATTCCTTCCGTTAAGATAGAACCCTTTGTCAGGCTTGATTTCAATGGAGCGTATGCCGAATTTTGTCCTTGTCGAGTCAACTGGACTTCCATTTTTTGAAAGTATGAATTTTGCAGAATAGAGATTAGGAGTGTCCAAATCCCATAGGGCTGGATTTTTAACCACAAGAGTCTGATTAATCTTATTATCGGTGTAAATGATATTATTACAGCTATCGGTGGTTCGATTAACTTCTTTTCCTTCCGGTGAGTAAATTATGGATGTTAAAGTAAAGCCGGCAGTGTCGGGAAGGTTCAGTTCGGTCTGTAGATTAATTCTCGCAAAATCAGAATTGATTTCGGGCGTGGTTATATATGTGCCCCACACAGGAATATGTGCGTTATCAACTACTCTGAGATGAACATTGCGATACAGTCCTGCGCCGGGATACCATCTTGATGATTCAGGAAGATTTTCCAGCCGGACAGCCAATGTGTTTTTTCCGCCTTTTTTAAGGTATGGCGTGATATTGAAGTGAAATGAGTTGTAGCCATATGGCCAATAGCCTGCCTCGTTTCCGTTCACAAATATGCGTGCATGCGACATGGCTCCGTCAAAAATAAGTTCAACCTGATTTTCGCCATTGAATTCAGGCACCTCAAAATCAAGTCTATACCATCCTGTTCCTACAAATGGCAATCCTCCGGTCCGACCGGCATGTTCCATTGCTTCTTTTTGACCATCCTGTGCAATTGCAACGTTCTGGCGGTCATTATCCCATGAAAAAGGGCCGTATATAGCCCAGTCATGAGGTATGCGGACTGATTTCCATGATGCGGGATTATAATCAGGCGAAGAGAAAATCGCACTGTCTTCGCGAGTAAACAGCCATCCTTTTTCCAATAACCGTTCTGTGCGTCCAGCAGCGAAAACAGATAGAGAAACAGTTAGAAAGATATAAGTAATGAGTTTTTTCTTCATATGAAAGTAAGTACGTGATTTATATGCAAAATTATTAAATTGGATTGAAAATGGCAACCTTTAGCAATGTATTGAAATTATTTTTGAACTGAAGATGTTATTTCGCAACAATATAGTCGTATTATATTTGTATATTTGCCTAAAATTATATTCACATTATGAAGAAAAATCTATTATTTACATTCTTGATTACCGCGACAACCGCAGGTGCCACGGTAAATCCATTATGGTTGAAAGAGCCATCAATGTCTCCGGACGGTAAAACTGTTGCATTTACATATAAAGGAGATATCTTTACAGTAAATTCTGATGGAGGAAAGGCGTATCAGCTTACAAGTAAGGCTTCATATGAGGACTCCCCTCTCTGGACTCCGGATGGTGAGAAAATTGTTTTCTCAAGTATGCGTGATGGAAGTCAGGATATATATATTATTGACCGTAACGGTGGAACTGCCAGGCGTCTTACAACTCACAGCGGTTCAGAGACTCCCCTTGCGTTTTTAAATGATTCAATATTGCTGTTTTCGGCTTTCCATTATCCTGATGCATCGTCAGCGGTCGCTCCATTTTTATCGCAAACATATACTTTGAATATATATCAGGACAATCCCAGAACATATCCATACCTGTCAGTTTCAATGAGAAGCGCGAGTATGAACGCAGACGGGAAGTTACTCTATACAGATAAGAAAGGATTTGAAAATTTTTATCGTAAGCATGAGCGATCGAGTGGAACCAACGATATTTGGGCTGTTTCATCTGATAATAGATTTGAAAAGCTGACAGATTTTATCGGTCATGATATGAATCCGGTCTGGAATTCAAATGGGAAAGAATTCTATTACATTTCCGAGCAATCTGGTACGTTGAACGTTCACAAAAGAGATTTAAAAGGAAATGACAAACAGTTGACAAAATTTGAGAAGCATCCGGTTAGAAGTCTCAGTGCCTCGCGTGACAACAAGCTGGTGTTCAGCTGGGATGGTGAACTTTATACTTTGAATGACGATAAAGATTTGAAGAAATTAGAAATAGAAATAATTTCGGATGACTATGATTCTGATTTGGTAAAAGGCCCGCGTACGAACGGCGCAAGCGAAATTGCCGTAAGTCCTGATGGTGATGAAGTGGCATTTGTCCTTAGGGGAGATGTATTTGTTACGTCAACCAAATATAAGACAACCCGAAGGATTACAGATACTCCGGCGCAGGAACGTTCCTTGAGTTTTTCGCCTGACGGCAAGAAATTAGTTTACGATTCAGACAGGGATGGGAAATGGCAATTGTTTGAAGCTAAACTTGGAAAAGATGAGAAAAGCGGATTCGCTTATGCTACGGAAATAGAGGAAGTGCCTTTATACTCGGCAGACGGTCCGGCTCAACAACCGGTATATAGTCCGGATGGTAAATATGTTGCATTTCTTGAAAACCGAACTGAGTTAAAAGTAATTGATCTGGATACTAAAAATGTTGTCACTGCTTTACCGGGAAAATATAATTATTCGTATGTGGATGGTGATGTGAGTTTCACATGGAGTCCTGACAGCAAATGGCTTTTGGCTGATTATATAGGTATAGGCGGATGGCATAATTCGGATATAGCGCTTGTAAGCCGCGATGGAAAAACCATTATAGATCTGACTGAAAGCGGTTACAGCGACGGAAATCCGAAGTGGGCGCTTGGTGGAAAAGCTCTGGTATATTCTACTGGCAAATATGGAATGAAGGCGCAGGGAAGTTGGGGTAATCAACGCGATGCCATGCTTATGGTGCTTGACGGAGACGCATGGGATGAATTTAATATGACTGAAGAGGAAGCCGATATTAAAGAACAGCTTGAAAAGAAAGAAAAAAAGGAAAAAGAGGATAATGAGAAGTCCACTGATAAAACGAAAGAGAAGAAAAAAGAAAAGAAAAAGGGAAATAAAAAGTCGGAATCAGCGAAAAAAACAGAGAAAAGCGTTAACATTGACGCAAATCAGTTTGAACTCAATGATAGAAAATATCGTGTTCGCCGCCTGACATCTGTATCCTCGAATCTTGGTGATTTTTATCTTGACAAGAAAGGTAATAAATTCTATTATATTTCCCGATCTACAGAAGGGAAAGCCAATCTGTATGTCAGGGATCTTAAGAAGGATGAAACCAAAGTGCTTGCTAAAGATGTGAGCGGGGCCATTGTCCCGGATAAAAAAGGTGAGAATCTGTTTATTTTATCCGGTGCAGGAATGTCGAAGATTTCCATTCCTTCCGGAGAAAAGAAGATGATTGCATTTAATGCTATGTACGACAGAAAGCCAAGTAAGGAGCGTGAATATATTTATGATCATATGCTCGCTCAGGTTAAAGATAAGTTCTACGATGAAAATATGCATGGGGTTGATTGGAATTATTATGGTGATCATTATCGTAAATTCCTTCCACATATCAACAACAATAAGGATTTCGGCAATCTGTTGAGCGAGATTCTCGGTGAACTCAATGCATCTCACACCGGAGGCGGTGGAAGTGTTGGCGGGACAAAATTGTATACCGGTGAACTTGGTGCAATGTTTGATTCCGAATACAAAGGAGACGGTCTGAAAGTTAAAGAGGTCTTGGCAAGAGGACCTTTAGCCAAGAAAAGTGTCGGTGTAAAGAGTGGTGATGTCATTACTTCAATTGACGGAGTCCGAATAGAAGCTGATAAGGATTATTACCCTTTGCTTGAAGGGAAGGCCGGTCGTAAAGTATCGTTAACGGTGAAAAATAGAGAGGGTAAGGAAAGGAATGTGACAGTTACTCCTGTGTATGGTATATCAGGGTTGCTCTATGACAGATGGATAGAGAGAAATGAGGCAATTGTCGACTCACTTTCCGGTGGAAAAATCGGTTATGTCCATATACAGGGAATGGATACAAGAAGTTATCAGGCTGTATATGATAAATTGCTCGGAAAATACCGTAATTGCGATGCTGTGGTTGTTGATACCCGCTATAATGGTGGCGGATGGCTGCATAATGATATCGCACTCTTATTTTCCGGTAAGGAATATGTACGTTATACACCGCGTGGAAAATATATCGGCAGCGATCCGTTCTCTCAATGGACTAAGCCATCGGTAATGCTTGTAAATGAAAGTAACTATTCGGATGCACATGGAACACCATATGTTTATCAGACTCTTGGTCTCGGAAAGGTAATCGGAGCCCCTGTTCCAGGAACGATGACAGCTGTTTGGTGGGAAACGCAGATTGATCCTTCGATTTATTTCGGAATTCCGCAGGTTACAAGTCTTGACCGAAAAGGAGAACCGCTTGAAAATAAACAGTTGAATCCGGATATAATTATTTATAATAATCCCGGAGATCTGCTTAAAGGTAAGGATGCACAGCTTGAGGAAGCCGTTAGGGTGCTGATGGGGAAATAGTCAATTTATAAACACATATATTAAGGCGCAGCGATAATGTCGTTGCGCCTTTTGCTTATTATCATTAACTTTGTGGTGAAATATTACAGAAGCCTAAGATGAGGTTTGATGAATTAGATTTTAATTATGATGTCCTTGACGCTCTTGACTCGATGCGTTTTGAAGAGTGTACCCCTATCCAGGAAAAATCGATGCCGTTGGTAATGGAAGGCCGTGATTTAATCGCTGTAGCCCAGACAGGAACCGGCAAGACGGCCGCATATCTTTTACCTGTTCTTAACAGACTGGCCGATGGCGAATTGCCGGAGGATACAGTTAACTGCATTGTAATGGCACCTACCCGTGAATTAGCTATGCAGATTGATCGTCAGCTTGAAGGGTTCGGCTATTTTATTAATGTAAGCAGTCTGGCTATATATGGAGGTACGGATGGAGTTACTTTCGCACAACAGCAGAAGAGCTTGAAACTTGGAGCTGATATAGTTATCGCAACGCCGGGACGACTACTCGCTCATTTGCAGATGGGGAAGATTGATCTTAGCAGAGTGGACTATTTTATTCTGGATGAAGCTGATAGAATGCTCGACATGGGTTTCTATGATGACATAATGCAGATTGAAAAACATCTTGGAAAAGATCGTCAGACGCTTATGTTTTCAGCAACAATGCCTGATAAAATTCAGCAGCTTGCAAAAACAATTCTCCGAAACCCTGCAGAAGTAAAAATAGCGGTTTCCAGGCCTGCTGATAAGATTCATCAAAGTGCATTCGTGTGCTACGAAAATCAAAAGACTCCGGTTCTGCTTCATGTGTTTGAAGAATTCGGATGTAAAAGAGTAATTGTATTTGCATCATCGAAATTGAAGGTAAAGGATTTGGCCAAGGAACTTCGTCGTGCAAAATATAAGATTGGCGAAATGCATTCGGATCTGGATCAAAGTAAACGCGATGATGTAATGCACGAATATAAAGCCGGGAGACTCGATATTCTTGTTGCAACAGACATTGTGGCCCGAGGCATTGACATTGATGATATTGCGCTTGTCGTTAATTATGATGTGCCTCATGATGCTGAGGATTATGTGCATAGAATCGGACGAACGGCGCGTGCGCAAGCAGAAGGAGCGGCAATTACTCTCGTGAGTGAGCGTGATATGCCTGTTTTTGGTTATATTGAGAATTTTTTGGGATATGAGGTCGTGAAAAATGAAGTTCCGGCATCATTGGGAAAAACGCCGATTTACAATCCTAAAAGACGGAAGGGAAACGGTTTTAAAGGTAATAGGAATAGTAAGGGAGGAAATTTCAGAAACAAAAATTCTAAAAATAACAACGGAGGCAATAGAAATTCACGTCAGAGCAGCAGAAGAAAAAATAGCACTCGTTAGGAAATAGATTTTGCAAACTGATAAAAACGTATTATATTTGCCAAATAACAAAGGGGTGCCCCTGTGAGGTGCTGAGATTTATACCCTTCGAACCTGATATGGATAATGCCATCGCAGGGATTGTTTTAGCCGCATGTACTATCCGGCAAACATTATGGAGAGGAGAACCGGCATTAAGTTTTCAAGGGGAACCAGACTATAATTAATGCAAAATGTATTCGTATATACCGGTTCTAAGTATTGCAGGAAGTGATTCATCCGGTGGCGCCGGAATTCAAGCTGATATTAAAACCATCAGTGCTATAGGCTGTTATGCGGAAACAGTTATTACGGCTATTACAGCACAAAATACAACGGGTGTAAGGAGTATTATGGGGGTTGATCCAGGAGTTGTTCTGGATCAACTTGAAATGGTATTTAGCGATATCCCTCCTAAAGCTATAAAAACCGGGATGTTATTTTCAAGTGAAATTGTTGAGACTGTGGTTCGTTTCCTTGAGTCGAATATAGACAAGGCGAATAATCTAGTTGTTGACCCGGTTATGATATCTACGTCAGGCTCAAAATTAATGAGCGATGGTGCTATAAGATTAATTATTGACAGGTTGTTGCCAATTAGCAGTTTAGTCACTCCAAACAGAATAGAGGCGGAAAAAATAACTGGAGAGACCGATGTGAGATATCAGATAAATAGATTTAGGGAGATGGGTTGTAAAAATATTCTAATCAAGGGTGGACATAACGATAATGAAAATAATAAGACTGATTTTCTTTCATTGGATGGTGATTCCAAAATAATAGAATTGGTTGCTGAGGCTGTTGAAACTAAGAATAGTCATGGAACGGGTTGCACGCTTTCATCTTCAATTGCGAGTTATATAGCTCTTGGTATGAATATGGAAAGTGCCGTAAGATGTGGCAAAGAGTATATAACCCGGGCTCTTATTTTCGGCAGAGATGTTCATTGCGGACGTGGAAACGGCGCCGTTAACCACTTGTATTCACCTGAAAAAATGAAATTTTTGTATTATGAAGATTAAGATAAACAGGAAGATAGTAGAAGTTGAGGGCGATATACCAATTGCCGAAATATTACGGATGCAGGGAAAATCGACATCAGGAATTGCCGTCGCTGTAAATAATCGGGTTGTAAAAGCAAATGAGCTTGAAACAACTTTTGTTGCGGAAGGTGACGATTTAACGGTTATAAAGGCATTTTACGGAGGATAATGAGTCAATTGATAAAAATAGCTATTACTCCGGAACGGATTATTAATGAGGAGTGTGAGTTTATTAGTATTCTTGCTGAAGAAGGCTGGGATATGATTCACTTACGCCATCCCGGTGCTACGTATAGGGAAATGAGGAATATTATTGAAGCGGTTCCGCAGAAATTACATCGAAAATTAAAATTGCATGGCCATTTTGAACTTACAAATCATTTTAATCTTGGTGGTGTTCATTTAAACAGGCGTTGCCCTTTGCCGCCTGTTAATTGGAATGGCGGAATCAGTTGCTCTATGCATTCTATAGACGAAATCATAAATCACGGCGAGCGCTATGACTACGTAACACTATCGCCTATTTATGATTCAATCAGTAAAAAAGGATATGGAAGCCGAATTGATTTGGATGAGTTCTCGAAAAAACGAGGTCGTATGAATACTAAAGTAATTGCTTTGGGAGGGGTAGATGCTGAACGGATTGAATCCATAGAGGAATATGGTTTTGATGGGTATGCGGTTTTGGGTGCTATTTTTGAGGGAGTTGAAACAAAAAATATGTTTGTTGAAAGAATTGCAAAATTCAAGTAATACTATAAATATATGTTACAATTTATTACTAATGAATCAGATAAGTATTCTATTGCTGAAGAGGTTCAAATGGCGATAGAAGGAGGATGCAGATGGATTCAATTAAGGATGAAAGATGCATCAGATGAAGAAGTGCGTGAGGTTGCGCTTGAAATCATTCCGATGTGTAAGGAAAATGATGTTTTTTTAATAATCGATGATAGAGTTGAACTTGTTAATGAATTGCGTGTTTGGGGCGTTCATCTTGGCAAGGAAGATATGGATCCGCTGAAGGCACGCGATATATTAGGCCCGCATGCCATAATCGGTGTTACCGCGAATACAGCTGAAGATATACTTAAATTTAAGAATAAGGATGTGGATTATGTTGGCTTGGGACCGCTTCGATTTACTACTACGAAAAAGAAACTTTCACCAGAAATAGGTCTGGAGGGTTACGGCTCTATTATTCGTAAGGTTCGTGATGCCGGAATGGATATACCTATCGTTGCAATCGGCGGAATAACCGAGGCGGATATAGAACCGTTACTTAAACAGGGAGTTAATGGTGTGGCTGTTTCCGGCTCAATTATAAATGCTGAAAATCCGGTAGTATATACGGAAAAGCTTGTATCAGAATTGCAAAATAGTAAATAACCGTGTTATGATGGATTCATTATTTTTAGGAGGGCGGGAATTTAAGTCGCGTTTATTTGTGGGAACAGGGAAATTTTCCTCAAATGTAACCATGCTTGATGCGGTCAGGGCTTCAGGAAGCGAGATGGTTACTGTGGCAATGAAACGAATAGATATGGAAAATGAAGAGGAAGATGACATGCTTGCTCACATTGACCGAAGCCATGTTCAGTTGTTGCCAAACACGTCAGGTGTGCGTACGGCAAAAGAGGCTATATTTGCAGCGCAGTTGGCAAGGGAATGCTTCGGAACAAATTTCATAAAGCTTGAAATACATCCTGATCCGAAATATCTTTTACCAGATCCAGTAGAAACACTTATGGCAACAGAAACACTTGCTAAAGATGGATTCATAGTACTCCCCTACATACAGGCTGATCCAGTTCTGTGTAAGCGCCTTGAAGATGTCGGAAGTGCCGCCGTTATGCCATTGGGTGCACCTATAGGTACAAATAAGGGTTTACGGACAAAAGACATGCTTGAAATAATTATAGCGGAGTCGTGTGTTCCGGTAATTGTGGATGCCGGAATAGGCACTCCATCGCATGCTGCCGAGGCGATGGAAATGGGTGCGGATGCAGTATTGGTAAATACGGCAATTGCCGTTGCGGAGAATCCTGTTGAAATGGCTAAAGCTTTCCGACTAGGAGTTGAAGCCGGGCGTCTGGCTTATCTTTCAGGAATAGGTGGCATGAGTGGCATCGCCGTTGCTTCCAGTCCGCTTACCGCTTTCCTTGATATATAATACTATTAAAATAATCAACAATGAAAATTGAAAATATATCGGTAAATAGTTATCCCGGTTCTGAAAAAATATATATGCCGGGCAAGTTATATCCTGACCTGATGGTTGGAATGCGTCAGATTAATCTGACTCCTACGGCAAAGAAAAGTGGTGACGATATTATGTTAACGGAGAATGCCCCTGTTCTGGTTTATGATACGAGCGGTGTATTTACTGACTCAAATGTAGAGGTCGATATTAATAAGGGAATTCCACGAATCCGTGAAAAATGGATATCAGAGCGTGATGATCTGGAAGAGTTGAAAGAAATCACATCGAGTTATGGGAAAATGCGATTGGCCGACAATATTCTCGATGCAATCAGATTTCCTGTTCAGTATGTTCCACGACGAGCAAAGCAAGGTCGGCATATTACGCAGATGGATTTGGCTCGTGCCGGTAAAATTACACCGGAAATGGAGTATGTGGCTATCCGGGAGAATATGAAGAATGAGGAGTTGGGTATAAAAACTTATATCACGCCTGAATTTGTAAGAGATGAAGTGGCTGCCGGCAGAGCTGTGATTCCGGCAAACATAAATCATCCGGAAGCAGAGCCAATGATTATTGGAAAGAAATTTCTTGTTAAACTCAATACCAATATAGGTAATTCTGCATTGTCATCGGGAATTGAAGAAGAAGTTAAAAAAGCTGTTTGGAGCTGCTACTGGGGCGGTGACACACTAATGGATTTGTCGACAGGCGACAATATTCATGAAACACGTGAATGGATTATCCGAAATTGTCCTGTTCCGGTCGGAACCGTTCCGGTTTATCAAGCATTAGAAAAAGTTAACGGAAGTGTTGAGAATCTGACCTGGGAAATTTACAGGGATACCCTGATAGAGCAAGCTGAGCAAGGTGTCGACTATTTTACAATTCATGCCGGTGCTTTAAAGGCTCATGCTGAAATGGTTGGTGAGCGACTTACCGGAATTGTCTCGCGCGGTGGTTCTATAATGACAAGATGGGCGGTTATTCACAATGAGGAAAATTTCCTGTATACACATTTCGATGAAATATGTGAAATCCTTGCGCAATATGATGTTGCCGTTTCATTGGGTGACGGCTTGCGACCCGGTTCAATTCACGATGCAAATGACCGTTCGCAATTTCTTGAACTTGATGTTCTGGGTGAACTTACAGAAAAAGCCTGGGCTCATGGTGTTCAGGTGATTATAGAAGGCCCGGGACATGTGCCTATGAATAAGATAAAAGAGAACATGGACCGACAGGTGGAAAAATGCCATGAAGCTCCATTTTATACACTTGGACCTTTGACAACTGATATCGCTCCGGGATACGATCACATAACTTCGGCTATAGGTGCGGCACAGATTGCCAGATACGGAACCGCAATGATATGTTATGTTACTCCGAAAGAACACCTCTCATTACCAAACCTCGAGGATGTACGTAATGGCGTAATTACATATAAAATCGCTGCGCATGCTGCTGATTTGGCGAAAGGTTTCCCAGGCGCTCAATTGCGTGACGATGCTATGAGTAAAGCACGTTTCGAATTCAGATGGAAGGATCAATTTAATTTGTCGCTTGATCCGGCTCGCGCCAGACAATATTATGTGGAAAGTCATAAGGATGATGATCGTTTCTGTACGATGTGCGGTCCAAATTTCTGTGCTATGCGAATTTCCCAAAATTTAATAGAAGACTGTGCAAAGTATGAAAATGTTTTATGACGTTTTAAAGAAAATTGACTGGGAAGAAACGACCGCACGCATATATTCGAAAAATGATGCTGACGTGCGACGGGCTATTTCGGCCAAGCGTCTTTCCATAGATGATTTCATGGCACTTGTTTCGCCGGCTGCTACACCATATCTCGAGGAGATGGCGCGGTTATCGCATGCCTATACTCTGGAAAGATTCGGTAAAACAATAAGCATGTACATCCCATTGTACGTTTCAAATGCGTGTACGAACAAATGTGTTTATTGCGGGTTCAATCATGACAATCCTTTTAACAGGACGACTCTTACATTAGAACAGGTTAAAGCAGAATGTGAAGCTATCCGAAAGCTCGGCCCGTTCGAAAATCTGCTTATTGTGTCGGGCGAATTCCCGAGACTGAACGGTGTTGATTATCTTGAAGAAGTTTTAAAGGTAGCACGCCCCTATTTCAATAATCTTACTATTGAGGTTATGCCGATGCGAATGGAGAATTATGCCCGTTTGACTAAAAGCGGATTGAATGGGGTTGTTTGTTTTCAGGAAACTTATAATGAGGCTAATTATAAAAAATACCATCCCAAGGGAATGAAATCAATATTTGAATGGCGTGTAAATGGCTTTGATCGTATGGGGAAAGCCGGTCTGCATAAAATTGGGATGGGCGTTTTGATTGGTCTCGAGGATTGGAGAACTGATCTGACAATGTTGGCGTATCATCTGTCATATTTGCGTAAACATTACTGGAAAACAAAGTTCAGTGTCAATTTTCCCCGAATGTGTCCGGCAGAAGGTGGATATGAACCACAGGTGATTATGTCGGATAAAGAACTTGCTCAGGTTACTTTTGCATTCAGAATATTCGATCACGACGTGGATATTTCATATTCTACGCGGGAGAATCCATCGTTCCGTAGGAACATGATGAAATTAGGAGTTACTTCAATGAGTGCGGGAAGTAAAACAGAACCTGGCGGATACGCATCAACACCTGACGCTCTTGAACAATTTGAAGTTTCAGACGGTCGCAGTCCGAAAGCCGTTTGTGAGGAAATAAGGAGTCTGGGTTATGAATGTGTTTGGAAAGACTGGGATAAGATTTACGATTAGATGCCTTTTTTCAATTGCATAATTACTAAATAATGAAAAAATTATGTAATTTTGTGGCGATAAAATCTTATTAGAAAATTTTACAAAATAAATTATATTGAAATGATTAACGCTCAGGACATTAAAAACGGCACTTGTATCCGTATGGACGGTCGTTTGTATTTTTGCGTGGAATTTCTCCACGTTAAACCCGGTAAAGGAAACACATTCATGCGCACCAAGCTTAAGGACGTTGTTGACGGACGTGTGATAGAGCGTCGTTTCAACATTGGTGAAAAGCTTGAGGATGTACGCGTTGAACGCCGTCCTTTCCAGTTCCTATACAATGACGGAAGCGATGATATATTCATGAATAATGAGACATTCGAACAAATTCCTATTGCTAAAGACCTTGTTACGGGTGGTGCTTTCATGAAAGAAGGTGACAATGTAGAAGTTGTAACCGATGCATCGACAGAAACTGTTCTATATGCTGAAATGCCTATTAAAACCGTGCTTAAAATTACATATACCGAACCTGGATTAAAAGGTGATACTGCAACAAACACTCTTAAGCCTGCAACTCTTGAGACCGGAACTGAAATCCGTGTGCCTCTTTTTGTAAATGAGGGTGACATGATTGAAGTTGATACTCGCGACGGTTCATACATTGGCCGCGTTAAAGCATAAAGTCAACCAACCTATAAAAATTAGCGACGGCCCGAGACCATTATGTGTATGGTTTCGGCCGTTGTTGCTTTTATGGAACATGAGATAGAAATTCATCCCTGGCAACCGTTTATTCCATCGGGTGCGAAAGTGTTGATAATGGGGACTTTTCCTCCAGGTCGACACAGGTGGAGTATGGATTTTTATTATCCGAACCGCAGCAATGATTTCTGGTATATGATGGGGCTTATTTTTTATGGAGATAAAACTGCCCTATTAAAACCGGGAGAAAAGGATTTTGATCTTGATAAGATAGTGAATCTTTTGATTCAAAAACGGATAGCTATTGGTGACACGGCAAGAAAAATAAGACGACTAAAGAATAATGCTTCAGATAAATTTCTTGAAATTGTTGAACCAGTACCTTTGTTTGAAATCTTAAATGAAATGCCGGATTGCAAAACTTTAGTCACTACGGGAGAAAAAGCGGCATCTGTGATTGCTGATATAACTTCAACAGCTGTTCCAAAAATGGGAGAAATGTTGAAAAGCGACTCGGGTTTATATATATGGAGAATGCCGTCAACTTCACGCGCTTATCCATTGGCATTATCGAAAAAAGCTGAATATTACGCAAAAATGTTTAATTCTGTTGGTGTACTATAAGTATGGTTGATTGTGTTGTAACATTGTTTCTTGGAATAAATCCGGCTGAAATCATTAATCAGTTTCTTAATGCAGACCCCCATACTGTTTATTGGCTTGTATTCGCATTAATGATTGTTGAGAGTTCGTTTATACCGTTTCCATCGGAAGTAATTGTACCTCCGGCTGCCTATCTTGCCGCTACGAATCATGAGGTGAATGTATGGTTCATATTATTCCTTGCAACGGTTGGCGCTGTTATCGGTGCTATGGTTAATTATTTTCTTTCGATGTGGATCGGTAGGCCGATAGTTTATAGATTTGCTCATTCAAAGGTTGGGCATGCCATGTTAATTACTCCAGAAAAGGTTGAACGCGCCGAAAAATATTTCGATAAGCATGGAGCTGTTTCTACCTTTATAGGCCGTTTAATTCCGGCAATAAGGCAATTGATATCTATTCCAGCCGGTCTCGCGAAGATGAATATTGGTATGTTCATTATATTTACTGGACTGGGGGCTTTGGTCTGGAACGGAGTGCTTGCGGGGCTCGGAACATGGTTAGGAGGCTTGGTTTCTCCATCGCAGTTATATGAAAAGGTTGAAGAGTATAACGCTTATCTGACATATGCCGGTTTGTTGCTCGGAATAATATGTGTTTGCGTAATTGCGTTAAATGTGTTTAAAACATCGTCTAATAAATAATTATGGTTAAGGTTTCACCTTCGTTGTTATCAGCAGATCTGTCGTGTTTGAAGAGCGTTTTAGAAACGCTGAATAAGTCTGAAGCGGACATGGTTCATATAGATGTAATGGACGGTGTTTTTGTTCCTAACATTACATTTGGTTTTCCGTTTATAAAAACTGTTTCAAAACTGACTGATTTACCTCTTGACGTTCACTTGATGATAGTTGATCCGGGAAAATATGTTTCTCAGTGTCGTGATTGCGGCACAACGATAATGAATGTACATGTTGAAGCGTGTACCCACCTCGACAGGGTTATTCATCAGATAAAACAGGCGGGAATGAGGGCGGCTGTCACATTGAATCCGGCGACACCTCTCTGTATGCTTGAAGATATTATAAACGAGGTTGATATGGTTTTATTGATGTCGGTTAATCCCGGTTTTTCCGGACAGGATTTCATTTCTTACATAATTGATAAGACAAGAAGGTTAAAGGAAATGATTTACCGTAGTGGTTCGCATGCATTAATTGAGGTTGACGGAGGCATCAATGAAGTTACAGGCAAAGCTGTTGTAGAAGCCGGAGCAGATATTATTGTAGCCGGTTCTCATGTGTTTAAATCGGTTGATCCGGTGAAGGTTATATCACAACTCCGTGCTCTTTAAATGGAATGTTTTTAAGGTATAAATACATACTATTTATATTTGCTACGGTTGTGCTTCAGTCGTGCAGCACAACGAAACATGTGCCTAATGGCGAATTTTTACTGGATGATGTAAAAATTATAATTGATGATTCTTCGCGCGTAACAAGCGCCGAACTGGTTGATTATCTGCGACAGACTCCTAATCATAAGGTTTTGGGGTTTGCAAAATTACAGCTTTCAACATATAATCTTTCAGGACGTGACAGTACAAAATGGTATAATAAGTGGTTGCGAAGACTTGGTCAGCCACCTGTTATATATAATAATGCTTTGACTCAAGCATCGGAGCGTCAGTTGCGTCAGGCATTGGTAAATAAGGGGTATATGAATGCTGTTGTTGAAGTTGATACAATAAGAAAAGATGATAAGAAAAAAATAAGTGTTGATTATCATCTTCGGCCTGGAGAACCTCATTATATAGGGAGTATAAGTTATGAAATTCCTGATAGCGCCATACGTTCGTTAATGTCCTTGTCTGCGGTGAGTTCTCCGTTAAAAATAGGTGATGCTCTCGATAGAACCGCTTTGAATAATTGGCGAGGACAAATAACAGAGATGTTGCGAAATAATGGTTACTATGCATTTTTACAGGAGTATATCACTTTCTATGCCGATACGGCAGAAAACAGCCGCTCAGTGGATTTGACTTTGCAAATTAGTGCGCCTCGGACTTTGCCATCCGATTCGATAGCATTCAGTCACAGTCAATATAAAATCAATAGAGTTATATTCATTACAAATTCACAGGGCACTACTCTCGCGACTCACGGAATGCCAATAAATCAGGATACGGTTTATTACAAGGGGGTGGAAGTGATTTATGGTGCGGATCATTATTTAAAACCTTCTTCCTTGGAGGAAAAGTGTTATTTACGTCCCAATTCCATGTACCGCACATGGCAGGTTGACAGAACATATGAGGCTCTGGCGAGAATGGATATAATAAAGTCTATAAATATTGAAATGGTGCCGGCAGCAACTGTTGACGGACAGCATTATGTCGATGCATATATTTTTATCAGCCGGAATAAAAAACAGAGCATATCTTTTGAAGTTGAAGGTACCAACTCCGAAGGTGACCTGGGATTCGGTCTTGGATTAAATTATAGTTATCGAAATCTCGGGAACCGTGGAAATGTATTGTCCACAAAACTAAGAATGAGCTACGAAAGTCTCGGTGGAAATCTTTCAGGACTAATTAATAACAGATACACAGAGTATGCCGCTGAGACAGGAATTACTTTCCCCAAGTTCTTATTCCCTTTTTTAAATAACAGTTTCACGCGCAGAATTAAGGCATCCACAGAACTGGCTGTCTCATTTAATTATCAGGAACGGCCGGAATACACGCGTATTATTGCCGGGTTGGGGTGGAAATACAAGTGGACAGCACGGGCAAACAGGGAGCGACGTATGTTTGATTTAATTGATATTAATTACGTATATCTTCCGAAAAGTACAATAGACTTTATTAATCAAATAGCGCCTTCAAATCCCCTGTTGCGTTACAGCTATGAGGATCATTTTATTATGCGGATGGGTTATTCATTTTCCCGAACCAATAAGCGTATGCCGCAAAATGGTAGAGTTATTCTAACGTCACATCAGGATGTTGTTTATTCATTTAAGGCTGCCGGTGAAACTGCAGGAAATTTATTATATGCTATTTCATCACTGACCGGACAAAAACGTGAGGATGATGTGTACAAATTGTTTAATATCCAATATGCTCAGTATGCTAAGGCCGATTTTGATTATTCGGTGGCAAGATATCTGACAAGCCGACAAAGCCTTGCTTTCCGAGTTGGTGCAGGTGTCGCCGTTCCGTATGGAAATTCAAGAGTCGTACCTTTTGAGAAGCGTTTTTACGGAGGTGGAGCAAACGGTGTAAGAGGCTGGGGTGTCCGTACGCTCGGACCGGGAAGGTTTAATTCTACAAATTCTGTATCTGACTTTATTAATCAGTGCGGTGACATAAGGTTAGACTTGAATTTTGAATATCGCGCTAAGCTATTCTGGGTGTTGGAGGGCGCTTTATTTGTTGATGCCGGCAATATATGGACAATTCATAATTATGAGAATCAGCCCGGGGGAATGTTTCATTTCAACACATTCTGGAAAGAAATAGCAATGGGTTATGGTGCCGGAATAAGACTTGATTTTCAGTATTTTCTATTGCGACTTGATTTAGGTGTAAAGGCTTATAATCCTGCATTTGATCAGGAAAGATGGCCATTGATACATCCTCGTTGGGGACGTGACACAACTTTTCATTTTTCAGTCGGTTATCCTTTCTGATTATTGTTAGAATTATGTTAATAATATTTGATCTTGACGGCACGTTGCTAAATAGTGTGGCAGATTTGGCTGCTGCATCGAATCACGCATTGGAGAAGTGTGGATTCCCTATCCACTCTCCGGAAGCGTATCCTTATTTTGTGGGAAATGGAGTTAGGAAACTTATAGAGCGAGTGGTGCCCGAGGATGTGAAGAATGTAGAAACCATTGACAGAGTCCTTAGGGAATTTACTCGTTATTATAATGAGCATATGACAGATCGCACGCTCCCCTATCCAGGGATTATTGATTTACTTATAGAATTAAAGAAACGTGGGGATAATATTGCTGTGGCTTCTAATAAGTACAAAGCCGGTGTTGAGCATTTAATCCATCATTTTTTTCCAATGGTTGAATGGAGTGCTGTTGAAGGACAGCAGGAAGGGGTTCCGACAAAACCGGATCCTTCAATTGTGTTTGAAATTCTTGCGAAATGTCCGACTCCTAAATCAGAAGTGCTATATGTTGGTGATTCCGGTGTGGATATGATTACGGCAACGCGCGCCGGAGTGGAATCGGTAGGAGTTAGCTGGGGATTTAGACCCGTCAGTGAATTAAATGATGCCTACGCTGATCATATTGTCAATTTGCCTGAGGAAATTCTTCAAATAAAGCCTCATGGGTTAGATTTAGATTCAGCTATTTCAACCAGATAAACTGATACAAGCATCATAGCTATTGCTATAGGTTGCCAAATTTCAAATTTATCCTGACCAAGTATGTAACTTGCTATTGTAGCTACGATTAAAATTAAATCGCCATATAAAGCTACAACGGTTGCCGGTAGGTTTTTTAATCCTATATCCTGAAGTAAGTAACTTAGAAAAGTAGGGAAAACCAGAACGAACATAAGAATTAACATAGGGGTGGAAAATAACTCATGGTGAAGAACAGGAGCGTTCCATCCCATAAATGCAATTGAGCAAACAGCTGCCGTCGCACCACCGAAAAATGTCCATTTGGAGACCTGGGCATTGCTCAATCGTTTAAGATATATTTTTTCCAGCACCAAATATCCTGCAAAAATTATTGATGATGCAAGGCAAAATAAATTTCCTTTCATGGGATTGGTGGCAACTTCCGTGTTATGTTGCGTTAATATAATCAGAAGTGCTCCTCCGAAGCCTAGTATTATACCGAAAATTTTACCTTTGGATATTTTTTCAGTTTTAAGAAAAAGGCATATAATAAACACCCACATAGGCTGCAGGCTGATAAATATACTTGAAGATATCGGAGTGGTAAATGATAATCCCTCCAAAAGACAAATCATGTATCCGAAGACGAAAACAGCTCCGATTATAAAGAGCCATATTCTGTCGTTTGTCTTAATTTTAGGCGCGGATTTTTGTGTTAGAATACCGTAAATCCAAAACAGGAATGTGCCTGCGACCAAGCGTAACACCACACCCGAAAAGGCATCCATATAACGTGGCAATAAATATCGCAATGCGTTCTCATTTAATCCTGAGAACACTTTGCTGAATGCCATGCTTATGTTTCCTTTAAAACGAGGGGTCATGATTAATTATCATTTTTTAGGTCGTAGAATTTCAATCCAGTATCCATCCGGATCTTCTATAAAATATATGCCCATCTTTTGATTTTCGAAGCAAACCACGCCAAGTTGTTTGTGATAAGCAAGCATTCCTTCATATGAAGTTCCCGGTTGAAGTCTCATAGCCAGATGAATTTCATTTTCCCCCAAATCATACGCTTGCGGATGGTCTTTCAAACAGGTAATTTCAAGTCGGAAATCAGTTAAGCCATCACCCATATATGTTATGGTGAAATTACCATCTGGATCATTAATCCATCCTACTTCATTTAAACCTAATGCTTTTTTGTAAAACTCAATTGAACGGTCGCGGTCCGCAACATTAATGTTGTAATGGTCGAATGATAATTTGAAGTCCATATAATATAAAAAAGAGTATGATGAATTAACAACATACTCTTAACAAATCAGGTATAAATTATGTTCTTATACACCGGTATAAGTGGAGGGAGATAATTTTTTCAGCTCAAGTTTAACGTTATCTGAAACTTCTAGTGTATCAATAAATTCTGAAATGGTTTCTTTTGTAACTTTTGCATTTACGCGTGTCAATTGTTTTAGTGTTTCATAGGGATTGGGGTATCCTTCACGACGGAGAATTGTCTGAATGCCCTCGGCAACAACACTCCACATTGAATCAAGATCTTTTTCAAGTGCCGGCTGGTTGAGAATCAGTTTACCTAATCCTTTCTTCGTGCTTGCTAAAGCAATCATCATGTGTGCGAGTGGAACTCCGACATTTCTTAAAACCGTGGAGTCTGTTAAATCGCGCTGCAGACGAGAAATTGGAAGTTTCGAAGCCAAAAATGTCAAAATAGCATTTGCTATACCCAAATTTCCTTCAGAGTTTTCAAAATCGATAGGGTTCACTTTATGAGGCATAGCCGATGAGCCGACCTCTCCAGCTTTGATGCGTTGCTTGAAATAGTCCATTGAAATATATTGCCAGATGTCCCGATCAAGATCTATTAGAATTGTGTTTATGCGTCGGAGAGCATCAAATATGGCAGCAAGATTATCATAGTTGGATATCTGTGTTGTGTATTCCTCACGCTCAATGCCAAGTTTTTCTTCAAGAAATTTTGCTGCAAATAATTTCCAGTCAATATCAGGAAATGCAACAGAGTGGGCGTTGAAATTACCGGTTGCGCCACCGAATTTACCACTGAACGGAATCGATTTCAAGAGGTCAATCTGGCGTTCTAACCGGTAGCAGAACACTTTAATTTCTTTACCGAGTCTGGTTGGTGAAGCCGGTTGTCCGTGCGTTCTGGCAAGCATGGGAATCGCAGCCCATTCATCAGCCAGGGCGTTTAAGGCTTCAACCAGTTCATTCAGTTCCGGTATATAAACATTAACAAGCGCCTCTTTAACAGACATTGGCACTGAAGTGTTATTAATATCCTGTGAAGTGAGTCCGAAATGGATGAATTCTTTATGTTTCTGAAGCCCAAGAGCATCGAATTTTTCTTTAATGAAATATTCTACAGCCTTCACATCGTGATTGGTGATATTTTCAATTTCCTTAATACGTTTTGCATCGTCCAAAGTAAATTCCGTATAAATCTTTCTAAGTTCAGGAAAAATATCGGAGGAAATATCTGACAGACTGGCAATATGTAATTCACACAATGTAATAAAATATTCAATTTCAACTCTCACGCGGTATTTGATAAGAGCAAATTCCGAGAAGTATTCATCGAGTTTTTCACATTTTGATCTGTAACGTCCATCAATCGGACCGACTGCGGTTAGAGTTGAAAGCTGCATAATATTATTGAGCGGTTGATTTATTAATTTAATGCAAAGTTAATTATTATTACCGGCGGGAAAAATAGTAGAAGTGGAAAAGTTATGATGATAAATAAACATTGTAGAAAAAGCGATTGTTATAAAGGAAATTTTGACTACATTTGCAGACGAATAACACTGTTTACACTCAATTTAGTTATAATATTTTTGTATAAACTTATGAATTAAAGCCGAGAGGTTTTATTCCATTTAATTATCAAGCATTAAGCTCTACTTATGGAAAATTTGGAAGGTAACGAGAAGAAAAGTAAGCGTCCGCGCATAGGCCAACCTCGTCCAATGACAACCGGATCGGAAACAACAGGTGTTGATAATGGCGAATCTACGTCGGCTCAACAAGGAAATTATTACGAAGGAAGATCATCGAGACCCGATTATTCGTCTGAACGTCCCTATCATCAGCGTCCATATAATAACCGTCAAAACGATTATCAGCAGCGCCCTTACAATAATCGATCTAACGATTATCAGCAGCGTTCATATTATAATAATAACAATAATATGGATGAAGGTGGTTACCAGCCCCGCCAATATAATAATCGTCAACAAGGCGGTTACAAACCTCGTCAGTATAACAGTAATCATCAGCAGGACGGTGGTTATAACCAGCATGGCTATAATAATCGTCAGCAGAATGGTGGTTATCAACAGCGCGGTTATAATAATCAGGGTAATTACCAGCAGCGTAATTACAATAATCAGGAAGAAGGTGGCTATAAACCACGTCAATATAATAACCGTCAGCAGGGTGGTTATCAGCAGCGTCCTTATGGCAACAATGGCTACCGCCAGCAAGGTGGCTATAATAATGGCCAGCGTCAGGGCGGATATAATTCCAATCAGCGCAAGCCAATGCGTCAGAACAAGTATGGCATGCCGCAAGGTGGAAAGACTTTTGCTCCCCGTCCGAAGCGTGTTGAATATGAAATGCCCATAATAGATCCGAATGAACAGATACGTCTTAATAAGTTTATGGCAAATGCCGGAATCTGTTCACGTAGAGAAGCGGATGAATTTATTCAGCAGGGTCTGGTGAAGGTTAATGGAAATGTGGTTACTGAACTTGGCACAAAAATTTCTCATAGCGATACGGTTGAATATGATGAAAAGATTGTGGCATTGGAACGCAAATGCTACATCCTTTTAAATAAACCAAAGGACTGTGTAACGACTTCAGACGATCCAAACGGACGTTTAACGGTTATGGACCTTGTTAAAGGTGCCTGTGACGAGCGTATTTATCCGGTGGGGCGTCTTGACCGCAACACAACCGGAGTGCTTCTGCTGACTAATGACGGTGATCTTGCGTCGAAACTTACACATCCTAAATATGTGAAAAAGAAAATTTATCATGTGTGGACAGATAAGGATATATCGGAGGATGATATGCAGCGCATTGCCGATGGTATTGAACTTGAAGACGGACCCATACATGCAGATGCAATAAGCTATGCAACGGAAACTGACCGGAATCAGGCAGGTATAGAAATTCATTCAGGACGTAACCGTATTGTGCGTCGTTTGTTTGAAAGTCTTGGCTATCATGTAACAAAACTTGACCGTGTTTATTTTGCAGGACTCACTAAAAAGAATTTGCCGCGTGGACGTTGGCGCTATCTGACACAGGAAGAAGTTAATTTCCTTAAAATGGGTTCGTTCGAATAATTTAGATTGACTTAATACATTCATATTTCTATATAATGGAGAGAACCAAGATAATTGACCTTTTTAAGCCGGAAATGTTGGGTAAAGAGGTAAGTGTTATGGGTTGGGTACGTACTCGCCGCGGTAATAAACATGTTCAGTTTCTTGCACTTAATGACGGTTCTACGATAAAGAACATTCAGGTTGTGCTTGATATGACAAAATTCAATGAGGATGTGCTTAAGTCTGTAACAACCGGTTCGAGTGTTCATGTAAAGGGAACGCTTGTTGAATCGATGGGTAAAGGTCAGACATGTGAGGTGCAGGCTGATAGTCTTGTTGTGTTCGGTACGGCAGACGTGGAAACTTATCCTTTGCAGAAGAAAGGGCATACACTTGAATTTTTACGTGAAAAAGCCCATTTGCGTCCGCGTACTAATACTTTTGGAGCTATTTTACGTGTAAGAAGCACGTTGGCTTTTGCAATTCATAAGTTTTTCAATGAGCGCGGTTTCTTTTATCTGAACACTCCTCTGATTACCGCCAGCGATGCAGAGGGAGCCGGAGCGATGTTTCAGGTAACAACGCTTGATCTAAATAATTTGCCTAAAAACGAGGATGGAACTGTGGATTATTCTGCGGATTTCTTCGGTAAGCCTACATCGCTCACTGTAAGCGGACAGCTTGAAGGTGAACTCGGAGCAACTGCACTTGGTGCAATATATACTTTCGGACCGACTTTCCGAGCTGAGAATTCTAATACTCCCCGACACCTATCGGAATTCTGGATGATTGAGCCGGAAGTAGCTTTCTATGATATAAAGGATAATATGGATCTCGCAGAGGAATTTATAAAATATTGTATCAATTATGCACTGGAGCATAGTTATGATGATATTGAATTCCTGTCGAAGATGTATGATCCGGAACTCATAGACAGATTGAAATTTGTTGTTGAGAATGATTTTGTCCGTCTCCCCTATTCGGAGGGAATTAAAATTCTGGAAGAATCAGGAAAGAAATTTGATTTTCCTGTTTATTGGGGTGCTGATCTTCAAAGCGAACATGAGCGTTTCCTTGTTGAAGAACACTTCAAAAAACCTGTTATTCTTACGGATTATCCTAAGGATATAAAGGCTTTTTATATGAAGCAAAACGATGATGGCAAAACAGTTCGTGCGATGGATGTGTTATTCCCGCAAATAGGTGAGATTATCGGTGGCTCTGAACGTGAAGCCGACTACGATAAGTTGCTAAAACGCATTGAGGAACTTAATATTCCAATGAAGGATATGTGGTGGTATCTTGACACCCGACGTTACGGTAGTGTTCCTCATGCCGGTTTTGGCCTTGGTTTCGAGCGACTGGTATTGTTTGTTACCGGTATGACAAATATTCGAGATGTCATTCCTTTCCCCCGCACTCCGGGTAACGCTGAATTTTAATAATATAACATGATAATTTGACAAGACCGGCAATTTATTTGACCGGTCTTGTCACTGAAATGGCATGGCTGTACAGACTGATAAACTTTGGAATAAAGACTATATAAAGGTGATGATAAGCAATTTTTTGCTGTTCTTTGCCTTTTATTTGCTCACGCCATTGCTTCCAATATATCTTGATGAACAGTTCAGTGCTGATAAGCATATGATCGGGATTGTTCTTTCCGGTTATATCGTTGCCACTTTATTGGTGCGTCCATTCAGCGGATTTATGGTTGATTGTTTTGACCGTAAGAAAGTTCTTACATTATTCTTTTTTGCCTTTTTCATACTGTTTGCCGGTTATATAGGGGCAGGAACTCTTCTGATGTTCGCAATAGTGAGGACGTTGCATGGATTACCTTTTGGAGCGGCCACGGTTGCCAACAGTACTGTAGCCATAGATGTTTTACCTTCATCGCGCAGGAACGAAGGAATCGGTTTCTATGGATTAAGTAATAATCTGGCTATGGCATTCGCACCATCCGTGGGTATATGGATTTATGATGCAACAGATAATTTTCAATTGCTATTCTGGCTGTCGTTAGTGTTATCGTTAGCCGGATATCTTAACGCTAAGAGTGTAAAACTTCCGAAGAGAAAGTTGCAGAAATCTAAGATGAAAATGGGTCTTGATCATTTCTTCCTCATGCGCGGTTGGCTTTTAGCTGTTAATATTTCGCTTTTCGGTTTATGTTGGGGCGTGATGAGTAACTATGTCGCTTTATACGGAGCAAAGATGCTTGGAATTACTGACGGAACGGGATTCTTTTTTATGATTCTGTCATTCGGATTGGTAATTTCGCGCTTATTCGGACGTAAAGAATTAAGGAAAGGTCATTTAACAAAATCATGCATAACCGGCACTGCATTGTCGAGCATAGGATTCTTGCTTTTTGCAACAGGTTTGGGCGAATGGACATTCTATTTATCAGCTATGTTTATCGGTCTGGGGAATGGCCGCATGTACCCGGCAATGTTGAACATGTTTGTTTCAATGGCTCGTAATGACCAGCGAGGTACAGCTAATTCAACAATACTGATATCATGGGATGCAGGCATGGGGCTGGGCATATTGCTGGGTGGTTTTGTGGCGGAATTTGTGGGATTTAATGCGGCTTTCTGGATGGTCGCATTTGTTCAATTAGCCGGGAGTGTGTTATTTTTTGCTTCAGGACGTGGATTTTTCCGTAGAAAAACAATAAGTTCAGCTGATTAGCTTTGCAAATTGCGAAAAGAACACTAATTTTGCAAATGTGTTAGACGACAGAGTTAAACAATGATTAAGACTGCGCTTGAAAAGGTTATGGCCGAGGATCTTTCGGAAATCTGGACAATCCTGAATTCCGAAGAGAAACGTGCGATTACTGATAATTTCCAGATCCATCATTTTAAAAAGAATCAGACCATTTACGCCGAGGGCGAGGATCCTGAAATGCTCTGGTGCCTGCTGAAGGGAAAAGCTAAACTATATAAGGACGGAGTTGGCGGACGTCAGCAGATAGTGCGTTTGATACGTCCGGTTGAATATTTCGGCTATCGTGCATATTTTGCCGGTGAACCCTATGTTTCGACAGCTGCGGCTATGGAAGCTTCTACGTTGGGAAGTATACCGATGAGTGTTGTCAAACAGTTGATTGACAATAATCGCAATGTAGCGTGGTTTTTTATTCATGAGCTTTCGAGGAATCTCGGTTCTTCTGACACTCGGATTGTCAATTTGACGCAGAAACATTTACGTGGACGTCTTGCCGATGCCTTAATTGCATTAGTTGAACATTATGGCTATGAGGAAGACGAGATGACTATGCGTGTATATATGTCGCGCGATGATTTGGCAAATTTGTCAAATATGACGACTTCAAATGCAATACGTACGCTTACTGCATTTGTTAATGAACGACTTATTGCTGTTGACGGACGCAATGTTAAAATTATCAATGAAAGTCAACTTCGCAAAATTGGCAGGCACGGATAAGTAATGGAAAAAAAGGAAATTGTTGACCGAATCACTTCTCTTCAAAATGTCGAGAAGCTTAATTCCATGCAGAATGCAATGCTCGATTTGAAATCAAAATCGGTTATTCTGCTTGCGCCTACAGGTTCTGGTAAAACATTGGCCTTTACAATAAGGATTTTAGAAAATCTGACTCAAAATAAGGATTGTGTTCAGGCAGTTGTAATTGCACCTTCACGTGAACTTGTTATGCAAACCGCGTCTGTTATAAGGAGCGTTTGTTCAGGATGGAAAGTAACGGCATTATATGGAGGGCATTCCGTTAAGGATGAAGTGCAGTCCCTAACTCCCGCGCCTTCTATTATTGTTGCCACGCCCGGCAGATTGCTTGATCACCTGCAGCGTGGCAATATAGAAAAGCTACATCCTTCGGTTCTTGTATTTGATGAATATGACAAATCACTTGAACTTGGATTTGAAGATGAAATGAAGAAGATTATGCGAAGGATTTTATCTCCGGAGCATATCGTATTGACTTCAGCAACTCCCCTATTCTCTCTCCCGTCATATATTCCAATATCTGATGCTGTGACAGTCAGTTATCATGAAGATCCGACTCATGAAGTTTCATCAAAAATTGAAATTGTTAATGTAGAGAGTCCATCACGTGATAAACTTCAAACGCTTTCTGATTTGTTAAAATCTTTGCCAAACGGAAAGACGATTATTTTTGTTGGGCACCGGGAAAGTGCCGAGCGCATATATCAGTTTCTTAAGAATGAAAAAATACCAGTTGGATTGTACCACGGAGGATTAAAGCAGGATGAACGTGTTAACGCCATTGATCTTCTTGAAAACGGAACAACTCCTGTGTTAGTAGCTACTGATCTTGCCGCCCGCGGATTGGATATAGACTCAGTGGAACACATAATTCATTATCATTTGCCGGTTGACAAGGAAACGTGGATTCATAGGAACGGGCGCACAGCTCGGCAAGATGCAACCGGAACGGTTTATACAATAACGTCGGAAGCGGATTCGGTTCCTGATTTTATTATATATGATCGTCCTTATAATCCGACTGGAAAAACGCCTGCCGACGGAGGCATAAAAAGTAATTGGAGAACTTTTTACCTTAATGTCGGACGAAAAGAGAAAATTTCACGTGGTGATATATTAGGTTTTCTTACTTCAATTAATGGATTGTCGGCAAGTGAAGTCGGTAAGATTGCCTTACACGATCATTATGCTCTCATTGCTTTGAATAAGAATGCTGTGAAAAAATTGCCTGACGTTAAGATGAATGTAAAGATTAAAGGTAAGTCGGCAAGAATGACCCTGCTTAAGGCCAAATAAAATGGGTTTGGCACAATGGCCATGTAAATGTGCCATAAGTTAAGCAAATGTTAAAATAGCTCATTAAACGATTTTTTTTATATATTTGCGATAACAATAATATAAATTAAAGTTATGGCAAAAATAAAAGGTGCTGTAGTTATAAATGCAGAACGATGCAAGGGATGTGATCTTTGTGTTGTTGCATGTCCGACTAACGTACTGCTCCTTCAGCCAAAGGAGGTTAACAATAGAGGCTATCACTTTGCATACGCTGCTGAACCGGATAAATGCATCGGGTGTGCATCATGCGCATTAGTATGTCCGGATGGATGCATAGATGTTTACAGATTAGTAACAAAAGCGGAATAGTTTTCTGCAGAACATTCTTTATAAGATGAAAGAAAATGTCCTATTGATGAAGGGTAATGAGGCTATAGCCCATGCTGCGATCCGTTATGGATGTGATGGCTATTTCGGTTATCCTATTACCCCTCAGAGTGAAGTTCTTGAGACCCTTGAGGCGCTTATGCCATGGGAGACAACCGGAATGGTTGTGCTTCAGGCGGAAAGTGAGGTCGCTTCAATAAATATGGTATATGGAGGTGCGGCAACGGGTAAAGCTGTGATGACATCCTCGTCAAGTCCCGGAGTTAGTTTGATGCAGGAAGGATTATCGTATATTGCTGCAGGCGAACTACCGGCGCTTGTAGTTAACGTTATGCGCGGCGGTCCCGGTTTGGGAACCATACATCCTTCACAATCTGACTATTTCCAGGCCACAAAAGGAGGCGGCCACGGTGATTACCATTATATTGTACTTGCCCCTGCAACAGTTCAGGAAATGGCCGATTTCGTTGGATTGGGATTTGATCTTGCGTTTAAATACCGGACTCCAGCCATGCTTTTGGCAGATGGTGTAGTCGGGCAGATGATGGAGAAAGTTGTTCTTCCACCGCAGCGCCCGCGTAGAACAGAACGGGAAATTGCAGAACAGTGCCCCTGGGCCGTTACCGGACGTCCGGAGTATCGTAAACCAAATGTAATGACTACTCTTGAGCTTGATTCTGCTCAGATGGAGTTGAACAATGAGCGTTTTCAACGTACGTATGCAGTTATTGAGGAGAATGAGGTGCGTTATCAGGAATATTATACCGACGATGCCGAGTATCTCTTTGTTGCGTTTGGCTCAATTGCCCGCATATGTTTGAAAGCGATTGAAGATGCACGTAAGGAAGGCCTTAAAATAGGATTGATCAGGCCTATAACACTATGGCCTTTTCCTAAAAAGATCATTGCTGAATTGTCGAATAAAGTGAAAGGAATGTTAGTTGTTGAATTAAATGCCGGACAAATGATCGAGGACGTGAAATTATCGCTTGATTCTCACATACCTGTTTATCATTACGGAAGGATGGGTGGAATTGTTCCTGACCCATCGGAGGTGTTGGATGCATTTCTTTCTAAATTTCCCGATGAAAAAAAATAAGGTCGGGCTCTCTAAACACAGACAATATGGAAAATAACGAAATAGTTAAGCCTGAGAATCGTGTGGCGGGTAAACCACGCTTGTTAAATGATCTCAATATGCACTATTGTCCCGGTTGCTCACATGGAGTTGTTCATAAACTTGTTGCTGAAGTAATAGAGGAATTAGGGATGGAGCATATTGCAATTGGAGTCGCTCCGGTTGGATGTGCGGTTTTCGCATATAAATATATTGACATTGACTGGATAGAGGCTGCTCATGGCCGTGCCCCTGCTGTGGCAACTGCTGCAAAGCGTCTGAATCCTGATAAAATGGTTTTCACATATCAGGGTGATGGTGATTTGGCGGCTATCGGTACGGCTGAAACCATACATGCTGCGAACCGAGGTGAAAATATAGCGATAATTTTTATTAATAATGCTATATATGGAATGACCGGCGGACAAATGGCACCTACCACACTTGAAGGCCAGATTACGGCAACCACACCTTATGGGCGTAGAATTGATTTGAATGGGTATCCCTTGAAAATAAGCAACTTGCTTGCTGAACTCCCAGGGACTTGCCTAGTTACCCGTCAGGCGGTGAATACGCCTGCTTCTGTCAGAAAGGCCAAAGCTGCCATTAAACTTGCATTTGAAAATTCGATGGGCGGACGTGGTACTTCTGTTGTGGAAATTGTTTCAACATGCAATAGCGGCTGGAAATTATCACCAGTAAAGGCAAATGAATGGATGGTTAATAATATGTTCCCCGAATATCCGTTGGGTGACCTTAAAAACATCGAGAAGAAATGAAAGAGGAAATCATTATAGCCGGTTTTGGTGGACAAGGAGTTTTATCAATGGGTAAAATTCTGGCTTATGCGGGATTGATTGATGATCTGGACGTTACGTGGATGCCGTCATATGGCCCTGAACAAAGAGGCGGTACGGCTAATGTTACGGTTATTCTTGCTGATGCCCCTATCAGTTCGCCGGTGCTTAATAAATTTGACACTGCTGTGATTCTCAATCAGCAAAGTCTTGATAAGTTTGAAGAAAAAGTAAAACCCGGCGGAACCCTTATATACGATCCGTATGGGATTCATCGTGTACCTGAGCGCAAAGATATAAATATTTATAGGGTTGATGCCATGGAGGCTACCTTTGAAATGAATAATTCCAAGACTTATAACATGATTCTTTTGGGTGCGTTGCTTAAAGTTCGTCCTATCGTAAGCATTGAATCTGTAATGGCGGGATTGAAGAAAACACTTCCGGAGCGACATCATAAGCTTCTTCCGTTAAATCGTGAGGCGATATTAAAGGGAATGGAGCTCGTTTCAGATAAAAATAGTTGATTTTATTTTGAGGTTTTCTAAAAAATGCCTTACATTTGCATAACAAAAGAACTTGAATAATACTTATAACATTTAACAATTAAAGTCATGGCTTACGTAATTACCGATTCATGTGTAGCATGTGGCACTTGTCTGCCTGTTTGCCCCGTTGAAGCAATTTCAGAAGGTGAAATCTATCATATCGATCCTGATACTTGCATTGAATGTGGTTCTTGTGCAGAAGTTTGCCCAAGCGGTGCAATCGTTCTTCCTGAATAAATTGCTAATAAAAAATTAAGTTTGCCGCCTTTCGTTTTGCGATCGGCGGCTTTCTTTTTTGATTAGTCATTTAAAAAAGTTATATTTGTAAGTCTAAACAACCATATAAATTCAATTATGATTTTCCACCAGAAATTTCTTGTTTGCTGCTCTGTTTTATCAATGTTTTTTCTGTCTGTTACCGGGCAGGAGATTGTGGTAAAAAAGCAAGTGCTTGAAAATCCTGAAAATCTTCCGGCACCGGTTCATCCGTTACCATCGAAGAGACAGTTAAAGTGGCAGGAAACGGAATTTTATGGTTTTTTCCACTACGGAATGAATACATATACCGATAAGGAATGGGGAAATGGCGGTGAACCCGAGAGTTATTTCCGGCCTACATCAGTTCCCAATCCGCGTCAATGGCTGGAAGCTGTGAAGGCTGCCGGTATGAAAGGTGGAATTGCTGTAGTTAAGCATCATGATGGATTTTGTTTATGGCCTACATCAACCACTACGCACAATGTCAGCAATTGTGATACGGAAAATGCGCGTAATACAAATATTCCTCGTGACTTTGCGAATGCGGCAAGGGACTTGGGAATGAAATATGGTTTCTATGTGTCTCCATGGGATAGAAATTCAGCATTTTGGGGAGATGGCACATCGCGTTACACGAATGATGTTTTTATAAAACAGTGTGAAGAATTAGCGGGATACGGAAATGATCAGTTTGAAATGTGGTTTGATGGAGCGACCGGTGATAACGGTTATTATGGCGGAAAGAATGAAAAACGCAGTATTGATCCTGAAACATATTACGATATGCCTAATCTGCGTGATAAGATTCATAAGATTTGTCCTAATATAATCATGTGGGGACTTGGTGGTGAAGCACGTTGGATTGGAAATGAATCGGGATGGTCGGGTGAAACATGCTGGTCGATGGGATCGGGTGAGGTCGGAGATGAAAACGGATGGAAATGGAATGCAGGTGAAAGTGATGCAAAAGCGACATCGGCCGGATGGTTCTGGCATGCGAATGAGCAGGTTAAATCGGTGGATGAATTATGGAAGATTTATTTGGAAACTGTTGGTCGAAATGCAACCCTGATTTTAAATTTTCCACCGAATCCAGCCGGACTCTTGCCTGATGCTTCGGTGGAAAGATTAAAGGAATTTGGAACTGTATTAAATAATCGTCTCGGCAAAGATTTGGCGAAAGAGGCAGATGTAAAAGCGTCTGCTCAGCGTTCAGATGGTGTAACCCGGACTTATTCAGTAAAGAATCTTATTGACGGTGATAAAGATAGTTTTTGGGCAACTCCAGACAGCATTATTGAATCATCAATTATTCTTGAATGGGATAAGCCTAAAAATATTCATTATGTTGAATTAATGGAATATTTACCTTTGGGACAGCGAATAAAGGAATTTGCTGTGGAATATTCCATTGATGGTGATAGCTTTATCCCTGTGACCGGAGTTCAGACTACAACCGTTGGCTATAAGCGTATAATTCCGTTGAACGGCAATACAGAGATTTACGGCTCCGGATATGATTGTAAGAAAATAAGGATCACAATTAAAGATGCAAAGGCTTGCCCGACATTACACACAGTCGGAGTCTATTGAAATCCTGAATAATTGAAATGTTATGAAGAATTTATTAGGAGCCGTTCTCATATTAGCTACAACATTTTCAGCTTTAGCTGATATCGATTTTGAAACGACAGAGGGTTATAAGGCGACAGGTATTTATGATTGTTGGGAAGACTCCCCTTTCCGAAACGGAAAACTTGACGCAAATGTTGTAGTAGTTAATAATCCTGATAAAACCGTTAATCCGCATTTGGGTTATGCTCCAAATAATTCGGATAAAGTTCTTGCCGCGCAGCGCTCAAGATACGGTTCTAATCTTTTCGGTGTAGAAATAGTGTTGGATAAGCCAATAAGACTTTCCCCATCTTCACAATACATACATGTTATGATTCATCGTCCGGTAACCGGAAGGGTTGCGCTTGTCGGTCTTGGGAAAAGAGATGATAGAAATGATCAAGTTGGAAATGAGGAACAGATATGGGTTGTCGCTAATCAGGATATACATCCCGATAAGTGGGAAGATGCTGTTTTTGAAATAAAAGGTTCATCGGATGTCCAACTATATTCCTTGGTAATTGTTCCGGAGTGTGAATCACCGCATATGCGTTCGGAAGATTATATTTTTTATGTGGATGATATAAGATTGGATAATGATAAATATCCCAGACATTTAGCTGAATCATATCCGATTAATTTCAGCAAGGAATTTGCCAATATCAATCATGCATCGCGTTACACCAATGGTGTAGGAATTAAATCCGGGAGTTTTGCAAATCAATACGTTGCAGTGCCTCAAAAAGCTGATCGAAAACTTTATCATGAAGATTTTAAAAATGTATTTTTAGCAATGGCCGGTGAAAGTATATTTCCTTATATTTCACATGCTGAGGACTGGATGCATTGTTATCTATATATCGATTATAATAATAACGGTAAGTATGAGCCTGATTCGGAATTGGTTTCCTATTCTTGTTTCATCAACAATGACGGAAGTGCTATTAATAGCGCAGATGATATTTTGGATGGTACGAATATAGACAGTATGCCATGTTTTACTATTACTGAATCTATTCCATCGGGAATGTACCGAATGCGTTTTGTCCTGGACTGGAGTTCAAAAGACCCCGGTGGAAATGCTGTGAACACCAATTTAATTACAAATAACGGTGGTTCTATTACTGATGTTATGATTGCTGTTGAGAATAATGAGTATGTAACTGTAAGTGCAAATCAGTTAAATGGTGATGTTGCGGATTCAGAGGGTAAATTACTCGATGGTACAAATGCAGTTCCAGGTAAGCCTTTTGAAATAAAAATGCTTCCTGCTCCAGGATTTACATATTCGGGCGTTCGTATAAGAAGCGGATTCAACCATGGCGTTTCCGCCGACAAGAATGGGAATCCTCAATTTGTTGATCATATTATTTCAAAAGATATGTTCTCTGACGATGATAGATTGATTATTCCGGGAGAATATATTTTTGGAAATGTTTTTATTGAAGGATATTTTATTGAGGATAAATAGGGAACATTTAATAATTTTGCAAAAAAGAATTACAGGAATGAAAGGTTTAATTACACGTGCATTTTCCGGTGCTATTTATGTAGCTGTTATTGTGTCCCTGATATTATTCGGAGGTAATTACGGTTTTCCATGTTTATGTGCTCTTTTTGCTATACTCGGGGCTTTGGAATTGCAGCGTTTGGAGTCTGAAAGTCCGGCTCAGGGATATATAGTCTATTATGATATAATAGCTGTATTCTTAATCTCACTTTATCCTGTTATTTCACAGTTAGTGAATGCAGAGATAGCGATGCTTTTAATATGTATTTCTGTATGTATGAGATTTATAATGCAGATATATTCTCATAATGATAATCCGGCAGTAAAATTGGGGAATTCATTGTTGACATATATTTATGTCGGTGTTCCGTTATTACTTGCATCTTCTATGTATTTAGAATATGGTGGCGGTATTGTTCTGGTAATGTTCCTCATGATATGGCTTAACGACACCGGTGCATATATGGTCGGGTGCTCGATTGGACGTCACAAATTATTCCCTCGTGTTTCTCCTAAAAAATCATGGGAAGGTTTTTTGGGTGGAATGCTATTTTCGATTCTTGCCGGTGTATTAAGTTTTAAATTGATACCTGAATGCGAGTTTCCAATTCCCTTATATGGGGTTATAGTATTAGGAATATTGGTTTCAATTGCCGCTACATGGGGCGATTTAATAGAATCGTTGTTGAAACGGGCAGCTGATGTGAAGGATAGTGGAAAAATAATGCCGGGGCATGGAGGAATCCTCGACCGTATAGATTCTCTTTTGCTGGTGGCACCTATCTTGTGGATATTAATGATAATTTTCAAGTATATTTAAAATGAGCGACCAGCGATATAACCTGCGTGGGGTTTCGGCTTCAAAAGAAGATGTGCATAACGCAATTAAGAATGTTGATAAGGGATTATATCCCAAAGCTTTTTGTAAGATAATTCCTGATATACTAGGCGGTGATCCGGAGTGGTGCAACATAATGCATGCTGATGGAGCCGGGACAAAATCGTCGCTGGCATATGTTTACTGGCGTGAAACCGGTGATTTAAGTGTTTGGAAAGGTATTGCACAGGATGCCCTGATAATGAATATAGATGATCTGCTTTGTGTCGGTGCTACGGATAACATTCTTGTCAGTTCAACTATAGGCCGGAATAAGAATCTTGTTCCCGGAGAAGTTATTTCCGCTATTATTAACGGAACTGAAGAGTTGCTTGAACAATTGCGTGATTTGGGCGTAAATGTTGTTTCAACCGGAGGCGAAACTGCTGATGTCGGCGATTTGGTTAGAACTATAATTGTTGACAGCACTGTTACATGCAGAATGAAACGCAAGGATGTTATAAATAATGCCAATATATGCGGTGGTGATGTAATTGTGGGGTTGTCATCAACCGGTCGTGCCACCTATGAATCTGAGTATAATGGTGGTATGGGCAGCAATGGTTTGACTTCAGCGCGTCATGATGTTTTCAATAAAACTGTCGGGGAAAAGTATCCGGAAAGTTATGACCCTCAAATGCCTGCAGATCTTGCATATTCAGGATGTGTTTCTTTGACCGATAGCGTTGACGGTGTTTCTATGGGTGCCGGCAAGCTTGTTCTGTCACCAACGCGTACATATGCACCCGTTATTAAAAAGATTCTTGATTTGATGCGTAAGGATATTCATGGCATGGTGCATTGTTCAGGCGGAGCACAGACAAAAATTATGCATTTTGTGGAGAATAAGCATGTGATTAAAGATAATTTATTCCCCACTCCTCCCTTGTTTAGACTTATTCAGGAACAATCGGCGACCGACTGGAAGGAGATGTATAAAGTGTTTAATATGGGGCATAGAATGGAAATTTATCTTTCGCCTGAAAATGCGCAGAAAGTTATCGATATTGCGAATGAATTTAATATCGACGCGAAAGTTATCGGACGCGTTGAAGATGCAACGACAAATAAATTGACAATCATTGATAATGGCAGGGTATTTGAATATTGATGCGTAGTTTGATAGTAACAGAATGTAATTTAAATATAAATATATTATGAAGAAAAGAATTCTTACAGCTGGAATTGCTTCCGTATTAGCAATGTCACTTGTGTCAACTTCTTGTATAGGCAGTTTCGCGTTGTCGAACAAACTGTTAAGTTGGAATAAGCAGGTGGGTAACAAATTCATTAATGAAGTGGTGTTTTTTGCATTTTGGATTCTTCCTGTTTATGAAGTAGCCGGTCTTGCTGATGTTTTAGTTATTAATAGTATAGAGTTCTGGAGTGGTACTAATCCTATGGCCTCCAATACTACCAAAACAATTCAGGGAGAGAATGGCAAGTATATGGTAAAATGTGACAGAAATGGATATACTATCACTAGTGAGACAGATGGTAAGAGCATACGTTTGGATTACGATTCCGATACTGATTCATGGAGTGTGAATAATGGTAAGGAATCCTATAGATTCCTCACATTTATTGATGAAAAACATGTTGCGGTTCCTGATTGCAATGGAAATGAAATGATTGTGGAATTAAGTAATGACGGTGTTTATGCTTACAAACACATTGTTTCACAATCTCGTTCACTCGCCTTTAATTAAAAGTATATTATAATTAGTGACAGAGGGAGTCGGCATTGTGTCGACTCCCTCTGTCATATCGCAATCAAACATTTATATGATGAAATTTGTTATTTTTGTATATAATCTATTGCTATGAATCATAAGATAATTCTTTTACGTCACGGACAAAGTGAGTGGAATCTTGAAAATAGATTTACCGGTTGGACTGATGTTGAACTTTCTGAAAAGGGCAAGCAAGAGGCTGAGCATGCCGGTGAGTTAATAAAAGCTTCAGGAATTGTACCGAAGTATTATTTTACATCTTATTTGAGAAGAGCCATACATACGCTTCAAATTGCATCTGCTGTTATGGAGCGGGACTGGGTGCCCGTTTTAAAAGACTGGCATTTGAATGAACGATGTTATGGAGCATTGCAGGGTTTAAATAAAGATGAAACAGCAGGTAAATATGGTGCTGAACAAGTAAGGCTTTGGCGCAGAGGATTCGAAGAGTTGCCACCATTGCTCTCTCCTGATGATGAAAGATGGCCCGGTAATGATGTGAAATATGAACTGTTGACACGCGATGAGATTCCTTTGTCCGAGTCATTAAAAGACACAATTTCGAGAGTGCGCTGCTGCTGGGAGGAAGAAATTGTTCCCCGTATACATCAATTTGGTGATGTGTTGATTGTAGCTCACGGAAACAGTCTGCGCGGATTGGCCATGCAGCTTTTGAGTATGTCGGCTAATGATATAGTGAATCTTGAAATACCAACCGGAAGTCCGTGGGTGTTTGAAGTAAATGAACGAATGGAAGTTATTAATAATTACTATCTGTAAAAATATAAGAGGCCCCGGCAGTTTAGCCGAGGCCTGATTTTTATCTTAATTTGTGAAAGAATTTATTTTAAATTCAATTTCTTTAAAATAGCTGATGGAACAGCTTCCTTATTCACATATATATCAATCGTCTTTGCTAGGAAATAAGGCTCTGATACATAGAAATAGCCATCATAAATCTGATTGGTATCCCATGAATTCTTGACCTTATAATATTTATTACCATTCTGATCAACAGCCTTGCCAACAATAACCATGCCATGGTCATCGGTTGTTTCATGACGGTCAAATCCTTCCTGACGGCTTTCCTGGGTAACTACTTCCTCCTCTACGTTTCCATTGAATTCAAATTTAGATTTTTCGCGGTCTTTGTCTGAAAGTTTAACCCAACGTGCAAGTTCCGTATCGCTCATGTTCTTTTCATCTTTAGCTTTGGGAAGTACAGCAAATCCTTTGTCCCATTTGAAACCTCCTTCGCTCACATCTGCAGCCCAGCATACGGAGTAGCCCTTATCAATTGCATTGTCCACAATCTCTTTCATTTCAGCCAAGGGAACATTGTAATATTGACCCCATAGCCAGTTATCAGCAACTTCAAGTCCGAATTGTTTGTAAAAAGGGTGATGAGTAAAGGATGTAATTGCAACATAATCATTTAAATCAATCGGGAGTGATTTGGCAAACGATTGAGGAGTATAAGTTTTTCCCTCGTATTCGAATGTTTCTGGCATTTTACCCATATATGCTTCTAGAACGCCGTCGAGTCCTTTTTTCCATCCAGTCGTCATGCGTCGGTTATTACGAACAACTGCTTTAACGTACGATTCAAGCACATCTGCCATTTCATAATGCGAGTGTTTCTTTTCACCATAGTTTAATCCCTCGTACGCGGATTCAGGGACAACGCCATATCGTTCCCATACATATGGAACGTCGTGCGCACTGCCCCCCTGTGCGTAGTTAATCTTGCCGTCCATACGTACATATTTATCAGCTTTATCCGAATAGCAGTGATTTACTACAAACATTTCAGAAAGGTCATATTCTTTGCCGGTTTTACGGAGAAGTTCATCTTCAAAAAACGAATTACTTGAAAAACACCAGCATGTGCCCGATTTATTCTGATCTTTAACCGGTGTTGTCTTTACAAGTTTTACATCGGTAAATTTAAAACCGGCGCTGTCGAGAGGAGTTGCGGTCTTATCGTCAGCATTAGAACATAATGCGACAGATAGACCGGCGGCAAGAATGATTAATTTTTTCATTTTACGTGAAAAATAAATGATTATTTTTTTATGACTTTGTATGCTTTATTTTTAACAATCTTAATGTATATGCCCGGCACAAGAGGTTTTGCGATACGCAAACCGCTAACGGTAAAGTATGTCGCAGAATCATTCGTCATGCTGGAATCAGAATCTTCATCAGTTGGAAGCGATTCAATAGCTGCAGTTGGAGAGCCAAACGATGCTTCAATCTCAGTATCGCCATTAACAATATGATTTACAGCATAATTATCTCCAGCTCTACTTTGTAGATGTTCTTTTCCGTTAATTTTCAAAGACTTCAGGATATTTTCACCGTGAGGTGTCGCTACAATTTGCAAGGAGTATCCATTTCTAATTTTTTCGCCTTCTCTTAATGGTCTGCTTCCATTCGTTTCAATTACATAGGTTTCAATCGAACCCTCACCTACAGCCACAGCATTTATAGATGCATCATGACTTTGCAAATGGGTTAAGCGTTGCATGGCAGGCGTTACTGAAGATATGTCGGCTACGCTTTCCTGATGAGATTGTACAGACATTCCATTATCAACGGTTGTTCCGGTAGCGATATGATAAACGGCTTTATAATCGGTATATTCATCAATTAAATTCGCAAAAGTACCTTTGCCGTTTACAGTAGATTGAAAATCGTAGATTGCTGTTAACGAAGCAATATCTGTATTCCCCTTGTATAATTTTGTTATATCTTCAGCGGATAAAGAGTGGTTGAATAGTTGGAGTTCGTCAAAAGCCCCGTTAAATGTAAGGCCACCTCCGTAAAGTTTTATTGCTGTTTGTGAACTAAGTTGTGGAACTGTTATATTTTCAACTGCGGTAACAAAATCTCCGTCATAGTATAGTTCTACGCGACGTTGTGACATGTCAACGTTAAATAATAAATGATGCCATTCATTTAATGGAAGCACTTTACCCATCGGATATCGGATGACATTCTGCAGGTTATATTTGCTAAAAGATCCGCTGAATTGCAATTCACCTTCAGCTGTTGTATTAAAATAAAGATACGGATTAGTATTCGCATAATTCATGGGTGTAGCGACAAGCAGAATCATATTGCCGTCATTAATACGCTGTGTCTGCTTCAACCATATTCCAGCTGCAAAATTGGCATTTTCAAGAGATGCAATGGTCGAAAGACCAATAGTTTCCGGAGACAATTCTATAGCGTCTTCCTCCGCACATACAATTGAACTTATTGTTTTAAAAGTCAAGGCTTTGTTATAATCCTCAACTGGGCGAAAATCAGCAGCTATAAAGAAGTTATTTGAAGGAACAACAACAGTGTTCCCCTGCACTATGTCTCCGTTTACTTTAATACCAAGCAGATAATAACCTTCAGCGGGAATAGCGTTAACATTCAATATTGTTCCTGGCACAACACGATCATTGTCTGTGATTTCCTGCATACCGTCGCTAACGGAGAATTCACCTCCTTCGTTATATTGTATGGTAACCTTTACTGACTCAGCTTCCTCCCCTACAAATGTGAATATGGTGTTTTGCTGTGGCATTGTGAAATGTATATGACCGTCTGCAGCAAATGTAATCGGACTGTCATTTAATTTCATGGATATGTTTTTGAACAGAAATGTGTTTTGAAGTATAATTTCAACCTCAGCTCCTTCAGGAATATTAAATGGGGAAGCAACCTTTATGCCGTCACTATTAATTACATATTTAAGAAGGTCGGGAGCTGACACAGTTAAATTATAAATATTTGCCGTGATAATATTGAAATCTGAAGGAGAAAGATCTGAAGTTACTTTGAAAGAACCTCCATTGTCTATTTCTTCATCTTTTACTGAAATTGAACGTAAGTGCATTCCATTCTCAACCTCCGCATTAATGAAAATTTCAGAATTCGCTTCTAAAGACAGTGAAACATCATTCGAAAGCACTATACCATCTTTTTCTGAAAAAGTCAGTGATTTTAACCCGCTAAAATATGAAGCGTCAGGTAAAATAACATTAAAAGTCGTTGCCGTGTGGCGTTGAGATTTTTCATCAATAGATGTCATGTCAGGTGTGGCGGCTTCTGCAGTTTCCTTTTTATAACTATAGTATGTTTTGCTGACAAGTTGATATGTGACATATTGTGCATTAACATTTTCGCCGACAACATTATTGATAAATTCTCCTGTTGTACCATCTGCTATTTCATCCAATGTATACCATCCGGATAATGATGCGTCTTCCGCTTTATTATCCATGCATAATGAAATTTGATCCGGAGTCATTACTTTAGCAGAAATATGAATGTCATCTATAGCTCCATTATATCCTACAGAACCGAACATGAAAAACAGATTCTCAGGACTGTTTGATTCACACCATGCATAGTCGGTATATTTAACAGACAATTCCTGAACACCATTAAGGTATGCTGTAATTTTTTGAGTAGACGGATTAAATGATAATGAGATATACTGCCACTCTTTATTTTTTAGTGGTGTAGAACCTAAATTTTCAGGAATATCAAGACTTGAATAGCCGGAAACAGAAAGGCACTTTGTTGAATAATCAATTGAAAGTGTAACACCCCCGGCAAAAGCACGTCCGGTAGCATTGTTATTTGCAGACATTACTATAGCATTCAGCTGTCCGTCGAGTTGTGTATCAAAATCAGGCCGAACCCATGCGCCAATTGTAAATGGACTCGAATGCAATTTTGTGTTATCCATGCCTTTAATAACTGAAATCGGAACACGTATCATGTCGTCAGTTAATGTTTCCACACTGGTTCGCGGAGTCATAGTAACTGAAGGGTTAACTGCCGACTTTACCGATAAAGCACAGAACAAAATTAAACAAGCAGTCCACAAAATTCTCATAAAGAAAGAAGAGTTATAAGTTAAAGTATAAAAATAATGCAGGCATTTCTATTTGTTGATAGATGCCTGCATTATATATATTACGCAAGTGCATTTATAGCGGCTTCAAGATTCTGAATTTTTGTTTCGGCATCAGATAGTTTCTGACGCTCGGAATCAACGACAGAAGCCGGTGCTTTACTAACAAAACGCTCATTTGAGAGTTTTTTCAGTACTGATGCTTTAAATCCCTGATAATATTCAAGATCCTTATGTAATTTAGCAAGTTCTGCATTAACATCGATATTATCAAGAAGCGGTACATTCACCTCGATGGTGCCGACCATAAATGTTGCGGCAGCAGGATTTTTTAAGGCATTGTGATTTATTTCCCCAATGTTACATAATTTTTTGATAACAGGGTCTTCGTGCATATTCCAGGTGCCTATTATATCTATATTAAGATTCTCTTTAGCCGGGATATTCTTTGATGCTCTTATATTTCGGATGCCATTTGCAACTTCTTTTATATGTTGCATCATGTCTAACAGCGTTTGGTTAATATCTGCTGCTTTAGGAGTAGGTGCATACATGATAGATTCACCAGGTTTGTGTTCAGCAATATGTTGCCATAGTTCCTCGGTTATGAAAGGCATAAAGGGATGTAGCAAACGAAGAAGCGCATCGAAAAAGTTCAGCGTGGCATCATATGTTTTAGAATCTATGGGTGTTCCGTATGCCGGCTTAACCAACTCAAGATACCAGGCTGAAAATTCATCCCAGAACAAACGGTAAATTTCGCGAAGAGCTTCAGAAATGCGATATTTACCCATCAGGTCGTTAACTTCTTCAATCGTCTGACTTAATTTTGAATCAAACCAGTTTATTGCAAATTCAGAAGACTCAGGCTGTGGGATGGAATCTGATACTTCCCATCCTTTTACAAGACGGAATGCATTCCAGATTTTATTAGCAAAATTTCGTCCGGTCTCACATAACTTCTTATCAAAGAAAATATCGTTGCCTGCCGGTGCGCTTAACATTATACCCATTCTCACACCATCAGCGCCGTAATCAGCAATAAGTTTAAGCGGATCAGGTGAATTGCCAAACTGTTTAGACATTTTCCTGCCTATTTCATCACGCACAATTCCGGTGAAGTAAACATTGTTGAACGGTTGCTTACCAATGAACTCATATCCAGCCATAATCATTCGGGACACCCAGAAGAATATGATGTCAGGGGCTGTTACCAAATCAGCAGTAGGATAATAATATGAAATTTCCTTATTGCCCGGGTCAAGAATACCGTTAAAAAGAGAAATTGGCCATAACCATGATGAGAACCAGGTGTCAAAACAATCAGGATCCTGAATGAGATCTGCATCCGAAATTTCAGGATTCTTTGCTTTTGCAAGCTCAAGAGCTTCTTTCCGTGATTCAGCGATGACGTAATCACCGTCGGGCATATAATAGGCAGGAATCTGATGTCCCCACCACAGTTGACGCGATATGCACCAGTCGCGTATATCGGTCATCCAATGGCGATAGATATTTTTGAATTTATCGGGAATGAATTTTACGGTATCGTCCATTACAGCTTTTAGCGCCGGTTCAGCCAACTTATCCATTTTCATGAACCATTGGTCGCTTAATCGGGGTTCTGTAACTGTGTCTGGATTGCGTTCGGAATATCCTACTTTATTAGTATAATCCTCAATTTTTTCAATAAGACCGGCATTCTGCAAATCAACAGCAATTTGTTTGCGACAATCGAAGCGATCCATGCCGACATACATTCCGGCAGCCTCACTAATGGTGGCGTCATCGTTAAATATATCAATCGTCTCCAAATTGTGTTTTTCACCAAGCATGTTATCGTTCATATCATGGGCCGGGGTTACTTTGAGACAACCTGTTCCGAATTCCATTTCAACATACTCATCTTCAATAACCGGTATTTCACGGTTAACAAGCGGCACTATTACTCTTTTACCGCGAAGATGCGCATTTTTCGGGTCATTCGGGTTAATGCACATTGCCGTGTCGCCCATAATTGTTTCAGGACGCGTGGTTGCAACAATTGCATAACCATCTTCACCAACAATTTTATAGCGGAGATAATAAAGCTTATTCTGCTCCTCTTTATAAATAACCTCTATGTCTGATAATGCTGTTTTCGCCTTAGGATCCCAATTGACCATTCGTTTTCCTCGGAAAACAATGCCCTTGCGATATAACTCAACAAATGCTCTTATTACACTTGCCGAGCGAATAGGGTCCATTGTAAAGGCCGTACGTTCCCAATCGCAGGATGCGCCAAGTTTTTTTAATTGCTCAAGAATGATGCCTCCATATTTATGCGTCCAGTCCCAGGCATGTTTGAGAAATTCTTCGCGGGTAAGATCGCTTTTCTTAATTCCTTCTTCCGCTAATTTGGCAACAACTTTAGCTTCAGTAGCGATTGCGGCGTGGTCAGTGCCCGGTGCCCATAATGCGTTTTTTCCATCCATACGTGCACGACGCACCAGAATGTCCTGAATAGTGTTATTAAGCATGTGTCCCATATGAAGAACACCGGTAACATTAGGAGGCGGAATTACAATACAGAAAGGTTCGCGGGTGTCAGGTTCAGAATGGAAAAGACGGTGCTCCATCCAATAGGCATACCATTTGTCTTCAACATTCGCTGGATTATACTTAGTTGCTAATTCGTTCATAAGAAAAATATTGGCATTATTATTTTGCACAAAATTACAATATTTTTATCACATTTTTATATAATTCCAAATGAATTAAGCAGCACAATGCCTACTCCCAGGGGGGCAATCCATCGTATTGCAAATATCAGTAAACCCATAACAGGCAATGAAATTTTACCGTTATTTGTTAACTGATTTTCAGTTATGTCTTTAGGTAGTATCCAACCGACAAAAATAGCCACACACATTCCACCGATGGGAAGTATAATATCTGATGAAAGTGTATTAAATATATCAAAAACTGTCATGTTCAGAACAGTATAATCCTTAAGTGGCCCGAAACTCAGACAGCAGAATGTTCCGAAAAACAATGCAATTATAGTAGATAGCCAAGTCGCTTTTTTTCGATTGATTTTAAACTCTTCTGAAAAATATGAAATTGATATTTCACTCATGGATATTGTTGATGTCAACGAAGCTAACATCAACAAAAAGAAAAATAAGGAAGCCCAGACTTGTCCAAGCGGTATCTGATCAAAAATTGACGGAAGAACCTCGAAAACTAAAGTAGGTCCCTGGGTTGACGACATTCCAAATGAAAAAACGGCCGGAAAAATAATAATACCTGAAAGAATGGCTACGATTGTGTCTACGCCGGCAGTCGTTACCGCTGTTTTAAAAAGATTGGTATTTGATGAAAAATAGGAGGCATAAGTCAGAAGACATCCTAATCCGATACTTAATGAGAAAAAAGCCTGACCCAAAGCACCAAGAATAACACGCGGGGTTATTTTATTGAAATCCGGTTTGAACAGAAATTCCAATCCGGTCATTGCTTCGGGCATAAACAAGGAGTTTATGCAAAATGCGATCACCAAAAGAAACAATATAGGCATAAGGATGTTTGATGCTTTTTCAATACCTTTAGTAACTCCCTTTAGCATTACGAAATTATTTATTAATAAAAATGCGAATGTAAAAACGAGTGGAGTAATTGGTGAACTGATAAACTCTCCGAATGCATTATGATAGTCTGTGATAGCGCCGGTGCCTATCGCTCCAATAACTGACTCTATAAAATAATAGGTTGTCCAACCGGCAATTACTGAATAGAAACTTATTATCATCACCGATGCAACGATGTTCATGATCGGAACGATTTTCCATATTTTCCCATTTGAGAATTTTCCAAATGCACGGAATTCATTGCTTCGGGCCGCTCTACCTAATATAAATTCAGAACAAATGACTGGTAATCCCAACACAATAATGAACAGTATATAGCACAACATGAACGCTCCCCCTCCATGCACGCCACATTCATACGGGAAACGCCAAATGTTACCAAGTCCGACTGCAGCGCCGGCAGTAGTCGCTACTGCTCCTATTTTAGTTGCAAAAACTGCGCGTCCTGTTTTATTTTTATTATTATCCATATCATTTAATAGAAATCGGCTCATCAAGTGGACTTCGAGGATTGGGTGCCGGTCTTTTTTTCTCCGTTTTAATATTCTTTCTTTTCGGAGATTTGTCTTTGCTTTTACATTTATCTTTTTCAGGCTGGCGGGTTACAGAATCGGGGATACTGTCAGCGATAACTACTGGATTATAAAAAACACCACTCTCACAAGTGGAAATTACAATTGATGATATCACGATTACAAATGCCAGTACAATAATTCCGCGCCTTTCTGAAGCCGGTATCTTATTATTGAATTTCAAACTCATTTATAAGAAATTGGATAAAAATACCAAGCTAATTAAAACCGGTGCCACATATTTAATCAGAAGGAATAGAATCTTAACCATATGTGTTTTTATGGTTCCTTTATTGGACATCTGTTCGTAGAGAAATCCTTTTGGCGCAAACCAACCAAGGAATATGCATAAACCGAGAGAGCCAATAGGCAAGAACAAATTCGTAGCCGTAAAGTCAAGAAAATCAAATATATTCATTCCGAATAACCTAACATCAGAGAGCGGACCTTGCGACAGAGAACATATGGTGCTGAATATAAAGAGAGGCAACATGGTTACAAGACAAGCTTTCATTCTTGTTGTTTTAAATCGGTCAATCACAAACGATACGGACACCTCTGATATAGAAATTGTTGAAGTGAGTGCTGCGACCGTGAGGAGAAGGAAGAATAAAGATGACCAAACGCGAGTGAATGGCATATTTACAAAAACCTCCGGGAGTGTTACAAATACTAAAGTGGCACCCTGGGTGGATTCTCCCTCAAGATGAAAGGAGGATATTGCCGGGAATATTATCATTCCCATCATTATGGCAACCAGTAAATCAAGAAGTGAAACGGTTACGGCCGTTTTTCCTAATTCAGTCGTTTTGGGGAAGTATGCAGAATAAGTTATAAGGATTCCCATACCCAAGCTTAATGAAAAAAATGCCTGACCAAGAGCATTTAATGCTGCCGTAGGTGTTATTTTGCTAAAATCAGGCAGTAAGAAGTTCTGAAAACCAACTGAAGCGTCAGGAAGTGCTGCTGCTACTCCGACAAATACAATAAGCAAAACAAACAGTACGGGCATCATAATGTTTGAAAGCCGTTCAATTCCTTTTTTAACTCCTCCTAACAATATGCATGTATTCAGAATTATCATTATAACAGTAGCTACCAACGGATTAAACCAATCGCCAACATAATGTTGCATTTTCTCAGTAAACAATCCGTTGAAATTCGAGCCTGCCGGTAAAGACTCATATAAATTTCCGGTAATTGAATTCCATAAATATTCAAGTGTCCAACCGGCCACAACCATATAAAAACACAAGATAATATAGCTTGCGGCAACACCTAAAAAACCGATTGTATACCACGGCTTTGCAGCTCCGATATTTTTAAACGAACCAACAGCATCACTGCGGCCGGCTCTGCCTAATGAGAATTCACCGATCATTACCGGTATTCCGAGCAGACATACGCATAAAACATACAATAATATAAAAGCCGCTCCCCCATTGGCTTGAGCTTCAGCCGGGAATCGCCATATATTTCCAAGACCGACAGCTGAACCAACTGTCGCTGCTATTAAACCTATGCGGGAAGAAAAGCGTACTTTTTTAGCCATAGTGATGATTTACTGTTGTATTGTCGCAAAATTAATAAATTTGCTTGAATAATGCTTTGTTTTTCAGTGATTAAATTTACATTTTGTTCGCGCACGGAAGATTTATATTTATTTCGTAATTTTGCAGAGTTATGAAAAAAATATATAAGACAGAAGGAACATGCTCCAAATCTATTGAATTTGAAGTGATTGATGGAAAGGTGTATGACGTTTCATTCACAGGCGGATGTAATGGGAATTTAAAGGGTATATGCTCATTGGTTCATGGAATGGAAATAGATTCAGTGATAGAAAAATTAAAAGGAATCAGATGTGGAAATAAACAGACATCCTGTCCTGATCAGCTTGCCTGTGCGTTACTGGAAACAAAAAAGGAAGGTTAATCCTTCCTTTTTTGCTATTAAGTTGTCGAAAACAATTTATTCGGATTTTTCTACCGATTTATTTTCCATCGCTGCCTTCACGTCGGCAATTAATGCCTCATCCTGTTTATCGCGACTTACAATATTGCCATCCGGATCAAACAATATTATGCAGGGAATTCCTGAAATACCATAAATATCCGTCGGTATTGTGCCGGCATTAATAATTTGATTCCAAGGTAACTGATGTGTTTCAATTGCTTTAAGTGTGTTTTGCGGTTCATCCCAAACTGCAACTCCAAGAATTTCAAGACCTTTATCCGAATATTCATTGTAGAGTTTCTTTAAAACCTTAGTTTCTCTGATACAGGGGCCACACCAGCTTGCCCAAAAATCAACAAGTGTATAATGCCCTTTACCGACATGATCACTTAATTTAGCAACAGTGCCATCCGGTTGCTTTATTTCAAAATCTTTATATTTTTTCCCGACAGATGTCTCACTTTTCTTAACAAGATTATTTCTTAATTTCTGAACTCTTACACTTTTAGCATATTCCGGAGTTTCCGATAATATTTTATCAAGTGAATTCAAATCAAGTTCATACGCGTCCTGAATGAATAGGTAATATCCGATAGGGTTACCTTTGTGTTTCTGTTTGGTTTCATTTACCAAATCGGTATATTTTTTTTCAATATCGTTTTTTGCCTCCACGCTGGCATTAGAATCTGCCGATAATTTTCGGAATTGTTCAACATAATTACCGGCTTTTTTACCAAAATCTATCAATGCATCATTTAAAACAGTTCCACTGAAAGACCTATTCTTGATATCGCCCACAATAGTACCGGGTTCAAGAATAAACATACCTGACCGGGTTCCATCAATAACAAGTTGTACCATTACTGGAGTCGCAGCCTCACCTTTGAATTCAGCCGAGGCATTCTCAATTACAGTGCTGTCAATTTTTTCACCGGAATCATAGTTGACCAAATAGGCTTTGAGTCCATCTTCATCCTCGCTTAGAGGGATAGTCACTTTGTATGCTGACGATTGAGCTACAGCACATGAAAAAGCCATTGACATGAAGGCAGCTGCACTTATCAATTTAATTAATTTCATTTTATTGGGATTTGATTTTAGTAACATTTGCAAATATAATCAGAATATTTGGTAGAATGCAATTAATATGGTTTAAAAACGTTATAAAATCGTTCTATACTTTATCACATGCAACGCAAAATTCAGGTTGTTAGTTTTCAGATGCCATTTCCGGCCAATTACGGAGGTGTAATCGATGTGTATTATAAACTGAAAGCTCTCCACGATGCCGGGGCATATGTTATTTTGCATACATTCATATATGATAGGGAGATTAACGACAATATAAAGAAGGTTGCAGATGAGATATATTATTATCCTCGAAAAAAGACACTGATGGGGACTTTGTCATTATATCCCTTTATTGTCAATACGAGAAGAAATGATGCTTTATTAAAACGTATAGAACAAATTGATGCCCCTGTTCTTTTAGAGGGATTACATACATGTGCGCTGCTGAAAGATTTGCATTTTAAAGGTGTTCGCACAGCTGTGCGAACACATAACATTGAACATGAATACTATGAGGCGCTTTCCAAGGCTACGGACAATCCTATAAAAAAAATATTATACAAAATAGAATCGTTACGCTTAAAGCGATTTGAATCAATTCTAAAGTACGCCAATGTTATCTTTCCGCTATCCTGTCCGGATAAAAAATATTTTGAAGATAAATTTTCAGATACTACTGTAAAATTACTTTATCCATTTTTTAACGATTCGGACAATAGTGTTATGAACTCAACAGCTGACGGATTAAATGTAGATGTTCTTTATCACGGTAATCTTGATGTTGTTGAGAACAGGAAAGGTCTTATATTCATCCTTAATGAAGTACTTCCGTTGCTTGATGATAAATGTAGTTTTGTAGTTGCCGGAAAATGTTCGTCAAAGCGTCTTGTTAACTGTATGTTATCTAAAGGCGTCCACTTCGTTAATCATCCGTCGGATAAGGAATTAGATACGCTTATTTCATCGGCAAAAGTAAACCTGTTGATTAGCTTTCAGTCGACCGGTATAAAATTAAAATTACTTAATGCGCTATCCAAAGGCAATGGCGTTTCCGTAGTTAATTCTCATATGGTTTCTGATGATTTATTACGGAAATTTTGCATGGTAGCTGACACGCCAATGGAGATTGCAAAGTACATAAACGAAATACTTAGAAATCCTGTATCTGAAGATGCAATAAAAAAGCAACGGGAAGATTTTTCCAGTTGCTTTAACACGGTTAAAGGTGCAAAAATTATTATTGATTGCCTTTAAAACACATAGCCGATTGAAAGATTAACCGCTTCACCGGAATAGTGTTTTACCCATCCATATTTAAACTCCAGTCCTAACTTCAGTGTTGAAGTCACATAATAGTCAATGCCTGCACCGATATTCAATCCAAGACGTGTCTTGCGGGTTGTAGAATCGTCAGATTTTTCAGTTAAACCTTTATTATACTTTACATTCCATGATGTCAATCCGAACCCTACCAACGGGAAAACCGACAACTTTCTATTAATTATTGAAAAGGGCATTTCTCCATTGATGTTTATTGAATATGCATCAGTATTATTGTGCCGGAAATAATAATCAAAAGTCGTTGCCATACGGAAACGCTCCGAAAAAGAGTATTTGAAGAATAAGCCTGCGGTTGGAGCTTCATTTTTAGTCATATAGCCCGCTCGTAGTCCGACACTTTTTTCTCCGCAATATGCGGTAGCCGAGAGTAATAGGAATAATATAACAACTAACTCACGGCTTATAGCTGATAGCTTTTTCATGATGGAATTTAAATAGAATTATTATAAACTTTAATGCAAAAGTAGGATATAATGTTCAGTTCAGTCGCAAATATGGAATGAAAATGTTAATTTTGCCCATAAATTAAATTATTTTAGCATGATAAACGGATTTCTCAGAGTGGCATCGGCTTCACCGGTTGTTTCGGTTGGAAATGTTCGCGCAAACGTTGCCGGCATAATTGAAATGATTGATATGCTTGAAAGTAAAGGAGTTGACATTGTAGTTTTCCCTGAACTCAGCATAACCGGTTATACATGTGGCGATTTGTTTCATAGTCAATTATTATTAGAGGAGTCATCAAATGCATTAAACCAGTTAAAGGATTATTGCTGTAACCTGAATATGGATGTGATAGTCGGTGTTCCTGTATTACATAATTCAAAAGTATTTAATTGTGCGGCTTTTATAAGCAATGGAGAAATAAAGATTATCGATAAGACACATTTGCCGAATTATAATGAATTTTATGAAAAGCGATGGTTTTCCGCGGCTGAAGATAATAGCGAAAAGACGGTGCTGACATCGCATGGAGTTAACCTAGGAATAGAAATATGTGAGGATCTATGGGCGCCTGTGCCTCCTTCATTTAATTTGTGTGCAAATGGTGCCGAAGTAATATTTAATCTGTCTGCTTCCGATGATAGCGTGGGAAAGTATGATTACCTGAAACAGTTGATAATCCAACAGTCGTCGCGTTGTTTATGCGGATATGTATATGCTTCTTCCGGATGGGGTGAATCATCAACTGATCTTGTCTATTCTCCTAAAAATATTATTGCGGAGTGTGGAAACTTATTATCTGAGAGCAATCGATTCGAGAACCATTTCAAATCATCGTACGTTATTGCAGATATTGATATAGACCTGATAAGGCGAGAGCGTTTGCATAATATGACTTTTGAAGCCTGTTTGAATCAAAATAATAATTCTGTTAAACAGACTGAGTTAAGTGCAAACGACTGGAATTATGGATATCAACCGGACTACCGGACGATATCCCCTACTCCTTTTATTCCGGAAAACAGTGCGGACTACAGATATGATGAAATAATCTCCATTCAGGTTTCAGGATTAGCCCAACGTTTGAATGCCATTCATTGCAATACATTGACAATAGGTATTTCCGGAGGATTAGATTCAACATTTGCTTTAATAATTGCTGTTATAACGTTTGATGTTTTGAACATTCCTCGTCGAAATATTATTGGAGTAACAATGCCCGGATTTGGCACAACAGGACGAACATATAATAACGCATTGAAGCTTATGAAGTATCTCGGCGTTTCTGTTAGAGAAGTACCGATTGCTGATGCTGTGTTGCAACATTTTAAAGATATCGGTCATAAGCCCGATGTTATTGATGTGACTTATGAAAATTCACAGGCTCGTGAAAGGACCCAGATATTAATGGATATCGCTAATCAGTCGGGTGGAATTGTTCTTGGGACAGGCGATTTATCGGAACTTGCATTGGGATGGGCTACATATAACGGCGATCATATGTCCATGTACGGTGTCAACGCCGGTATTCCTAAAACTTTGGTCAGATATCTTGTGAGAAGATATGCCGAAACGGTTGATAACAGCGACGTCAAGTCTGTTCTATTAGATATTCTTGATACACCTATAAGTCCGGAGCTGATGCCAGCTGATTCATCTGATGAAATTGTTCAGAAAACGGAAGATCTTGTCGGTCCGTATGAACTTCACGATTTTTTCCTATATTATTTTATACGTTACGGATTTTCTCCTCGTAAAATATATATGCTTGCAAAAAAAGCATTTAACAACCGATATTCAAATGGTGAGATTTTAAAGTGGATGGAATTGTTTTTTAAACGCTTTTTTTCACAGCAGTTCAAGCGGTCGTGTATGCCGGATGGCGTGAAAGTTGGAAAAGTATGCTTATCGCCTCGTGGTGACTGGAGGATGCCCTCTGATGCATCCTGCAATCTTTGGCTTGAACAGATAGCTATTCTAAAGTCAATGGAAAATTAATTATAATAAATTATAGGTAAAATGTCACATTTAATCAAATTATTCCTATTTATGGGCACAGCTTTGCTTGCTGCATCGTGCGGTTCCGATAAGACCGATACTAAAATGATTGACAAACCGGATTTTACTCCGGAAAACGGTGAATACACAATTGATGCGCTTGAAGCATTCGGGCGTGTCAGCAGCCCCGTTGTTTCGCCTGATAAGTCAAAAATTCTTTACGGCGTAAGTTACGAAAGTGTTGAAGAAAACCGAAGCAATCAGGACCTTTATGTTATGAATCTTGATGGAACGGACGTAATGCGCCTCACCAAAACGCCTGGAAGTGAAAGCCAGGCAGTATGGATTGACGGAGGAGATAAAATTGCATATATTGCTGCCGGTAAGGATAAAACCTCACAAGTCTGGGTTATGAATGCAGATGGCTCCGGAGCAAAACAGGTAAGCGAACTTGAAAATGGTGTTTCTGGATTCTTGTTTTCACCTAATGAAGAACATGTTGTTCTTATCGGAAACGTTAAGTATTCAGAAACCGCTCAGGATGTATATCCCGACCTTAAAAAAGCTACAGGTAAAATTATCGACGATTTGATGTATAAACATTGGGATGAATGGGTTACGGAGATTCCACATCCTTTTGTCGGTGACTTTGATGGTAACAAGATAACGAATGTTGCCGATATCATGCAGGATGAACCATTTGAAGCTCCGATGAAGCCGTTTGGAGGCATAGAATCATTTGCATGGGCGGCTGATAATTCATCGCTGGTGTATGTGTCCCGTAAAAAAACTGGCATGGAATATTCATTGTCAACAAATTCTGACTTATATCTGTATGATTTAAATACAAAACAAACCAAGAATCTGACGGAAGGGATGATGGGTTATGATACAAATCCTGTTTTCTCTGCTGATGGTAAGTATCTTGCATGGCTAAGCATGGAACATGACGGATATGAGAGCGACAAAAATCGCATATTCATTATGGATATGGCTACCGGAGTTAAGACAGACCTGACTGAAGATTGGGACTATACTGTTGATCAGATTGCTTGGAATCCTTCAAATAAATCTATTTACTTTATTGCTCCGAAGGATGGCGTTATACCAGTATTCAGCATTAACATAGATACCAAGGAAGTAAATCAAGTTGCCGGAGGTGAATATGATTATGCCGCATTATCTTCTGCTGATGGAAATCAACTGATTACCATGCGTCATTCAATGCTTATGCCGAATGAAATTGTTGCGGTAAACGGTTCTGATGTAAAGCAGCTGTCAAACGTGAACACAGAGCTGCTTTCTCAGCTTAAAATGCCTAAAGTAGAGAAACGTATGGTTCCGACTACAGATGGTAAAGAGATGACTACTTGGGTTCTTTTACCACCGGACTTTGATGCGAATAAAAAATATCCGGCAATTCTTTATTGTCAGGGTGGACCGCAGTCTCCTGTAAGTCAGTTCTGGAGTTATAGATGGAACCTTGCATTGATGGCGGCAAAGGGCTATATTGTAATCGCTCCCAACCGTCGTGGTTTGCCCGGATTCGGAACCGAATGGAATGCACAGATTTCTAAGGATTATGGCGGACAGAATATGAAAGATTATTTATCTGCCGTAGATTATATGAAAAATGAGCCGTATGTTGATGCCGATCATATAGGTGCTGTCGGCGCAAGTTATGGCGGTTTCTCTGTTTATTGGCTTGCAGGACATCATGAAGGTCGCTTCGCTGCATTTATTGCGCATGCCGGTATTTTCAATACAGAGGCACAATATCTTGAAACTGAAGAGATGTGGTTTGCCAACTGGGATCTTGGTGGCGCATATTGGGAGAAAGATAATGCAGCGGCCGTAAACTCATATGCTAATTCACCACATAAGTTCATTGACAAATGGGATACGCCAATTTTAATTACACACGGCGAATATGATTTCCGTATTCTTGCTTCGCAGGGAATGATGGCATTTAATGCAGCTCGTCTGCGTGGGGTTCCTGCTGAAATGTTGATATTCCCGGATGAGAATCACTGGATTTTAAAACCGCAGAATGCAGTTATGTGGCAGCGTGTTTTCTTCCGTTGGCTTGATCGCTGGCTAAAACCTCAGACTCAAAATAGTGAACAAAGCAATTAAAAATGAATTTCCCCGTCATACTTAATGGCGGGGAAATTTGTTATATATCATATGTCAAAATCAAGTTTAAAAAAATTACTGGCGCAACTGGATCACCAACAGATTTGTGATTTGGTTATCGAACTTTATGATGCACGATCAGAGGCTAAGGAATATCTTGATTTTTTTGTTCAGCCGGATATTGATAAACGCATGGATAAAGCGCGCTCAAATATTAAGAAAGAATTCATGCGATGTGCCAGAGGAAGAAATAAGGGACGAATCACCAGAATAAAGCGGTTTATAAAAGATGTTTCCTCATTAAATCCGGGAACAGAATACGAAATTGAGTTAAAGACCTTTGCAATTGAAACTGCGTGTCGTGCCGGAAGCGAATCGTTAGTAAAAGAAACGACACAAAGGGCTGTCGGCCGACTTATTATTGATGTTGTTAAACAAGCTGATCAAATCGGACTGCTCCCCTCAACACTCCCCCGCATAGAAACTGCTGTCGATTCTATGCCGAAGTCATTATTTTCCCGTAACCAATATCGTAAACTTCTTAAGGAAAGTATCCGTGAGGCCGTCGAATCGTTATAATTAAAACCGGACGCCCATATTCATTGATAGGGAATTTATGGAATCGAAAAGTGTGTATTGATTGTTAAAATACAGATGACCATTCAGTGAAAGACTTAGTGATGCATAAATCGAACGGTGGTTATAAACGACTGATGTGCTACCGAATAAATCAAAAGCAAATAAATTCTTTTGTCCTTCTGAAGAATCTTTATACGAATATCTGTATCCAACCGATGGAAGCACCATTGCATTCAAAAGCCATGTTTTAGGTTTTATAACCCAATTATATCCGTAACCGGCTGTAATATTGTAGTCATTGAATCGGAAACGATAATGATCCTGCAATTCACTAAGATGATCCTTGATTTCAGGATTGAAATCGGAAAAATCAATATTTAAAGTCTGATGATTAAACGTAATTCCAGCCATGAAACTGCCGGCAGATTTCAATTGATACTTAGAGAAACAATAGGCTGCGGCGTGTGAATACTTTTTATTGTTGAAAAAATAAAATAACTCGCTGTTATAGCTTGTCATTGTGATGTTGTTAAACGGCAATTCAAAATAATGGTTTTTATCATAACTGCCGAATTTTGTTATTTTAGCATCACCAATTGTTTTCCATCGGTTAAACGCAGCATGAAAACGTGAAGTGGTAAAACTCACATTGAAGTTTTCACGTGTTTTTCGTGCGTGGCCGAACAAATTATCCATTTTAGCGGTGTAACCAACGTTTACAGCCATAAAACAGATATATGCTCCAAAGTCAGGATATATATCGGAACGAATGTGCAGACTTTCACCACCATTAAACCGCATCATATAACTGGTCATCCAGTTATAACTCTTTAAAACAACTTTCCAGTTTTTCCCTACTCCGACAACATACTTGGGGTCGTAGGTGTTAAATATCTTATCTCCCCAATCATATATATTTAGACAGAACTTAGGGAAAACAGGATACTTTATTCTCGGATCATGAATCCTGAAGCCGTTTTCAAACAACTGTTTATACCATGGATATGTATTGAACAAACTGTCATTGGCATATTTTATGTTCTCAGTAGTTATAGTCACCGAGTCATTTAAACAAATTGAATCGGAATCTTGAATAAATAAGTTTTCTCCATCAGCAAATAAACCGATGAAGAAAACCATTACAACAAGGAAATATTTTTTACACATTGCACTAAATCCGATTAAATGCAAAGGTAGGAATATAATCAATACATTGGCGTAAATGGTGCCGATTTCTTAAGATATTTATTGGCTTCGCCAGTTACATCCTTATGTTTTTGTGTATCGAACTTCATTACGGAAGCGCCTGGGCGTAAATCGCATTTTTGAATATCGATATAGTAGATGCCCAAGTTGGTAATCACATCAAAATAATAGCGAAGGTCGCGGATATTCGCAAAGGAACGCCATTGCGTTGACGATACATTAGGCTCACTTTCAATTGTATATAAATAAGGAACTGACACATTTACAAGGATGCTATGTATGATTGACAATCCAAGATCCGCATCGGCGGTTTTAGCGACATGACCGTCAAAATAGTATCCGCGAACAAATCTGTCGGGACTTTTTACTGTTCCCGGAAGCATATTTGTTCCACCGACTTTTTCCCAATAATCATTAATTGCGGTCATCTGCGGGAAATTAGGGTCGTTTGTCATGGCTTTCATATCTTTGCCTTCATATATTTTAATATGGCCGTTTTCAAATTCAATAACAGCACAGTTACCCTCTTTGTCAGTAACACCCCAGTGTAGAGCCGAAACAGTTCCGCCATCGAACGTCGAGCCTGAGATGTTAAAATCATGAGCTCTTAATTTTTCAACAACCTGAGCAGTTGTTTCATTAAGGTCAAGTAACCATCCAACGAACATGGCCATAGACATGGGCGGCAGTTTTTTAGTGCTATCATTTTCATATACAGTTCCTTTACAGAACAATCCGTTGACAACCAATCCTTTTTCATTCATTCCTTCAGTAATGCCACCGTCATATGACACTGCATAAATCGCTCCATATTTAGAAGTCCACTTTATAGCGCCGGGCATACTATGGCTTTTTTTCTCCATTCCTCTGGGATAAACATATAGATTTGTCGGTATGGGCGTTTTCCAGTCAAGTGATCTGCCAACTATTCTAAGTGAACTGTCACCGACATATAAAATTCTTGAGCAAGCATCAGCATCAATACTTGAAAATGCAGTAAACAGAAACAGTAGGGAAACAACGATCTTGATACTTTTGTTAATCTTCATAGCAATAAGTGTTTTTTATTTCAAACGCTGTCAGCTAAAAGAGTGTTCATTTAATATGAGTGAAAAAAGGAACAATATTTTACTTTTTTGGAATTAGTGAGAATTATCTGACCTAAATATGCTAATTTTGTAAATATATTCATTAATTAACGATGGTTCTTATTAATTCAATATGCACGTTCGGACGCTATTGTAAATTCCTATCACAAGTGTTTACAATTCCTGATCGCTGGAAAGTATTCGGACAGCGCACGGTAACCGAAATTTCAAAATTAGGAGTAGATTCAATTCCGCTGGTTATAGTTATATCATTATTTATCGGTGCGGTTATAACAATTCAGATGCAATTGAACGTGAGTTCACCTCTTATGCCGGCTTATTCTGTAGGACTCGCTGCAAGAGAAATCATACTTCTTGAATTTTCAAATTCAATTTTATGTCTGATACTTGCCGGTAAGGTTGGTTCAAACATTGCATCAGAAATTGGAACTATGCGCGTAACCGAACAGATTGATGCCATCGAGATAATGGGCATAAATTCAAGCAATTTTCTTGTTCTTCCTAAAATTGTAGGTTTTATATGTTTTATGCCGGTTCTCGTGGCACTATGTATCGGTACATCTTTTTTAGGCGGATATTTGGTGGCTTTATTTACGGATTTGATACCTGTATCCCGCTATACATTCGGAATCCAGGCATTTTTTAATGAATGGTATGTATGGTACGGTTTAATAAAGTCGTTGTTCTTTGCGTTTGTAATCTGCACGGTTGCTGCTTTTTGTGGTTACTATGTTAAAGGAGGCGCTCTTGAAGTCGGTAAAGCCAGTACTAATGCCGTTGTAACGAGCAGTATAATGATTCTGTTGCTTGATGTAATTTTAACAAAACTACTTCTGTAATGATTGAGGTAAAGAATCTTGTCAAGTCATTTGATGGACGAACTGTTCTTCATGACATAACTGCTACTTTTGAAACCGGAAAGACAAATCTTATAATCGGGCAAAGTGGCTCCGGTAAAACAGTATTGATAAAATCACTTGTCGGATTAATTAAACCTGACAGCGGTGAAATACTATATGACGGACGCGATTTTCTTTCCATGAATACAGAGCAGAAAAAAGCGATCCGTGAAGAAATAGGTATGCTTTTTCAGGGCTCAGCGCTTTTTGATTCGGAAACAGTGCTTGGAAATGTAATGTTTCCTCTTGTTATGTTTTCGAAAATGTCGAGAGCCGAAATGCTTGACCGTGCCCATTTCTGTCTTGACAGAGTTAATTTGAAAGGCGCTGATAACAAATATCCGTCTGAAATATCAGGCGGTATGCAAAAACGTGTTGCCATAGCGCGTGCAATTGCTTTGAATCCGAAATATCTGTTCTGTGACGAACCTAATTCCGGACTTGATCCAAAGACTTCAATTCTTATCGATGAACTTTTAAGCGATATAACACACGAATATAATATCACTACTATAATAAATACACATGATATGAATTCAGTGTTAGGGATTGGTGAAAATATTGTGTTTATAAATAAGGGGTATAATGAATGGATTGGAGATAAGAAAAAGATTTTCGAAACTTCAAATGAAGCATTAAATGATTTTGTTTTTGCAACTGATCTGTTCCAGCAAGTCAAGAATTACATTCAGCATAAGCAATAGCCATTGTTAAGGATAAAGAAAGAGCCCCGGATATTTTTCATTTCAGGGCTCTTTCATATTTAATATAAACGCTTATTCAGAAACATTCTTTTCCTCATATTCCTTAAGGAGTTTTTCCTGAACATCTCCTGGAACAAGTTCATAGCTTGCGAATTTCATGGTGAATGAAGAACGACCGCCAGTAATTGAGCTTAAAGCGGTTGAATAGCTTGACATTTCCTTCAACGGAACTTTTGCCATAATCTTTTCAAAGCCATTCTCACTTTCCATGCCCATAATTATCGCACGACGGCCTTGTAAATCGCTCATTACATCGCCCATAACATCAGCCGGCACTAACACTTCAACATCATAAACCGGTTCAAGTACTTTTGGATTAGCATTGCGGAAGGCTTCGCTGAATGCATTACGTCCGGCAAGACGGAATGAGATTTCATTTGAATCAACCGGGTGCATTTTACCATCGTATATGCATACACGCACGTCGCGTGCATAGCTACCGGTAAGCGGGCCTTGTTCCATTCTATCCATCAATCCTTTTACAATAGCGGGGATAAAACGGGCATCAATAGCTCCACCGACAATGCAGTTGCAGACAACAAGCTTACCGCCCCATTCCAAAGGAATTTCCTGCGTGTCGCGAACATTCATTTTGAATTCCTGATTGCCGAAGCGGTAGGTGTCAGGAGCGGGCATGCCCTCATAGTAAGGTTCTACAATCAAATGAACCTCACCGAACTGTCCGGCACCGCCACTCTGTTTTTTATGACGATAATCAGCACGGGCAGCTTTAGTGATAGTTTCGCGATAAGGAATCTTAGGCTCTTCGAAAATAATTGGAAGTTTATCATTATTTTCAACTCGCCATTTGAGTGTGCGAAGGTGGAATTCACCCTGGCCTGAAAGGATTGTCTGTTTAAGCTCTTTCGACTGAACAACCTCCCATGTGGGATCTTCTTCGTGCATACGTGTAAGAATACCACTTAATTTTTCCGAATCACTTTCTGTTACAGGTCGGATGGCACGCTGATATTTGGGAGCCGGATATTTGATGAAGTCAAAACTATATTCGCAACCCTTTTCATCAAGTGTATTGCCGGTGCGAACATCTTTCAGTTTAACAGTAGCACCTATGTCACCGGCAACAAGTTGATCAACGGGAGTCTTTATCTGACCGCATACACAGAAAATCTGTGCGATGCGTTCCTTACTGCCACGATTAACATTTTCAAGATCCGCACCTGCCTTAAGCGTTCCCGACATCACTTTAAAGTAACTTACCTCACCAATATGCGGTTCAACTGTTGTCTTAAACATAAACAGACTGACTGGACCATCGGCATTCGGCTTGACTTCCTCCCCTTTTGTGTCGACCGGAGCCGGCATATCGTCAACGAACGGAACCACATTTCCAAGGAATTCCATCATGCGGCGAACACCCATATCTTTTTCTGCTGAAACACAAAAAACAGGGAATATGGAACGATCAACCAACCCTTTTCTGATACCTTCGCGCATTTCATCCTCCGTAAGATGCCCTTGGTCAAAGAATTTTTCCATAAGAGTCTCATCGTTTTCAGCAGCTGCTTCTACAAGCGCCTGATGTAACTCCTGGGCTTTTTCCATTTCTTCAACGGGAATATCTTCTATTGTAGGAACACCTCCGTCCGGACCCCAAGAATATTTTTTCATCAGCAGAACATCGATCATTGCATTGAATCCGGTGCCTGCATTAAGCGGGTATTGAACTGTGACTACTTTATTTCCGAATACTTCCTTGACCTGTTCAATTACATTGTCGTAATCTGCCTTTTCACCATCAAGCTGGTTTAATGCAAACACTATAGGTTTTTTAAGTTTTGAAGCAGTACGGAAAATATTCTGTGTTCCAACTTCAACGCCATATTGTGAGTTGATAACAATAACACCGGTGTCTGTAACATTTAATGCTGTGATTGCATTGCCAACAAAGTCATCAGCACCCGGACAGTCTATCACATTAAGTTTTTTATTCAGGAATTCTGCATAAAATATAGTTGAAAACACTGAATATCCATATTCTTTTTCTACGGGGAAATAATCGCTTACGGTATTTTTGCCATTAACTGTACCTCTGCGTTTTATAACACCACACTCGTAGAGCATTGCTTCAGCGAGTGTGGTTTTACCCGAGCCCTTGCTGCCAAGCAGGGCAATGTTTTTAATTTCGTTAGCTTGATAGACCTTCATGTTATCAGTTTTATTAAGATGAATAAATGTTTGGGGCAACTATAGCAAAACTCATGCCCAATCGGCCGCAAATTATAAAAAATATATTTAACTGCATATATATTCGCATATGTTGCACAACATATTTTTCATTTTGTGTCTAATATAAGCAACAATAGATGTGCACACATTGTTAATCCATTAAAATTTTGTAATTTTGGCATGAATTTTGCAGTGTCAAAATAAAATATTGATAATGTAAATGAAAACAAAATCTGATAATTTGATTAGAATAGGGAAAATAGATGTTAATGATTTGGCTGATTCGTCAAAGCCTAATATGAAAGATTTACCTCTTATTACGACCCGTGATCTGGTTCTTTTCCCTGGAATCACATTTCCGATTACTTTAGGCCGTAAATCATCTATTGAAACTGCAGAATTAGCTGATTCCAATAATATCTGGATAGGAGTAGTTTGCCAAAGAAAACCTGAAATTGAACATCCTGTAATTCCTGATGACATCTATGAATTCGGGGTTCTTGCGAAGGTCGTGAAGATTTTCGAACTGCCTGATGGGAATAAAACTGCAATTATACGTGCGTTTGATAAAATCAAAATCACAGGGACCGGTTCTGGTGAATCATATCCGTTAGTATTAACTGCGTCTGCACGTAAAATGCCCGAGCGTGTGCCTTGCAGTCCGGAGGGTGAAAGTGAATACCATGCAGTTGTAAATGCAGTTAAAGAAACGGCAATTTCCATTATCAAGATGTCTAATGACGGTCCGAATGAATTGGAGTTCAACATTAATAATTGTCAGAATCCTGAGGAGGTTGTCAATTTAATATGCACACACGCGCCTATTGACGCTGCATCGAAAATCAAATTACTCTCTATATCGTCAATAAATAAGCGCGCAATGGAGTTATTGCGTGAATTGAAGAAGGGTGAGCAATTAATAAATATTTCCCGTGAAATTCAGGAACGTACCCATCAAACGCTTTCAGATCAACAACGCGCCGCATTTCTAACGCAACAAATGGAAACAATCAGGCGTGACCTTTATGGTGATGATGATGACGCTACTATGTTCCGTAATAAGGCAAAAGATGTTCTATTCCCAGAGAATGTACGAAAAACGTTTGATAGGGAAACAGATAAATTGTCCCGTCTAAATCCTCAAAGTCCTGACTATGCAATTCAATATTCATATCTCGACTTGCTTGTCAATTTGCCGTGGGGTATCCTCTCCCCTCTTTCATCTTCATTGCAGGAGGCTGAGGATATTTTAAACAGTGATCATTACGGTCTTGAAAAAGTAAAGGAACGCATTCTGGAACAGTTGGCAGTTCTGATGAATACCCCTGACGGACGTGCTCCTATTATTTGTCTGGTAGGTGCCCCCGGCGTTGGTAAAACTTCTCTTGGCCAATCTATTGCTAAAGCATTAGGCCGTAAATATCAGCGTGTTTCATTAGGCGGTATGCATGATGAAGCGGAAATTAGAGGACATCGTCGTACGTATATTGGAGCTATGCCCGGACGCATAATTGATGCAATAAGACGAGCCGGATCATCAAACCCTGTTCTTCTTCTTGATGAAATAGACAAGATGGGGACAGATATAAAAGGTGACCCTTCAGCTGCTTTGCTTGAGGTTCTTGACCCGGAACAGAATCATAAGTTTCATGATAATTACGTAGATGTTGATTTCGATCTTTCTAAAGTTTTATTTATAGCTACGGCAAATACGCTATCGACTCTGTCACAGCCATTGCTTGACCGTATGGAAGTTATTGATATTTCGGGATATATTGCTGAAGAGAAAATTGAAATCGCCAAACGTCATCTTATTCCCCGTCTTATAAAAGAACATGCATTTAAGGATAATGAACTTACTTTTTCTACAGATGCAATCGAATCTTTGATCGATGGATATACATCGGAAAGCGGTGTAAGACAGTTAGAAAAAAAGCTTGCAAGTATTGTTCGTAAAGTTGTTCTCAAGAAAGTAAGCGGAAAAGAATTTAATCCGGTTATAGAGGCTGATGAACTGACCGCTTATCTTGGTCCGGCACCATATCAGCGTGATCGATACGAAGGTAATGATTACGCAGGAGTCGTTACGGGTTTGGCATGGACAAGTGCCGGTGGAGAAATTCTTTTTGTTGAGTCATCTTTAACTCCCGGTAAAGAAGGCAAATTGACCTTAACCGGAAATCTTGGTGATGTAATGAAAGAATCAGCTACTATAGCCGTACAATACATAAAAGCACATGCTGAGTCGTTAGATATTCCTCAAGACAGCATTAACTCCAATAACATTCATATACATGTTCCGGAAGGAGCAATTCCAAAAGATGGGCCGTCAGCCGGCATAACAATGGCTACATCGCTTGCTTCATCATTTACAGGCCGTAGAGTACGGGATAGAATTGCAATGACGGGTGAAATTACGCTTCGTGGAAAAGTATTGCCTGTCGGTGGAATTAAAGAAAAAATTCTTGCAGCAAAACGTGCCGGAATAAACACAATAATTTTATCGAAAAATAATAAAAAGGACATAGATGAAATTCCCCAGATATATTTGAAAGGAATGTCATTTAAGTATGTCGACTCGATAAAGGAAGTTTTGGATTTTGCACTTCTTGATGAAAAAGCTCCCTATTAATCAATTACTATAAATTTCATATTTAATGATAGCTGTAAATAACCTTGCCATACAATTCGGAAAAAGAGTTCTGTTTCAAGATGTAAATTTAAAATTCACGCCGGGAAACTGCTATGGAATTATCGGTGCAAATGGAGCTGGAAAATCTACACTTATGCGCATTCTTAGCGGAGAATTATCGCCGACCCACGGTTCTGTTCAACAAGGACCCGGGGAAAGAATGAGTGTACTCGAACAGGACCATTTTAAGTTTGATGAATTCAAGGTTATTGATACTGTAATGATGGGACACAATGTGTTGTGGGATATCATACAGGAGCGTGATGCGCTTTATGCAAAAGCTGATTTCACTGATGCCGACGGCATGCGTGCATCTGAACTTGAAGAACGGTTCGCAGAACTTGATGGTTGGAATGCTGAAAGTGATGCAGCCGCCCTACTCAGTGGCTTGGGGATAAAAGAAAACAAGCATCGGCTATATATGAAAGAACTCAGCGGTAAGGAAAAGGTGCGAGTATTGCTTGCAAAAGCCCTTTTTGGTAATCCTGATAATCTTCTTCTCGACGAGCCAACAAATGACCTTGATCTGGAAACTGTGTCGTGGCTTGAGAATTACCTTTCAAATTGCGAGAATACTGTGCTTGTTGTTTCGCACGACCGTCATTTCCTTGATGCCGTTTCCACTCATACGCTTGATATTGACTATAACAAAGTATCTTTATTCGCCGGCAACTATAGTTTCTGGTATCAGTCAAGTCAGCTGGCTTTGCGTCAGCAGCAGCAACAGAATAAAAAAGCTGAAGAAAAGAGAAAAGAACTCATGGAGTTCATTCAGAGATTTAGCGCAAATGTGGCTAAATCCAAGCAGACCACAAGCCGTAAGAAAATGCTTGAGAAGCTTAATATTGAAGAGATACAACCGTCTTCACGTCGATATCCGGGCATTATATTTACTCCACTTCGTGAACCCGGAAATAAAATTCTGGAAATACATGGTCTTTCTGCAACTGCGGATGACGGAACCGTACTTTTCAAGGATTTGAATTTTCAGATTGAAAAAGGTGATAAAGTATGTTTCCTAAGCCGTGATCCCCGTGCGATGACAGCGTTCTTTGACATAATCATGCATAAACGTAGGGCAGATTCCGGTAGTTTTGACTGGGGACAGACAATAACAACTGCATATTTACCCCTTGATAATTCGTCTTATTTTAACACAGATTATAATCTCGTTGACTGGCTTTGTCAATTTTCAGATGACTCAAGTGAAATATATTTAAAGGGATTTCTGGGTAAAATGCTATTCTCCGGTGAGGAAGTATTAAAGAGGGCGTCAGTTCTTTCGGGAGGTGAGAAAATGAGGTGCATGATAGCAAAAATGATGTTGAAGAATGCAAATACGATGGTACTTGATTCTCCCACCAATCATCTTGATCTTGAATCAATTCAGGCATTCAATAATACCCTTCAGTCCTTTAATGGTGTTATCCTAATGTCATCGCATGACCATGAATTTATACAGACAGTATGTAATCGTATTATTGAACTCACTCCTAACGGAATAATCGATAAAATTATGGATTATGATGATTACATCAGCGATTCAAAAGTTGAAGCTGCCCGTCAGCGTCTTTATGCTGATTAATTGGAGTCGGAATCCGGCAATCTGCTAATATAAGAATAAGTATTTGTTGTGTAATTCATTTCACAGCAATACATAGATATTCCGTTCGTAACCACAAGAAAAGTAGCTCGTAAAACAGAATTGTATCTGACAATCTGGTCAAATACCTTTTGTGTTATACAAACCTGCGGTGCTTTGTACTCTATAACGATAAGCGGATTATTATCAGCAGCAAACACTACTGTATCACATCGGCGGCGACGACGATTCACAGTCAGACCGATTTCATTAGCAATCCTGTAACGGGAATATCCTTTTACAAGGATAAGCCATTCAACGAAACGCTGTCTCACAAATTCTTCCGGAGTAAGTAAAACCCACTTATTCCGTATGATATCGAAAACATAGGCATCATCCCCTCTTGATTCAATGCGGTTTGCCGGCAGCATCGGAAGTGATATATCTGTATTATGAGAGTTACTATCGCTCATCTGGCATTGCATTGTCAAAATTATGTTGTAAATTTACAAAAATATAATTTATCCGTGATATGGGTGCACCGAAATCAGCTACTTTTACCGAAATAAACAATGGAATTGCCCATAAGCAGCTTGCTCCTACATATATTTTACATGGAGAGGAAGCATATTTTATAGATGAACTTGTAAAGAAGTTTGAGAATCTAATTCCTGATGATGAGCGCGATTTCAATCTATATTCTCTTTATGCCACTCAGGTGACAATGGATGCTGTAATATCCACGTGTCTTCGGCTGCCGGTTATGGCTTCTATGCAGGTTGTAATTCTAAAGGAAGCTCAGTCGGCAAAAAAGGATCTGATAAAGCTTATTCCATATATTTCAACCATCCGTCCAAATAATCAGACAATTTTTGTTATTGTCAGTCGTGGCGAAAAAATTGAGAATAAATCGCTGATTAATGCTTTGGGACAAGGTGGAGGAATAATTTTTGAATCAAAAAAAGCAACGGACAGAAATCTTGATGCCTATATTTCCGGAATCGTTAAATTCCACGGATTAAATATTGAGACAAAGGGATTAATTATTTTAAAAGATCATCTTGGCGCCAATCTGTCAAAACTAGCCAACGAAATTCAAAAACTTGCCATGATTTTGGGGAAGGGCTCGATGGTAACCCCTGAAGCAATTGAAGAACACGTTGGAATCAGCAAGGATTTTAATAATTTTGAATTAGTTGATGCTATTGCCGCACGGGATTTTAAAAAGTCATTGACTATCATTGAACATTTTAAACGGAATCCGAAAAGATATCCTGCCATTCCGGCAGCATCTGTAATTTTTAATCTGTTTGCAAATTTAATGGCTGCGCATTTTTCACCTGACAAATCACATGCCGGCATTATGAGGACATGCGGGTTTAAATGGGAAAGTCAGTTACGTCCTATTATTTCTGCCATGAAGAATTATAATGCATGGATTACCATCGAGGTAATAGGTGCATTACGTGAGTTCGATATTAAAGCGAAAGGAATCGGCAGTCGTCAGAATGAATATAATTTGCTGAAAGATTTAATTTACAAAATTTTCTTTGCTACTGGCAAAATTAATGTTTGAGCCTGAACATATAGCTCAACGATACTTCTATTGCTGTTCCTCTTGATGCAGAGAAATAATCTTTTTTTGCACTCGAAAAGATGTTTCCCAGTCCGAAATAGTAACGACCTTCAAGCAGAAAGAAATTTTTATTGAATCGCAATTCAATACCGGCACCACCGACTATTCCATAATCAAATTTATTCTTTACTTCCATTGCCATTTGTGCAACGTGTCGATCTGTGGGAAATCCTTCCACATTTGCCACATCTTTATAATTAAAATTTGAAGAAATAGAACTCGAAAGCATGTAACCAATAGAAGGGCCAAGATTAATAAACCCTCGGAAAACCCGACCTCCAAAATTTATATGAGTCATGATCGGGAGATTCAAATAAGTTAGATGACGCTTATAATTAAGGCTGTTGTTATCGAAATCTTCTTCCCATCCGCGTTGTTCAATGTTAAGTTCAGCGAGCAGTCCGAAGAGTTTTTCCTCGCTATATCTAAAGCAAATTCCACCCAGAAAACCCATCATCGTTTTCTGTTCTACTTCAGGAGAAAACTGCTGGTTTGAAAAAGTAATTCCACCTTTTGCGCCGATATCGAATGTCGGATGATAAGACCGCTGTGCACGAGCGACACATACGATAGAAGTAAAAATCAATAATATCGCTATTTTTTTTAACATCATTATTTTATAAGAATATTTTCAACTTCACCTTCAGGTGTGAAATGAATCATATATGCAGCTTTATTTACAAATCCGCCATTCTCAATACGCTTAAAATAAAATGGATACTGAAGACCTTCAAAAGTAGTGCTATAGCTGTCAATATCAAAATCACCTCTATTTTCTTCCAGAATTTTAACCAGATATTTTCCCACATCAAATCCGGTCAATGTCATGCTTGGAGAACCGTATGACACACCTTTACCGAACCAATGCTTATGCGATGAATCAACCCGATCCCTATTGATTTCATCAGGCTCCGCAAATCGAGAATATATATATGTATTAAGCTTTTTGAGCTGATGAACTGTTGTCTTTTCTCTTAAGGTTATCCATTCAGGATAACCTAATAAAGTAATACCATTATCTAAATTCTCACCGGTTAAACACTTCAGCAACTCTTTAGTAAACTCAATTTTAGATGTAGATGGTATAACCAGATATTTATCATTTGCATTCAATGATTTAAAATCAGAAGAAACCGGTTTTTCTGAAAGCCTTATACGTTTCACCACGCTACCTTGCTTTTCCATTTCATGGGCAATTTTATTAGCAATTGAAAGCTTATCCTTCGCACCATTCACTTCAAGTATTACAGGCGTATAACCCACGAAATTATTTTTGGCAAAATCTATTGCAAGATCAATAAGATCGGTTGATGTTATATTGCCCTGCATTGCATTTCTGTTTGACAGATACGCTGTGTCACGTACAGAAAATATATTAAGTACAGTTATGTTATTCTCTTTTCCGAATTTTGTAATGTCCTCGCAGTTTTCAAGTGAGCCAGCCGAGATAATTACATTTGAAGTGACGAGAAGAGAATCTTTTCTTAAAAGTTTAGCTTTATCCGCACTATTTTGAGTATCATAAGCGTAAACAGCAACAGGTTGTCCGCCAATTTTAAAGCTATCGACAGCCAACATAAATCCTCTGAAAAAATCCACATAATTTCTACTATGTTTCGGTTGCGGTTTTACAGAAGCGTTAAACGGTAACGCTATTGCAATTCTAATCGGTTCCTTTGTGTGGATACGAGGAATCTCCTGAGATGAAAAATCAGATATGAACTGTTCTGAAGAACCGGAGGAAATGCCGTTATCTTCAGGGCAAGAATCCGGAATAATAATTTCCATACCCTCCTGAAGTAAATTCAGACCCGGGTTAGCCGATTGCAATTGTGCGATAGATATACCGAAATTTCGCGCAATGCTGTAAAATGTGTCATTGGGCTTAACGGTGTAGGCATTTGATTTATTTACAAAAGCACTTGCTACTTTTGCAGTCACATCGGTCGCATCTGACGGAACATTTATAATTTGTCCCTCATTATAATGAGATGGATCTAACTCAGGATTTATTGATAAAATATCTTCAACAGAACAGCCGTAAGCTTGAGCAATGCCATATAAAGATTCTCCCCTGCTGATTTTATGCTGCTTTTTAACAGATTTGGTTTGAGGTAATAAAGCAGAATCTCTAACAGGTTTAAGCCGGTAAATCTGATCCGCTTTAATGCCCTCTGCCGCTTGTGGATTTAATGTGATAAAATATTGTTCGTCAATGCCATATTTTTTACATATTCCATAAAGGGAATCTCCTTTTTTTGCGGTGTGAGTTTCCGGAATAGAATTATTGATGTCAGATTTTAATACATCATTGTCAGGAACCGGGAATAACAATTCCTGGTAAGCTTTAAGCCCATCACCGGCCGAAGGATTATATTTATCAATATCTTTTATGTTAATGCCGAGTTTTTTTGCTATAGCAAGTTTACCTTCTCCCGGCTGGACTTGATAGATATAATAGTTCACACCATTAACGCTTCTAATTGGCAATTGATTCAGCGAAGCTAATGTTGCCGTTGCCAAAATCAAGCAGAGCAATATATTAACAATTCTTTTTATCATTCCGGAACAACCATTATTCAACCCACAAAGTTAACTACTCCTTATCAATTTTGCAAAACTTACTGTAGAAGATAAAAAAATAGTGCTGCATAAATTAAAGAATCATGCAGCACTCTGAATTTTAGACATTTAAATTACAAATCAAATGCTTTCATACAAATTGCCAATTTATTGGCAATTTCTTCATTACATAAATTCCCTATGCTTCCGGCATGAGTATGATTCAAATTTTTATCTGTATTAAATACGCCGTTATTAACCTCGATTCCCACCGATTTATAAGCATCACGGAAAGGGATTCCGTTAATAACCCGTTTATTCACTTCTTCAACGGTGTACATATACTTGTATTTTTCATCCTCGGCAGCATTCTCATTTACAATAATATTGTCGAGCATGAAATTCAACATATCGAGTGTCTGGAATATATTAGAAAAAGCAGGAAAAAGAATTTCCTTCATTAATTGAAGATCGCGATTATATCCTAATGGTAAATTTGTGTTCAATAACGCCAACTCATTTGGAAGAGCCTGAAGCATATTACATTTTCCGCGCATAATTTCAAAGACATCAGGATTCTTTTTATGCGGCATAATGCTTGATCCTGTTGTCAAATTATCAGGGAAAGATACAAATCCAAAATTCTGACACATGTACATGCACACATCTCCTGCAAATTTTCCTATTGTTGCAGCTATTGCAGCAATGGCAACGGCAACTGCACGTTCAGTCTTTCCTCGACTCATTTGTGCAGCAACCACATTATAATGAAGCGTGTTAAACTTTAATTCACGGGTAGTCATCTCACGGTCAAGTGGAAACGATGAACCATAGCCGGCGGCGGATCCAAGCGGATTTTGATTAGAAATCCTATATGAAGCAGCGAGAATTTCCAAATCATCAATCAAAGTTTCACCATATGCACCAAACCATAACCCAAAACTTGAAGGCATAGCGACTTGCATGTGTGTGTATCCAGGCATAATCACATGACTCCATTTGTCACTTAGATTCAGAAAATGACGACACGTATATTCAGTTTTTTTCGCAAGTTCTTGAATTTTATCTTTGGTGAAGAGTTTTAAATCAAGAAGCACCTGGTCATTTCGAGAGCGACCGGAATGTATTTTTTTACCTAAATCACCAAATTTACGGGTAAGCATAAATTCAACCTGCGAATGAACATCCTCCACATTCGGTTCAATAACGAACTGTCCCTCATTTATAACCTGAAGAATATCTTTTAATCCGTTTGTAAGTGTCTCCAGCTCATCTTGTTTTAAAAGGCCTATCTTACACAGCATCTTAATATGTGCCATAGAACCAATAACATCATATTTTGCCAACTGTAAATCAAGAACCTGATCATTTCCAACCGTATATTGTTCGATTATTTCATCAGGCTCAATCCCTTTACTCCATAATTTATTATCCATTACCTAAAATTTTATCTAATGCTGTGAGCAATTTCACATATTCAGAAATTGCATTTTCTATTTCACTAATAAATACATATTCATCCGCCTTATGACTTCGTGCAGAATCGCCCGGCCCCAATTTCAGTGACGGAATGTTATACATCAACGACATGTCGCTTGTGGTCGGTGAAACAAATCCGGCGCCGAAAACTGCTTCCGAAGCTTTATAGAGGGGTTCATTCCCATCAAGCACTGATGCCTGAACCCGGGTAGAACGCTCAGTCACAATGCAATCATTTAACAGATTTCTTAAAATATTTACGGTCTGAATATTTGAATATGCATCAGTTGTCCTAACATCCGCAACAAATTTACATGATGCAGGAATCACGTTGTGCTGTGTGCCGCTTTCAATCATCGTTACTGATATTTTTATAGGACCAAGCACATCACTGACTTTTGGAAAACAGAACGTTCTTAATCGGTTTATTGCATCAATAGCATTATATATGGCATTTACACCTTCATTCCTGGCAGCATGCCCGGCAACCCCCTTAGACTCACAATCCAATACAACTAAGCCTCGTTCAGCTATCGCCGGTCTCATTGATGTCGGTTCTCCTACCAAGGCCATATCTATTTTAAATCCATGTGAATTAATTTCAGGTAACAAAAGGCGTATTCCTTTTTCACCACCGACCTCTTCTTCACAACTAAGTCCAAGAACAGTATTGAAATTAACGAAATTTCTACTGTAATTTAAAAATAGATCAATTATGCTCACAACAGATGCTCCGGCATCATTTGAACCCAAGCCGAATAACTTTCCGTCCATTACGGTAGGTGTGCATGGATCTATTGTCCATCCGTCAGCCGGTTTTACCGTATCTATATGTGAATTTAGAAAAAGGGTTGGACGCGTATTAATATAATCGGGGAAGAAGCAGAACAAATTATTACCGAATCTGTTAACCGTACACCTCGTTCTTGAAAGAATACTTTCAAGATAATCAGCAGCATCACCTTCATTTCTTGATGGTGAGTAACGAGAGATTAAACCCTTTAATATTTCAATCGGCGTAATATTCATTTTATGGTTGTTCCGGTTTTCCGTCCGTCACCAATATTTCGGTGATTGACAATTCTGACTTCTGAAACACCGCTAATAACTGCATTCACAGCATTATCAATTTTAGGTATCATCCCTCCGCTAATAATCCCTTCGTCTTTTAATCTACTTATTTCAGAAATATTTATTTCCGAAATAATCGATTCTGGATCATCAATATCCGCCAATACTCCATCCAATTCAAAACATGTGGTCAGAGAAACCGGTTTAATCTGAGCCAAGGCAGTCGCAACTGCAGATGCAACCGTATCTGCATTGGTATTTAATAATTGACCATTTCCATCATGTGTAATTGCACATATAACCGGAGTGTAGCCACATTCCAACAAACTAAATAAAAGTGACGTATTTACATCCTGATATCCGTTGACGTCACCAACATATCCGAAATCAATTGGTTCTGGATTTCTTCTGATTGTCTTTAAAAGATTTCCGTCAGCCCCGCTTAAGCCGATGGCATTACATCCGTTAGCTTGTAATTTACTAATAATCCGTTTGTTAATCAGACCCGCATACACCATTACAACAACGTTTAATGTATTGGAATCGGTTACACGACGCCCATTGATCATACATGGTTCAAGCCCCAGTGACTTAGATAGTCTGGTTGCTTCCTTCCCACCGCCATGTATCAGTATTTTATAATCCGGAATTTTTGAAAAATTTTTAATGAACTCATTTAATTCACCCGGATTGTCAATTACGTTGCCGCCAATTTTTACAACATTAATCATAAGGATTCAAGTATTCTTTTTAAAACTGTCTGAGCTGATACAACTCTATTGGCAGCTTCAGGAATGACAAGACTATTATCTGATTCAATTACATCATCGCTGACAATCATATTGCGCCTTACTGGAAGACAATGCATAAACTTTGCATTATTTGTCAATTGCATTTTGGCTTCATCAACCATCCAGTCCATATCTTTAGATATTACCTTTCCGTAATTATCCTTTTCATATACTGACCAATTTTTTGCATAAATAAAGTCAGCACCTTCAAATGCCTCACGTTGATTATGTGTAACCTTTGCATTCCCAACAAATTCAGGGGCTAAATCATAACCTTCGGGATTTGTAATAACGAAGTCACAATCCGCAGCATTCATCCACTCCGCAAATGAATTCGGAACAGCCTGTGGTAAAGCGCGCGGATGCGGAGCCCATGTCAAAACCACTTTGGGGCGATTACTTTGTTTATGCTCTTCAATGGTAATCAAATCAGCAAACGATTGCAAGGGATGTCTGGTTGCCGCCTCCATACTCACTACTGGCTTTCCGGAGTATTTAATAAACATATCCAGAACATTCTCCTTGTAATCATCATCGCGGTTAACAAGACCGGCAAATGATCTGACCCCGATTATATCAGCGTAACTTCCCATTACAGGGATGGCTTCCAAAAGATGCTCTGCCTTATCGCCATCCATCACAACTCCCCTTTCTGTTTCAAGTTTCCATGCACCTTGATTAACATCAAGCACCATAGTGTTCATGCCAAGATTCATGGCTGCCTTCTGAGTGCTTAACCTTGTTCGTAAACTGGAATTAAAAAACAAGAGCAGCATAGTCCGGTTCTCCCCCAGATTCTTAAAACCAAAGGGATTATTTTTCACCTCGAGAGCTTCAGCTACTGCCTTATCAAGGTTGCCAATATCTTTAACACTTACAAAATGTCTCATTCAACCAATTCTTTAATTCTTTTGACGCAAACCTTTGCATCATCAATAGTTATATTTAATGCTGGCAGGAGTCTGACGATATTTTTTCCTGCGCCACCCGTAAATAATTTTTTATCAAATAAAAGACGCTTTCTAAATTCTGATCCGCTGTCATCAACATCAAAGCCAATCATAAGACCACGCCCGCGTACATCCTTTAATTTCGGGATTTTCTTTAATTCGCCAATTAGAAATTCACCTATTTGAGCAGCATTATCAACAAGATTCTCCTTCTCTATTACCTCAAGGACACTTAATGCAGCAGCACATGCAAGATGATTACCACCAAAAGTAGTTCCTAACATTCCTTTTGATGCTTTAATCGTCGGACTGATAAGGGTGGCTCCCATAGGAAAGCCATTAGCGATTCCTTTGGCGCATGTAATGATATCCGCCTTAACATCTGCATATTGATGAGCAAAAAATTTACCAGTCCTACCGTAACCACTCTGAATTTCATCAATAATCAGAAGTGAACCATATTTATGAGTTAGACTTTCCAATTTCTTCATAAATGAATCATCCGGAAGTATAATGCCGGCAACACCCTGAATGCCTTCAGCTATAACAGCAGCATATTCTCCTGTTGAAAGTAAACTATTTACAGCGTCCAAATCATTCATGGGGACAAAAGTAACATTGTCCGTTTCATTAAAGGGAGATATGATACGTGGATTATCAGTTGCTGAAACCGCTCCCGACGTACGTCCATGAAAAGCGCCTTTTAATGCAATTATCTTCTTACGTCCGGTATGAAACGAAGCTATTTTCAAGGCATTTTCATTAGCTTCAGCTCCGGAATTACTTAAAAAGAGATAATAGTCATCGTAGCCCGAAATTTTCCCCAGTTTTTCTGCAAATCGAGTCTGAAGACTATTAAATACGGAGTTAGAATAAAACCCCAATTTAGAAACCTGGTCACTAATGGCTTTTACATAATCAGGATGTGCATGACCTATAGAAATGACCGCATGGCCGCCATAAAAATCAAGATATTCAGTGCCATCTGCAGTATATACTTTGCTGCCCTTTCCCTTAACCGGCTCTATATCATAAAGAGAATATACATCAAATAATTCCATAAATCAGAAAGCCAATGATTTTAATTTTAAACCTGTTGTCTCATCAAGTCCGAACATAATATTCATGTTTTGTACGGCCTGTCCTGAGGCGCCTTTTAACAAATTATCAATTGCACAGGTAATAAGAACAGATCCTTCGTGAGCATCGACACCTATAATCGCCTTATTTGTATTAACGACTTGCTTTAAGTTGATTTCACCATCGGAAACGACTACAAACGGTGAGGCATCATAATAATTCTTATATAGCTGTAAAATCCTTTCGCGAGTATCATCTGATTTAAATGTTGTCATAATGAAGATTCCTCGGGGAAAATCACCTCTTACAGGAATAAATGATAAATTATAGTTTCCATTCTCCGTGAATTTTCCAAGAGTATGACTTATTTCTATAAGATGTTGATGAACAAACGGTTTATAAACAGATAAATTCCCGCTTCTCCAACTGAAATGTGTTGTTGCGCCCGGTTTGACTCCGGCGCCGGTAGAACCGGTTATGCCGGTTATTGTAATTTCTCCATCTAATTTGCCAGCGTCAGCTAACGGCAAAAGCGATAACTGAATTGCCGTTGCAAAACAACCCGGATTTGCTATTGAAACGGTCTCTGAAATAATGTGTTTATTATATTCCGGAAGGCCATAGACATATCCATCATGCTCGTCTCTAAAATCCTGTGCAAGATCAATCACTTTAAGCCTGTCAGGTCTTGAATGTTCTCTCCAGAATTTTTCACTTGCACCATGACCGGAACACATAAACAGACAATCTATTAAAGATAAATCTATTTTATCAGTAAATTTGATGTCACACTCCCCTTCAAGACCTTGATGAACGGATGAAACCGAGACATCAGGATGACTGGCAGAATGAACAAAGACAATACTTACATCCGGGTGATTTACGAGCAATCGTAAAAGTTCCCCGGCGGTATATCCGGCACCACCTATTATTCCAACTTTAATTTTCTTACTCATTATTTGGAATTATTTTTTAGAGCGCTTCTTATTATAATATATCTTCATCGGATTTGCCATTATTTTGGTAAATCCTTTTACATCATCAGCAGACCACGCTTTATTAACCTCACCATACTCACCGAAATCTGTTTTCATGAGGTCAAAATCAGTTTCAACACCAACAAGTGTATAATTTAAGGGGCGTAACGTTATTTCAACAGTACCGCTAACATTTTCCTGGCTGCTTTCAAGGAAGGCCTCCATATCACGCATAACAGGATCAAGATATTGTGCTTCATGCAGAAACATTCCATACCAGTTACCTATCTGTTCCTTCCAATATTGCTGCCACTTCGTCAATGTATGTTTCTCAAGCATTTTATGGGCTGAAATAATAAGAATCGGAGCGGCGGCCTCAAATCCAACTCTACCCTTAATGCCAATTATTGTATCACCGATATGCATGTCTCTGCCTATCCCGAATCTCGCACCAATCCTCTCAATTGTCCTTATGGCATCAACAGGTTTCATTCTTTCTCCGTTTACTGCAACAGGCTCACCTTTTTCAAATGTAATTTTAAGAGTTTCAACACCGGATTCAACAACCTGACTTGGATATGCGGCTTCGGGGAGAGTTTTGGTTGAATCTAAAGTTTCCTTACCTCCAATGCTCGTTCCCCATAAGCCCTTATTTATGCTGTATTCCATTTTCTTGAAATCAGCATCATACCCGCGCTCCTTAAGATAATTGATTTCGTATTCACGTGTCAATGTCATGTCGCGGGTAGGAGTAATTATCTCCATATCCGGAGCAAGAATCTGAAAAGTCAAGTCAAAACGAACCTGGTCATTACCGGCTCCGGTTGAACCATGTGCCACAGCATCAGCACCAATACTTTTGGCATACTCTATTATTCCTATTGCTTGAAAAGTACGTTCACTTGACACACTAATGGGATATGTACCATTGCGGAGCACATTTCCAGCAATCATGTAACGGATGCTTTTATTATAGTAATCATCTATAACATCAACTGTGGCATGTGATTTGGCGCCAAGAGCTAAGGCACGTTTTTCAATATTTACCAATTCCTCATCGCTAAAGCCACCTGTGTTTGCAATAGCCGTGTGAACCTCATAACCTAATTCCTCGGTTAAATATTTTACAGCAAAGGAAGTGTCAAGACCGCCACTGAACGCCAATACAACTTTTTTCATATTATTATTTTCCATTTTTCTTACTGTTTAAATTGAAACTGAAAATTCTTTTTAGCTTGCTACGCCAGAATGCGAAATATGGCGTTGTTTCACTTCGTTTGGAAAGCGGTGTCATAGGATCAAAAAGCATAGCTGTGCATAGACACATCCTTCGGTTATTACGCTTTAGGATATCAAAATTCACGCAGCCTTCACAGCCATGCCAAAATTCTTCATCATCAGTGAGTTCAGAAAAGGTAACCGGCTTATATCCCATACGCGTATTTAATTTCATAACAGGTAAGGATGTCGTTATGCTGAATATCTTAGCAAATGGGAATTTAAGACGTGCCAGTTCAAATGTCTTTGCTTTAATTCTGGCAGCTAACCCAAGATGCCTGAATTCAGGATCAACAATCAAACCTGATGTCGCCACAAAATCACCATGCCCCCAACACTCTATATAACTGAATCCAACAATCCTATCTCCATATAAAGCGACAACGGCTTTTCCCCCCTTTATCTTGTCTATTATATATTCCGGAGTGCGTCGGGCAATTCCGGTTCCACGTTGCAATGCGCTTTCATAAATCAACCTGCAAATTGTTTCAGCAAACTTAATATGTTCAATTTGCGCGAATTCAACGTTTATATCTTTAGATTCCATTTTTGAAATTAAATATTTTTTCACTGTTTATGCACTGCAAAGTTACATATTTTTTTGTATAAATCTTCAATTTTAATTAAAATCAATGTCTGATATTAGTTTTAACCACTATATTTGCAAAAATTGGTTTTTAATTTATGAATAATGATAATTTAGAATTAATCCTAATTAATATTTCAGGAGTTGACCACCCGGGGGTTACATCTGCATTAACTGAAATTCTCGCCAGAAATAATGCCACTATTCTTGACATTGGCCAGTCTGACATTCATCATACGTTGTCGTTGGGTTTTCTTATAAAAACAGAACCGAGTAGTTCGGGCAACATAATGAAGGAATTACTTTTTAAAGCGTCGGAACTTAATCTTAACATTCGGTTTACGCCCATTACTGTTGCTGACTATGATGACTGGGTTGAGCGCCAAGGTAAAAATCGTTGGATAATTACTCTTCTTGGCCGAAAATTAACAGCTACACAAATTTCAGGTGTAACCGGAGAAATTGCCAGGCAAGGTATGAATATAGATGCAATTCGACGTCTGACCGGCAGAATGCCTCTTGATGCAGATAAAGAACCTAAGTCAAAATCATGTATTGAACTATCTGTTCGCGGCACACCAGCTGATATCAGTGATTTACAGGCAAAATTCATGCATTTCGCTTCAAAATTGAATTTTGATATATCATTACAGCAGGACACTATCTATCGGCGTTGCCGCAGATTGATTTGCTTTGATATGGACTCTACTCTGATTGAGACAGAAGTCATTGACGAGCTTGCTGAAAAAGCCGGTGTTGGAGAAGAAGTCCGTGCCATTACAGAACAGGCGATGAGAGGGGAAATTGATTTTAAAGAAAGCTTTACCCGTCGTATTGCATTATTAAAAGGATTGAATGCAGATGTGATGCAGGAAATAGCAGAGAATTTACCTATAACAGAGGGAATGGAAAGAATGATGCACGTGCTTAAACGTGCAGGATATAAAACAGCAATTCTGTCGGGCGGATTTACCTATTTCGGAAATTATTTAAAGCAAAAATATGGTTTTGACTATGTATATGCGAATGAACTTGAAATTATTGACGGAAAATTAACCGGACGATATGTCGGAGAAATTGTAGACGGACGCCGAAAGGCGGAATTGCTTAAGCTGCTTGCTCAATTTGAGAATGTGGATATTGCGCAGACTATTGCAGTAGGCGATGGCGCGAATGATCTGCCAATGCTGTCAACTGCCGGACTGGGAATTGCATTTCACGCAAAACCAAAAGTGAAAGATGAAGCGGAACAATCTATTTCAACCATTGGAATTGACGGTGTTCTATATTTTTTAGGCTTTAAGGACTCGTTTATTTCCGACAATGAAAACTAACTGATTTTGATGAGTAATCAAATTTAGCTAATTTTGCAATAAATTTAATTGAAACTCATTATGGCACAAAAGCCCTCCATACCCAAAGGAACGCGTGACTTCGGCTCACTTGAAATGCGTCGTCGCAACTATATATTCGACACTATCCGATCTGTATTCCGGTTATTCGGTTTCAGCCAAATTGAAACACCTGCATTGGAAAATTTATCCACATTAATGGGTAAATATGGCGAAGAAGGTGATAAACTTCTTTTTAAAATTCTCAATTCCGGTGATTTCATGCGCAATGTTGACAATCAGAACATAGTTGAGAATAATCTGCCTAAGCTCACGAATCAAATGTGTGAAAAGGGACTTCGCTATGATTTGACAGTACCATTTGCAAGATTTGTAGTGCAACATCGTAATGAACTCACACTCCCCTTCAAACGCTTCCAGATTCAACCGGTGTGGCGTGCTGACAGGCCTCAAAAAGGGCGCTATCGTGAATTCTACCAATGTGATGCCGATATTGTCGGTTCCACTTCCCTTATTAATGAAGTTGAACTTCTTCAGTTGATTGATGAAGTTTTTGCCCGCCTTGGAATTAAAATAATTATCAAGTTAAATAACCGAAAAGTTCTTGCCGGGATAGCCGATTTAATCGGTGCTCCGTCAAAGTTGGTTGATATAACTGTCGCAATTGATAAGATTGACAAAATCGGGCTCGATAATGTTTGTGCGGAACTGGTTGAAAAAGGATTGACTGAACAGCAAATCGAAACCCTTAAACCTATTCTTGGCATTAATGGCACAGTTGATGAACGGTTAAATCAATTAGCGGACTTGCTGGAAAATGTCCCGGAGGGGGTGTCCGGCATTGAAGAGTTAAAACAAATTGTTTCACAGACGGTTGCTTTAGGGCTTAGAGCAGAACTTGATTTAGATGTATCACTTGCGAGAGGCTTAAACTATTATACAGGAACTATAATTGAAGTTAAGGCTGCCGATGTGCAGATTGGAAGTATAACAGGCGGAGGCCGATATGATAATCTGACAGGAGTATTCGGAATGCCGGGTCTCTCCGGGGTTGGTATTTCATTCGGCGCTGACCGTATATATGATGTATTGAATACTCTTGATCTATACCCTTCTGATATTACTGACTCCGTTTATGTAATGTTTGTAAATTTTGGAAAAAAAGAATCATTGGAGGCGCTGAAACTATTAAAGCATTTACGTGAAAATGACATCTCGGCTGAAATTTACCCTGATGCCGTTAAAATGAAAAAGCAGATGTCATATGCCGATGCTTTAAAAGTAAAATATGTCGCTATTATTGGTAATGATGAGATTCTTGAACAAAAGGTAACATTAAAAAACATGACTAATGGCGAACAAAATCAAATTAATTTTGATGAATTAGTTGATTTTTTTAAGAAAAACTGAAAATTATATAGCATTTTCATTGAAACATTTGAATTATTATATAATTTTGCAAAGAGAACCCGCCCATGACAATGAAACGATTTAGCAAATGTTTTTGGAGTTACTTTTATTTTAAAAGATAAAAGCGGGATTCATTATATTAATTTACATACGTTATTTAACGAATAAATTCAAACTTAGAATCCCGAATCCATAATGTTCGGGATTTTTTATTTATATGAAAACGACAGTAGCTATACAAGGAATTTTCGGTTGCTTTCATCACGCGGCAGCTAATGAGTATTTCACAAAATATTATCCTGAAATGCAATTGCGGGTTGAGGAGTTTGAGACCTTTCATGATTTGTTCGACAAATTAGAATCAGACGCTTCAATGATGGGAATTGTAGCGATTGAGAATACTATTGCCGGACCACTATTGCAAAACCATGAACTTCTGCGCAAAAGTTCACTAACAATTGTCGGAGAATATAAAATGAGGATTTCACATGTTCTATGTGGTCTCCCCGACCAACGGATTGAAGATCTTCATGAAGTACACTCTCACCCTATGGCTCTTATGCAGTGTGAAAAATTCCTCCGTTCTCAACACGGGCTGAAAATGGTTGAAGATTTTGACACTGCAGGCGCGGCAAAAAAGATTGCTGAGAACAGCACTTCGGGCCAGGCAGCCGTATGCGGAAAATATGCTGCGGATTTATATGGACTTCAAACGTATGCAGAAGGAATTGAAACAAATAAGAGTAATTTCACGCGTTTCCTTTTACTTGCCGATCCTCTGATAGCTTCAGAATTCAAGCCTAAAGCAGATAAACTGAATAAAGCATCCATTGCATTTACACTCCCCCACTCTCAGGGCGCACTTTCAAAGGTGCTGACCATATTGTCATTTTATGACATAAATCTATCAAAAATTCAATCAATTCCAATAATTGGACGTGAATGGGAGTATCGTTTTTACATCGACCTGACATTTGACAGCTATGCTCGCTATCAAAATGCCATAACCGCTGTCCGTCCATTGATATCTGATTTTAAAACATTAGGAGAATACCGAGAATTTGTGCTATGAATGAATCCATAGGATATTCTATAAAACCTGCGAATAGGGTTTCTGAAATAAAAGAATACTATTTCTCCCGTAAATTGGCAGAAATTGCCAAAATGAAAGCGGAAGGGAAAGATATAATTTCACTTGCTATAGGAGGGCCTGATCTTCCACCTCCCGACAATGCCGTACAGGAACTTTGTGTTGTGGCGAACAAAACGTTTACTCACAGCTACCAGAACACAAGAGGCATTCCTGAATTAAGAGATGCTTTTTCCGATTGGTATAAACGCACATATAATGTAACGCTCGATCCCACAAAGGAAATTCTGCCATTGATTGGTTCGAAAGAAGGAATAACTCATATTTCCCTCACATTTCTTAATCCCGGGGATAAGGTACTCGTTCCAGACCCCGGCTACCCTACTTATACTTCGGCCTCAAAAATAGTAGAAGCAATTCCTGTTCCATATTCCCTTTGTTCAGAAAATCAGTGGTATCCTGATTTTGATGAACTTGAACAGCTGGTAAACGATAATCCGGAAATTAAACTTATGTGGGTAAATTATCCTCATATGCCAACAGGAGCTCCTGCTCGGAAAGAAATATTTGAAAAAATTGTTGCTTTTGGTCGAAAACATTCCATAGTTATAGCACACGATAATCCTTATTCATTTATCCTAAATAAGGAGCCAATGAGTATTCTTGAAATTTCAGGAGCGAAGGATATTTGTATAGAAATGAATTCATTAAGCAAAAGTCACAATATGGCAGGCTGGCGTGTTGCTATGCTTGCCTCAAATCCGACCTTCGTTGAATGGATTCTAAAAGTAAAATCAAATGTCGACTCCGGACAGTTCCGTCCGGTTATGAAGGCAGCAATAAAAGCATTATCGGTTGATGAGTCATGGTATAATGCTCTTAACGATAAATATAAAGAGCGGAGAAAAGCTGCCGAAAAGATAATGCAGGAGCTTAAATGTACCTTCGATGACTCTCAACGTGGATTATTTCTCTGGGGAAAAATCCCTGAGGATATGCCTTCAGGCGAATGGCTTGCCGATAAGTTATTATATAATGCAAATCTGTTTATAACACCCGGTTTTATTTTTGGTGCCAATGGTGACAGATATATCCGTATATCACTTTGTGCAACAGTTCCTCAGATGGAAGAGGCCCTGGCCCGAATTAAACAATTAAATTTAAACTAAAAGACAATGGATAATCTTGAATCAATATATCTTCCGGGCATAGATGCATCACAACCGCTTATTATTGCCGGCCCGTGTAGTGCCGAATCGGAAGAACAGATAATGACAACTGCCCTCGAGCTCTGCTCCAACGGCATAAAGATATTTAGAGCCGGCATATGGAAACCAAGAACAAAACCCGGTGGCTTTGAAGGAGTTGGTGCAGAAGGTTTGGAATGGCTTAAAAAAGTTAAGGAAGAAACTGGAATGTACACAGCTACTGAAGTAGCGACATCCCTACATGTCGAACAGGCTCTTGCCGCTAATGTCGATATACTTTGGATTGGAGCAAGAACATCGGCCAATCCATTTGCCATGCAGGAAATCGCTGACACTATCAGTAAAATTAATCCTCATACACCTATTCTTGTAAAAAATCCTATTAACCCTGATCTTGAATTATGGATAGGCGCATTACAGCGTCTTTATAACGCTGGAATAACTCATCTTGGAGCGATACATCGCGGATTCAGCACATATGGAAAACACTTGTATAGGAATATGCCTCAATGGCACATCCCCATTGAATTACGGCTGAGATTCCCTAATCTTCCTATTTTGTGTGACCCTTCTCATATAGGTGGACGCCGAGAACTCATTGCACCACTGTCACAGGAAGCATTCGACATGGGCTTTAACGGCTTGATTATAGAGAGCCACTGTAACCCAGACTGCGCATTGAGTGATGCAGCACAACAGCTGACTCCGGAAATTCTAAATTTTATTTTGAACACCCTTGTAATCCGCTCCACTAAACAAAGCACCGAAAATCTTTCGTTATTACGACAACAAATAGACAAGGTGGATAACGAACTTCTGGAGGTTCTTGCTAAACGCATGCGTATTTCGCGCGACATTGGCAAGTATAAATTAGAACACAGGATGCCGGTTGTACAAGCAAACCGATATAACGATGTGATTCGTACACGTTTAAAATTAGGAGAAGAAATGGGGTTAGGGAAAGAATTCCTGAAAACAATTCTTCTGGCCATACATGATGAGTCCGTCCGCCAGCAAATAGAAATTATAAACCAGCGTAAACCCTAAGTCATGAAAATTCTAATTCTCGGAGCCGGTAAAATGGGATCGTTCTTCACCGATCTCCTTTCATTTAATCATGATGTAGCGGTTTACGATACTAATCCCGAGCGTTTACGCTTTACTTTTAACTGCTGTAGATTCTCACAAATTGATGAGATTGATGTATTTAAGCCTGAAATAGTAATTAATGCAGCAACTGTCAAACATACCATTAATGCATTTAAGGCTGTGTTGGCTCATATTCCATCTTCAACAATTCTTGCTGATATTGCATCAGTTAAAACCGGGTTGCCTGAATTTTATAAAGAGGCCGGACATCCGTTTGTCTCGACTCATCCCATGTTCGGCCCCACATTCGCATCTCTTTCGAATCTAACCAATGAAAATGCAATTATAATAAAAGAAAGTGATCATCTTGGCAAAGTATTTTTCCGCGATTTATATTCCAGTCTCGGTTTGCATATTGAAGAGTATACGTTTGAGGAACATGATAAGACAATGGCCTATTGCCTATCCATTCCTTTTGCATCGACGTTGGTTTTCGCATCAATAATGAAACATCAGGATGCTCCTGGAACAACGTTTAAACGCCACATGTCAATTGCACAGGGCTTGCTTAACGAAGATGATTATCTGCTCGCTGAAATACTTTTCAATCCAAACACACCTGACCAGATTGATAAAATTCAAAATCATCTAAACAAGTTGAAAAAGATAGTTGAAAACCGTGATATGGAAGCGATGCAGGTATATCTTACGGAAATCCGCAAAAACATTGTTGGCTAAAATATATTATTTTTTTACCTTTGTGGCATTATGAGCGAGGAGCGTATAAAAAACGCCGCTCGGGCAGCATTTACGGCCTACATGGACAGCCATAAAATGCGTAAGACTCACGAGCGATATGTTATTCTTGAAAAAGTGCTGGAAATGTCATCCCATTTTTTCATAGATACTTTATATGCCGCCCTTGAAGAAGATGGTTATCATGTAAGCAGATCTACTGTTTATAATACAATCGATATTCTTTTGAATGCACAAATTGTACGCCGACACACATTCGGTAATCAGCCGACTCAGTTTGAAAGAATAGTTGGTCCGTCCAATCATTATCATCTTGTCTGCACGATTTGTGGCAAAGTTCGTGAAATTAAAGATTCAGAAATAGATGCACTTATTGGATCGCGCCGATTTGTGCGATTCCATCCTCATTACGCTGATTTGAGTATTTACGGTGAATGTTCCAAATGTGCACGACTTCTATCAAAAAAAATAAAAAAATGATTTATGAAAGCTGATGTTCTTTTAGGACTGCAATGGGGCGATGAAGGAAAGGGAAAAGTAGTTGACGTTCTAACTCCCCGTTATGATGTTGTGGCAAGATTCCAGGGTGGCCCTAATGCCGGACACACGTTAGAGTTTGAAGGCAAAAAATATGTTCTTCGTTCCATCCCTTCAGGAGTGTTTCAACAAGGGCAAATTAATATTATAGGAAATGGCGTTGTTCTTGATCCGGTTCTCTTTAAACAGGAAGCTGAAGCATTGGAACAGTCGGGTGTTGACCTTAAAGCCATTTTAAAGCTTTCACGGAAAGCGCACCTTATCATGCCTACACACCGCTTACTTGATGCTGCTCTTGAAAAAGCAAAAGGCGGTGCTAAAATCGGAACAACCGGTAAAGGCATCGGCCCTACGTACACCGATAAGATTAGCCGAAACGGATTAAGACTTGGCGATATAGATCATGATTTCCAATCAAAATATGAAACGGCTAAGAGCCGTCATGTTGCGCAACTTAAGACATTAGGTGAAGTGCCTGATTTCGGTGATTTGGAAAAAGATTGGTTAGATGCCATAGATTATTTACGGAACTATGATATTGTTGATGGTGAATTTTTTGTGAATGAAGCACTCGACAATGGAAAATCAGTTCTTTGCGAAGGCGCTCAAGGTACTATGCTTGATGTTGACTATGGTTCTTATCCTTTTGTCACATCGTCAAACACCATAACAGCCGGTGCATGTTCCGGCCTTGGAATTGCCCCTAACAAGATCGGTGAGGTGTTTGGAATTTTCAAGGCATATTGCACACGTGTGGGCAGCGGTCCATTCCCTACTGAACTGTTCGATGAAACCGGCCGTGAAATACGTGACCGTGGACATGAATATGGTGCCGTTACCGGTCGTGAACGCCGATGTGGCTGGATTGATCTGGTTGCTCTTCGCTATGCAATCATGATTAACGGTGTAACCCAGCTAATAATGATGAAAAGCGATGTTCTTGACACTATGCCGACCATTAAGGCTTGCGTTAGATATAAAGTAGACGGTGAAGAAACAAGATGTTTTCCATATTCAATTGACAAAGAGGCTAATGTAGAGCCTGTTTATGTAGAGATTCCGGGATGGCAGACCGATATGACTAAATTCAAATCGGAAGATGAATTTCCGATTGCTTTTAAAAACTACATCAATTTTCTGGAAAAGGAACTCGCCACTCCAATTACCATTGTTTCTATTGGCCCGGACAGAAATCAAACAATAATTTTGAAAAAAGATTAATTCCATGGCAAAAGTCAAACCATTTAAAGGCATTAGACCGCCGAAGCATCTTGTCACGAAAGTAGCATCCAGACCCTATGATGTCCTGAACTCACAGGAAGCACGTGAAGAAGCTGAGGGTAACCCGATGTCATTATATCATATTATAAAACCGGAAATAGATTTCGGACCGGAAGTAGATGAACATGATGCTGTGGTTTACGATAAAGCCGTAGATAACTTTAAAAAATTTCAGGACGAAGGATGGCTTGTTCAGGATAACAAGGAGCATTACTACATATACTCCCAGACAATGGACGGGAGGACACAATACGGTATAGTTATAGCTGCGAATGTAGATGACTATATGAACGGCCATATAAAAAAGCATGAACTGACACGCCGCGATAAAGAAGAGGACAGAATGAAGCATGTTCGTGTTAATAATGCAAATATCGAACCCGTATTTTTTGCTTTCCCCGACAATGAAATCCTTAACTCCATAATATCTGATGTCACTGCAAAAGAACCGGAGTATTCATTTATTGCCCCGGACGGATTCGGACATGATTTTTGGGTTATAGACAGCCCCGATCAGATTGAAGCAATAACTAAAGCATTTGCGGACATTAAATACTTATATATTGCCGACGGACATCACAGAACGGCTGCGGCTGCCCTTGTCGGACATGAAAAAGCAAACTCCAATCCAGAACATACAGGCGAAGAAGAATACTATTATTTTCTTGCTGTCGCTTTTCCGGCTTCCCATCTGAAGATAATCGATTATAACCGGCTGGTGCGGGACCTTAACGGGTTGACGACTGATGAATTTATTAAAGAGTTGTCAAAAGACTTCGACGTTGAATGCAAAGGAGAAAATGAGTACAAACCGGATCGTCTGCATAATTTTGCTCTTTACACAGCCGGAAAATGGTACTCATTAACTGCCAAGGAAGGTCGTTATGATGACAATGATCCGATTGGGGTTCTTGACGTGACAATTTCAAGTGACCTGATATTAAGAGACATATTGAATATCACCGACTTGCGTTCTTCAAAGAGGGTTGACTTCGTGGGTGGCATCAGAGGCCTTGGAGAACTTAAGAAACGCGTTGATTCCGGAGAAATGGCTGCTGCTATTGCCCTATATCCAGTTAGCATGAAACAGCTTATGGATATTGCAGACACCGGGAATATAATGCCACCAAAAACCACTTGGTTTGAGCCAAAATTGCGTTCCGGACTTGTTATCCATAAATTAGATTGATGTCAGAAATAACAACCGATAAATTTAGAATTAATTCCCAACAATATTTTCGTGTCGAAGCCTATAATTTGACACGAAAATTGTTTTGGGGAATTACATTTCTATTATTTTTATCGATTGGATTATCAATACTGAACATCTACTTTTTATATATAGGGCTGATTCTATTTTTTATAGTTATTCCGCCTGCAATCGCATTTATTTATTTCAATAAATTACTGACTGATGATGCGCAGCGGAACCTTGCCGAAAAGAGCCTTGTAATAGTGCCGGGAAAAATTATTGAAATAAAATTCGACAATGACAGACTTTCTGATTACTCCATTCCATGGAATAGCATTGCAACTGTAAATTATCTCAAAAAGATGATTGAATTGCGCGACCGAAACGGGAAATTGCTATTGATCATTCCTAAATTGTTTATAACTTCTTCCAATTGTTTCGATGAATTTTCGACCGATATGAATTGGGATGAAAAAAAGATTGATTAAATTTGCACAACATTTATAATAAGTCCTAAATAGGCTACACCCTCTCGAACTATGGTTGTATTTTTTAAAAAAGGTTCTTTCGACGTCTTCGCCGTAGAAACCGACCACAAATTATCCGAGAAAGAAAATGAAAAGCTGATATGGCTTTTCGGAGGTGCCAAACCCCTTGCTTCACGTCAAGTTAAAGGTTCATTCATCGGGCCTCGTAAAGAAATGGTTACCCCATGGAGTACGAATGCCGTTGAAATTACCCAGAATATGGGAATGACTGGAATAACACGCATTGAGCAATTTAGAAAAGGAGACCAAAACAGTTCCGGTTTTGACAAAATGCTTGAACGTGTTTATGCAAACGGGCTTGGAAGTTCAGTGTTTGATGTAGCGCTAACCCCTGAGCCCGTTGTTCTTATTAATGACATTGCTTCATACAACCGTGAACAAGGACTTGCCCTTTCATCCGATGAAGAAGAATATCTTGATGCATTGTCAAAACGTCTCGGGCGTCCACTTACCGACAGTGAAGTTTTTGGTTTTTCGCAAGTCAATTCCGAACATTGCCGTCATAAAATCTTTAACGGCACATTTATAATTGACAATAAGGAGAAACCTTCGTCTCTATTTAAACTTATAAAGAAAACTTCACAGGTTAATCCTAACAATCTTGTCTCAGCATACAAAGATAACGTTGCTTTTGTAAAAGGACCTAAAATCGAACAGTTTTATCCGGAAAATCCTGATAAACCGGATTATTTCACGGTCAAAGATATTCCGACTGTCTTGTCGCTCAAGGCAGAGACACACAACTTTCCGACAACTGTGGAACCTTTTAACGGAGCGGCTACGGGTTCTGGTGGTGAAATACGCGATCGCTTAGGCGGCGGCAAGGCTTCATTACCACTTGCGGGAACTGCTGTTTATATGACCTCATATCCTCGCATGTCACCGGAACATAGATGGGAATTGATGATGAATCCGAGAGCATGGCTTTATCAGAGTCCCGCTGAAATTCTGATTAAGGCATCTAACGGAGCATCTGATTTCGGGAATAAGTACGGACAGCCACTGATATGCGGTTCATTGCTTACATTCGAACATGATGAAAAGGGGAAATTATATGCTTACGATAAAGTGATTATGCTTGCCGGAGGTGTTGGTTTTGCTGCAAAGAAAGATGCAATAAAAGGCATCCCGGCTCCAGGACAAAGTGTTATCGTTATGGGTGGCGATAATTACCGCATAGGCATGGGCGGTGGTGCCGTTTCATCAGTTGATACAGGTGTTTATGACAACTCCATTGAATTGAATGCCGTGCAGCGTGCTAATCCGGAAATGCAGAAACGTGTTTCAAATGTTATACGTGCTCTCGCCGAATCCGACGACAATCCTATCGTATCGATACATGACCATGGTGCAGGGGGACATTTGAATGCTCTTTCCGAACTTGTTGAAGCTACTGGAGGACATATAAATCTTGATGCCCTTCCAATAGGCGACAAAACACTGTCGGCAAAAGAAATAGTAGGAAATGAAAGTCAGGAACGAATGGGATTCGTTGTTGATGAAAAACATATTGATTACATACGTAAGATATCTGATAGAGAACGGGCACCTTTCTATGTTGTCGGCAAAACAACGGATGATGAGCGATTTGTTTTTGAAGATAAAAACGGAGAAAAGCCTATAGATCTGCAAATGGCGGATATGTTCGGCAATTCACCTAAAACCGTAATCACTGATAAAACTATTGTCCGCACTTTTGATGATACGGTTACCTACCCGGACAAAATTCATGAATATATACGCGATGTTCTAAGCCTTGAAGCTGTTGCTTGTAAGGATTGGCTTACAAATAAAGTTGACCGTTCAGTTACCGGTAAGGTTGCCAGACAGCAATGTCAGGGTGAAATTCAGTTGCCCTTAAGTGATTGCGGCGTTGTCGCTCTTGATTATACTGGTAAATCCGGCATAGCAACGTCTATCGGACATTCTCCACAGGCTGCGCTTGTTGATTCGGCTAAAGGATCGGTATTGGCAATTGCCGAATCTCTTACAAATATTGTCGGAGCCCCGCTAAAAGAAGGCATAAAGTCCATATCCTTGAGTGCGAACTGGATGTGGCCATGTAAGAACGAAGGTGAGGATGCCGCATTATATAGTGCTGTTGAGGCATGTAGTGATTTTGCATGTGCCCTTGGAATAAATATTCCTACAGGAAAGGACTCCTTATCAATGACTCAGAAATATGGTGATGAAAAAGTAATTGCTCCCGGAACTGTAATTATTTCTGCAGCCGCTGAGGTTACGAATGTTCGTGCTACCCTCTCCCCTGTTTTATCACTGACTGATTCAAAATTATATTACATAGATTTCTCTCAATGTGAACTTGAATTAGGCGGATCAGCACTATTTCAGACTCTTAATCATATTGGAAATAAAGTACCGACAGTTAAATCCCCTGAATATTTTGTATCGGCATTTAATATTCTTCAAAAATTAGTAAAGCGAGGATCATTGAAAGCTATGCACGATGTTTCAGCCGGAGGTCTGTTGACTACACTTCTGGAAATGACATTCGCAAATACTTCAGGCGGACTTAATATTGATTTGAATGCTTTCAAAGAAAACGGTGAAGACAATTTAACAAAGATACTTTTCGCTGAGAATCCAGCTGTTGTAATTCAAGTTGAAAAGAATAAATGTCAGGGAGTAGAAAAATTTCTTGACGATGCTTCGATTCATTACCTTGAAATAGGTTCACCTCAAAAAGAGCGTGAAATTACAGTCTCATTCAACGACCAGACACATCGTTTTGATATTGATGATTTACGCAACGTTTGGTTCTACACTTCATTTCTTCTTGATTGCGAACAAAGCGGAGAAAAATGTGCGGAAGCTCGCTATAAGAACTATGGCAGACAGCCTATCCGTTATCGTTTCCCATCGAATTTCCGCCGTTCACTTTCAGAGCGTGGATTAACCAACGGATTGCATTCACCATCTGGAATAAAGGCAGCGATTATAAGAGAAAAAGGTGTTAACGGTGACCGAGAAATGGCATATTCGCTTTATCTTGCCGGCTTCGACGTAAAAGATGTACATATGACCGACCTTATGACCGGACGTGAAACATTGGATGATGTAAATATGATTGTGTTTTGCGGCGGATTCTCAAATTCTGATGTGCTTGGGTCAGCCAAAGGATGGAGCAGCGGCTTCTTATGGAATGACAATGCCCGAAATGCCCTAAATAAGTTCTATGAACGTAAGGACACTCTTTCGCTGGGCGTATGTAACGGATGCCAGCTTATGATGGAATTAAACCTGATATGTCCGGAATTGCCGGTTAAGGCAACCATGGAGCATAATATCAGCCATAAATTTGAATCCCAGTTCCTTGGTGTAACAATTCCGGAAAATAATTCAATTATGTTCAAATCTCTTGCCGGAGCTAAACTTGGCATATGGGTTGCCCACGGAGAAGGAAGATTCAAATTACCCCTGTCGTTAGACAATTATAATGTTGTCTTGAAATATTCCTATTCCGCATATCCTGGGAATCCGAACGGGTCACGCGGAGCTGTGGCAGGAATATGCTCTGCCGACGGACGTCACTTGGCAATGATGCCACACCTCGAAAGGGCAATTTTCCCATGGCAGTGCGCTTACTACCCAGCCTCAAGACGCAATAACGATGTAACGCCGTGGCTTGATGCGTTTGTCAATGCACGACAATGGATTGAAAAAAACAAAGTAAAATAAAATCAGAGCGGGAGCCAAACCATGAGTATCAGATACTCATCGATTGGCTCTCACTCATTTATAAATATTTAGTTTCTATAATTATGGGAGGTTTCTTTGGTATCACTTCAAAACAAAATTGTGTCGAAACGTTATTTTACGGAATTGACTACAACAGTCACATGGGCACAAAACGCGCCGGTATGGCGACAGTTAATAATGGAATTTTCAGTCGTTCCATACACAATATTGAAAATTCCTATTTCAGAACAAAATTTGAGGGTGATCTACATGAATTCAGCGGGAATAGCGGCATCGGTGTTATAAGCGATACAGATGCTCAGCCTATAATTGTAAACTGTCACCTCGGAAAGTTTGCAATTGTCACGGTTGCACGAATAAATAACATCGGTGAGCTGGAAAAGGAATTGCTGGCGAAAGGACATCATTTCTGCGAACACAGCTACGACATAATAAACCCTACGGAAATGATTGCTGCTCTAATCAGTGACGGTAAAGATATAATCAGCGGCATTGAAAATGTTTACAAGCGTGTTAAAGGCTCATGTTCTATGCTGTTGCTATTCAATGACCGCATTATTGCCGCACGCGACTTCCTCGGCAGAACACCTATTCTATTAGGCAAAAGCGAGAACGCATATGCGGCAAGTTCAGAAACATGTGCGTTCCCAAATCTTGGATTTGAAGTATGCTATAACGTAGGGCCGGGAGAAATTGTTGAGTTCAATGCCGATGGCTACAGACGTCTGCGCGAGCCGGAGAAAGAAATGCAGATATGTGCATTTCTATGGACTTATTACGGTTATCCTACGAGTGAATATGAAGGTAGAAATGTAGATGAAATGCGTTACTGCTCCGGATATGAAAGCGGGCACACCGATGGAACGGATGCAGATTTTGTTAGCGCCATCCCCGATTCAGGAATAGGCATGGCTCTCGGTTATTCACAAGGAATGGGTATTCCTTATAAACGTGGTATTGTCAAATATACACCTACATGGCCCAGAAGTTTCACCCCCAGCACACAGGAACGTCGTGAACTTGTCGCCAAAATGAAGCTTATTCCTAACAAACAGTTGCTAAAAAATAAAAAGATTATTTTTTGTGACGATTCCATTGTGCGCGGAACTCAGCTCCGTGACAATGTCACTGACCTGTTCGACAGTGAGGTTTCAGAGGTTCATGTACGAATAAGCTGTCCACCTCTCCTCTATCCGTGTGAGTTTATAAATTTCACTTCGTCAAAAAGTGAACTTGAACTTATTACACGTAGAGTTATACAAGAACTTGAGGGAAGCCACGAAAAGAATCTGGAAGAATATACCAAAACAAATTCCGAACGTTATGACCGTTTAGTCGAGGAAATTCGTAAAAGATTGGGGTTAACCAGTTTGCGTTTTAATTCCATTGAGAACGTTGTTGATTCGATAGGATTACCTAAATGTAAAATCTGCACGCATTGTTTCGACGGAACAAGCCACACATAATTCCTATTCATTTATAGGCTTCTAATGTAAAATAATTGTGATAATTCAAGCATTTTTATTAACTTTGTAGCCTATAACCGAAAATTATTTATCTATCAAATTAAGAAAGTATGAGTCTTAACATCATTGTGCTCGCAAAGCAGGTGCCTGACACCCGTAATGTGGGCAAGGATGCCATGAAAGCTGACGGTACAATTAACCGTGCAGCGCTTCCGGCAATCTTTAATCCGGAAGACCTTAACGCCTTGGAACAGGCGCTGCGTTTGAAAGATGCTAATCCGGGATCAACTGTAACCATCCTGACAATGGGATTGCCGCGTGCTTCAGAAGTGATTCGTGAAGCCATGTATCGTGGCGCTGATGCCGGAATTGTATTAACAGACCGTGCTCTTGGAGGCGCAGACACATTGGCGACATCCTATTCTCTTGCTCAAGCAGTTAAGAAATTCGGCAACTACGACATTATTCTTGGCGGCCGTCAGGCTATCGACGGCGACACTGCTCAAGTCGGACCTCAGATTGCTGAAAAGCTCGGATTACCTCAAGTTACTTATGCTGAAGAAATTCTTGATCTCAGTAACGGCACCGTCACAGTAAAACGTCGTCTTGAAAATGGCGTTGAAACCGTAAAGGCACCGCTTCCCTGTGTCGTTACAGTTAATGGTTCAGCAGCTGAATGCCGCCCGCGTAATGCTATTCTTTTACAGAAATTCAAGCATGCAGCTTCTCCGACAGAAAAAGCATCGCTCCCTGCCCAGAAGCAAGAACTGCTTGAAAAACGCCCGTATCTTAACATTCAGGAATGGGGCGCTGCATTTGTAGAAGCTGATGCCGAACAAATTGGTATGGCCGGTTCTCCGACTAAAGTAAAAGCAATTGAAAACGTTGTATTCACTGCAAAAGAGAGCCGTCGTCTTGAAAATAATGATGAGCAGATTGAGGAACTCATCAAGGAACTTATCACCAATCACACTATTGGAGGCTAACGTTATTTTCACTACCTCAATATCTAAAATTAAATAATTATGGCAGATAAAAATAATCTGATAGTATATTGCGAGTTCGATGAAGGTCGCGTTGCCGATGTAAGTCTTGAACTCCTCACCAAAGGTCGGGAACTCGCTGATAAACTTGGTGTGAAGCTTGAAGCTGTAGTGATTGGAGACAAGCTTGACGGTGTAGAAAATCAGCTTTTCCCCTATGGCGTAGATGTTGTTTATAAAGTCGCTGATAAAAAGCTTTATCCTTACACATCGAATCCTCATGCAGCTGTTTTAATCAACTTGTTCCGTGAAATTGAACCGCAGGTTTGTCTCATGGGTGCAACATGCATAGGTCGTGATTTAGGCCCACGCGTATCTTCATGCCTTCACAGCGGTTTGACCGCTGACTGCACTGCACTTGAAATCGGCCCGCATAAAGATCCCAAAACAGGCAAGGAATACGAAAATCTTCTTTATCAGATTCGACCCGCGTTCGGTGGAAACATTGTTGCTACTATTGTAAATCCGGATTGTCGTCCTCAGATGGCAACTGTGCGAGAAGGTGTGATGAAAAAAGAGGTTCATGATCCCAATTATAAGGGTGAAGTTGTTGAACTTGATGCTTCAAAATATGTTAAGCCTGAAGATTTTGTAGTTGAAATTATCGACCGTCACATTGAAAAATCGAAAGTAAACATAAAGAATTCACCCATCATCGTTGCCGGTGGTTATGGCGTAGGATCAAAAGAAAACTTCCAGTTGCTTTATGATCTTGCTAATACATTAGGAGGTGAAGTCGGTGCATCGCGTGCTGCTGTTGATGCCGGATTCTGCGAACATGACCGTCAGATCGGTCAGACAGGAGTTACTGTTCGACCCAAACTCTATATTGCGTGTGGCATTTCCGGTCAGATTCAACATATTGCCGGAATGCAGGATAGCTCAATAATCATTTCCATTAACAACGATCCCGACGCTCCAATTAACACAATAGCCGATTATGTTATTACCGGAAATGTTGAGGATGTTATACCCAAACTAATTAAGTATTATAAGAAAAATTCCAAATAATCATGGCTAACTTTTATACAGACAATCCAGAACTCAAGCACCATCTTTCGCATCCGCTGATGCAAAAGATTGTTGAGCTCAAAGAGCGAAATTTCGCAGATGCCGATAAATTTGATTATGCTCCTCTCGACTTTGACGATGCCATGGACTCCTACGATAAGGTTTTGGAAATTGTCGGAGAGATTTGCGGTGGCACAATCGCTGAAAATGCCGAAGGCGTTGATCATGAAGGCCCCAAAGTAGTTGATGGACACGTTGAATATGCTGCAGGTACAAAAGAGAATCTTGAGCTGTGCCGTAAAGCGGGACTGATAGGTATGTCTATGCCCCGTCGTCTTGGCGGTTTGAATTTTCCGATAACCCCTTACATTATGGCTGCTGATATTGTTAGCCGTGCCGATACCGGATTTGAAAATATTTGGGGTCTGCAGGATTGCGCGGAAACCATTTATGAATTTGCAAACGATGATCAGAAAAATCGTTTTATACCTCGCGTATGTAAAGGCGAAACCATGTCAATGGACCTTACAGAACCTGATGCCGGTTCTGACCTTCAGAGCGTGATGCTAAAAGCAACAGAACAACCTGACGGAACATGGCGCCTGAATGGTGTAAAACGTTTCATCACAAATGGCGATTCAGACATACATCTCGTTCTTGCTCGTTCTGAAGAGGGTACAAAAGATGGACGTGGCCTTTCAATGTTTATTTATGACAAACGTGATGGTGGCGTGACTGTTCGCCGTATAGAAAATAAAATGGGCATCAAGGGATCACCCACCTGTGAGCTTGTTTATAAGAATGCAAAAGCTGAACTCTGCGGCTCACGCCGTCTTGGCCTCATTAAATATGTAATGGCTCTGATGAACGGCGCCCGTTTAGGTATTGCCGCACAGAGTGTCGGTGTTAGCGAACGCGCTTACCGTGAAGCACTTGCCTATGCTAAAGACCGTAAGCAGTTTGGAAAGGCAATCATTGAATTTCCGGCTGTTTATGAAATGCTGGCCGTTATGAAGGCAAAACTTGATGCTTCGCGTGCACTCCTTTACGAGACATCTCGTTTTGTAGATATGTACAAAATATATGAAGATATTGCAAAGGAACGTACACTCACTCCGGAAGAGCGTAAAGAAATGAAGTACTATAGCAAAGTTGCAGATGCCTGCACTCCCCTTGCAAAAGGATTAGGCAGCGAATATTGCAACCAAAATGCTTATGACTCCATTCAAATACATGGTGGATCAGGCTTCATGAAAGATTATGCTTGCGAGCGTGTTTATCGTGACGCACGCATTACATCTATATATGAAGGTACTACTCAGCTTCAGGTTGTCGCTGCCATACGCTATGTCACTACCGGCGCATATCATTCATTGATTCAGACATATCAGGAGCAAGAAGTTAAGCCAGAGCTCGAAGGTATGAAAAAGACTCTCGCCGAACTTACTGAAGTATATGTAAATTCGGTTGAGAAAGTAACGGCTCTTAAAAACAGTGAATACACTGACTTTATGGCTCGCCGCATGGTTGAGATGGCCGGTGAAATCATTATGGCTTATCTCCTTATGAATGATGCAAACCGCAATGAATCATTCATGCGTTCAGCAGAAGTTTACACTAAACTTGTGCAGGCTAATGTTGCCAAGCATGCTGATTTCATTGCAAATTTCGCACCTGAACAACTTGACTGCTATAAGGCATAATCAATTTGATTGACACTCTAAAAAGGCGTTTCAATGAATATTGAGACGCCTTTTTTATATTTATGAATAGTGAAATATAGTTAAAATAAATTTTACGGTTTCACAATTCTTCTGCTTCAAAAATATAATTATGTAACTTTGTAATACACCAAAATACATATTTATATGTCAAACGTTACTAAAGAAGCCGCACTTAAATACCATGAGGAGGGTAGGCCCGGAAAGATTGAAGTTGTTCCTACAAAGCCTTACTCCACACAACATGATCTTGCTCTTGCTTACTCGCCCGGAGTAGCATATCCTTGTGAGGAAATAAAAGAACATCCCCAGGATGTTTATAAATATACCAATAAGGGTAATCTTGTAGCTGTTATATCCAATGGAACAGCTGTGCTCGGTCTTGGCGATATAGGTCCATTGGCAGGAAAACCTGTCATGGAAGGAAAGGCACTGCTGTTCAAAATATTTGCCGGTCTTGATTGTTTCGATATTGAAGTATCGGAGAACGATCCACATAAATTCATTGAAATAGTTAAGGCTATTTCACCTACATTCGGAGGCATTAATCTTGAGGATATAAAAGCCCCGGAATGTTTTGAAATAGAACAAAAACTCAAGGAAACATGCAACATACCGGTTATGCATGATGATCAGCATGGCACTGCAATCATCTCCGCTGCCGGTCTTATAAATGCGCTTGAAATTCAAGGGAAAGAAATTGGAGATATAAAGCTTGTGGTTAACGGAGCCGGGGCAGCTGCTGTTTCATGTACACGTCTATATATGGCCCTCGGTGTGAAAAGAGAAAACATAGTCATGTGCGATAGTCGAGGTGTTTTGAATCGCAACCGTACAAATCTTAATTCTCAGAAACAGGAATTTGTTACTGACCGTAACATTTCCACACTTGCTGAAGCAATGGTTGGTGCTGATGTGTTTCTCGGCTTATCAGTTAAAGATGTTGTTACTGAGGAAATGGTTCAAAGTATGGCTCCAAAGCCTATTGTTTTTGCACTTGCGAATCCCGACCCGGAAATCAGCTATGAGAAAGCCAAGGAATCGCGTCCTGATTTGATTTTCGCAACTGGCCGAAGCGATTATCCCAACCAGATTAATAATGTCCTCGGCTTCCCGTATATTTTTCGTGGCGCACTTGACTGTGGAGCGACAGCCATAAATGAGCCTATGAAGCTTGCAGCTGTTAAAGCAATAGCATTGTTGGCAAAGGAACCGGTTCCTCCAGTGGTAAATGTTGCTTATAACATGTCTGATCTCCACTTCGGGCGCGATTATATTCTGCCGAAGCCAATGGATCCCCGGTTGCTCACAACAGTCGCCCCTGCTGTTGCTAAAGCTGCCGATGAGAGTGGTGTTGCAACTCGGCCGATCACTGACTGGGATGCTTATGAGGATAAACTGCAGAAGCTTAAAGGCAATGATAACAAACTCATGCGTAGCATTTCGGAACAGACTAAAAAACATCCCCGTCGTGTTGTGTTCGGAGAAGCTAATACTGATCAGATGCTTAAGGCTGCCGTTATTGCCGCTAAAGAAAAAGTCATTATTCCTGTATTGCTTGGCAACGAGGAGATGATTCAAAAACGTGCTGATAAACTTGGTGTTGACATTTCCGGCATTGAAATCATTAATCTTCGCCATGACCGCGAAGCAGAACGTCGTAAACGCTATGCTAAAGATTTCATGGAAAGTAGGAAACGAAACGGAGTTACATATCCCGAAGCCTTGGAGAAAATGTATGACCGAAATTATTTCGGCATGATGATGGTTAACACAGGAGATGCGGATGCTTTCCTTGGCGGCACATATTCTTCAAATCACACTGTAGGTGATGTAGCAGCCGAGGTGGTTGGATTAAGCCCTGAATATAAACATTTTGCTACCATGCATATAATGGAAACTAAAAAGGGGCTGTATTTCATATCCGACACTCAAGTGAACAAAACAATGGACGAGGAAACCCTTCTGGATGTTGCAAAAATGACCCGACGGGCTGTGGAATTCTTTGCACAGAAACCGGTTATGTCTGTAATGAGTTTCAGCAATTTCGGATCATGCAATGAAAACGAATGTCTGCGCTCCCGCCATGTTGTTGAAAAAATGCATGAGTTATATCCCGATTTGGATATAGATGGAGAAATGTCTGTCAGCTACGCTTTAAACACAGCTATGCGAGATAAAGTATTCCCATTTAACCGGCTTGTTGGAAAAGATGTCAACACATTAATTTTCCCAAATTTAAGTTCCGCATCAGTTGCATACAGAACTATGCTCGAAATGGGAGCCGGTGATGCCATAGGTCCAATTCAGATGGGATTAAAAAAGCCTATACATTTCATAAATGTTCATTCTTCGGTTAAGAGCATACTTAGTCTTGCTATCATAGCTGGTCTTGATGCTGAAGTGGCAAGCCGCACGAATAAACGCATGGGAGAATAAATTAAAAGACTGAAAAGATGAGACTACGTAATTTGTTACTATCATTATCGTTAGTATTTGCATTTACCCTCGGAGCCAAAGCACCGAAATATATCTTCTATTTCATTGGCGACGGAATGGGTCATGGCGCGGTTGCATTATCCAATTTTTACAATAAGAAGGTTAACAATGCATCTGATAATCTATTAATGATGCAATTACCAGTGGCTTCAGTAGCGACAACTCAATCTGCATCGAGCCATGTAACCGATAGCGCAGCTGCCGGAACGGCTCTCGCGACAGGACACAAGACAAAAAACGGAATGCTGGGTATGGATATGGATTCTATTCCCGTAACATCCATAGCAAAAATGCTATTTGATAAAGGTTATGGTATAGGATTAGTTACTTCTGTGGCTCCCGACGATGCCACACCAGGTGCATTTTATGCTCATGTCCCATCGCGTGGCATGACATATGAAATTGGAAAGCAGGCGGCTGAATCAGGTTACGACTTCATAGCCGGATCCAAACTCAGAGGCACAAAAGATAAAGATGGTAATTTAAATGATTTGCTAGAGACATTTGAATTAAACAATGTTTCTGTGGTGCGCGGTATTGAAAATCTGTCAGATGCTAAACATAATAAAATAATGCTGTTGAATCCGGAAAAGGTTACCGGAAGCAGAATCGGCTATGTTATCGATAATGTTGATGGAGGAATGACTTTGCCGGCAATGACACAGGCATGCCTCGATCATCTGATGAAAAACAAACCGAATAAATTTTTCATGATGGTTGAGGGTGGAGCGATTGACCATGCTGCACATGCTAATGATGCGGCCTGTGAAGTACTTGAAACTCTTGCTTTTGACGAGAGTCTTGCAATTGCCTATAATTTTTATTTGAAACATAAGGATGAAACTCTTATCGTAGTAACTGCCGATCATGAAACCGGCGGACTTATTTGCGGCAATTCAAATCTTTACTATAACATAAAACCGGAAATTCTCAGTAAATCAAAAATATCCGGCGAAACATTTTCAAATTATTGTAAGAAAATTATAAAACAGGATACGAAGATCGACTGGCCTGAAATGAAGAACTACTTAATGGAAAATTTCGGACTTTTCAGTTCAGTAGAACTCACTGCTGAACAGGAAGAATATTTGAAAAATCTGTTCCACACTACTTTTGTTGAACGTTCCACTTCAGATAAGAAAACCCTATACAATAGTTTCAACTTCTTCTCAGCTGAAGTGTTCGGGCTTATCAACAAACTTGCAGGTGTGGGCTGGACCACAAATTACCATTCCGGAACGTGGGTTCCTGTATTTGCAGTTGGACAAGGGGCTGAACAATTTAACGGACTTGTCGACAATACCGAAATTCCAAAAAAAATAGCAAAAATTTCCCAATTGAATCTGAAATAAACATACGATTTAATGAGGAATCATATTATCACGTTAATATCAGTCATGGCCGTAGTAATTTCTACAGCCATGACTGCTTGTGATAACACCTCGAAACCAATTGATTTTATATATCAAAGGGGTTCCTATACTATATATAAAGACTCGATTGTCGACGGAAAGTCCTCAGCAAAAGTAATCAATGACGGATCTATTGAAAGTAATTATGATATAATAGATTCCGTTGAGCTTCCTGAAGTTATCAGATTCAGATTCGCAATTAACGGTGAGGACAACGAAATGTCGTCATTTCACTGGCATGAACAGCTTATAAATGATAATGATACATCTACCATACATCAATATGGAACAGAGAACAAGATTTTAAAAAACAGTAAAGAAAGCAACCTGCTTACGGATAAATCCGGATTTGTTGTGCGTCTTGATATGAAACCTGTCCTCCGGCAACTCAAAGAAAAGGGTTATTACATTACCAGGACAAATGATACTATATATCAGGCAAATTTTAAAGGCGTATGGTTAACCGGAGAGACTCCTCCCCTGCACTCCGATACGAAAAGAGTTCACCTTCATAATCATCTTCAGTTAAAAGACCGCGGAGACAGCATCTATGAACTTACAATTAAGTTCAAAAAAAACATACGGCCTGATTATTTTAAGGATAAAGCCAAAATCAATTCATTACCTCATGACTGTCCTATATTTATTTCGCGAACAGGCATTTTAGACGCTTGCTATAACATTGCCGTATCCAGACTTGACTCTCTTGCTGAAATCCTTACAAAACCGGGATATGCTGTTAATACCGTTGAAATTTCTAAAGTAGTCCTACTTTCATCCGGAATAATTTCGCCCGATCTGGCAAAAAGACTATTAAAGAAATGCATTGAAAATGAACGTATTCGTCAGGATGGAGGCGAAGGTGGCGGTTGGCCTATAGTATCAGACCGTTTACTTTGGATATCGGCGGCATTTAATGTGTTTAATAATAGTTCTGATTCCACCTGGCTAAAATATGCTTATGACATAAGTAAACGCACTCTTGCTGACGTATGGAACGTGCAGTTGTCACCTGAAAACAGATTGTTGAATGGTGCTTCCTGGGCTGGCAAGAGTTTCCGTAAGTCTTATCCGTTTTGGGCAACCCCCGCAGACATTTTTGAATCACAATCATTATTGCCTAACATTATATATTACGATGCATTGAACTGCATGTCGAAAATGGCATTATTCCTTAATAAGAATGATGATCAGCACATATATAACGATTACTTACAAAATTTAAGTTCCGGAATAAACCGACATTTTTGGATTCCAAATCTTCAGCGATATAGCGAATTCCTTTATTGCAGCCCATTCCAACTGCAGAGTAGCGCTACCGATAATCTTGGACAGGCAATGGCTGTCATCAACGGACCAGCAACCATTGAAATGGCACAAGCACTGATAAGACAAACCGGAGTTAGCGATTATGGCATTCAAAGAATATGTCCTTTACCAATATCGGAAAACCAGTGGGAGTATAATGGAAATCTGATTGATTGTTCAACACAAGCCTATTGGGCAATTGCATGTGGAAAAGTAGGTAACTTAAAAGGACTGAGCCTTGCCTTGGCATCTATTTATAGAGCGGTAATGTTATGTTCATTCACCGGTGCAAAAATCAATGCCGGTAATGGCAGACTGGTATACGAAAGTTCAAACAGAATCACCAATCAACTTTTAATGTGTGCATCGGTAGCCGCAATAAGTTCACGCATATTCATCGGCCTAGAACAAACTACCAGAGGTCATCATTTCTCACCATCCATTCCCAAAGAATTTGAGGGTAATTATAAAATGATGGGACTTAAACTAAACAATAGTATATGGGACATAACTGTAAAGGGTACCGGCAGCGTAGCCGTGTCTATATCGGTGGACGGGACGCCAGCTGATGATACTTTCGTACCGGATACGGTTACCGGAAAACATTCCATGAAAATAAGCCTTGCCGGAGAACTAAATACAGAACAAACCATCAATGTCGGCGACAATAAAGTTATCCCCGAAACCCCAATAATGCAGTGGCGTCAAAAACATGCGCTTATTGAAAATTTCAATCCTGGATTATCATATTTTGTACTTATTAACGGAGTTATTCAGGATCAGATTTCACGCAACACATATTCTTTTCATGCCACACCGAATTGTTGTTCACTTCAATTTCAACCAGTCTTCAATAACAAGTTGCTTGGTTTAGCATCTAGGCCTAAATTTATTATCAGAAATCAAAATATAGTGACAGTGCCCTCCTATATGCTTGGTGCAACCGGCACTGAGTTGCCGGTAATTGAAAACACAGAGAATAAATATATTGAATTATCGCCGGCACGAAATAAAAATCTGAAATTTAAAATAAGCTCAAAAAGTCACGGAAAATATTTTTTGGTCGCACGCTATGCAAATGGTTCAGGCGAAGAGAACACCCAGACACGATGTGTAATCCGGTCTGTTTCTGTAAATGGAACGAAGGTAGGCTCCCTTATTCTTCCATGTAACGGTGAAGGAAACTGGATTAAATTAAGCAATTCTAATCGAATTCCCCTTAATCTTGAAAAAGGGATTAATGAAATTTCAATAGATTATATTCCACCATTCTACATGAATTCCGCCGGCACAGCGGGAACTGCTCTGATAGAATGGATAAAATTAGTTAGAATAAGCTGAATTTATGACTACTATCGGAATACTATCAGATACTCACTCCTGTTGGGACGACCGATTTTCAGCACATTTCGCCGATTGCGATGAAGTGTGGCATGCAGGAGACATTGGCGATTCTGACCTTTTGGAGCGAATGGAGAATAGCTTTCCGAAACTCCGGGCCGTATGTGGGAATATAGATCATGGCCTTGTCCGCCGTAAATGTCCGGAACTTCTTGAATTCCATGTTGAAAATATTAAGGTACTCATGACTCATATTGGGGGATATCCCGGACGATACGCACGCGGAATGCAAACGCTTTTAAACGAACGAAAGCCCAAACTTCTGGTGTGCGGCCATTCCCACATTTTAAAAGTAATTCCTGATAAAATGAATAATTTACTTTACATAAACCCGGGTGCAGCTGGTTATCATGGATTTCAAAAAGTCAGGACCTTAATAAAATTGAAAATTGATGACAACGATTTCAAAGAATTAGATGTAATAGAATTAAACAACAAACTAAAATATATTTGACTATGAGGCACTTATATATTCCAATTATAATTTTCATCACCGCAATTACGTTCACTTCATGTAAAACTACAGAAGCAAATTATAGGAAAGCTTACGAAACGGCTAGAGAAAAACATTTTGACGGAGGTGATTCAACCGTAACAGAGAACCTAAAAAACAATATGTTACCAAAAAACCTTGTTATTCAAGGCATATCCCTTCCTGTCAGAACTGAAGCAATGGGAATTACTAAAAATGGTGGCGCAACAAAAGAAACCATAAAACTATATAACGTCGTTACGGCTTCATTTAAACAATTATTTAATGCTCAATCCATGCGCAAACGGCTATCCGAACTCGGTTATAATTCATTTATTCTGCATAACAGAGATTTAACTTATTATGTTGTAGCAGGCACAGCTGATACGCCTAAAGAAGCTTCGGAAATGTTGAATAAGGTAAGAAACGAGACTTCAATTATTACACATAATCCTTTCCCCTACGTTCTGCGAGCTTCAAATCTTGTTAAAAAATAAGATGCCTGAAAAAGATCAGATATTTAAATTTAAAGAATTCTCAATCCGCAACAGTCAAAGTGCAATGAGAGTAAACACCGACGGCGTTCTGGTCGGTGCATGGGCATATATTCCTGAAAATGTATCAATAGTATGGGATGTTGGTGGTGGTACAGGACTAATTGCAATGATGATTGCACAAAGATGCAGTGCTGAAATATTTTCGATTGAAATTGATTCTATTGCCCATAACGAGATGACTGAAAATTTCATTCATTCCAACTGGAGCAAACGATTGCATCCTGTGCTTGGTGATTTCAGCAATGTATGGGACACTCTTCCGAAACCACAATTAATAATAAGCAATCCACCCTATTTCGATAACTGTAGAACGGGTTTGAAAAGTAGTGATAACCGGCGTGCAACTGCGCGCCATGAGGCATCCTTAACCTACGAATCACTTATTAAAATCTCATCAAACATATTATCCGTAGATGGATTGTTATGCATGATTTCTCCTGTTGAGCGTTCTGAAGATATTGAATATCATGCAATCAACAACAGAATGTATGTACATAGTAAAACCTTAGTAAAGACAACACCTCCAAAACCTCCGAAACGAATTCTCTGGGAAATTGGTAAGGAGAAAAAAACGACAGCCAACAAATCCCTTACAATTTACTCACATTCAAACTTATATAGCGACGATTTTAAACAACTCGTAAAAGCTTTTTATTTATATATAGATGATTAAATTTAATGTAACAAAATCACAGAGATTTTTTCTATTTCTATGTCTTACTTTGTTAGGACTTGTTATTAGTTCAATAATAATGGGAATAATCTTAAAAAATGGCATGACTACTCCCCGAGTACGAATTGCAACTGTTTTCCAGGATATATTTCTTTTTATAACTCCTGCTATAGCTACAGCATCGATAATCTGTTGTCAACCGACGCGATTTCTGCAAATAGAAAACCATGTCGGCATTAAATGGTTTATTCTGTCTGCGTGCATCCTTATTTGCTCGATTCCTGCAATGAATTGTCTGATAAACTGGAATGAAAATATCATTTTACCTGAAAATATGCAGGGAATTGTTGAAATGATGAGAGTGAGTGAGGAGAACGCCAAAGTAATGATAAATACATTGGTCGGTGGCAATAGTGTAAGTTCTTTAGTTATTACCTTGATGATTGTTGCCGTTTTGGCTGGATTCAGTGAGGAAATATTTTTTCGTGGGACGATTCAGCGACTTCTGATTACGGGAAAAACCAACGCACACGTTGCTATTTGGATAACGGCATTTATATTTAGCGCGATACACTTTCAGTTTTTCGGATTCTTTCCACGTTTACTTCTTGGAGCTTTCTTCGGTTATCTAATGCGATGGAGCGGCTCATTATGGCCAGCCGTGTTTGCACATGTTGCCAATAACACCGCGGCCGGTACATCAATGTGGATGGAGTTGAGACAGTCTACACCCCCGGCGCTGACTACAATAGGTTCTGAAGCTAATATGACCGATACTATAATGGTAATTGTAAGTGTAGTGATGACATCGGCATTGATATATATATGTTATAAAAATAGAGTGAATAACGCGTAAATTTTATAACTTTGCATATTATCGAATTAATATAGCCATAGCTTTATCATGTTTATGAAAAGAATATTAGCTTGCTCCCTAATTTTCACCCTGCTTTTTGGAATCACATCATGTAAATCAACAAAACTGTCTGTTGCTGATGAACAGATGGCGCGTGGAGAGTATTTCGAAGCATCGAAAACATATCGAAAAATTTACAACAAACTGACGAAGAAAGAAGATCGTTTCAAGCGTGGTGAAGTTGCATTTAAAATGGGTGAAGCTCATAGAAAACTATCGCAATACGAACGTGCTTCAAATGCATTTCAAAATGCTATACGCTATGGATATCCCGATTCAATAGCGCAACTTAGGCTGGCTCAGACGCTTCATGCTTCCGGTAAATATTCACAGGCTGTTTCCGCTTATGAGGAATACCTGATGCGTAGTCCCGAGTCGCAAATAGCCAAACTGGGTTTAGAAGGTGCTAGAAAAGCACTTGAAATGAAAAATAATCCTACGCGCTACATAGTTAAAAATGTAAAGCTGTTTAATTCAATGCGTTCTGATTTCTCCCCGATGTTCAATGGTGAAGACCTTTATTTCACCACAACAAATGAAAAGGTGAAAGGAGAGAAGAATAGTGAAATAACAGGCCTTAAAAAAGGAGATATATGGGTTGCTAAAAAGAATGAACAGGGACAATGGCAACGTCCTGAACCCGTAGAAGGAGAATTGAATTCCGAATTTGATGAAGGAATAGTGTCATTTTCTCCTGACGGAGGCACCATGTATCTTACCCGTGCGCGCCGCTCTCCCAACAGCAGTACTTCGGTTGAAATATTCACATCCAAGCGCAGTGATGCACAATGGTCAGCACCGGTAAAATTCGATATTACATCCGATACAATTTCAGCATTCGGCCATCCCGCCGTAAGTCCGTCCGGCGAATATCTTTACTTTTCAAGCGATATGCCCGGTGCCGGTGGCAAGGACATCTGGAGAATCAGTTTAATTGAAAAAGGTGGTTCACTTGAAAATTTAGGTCACGATATAAATACACCTGGCGACGAAGAGTTTCCGTATATGTTGACCGACAGCATCATGTATTTTTCTTCGACTGGACACCCCGGAATGGGCGGACTCGATATATTTCAAGCAGTCCTTCAGCCTTCCGGCCGTTGGGAAGTGATGAACATGGGAGTGCCTTTAAATTCATCTGCTGACGATTTCGGAATAACATTTCGTCCTGGAGCCGAACACCCTGAAGGCTTTTTCTCAAGCAATCGAAATGATTTTCGTGGTTATGACCACATTTTCTCGTTTGAACTTCCCGACTTGAAAATAACACTTAACGGATGGGTGACCGATCTTGATGAAGAACCTATTTCCGGTGCCGTTATCCGTATTGTCGGAAATGATGGCTCTATCCAGAAAACTGCCACCCGCGACGATGGTTCATTCTCATTGCCATTACGTCGTGGTGTAAGCTATGCTATGATGGCCGGCGCCCGTGGCTTTCTAAATGCAAAACAAGAATTCACAAGTGATACAACAGAAGCTGATGCCGACTATGAAATTGAATTCCGTTTGGCCTCACTTAACAAACCAAATATTGTAGAAAACATATTCTATGATTTTGACCGTGCGACATTACGACCCGAATCTAAGGAAGCATTGGACGGTTTAGCACAAATGATGCGCGACAATCCCGGACTGACAATTGAAATGGCTTCACACACCGATCGCATTGGAACTGATGAATACAATATCAACCTGAGTAACAGACGCGCAAAAGCTGTAATCGACTATTTAATTGAGAATGGAATCGATGCTAATCGACTGCAGTATCAAGGTTACGGAAAATCGCGTCCGAAAGTTGTCACAAAACGAGTTGCCCGTTTATATCCCCAATTTAAGGAAGGGCAGATCCTGAATGAGGAATTTATACTTGCTCTCCCCGAGGAAGCCGATCGCGAGGCTGCCGATCAGGTTAACCGCCGCACAGAGTTCAAGGTTCTTTCCGTTGACTACAATATGATGTAATGCATCAATGAAATTTCGCAGTGAAATTGAGCATTTAAAATTGGCCGGATTCATTTCACACGGTTCACCAATTGTTATGCTCGGCTCATGTTTTAGTGATGAAATCAGCCGCAAATTACTTTTTGACGGCTTCAACGTGGTTTCGAATCCATTCGGTCCGATATACAGTTCCGCTGCTTTAAAACGAGTCATAAACCATTTGTACATGGATAATATGGACAACAACATGTTTTTCCACGATGGATTATGGCGTTCATTCCTTGCACATACAAAATTATCGTATCCTGACCGTGAAAACCTTGAAATTGAATTCTCAAAACGGAAGCAAATACTTAAGGAAGCTATTGAAAAAGCTCAATGTGTCATTGTCACATTAGGTTCTGCACGTTCCTATTCCCATAATGGTAATACTGTTGTAAACTGCCACAAATTACCGGCCAATCATTTTACAGTTAATCTTGCCTCACCGGAAGATGTATGCAATGATCTGAAGCATATTGCTGACTTAATAAGAAAAGTAAACGCTCAATGTAAAATAATTCTGACAGTCAGCCCAATCAGACATGGCGGATTCGGGCTCCACGGGAATCAAATTAGCAAAGCGACTCTTATTCTTGGGATAGACCGGTTTATTGAGTCTGATAAGAAAGCTGTTTATTTTCCATCTTATGAAATTCTTCTTGACGATTTGCGTGATTACAGATTCTACGCTGACGATTTAAAGCATCCGTCAACATTTGCTGTAAATTATATATATGAAAAGTTTACCGATTCTTTTTTTGATAATCATACAAAATTTACAGCAAACGATTTTCATAGCATTGCATTAAAAATATGTCATAGAACGATAAATAACGATTGTGTAACTGAAAAATCACAAGATAAAATCATTATTAGTGAAATTGAAAATCTTTGCACAAACCATCCTGAATTAGGTGTCCTTGACATAAATTCATTAAGACAAAAGTTATGTATACAGTAGCCCAGATAGCTGATATGCTTGGCAAAGACCTGCATACGGCAAATAATAATATACAGATAAAGCATCTGCTTACTGACAGCCGCTCGGCAGTTGATGCTTCCGACTCTCTCTTCTTTGCTCTTACAACTAAAACAGGCGATGGACATAAGTACATCCGGCAACTGTATGATAAGGGTGTACGCGCATTTGTAGTTAAGAATATCGATCCAGAATGGCACGATACAATGCCGGATGCCGTATTTATTGATGTGGCAAACGTTACAATCGCACTTCAAAAAATTGCGGCAGCGCATAGGAATCGTTTCAAAATACCGATTATCGGCATAACCGGTAGTCGGGGGAAAACCACAGTTAAGGAGTGGCTCTACCAATTACTTGGCAAAAATCTGAATATTGTAAGAAGTCCGCGAAGTTATAATTCGCAAATAGGCGTTCCCCTTTCAATTTGGGAACTTGGAAACGACACTGAACTCGCAATTCTTGAAGCCGGAGTTTCATGTACGGGAGAAATGAACGCACTCGAAACAATGATTCGTCCAACAATTGGTGTCTTGACAAATATAACAGATGAACATGCGGAGGGTTTTTTATCCGAGGAACAGAAAATTACAGAAAAAGCCATACTTATCCGTAATTGTGAATGTGTAATTTATAATTCCGATGACAAACGAGTTGCACACGCACTTGACTCCGTTGGCTGCACGGCGCGTGAAATCGGATGGTCACGTACGGATAGCGGACAACCGCTCTTCATTTCGTCAGAAAATAAACTTAATGGCCACACTTTTATTAAATTCTCATACTTGAATGTTGATGGAGAAGTTGAAGTACCTTTCACCTCAAAAGCAGATATCGATAATTCAATAAATTGTCTCGCTGTCCTTCTGTATCTTCGCTATCCTATAACCGATATTGCAGATTCATTAAAAAATTTAGCTCCGGTCGACACCCGTTTAGAGGTGATTGAAGGCGCCAACTCATCACTCCTGATTTATGATGCATACACCTGTGATCTCCTTTCATTGGCTCCGGCACTTGATTTTATGGCACGCAGAACAACATCTCTGCGCACACCCACTGTGATTTTAAGTGATGTAATGCAGGAGAATCTGCCTCCTGAACAACGTTATAGCGAGGTTGCATCTTTACTTGAGAAACGTGGAATCAAGCGTTTGATAGGCATAGGAAAAGAGATTTCAAATTATAGCCGTTTATTTAAATGCGACAAGGAATTTTATCCATCGACCCTGGAATTCCTTAATAGTATAACTTCCGACTATATTAACCATGAGCTGGTGCTTATAAAAGGAGCCACACACTTTAAATTCAATGAAATTGCTGAATTTTTTGAAGCTAAACACCATGAAACGGTTCTTGAAGTAAATCTCGATAACATTATTCATAATTTTAATTTCTATAAGTCCGCTATAAAACCTTCAACCGGAATAGTTGCAATGGTTAAGGCTTCAGGCTATGGTGCAGGCAGCCTTGAACTGGCAAAAACACTTCAGTCACAAGGTGCATCCTACCTTGCGGTTGCGGCTGTTGACGAAGGAGTAGAATTAAGAGAAGCTGGAATAACAATGCCTATAATGGTTTTAAACCCGCGTGTGGCAAATTATGCAGCATTATTCCAATATAATCTCGAACCTGAAATATATAGTTTCGAAATTCTCAATAAAATAATTCGTGAAGGCAGTAAACTGGGAATTAAAGATTTTCCGATACATATTAAATTAGACACCGGCATGCACCGTCTTGGGTTCCTTGAATCAGACATGCATGAACTTGTAAATCAGCTCAACTCACAGCAAACAGTAAGTCCGGCTTCTGTATTCTCGCATCTTGCAGCTGCCGATGATCCTTCCATGGATTCATATACCCAAGAGCAATTTGATTACTTCGAAAGATGTTGCGAAATTCTTCAAAATGGATTCAACCATCATATAAAGCGTCACATACTGAATTCAACCGGAATAACACGATTCCCACAATACCAATACGATATGGTACGCCTCGGCATTTGCCTATACGGTGTTAAAACAATGAACGACGGATCGCAGGATTCCATAAAACCTGTTTCAGCCCTCTATACAACCGTTATATCCATTAAAGAATGGAGCGCCGGCACCACAATAGGATACAACAGAAAAGGTGTGCTTAAACGCAAATCGCGCATAGCTACAATTCCAATAGGATATGCCGATGGTATAGACCGCCATCTGGGTAACGGCAACATGCATGTATTTGTCAATGGCTCAAAATGTGCATCTGTGGGCAATATATGCATGGACATCATGATGATCGATGTTACGGATGCTGCCTGTGAAGTTGGAGATACAGTTGAAGTTTTTGGACCGAATGTTCCTGTAACGGAACTTTCCGATGCTCTTGAAACAATTCCTTATGAGATACTAACATCCATAGGAACTCGAGTTAAGCGGGTCTACTATCGGGAATAGAGTTTTTATGCGGAAAATGATGGAATTATAAAAATTTTTGGCTAACTTTGCAAAGCTAAATTATAACTCATCACTTAAAGCTGATGGCTAATAGAAAAATTCTTTATATTTCACAGGAAATAGCCCCTTATCTTGCTGAATCTCCGCTTTCAAAATTAGGCCGTGATTTGCCTCAGAAAATCCAGGAAAAAGGCTATGAAGTCCGCACATTTATGCCGAAATACGGCTGTATTAATGAACGTCGCAACCAATTACACGAAGTCATTCGCCTGTCGGGGTTAAACATATCTATTGACGATAACGACCATCCGCTAATCATTAAGGTCGCAACTCTTTTGCCGACCCGAATGCAGGTATATTTTATTGATAATGACGACTATTTTCTTCGGGCTCCTCAAAAGGAACTAGAAACCGTACTGTCTCCTCAGGATAATGATGAGCGAATCATATTCTTTACACGCGGTGTAATTGAAACAGTAAAGAAATTCCGCTGGGAACCTGCAATTATTCAGGCAACCGGATGGGTAACAGCGCTTGCGCCACTGTTTATTCGCAAGATGTATCCCGACGATCCTACATTTGTGAATGCTAAAGTTGTTTACGCAATATCAGATGATGCTTTTGCAGATACTCTTGATGCCAGATTTGCTGAAAAACTTGAAATGCTTAATTTCCTGAAGGAAGACATTGCGTCACTCGGAGATGAAGCTGCAGATATCATAGCCCTCAATAAACTTGCAATTGACCATAGCGATGCTGTAATACTTACATCTGACAATCTACCCCAGGAACTGGTTAAATATGCACTTGAATCCGGCAAACCGGTTCTTGAGAATGCCCTTTTGTCAAATGATGGTTTTGAAGAACTTTATTCAAACTTTTATAATTCACTTTTGGAGTGATTTTATTTCCATGTTGAAAATTAACGCCCTAAATAAATTTCTGCTGGGATGCCTCGCTGCCATATGCATTTCATGCTCCGATGATGTAACCACAGTGGGCTCTTCGCTTGTCACCGACAAATCTGAAATAATTATAGATTCCACTTTTGTAGTGACAGGCAATTCCGTACTAGCTGATTCAATTCAATCACGCACAGTTACCCAACTAATCGGTCGTCTTGACGCCAAAGGTTTCGGAATGATTAGTTCTGACATCGTTACTCAGTTCATGCCTGCCGTAACCCTTGACACAACAGGAATTAAGAGTGATGCTGACATAAAGCAGATGGAAATGCTTATGTTCTTTGATGCAGGGGCATTTACCGGCGACTCCTTGGTGCCTATGGGACTTAAGGTTTATCCTTTGACCAAGCCCCTGCCCACAACAATTTATTCAAATTTCAATCCATCTGATTATTATAACACAGAAAACAGCTGGGGAACAAGAATATATACGGGTAATGCCTTGCAGAATGACTCATTAAACAATCTATCCTACCGTACTATTGCTTTTGAGTTTCCGCATGAATTCGCAATAAAATTTTATAATGAATATTTAAAGAATCCTTCCACATTTGCCACACCTCAGAGTTTTGCCAAATTCTTCCCGGGCATATATATTCAGAATTCATTCGGTAACGGCCGAATTACAAACATAAAGGAAACACGCGTAAATCTGCATTTCCAAAGGCACCAGACGCTTACAAATAACGAAGGTGTGCAACGCGACACCGTCTATCAGATGTCTCGAGCATATATGGCTGTTACCCCTGAAGTTGTCACAAACAATATTATTAATTTCAATATCAGCGATGATCTAAAAAATCTTGTGGCCTCCGGTGAAAAATTACTTGTAGCACCTGTAGGTTATGATATTGAAATTGATTTTCCATTATCAGAAGTCTTGAAAAAATACCGTCAGCAAGCCGGTGGGCTTGCTGTCATAAACACACTCTCCTTCTCCTTGCCGGTTGAAGAAATTACTAATCCCTACGGAATAAAACCACCTGAGCACGTTCTGATGGTTCTAACTAATGAGAAAAAAGACTTCTTTGCACAGAATAAATTAACGGATGACCGCACATCATTCCTTGCAACCTACAACTCTGCGACCAAAAGCTATGACATTGCAAATATGCGTTCATATCTACTCGAAATGTTGGACAAGGATCAAATCACCGTGGACAACTATCGCTTTACTATCACACCGGTCGACGTGCAGACAGAAACGACAGAAGGAAGTTATTATCAGATGGCAACTACCTACACCACAGCAATAACACCGTATATTTCGGGAGCTGCAATGGCAAAACTTAATCTTTCTGAAGCAAAAATTAAGCTTACGTTTGGTAAACAGTCGTCAAATTAGTATCTTTGCACTATAAAATCAAGCCGCAATAGCTCAGTCGGTAGAGCATTTCATTCGTAACGAAAAGGTCGTGGGTTCGAGTCCCACTCGCGGCTCAAAGCAAAATAGGAGATAACCGCTAATCAACCAGCAGTAATCTCCCATTTTTTATTATATTAACCTAACGATAGTATTACAAGTACAAATGAAAGGCTTTTAAATTAGCTTAATTATCTATGACTTTAAATTGCATAAGCCATGCTTAAGATTCTTATCATAATAATTTGTCTGATACCCTTTTTCATGGGTTTCATAACCGTTTTGGGACTTGTTAAAAGTTTTTTTTCAAAAGACAAGAGTGATTCAACAATTAAAATTGAAATTCAAATAGAGGATAAAAAGAATTCAGACTAAAGTCATGCATGCACTCACTTGATCTGCCTGTGACTACGACAAAAGTAATTTCTTTATTGCATATAATCCATATTGGTTGAATCATTCAAACTATAAAAAAAGCGTTTGAAACAAAGTTCCAAACGCCCATGTCTAACTCTATAATATAACAATTATTATCTACGCGATTTCTTTGATTTACGTTTTGACGAGGCTAAAGTTTTAGACTTCTTCGATTTTGTTCCCTTTGCGGAATGTTTAGCCTTACGAGGTCCATAGCTCTGACTCTTTTCGTAATTGGCTTTGCTAAATGTAAATATATCCTTATGAGGAACCTTATGTTGAAAATCAATTATTGCTTCAGGATTAATTGCGAGTCCCATATAGCGGGTTTCAAAGTGGAGGTGTGGGCCTGTGCTGCGTCCTGTATTGCCACCAAGAGCAATTGTCTGTCCGGCTTTTACACGTTGATTAGGCTTGACAAGCGTACGTGAAAGATGTCCATAGACAGTTTCCATACCATTATTATGGCGAATCACTACATAGTTACCATATCCTCTTGCTTCATATTTAACCAGACGGACAACTCCATCAAATGCAGAGCTGACTGTATCACCAACCTTGAGTGTCAAATCAACACCTCTATGCATACGGCCAAAACGAGCTCTCCATCCATAAGGTGATGAAACATTACAATTCTTAAGAGGGGCAACAAAGTCTGCAACGTTTAAGTCCTTAACCTCCGGAATCAATGCTCCGGCATAAGGATTGACACTTTCCGACTGCCAATAATCAGAAAATATGTCATTATCATTTAAGGATTCGCGCTGCTTTATTTCTTCCACTGCATTTTTTATGGCGTTCGCCTTTATATCCATGACAGCAGGACGCTGATGAGCAAGCATCGACTGATGCTGCTGATTATGCAATGCAGGCAATCTGTATTGTGCAGAAGCATTAAATGTAAACGCTCCGGCTAAAATTGCAGTAAAGACAAATGTAGACTTTATTACTTTTTTCATGTCAATAGAAGGAGAGATTAAAGTTCGTCAGGTGAATAAAAAGAACGAATAGACTTAGGTGTCCATTCAATTAATTCGCCAGGGTTAAAAAATCGCTTCAACTCAGCCTCAGCATCCTCCTTACTTGAGGATGCATGAACAAGATTCTCTTGTCCGCTAAGACTAAAATCACCACGAATAGTACCTGGCAGTGCTTCGCGACCGTTTGTCGCACCAACCATCAAACGAACAACTTTAATTGCATCCTTACCCTTTAATGCCATAACGATAACAGGCGTTGCTGTCATTGAGTCAATGATAGAGGGGAAAAAAGGCCGATCTACAAGATGAGCATAATGCTCTCGGAGAATACTCTCATCAAGTTGCATCATTTTCATACCGGTAATTATAAGCCCCTTTTGCTCAAATCGACTCAAAATATTACCGACATATCCACGAGCCATCGAGGACGGTTTAAAAATGATCAACGTTTGTTCCATCGGAAAATTAAGGTTTATTAATAGTCTGTAAGATTGGTATGGTCAAAGTTAATCAAATATTTCAGATTTTCAAACCTTATAATTTTTAAAATATATTTTGTTAACGAATTGTCACATCTCCCAAACCACAAAAATCTAATATTCAGGAAATTAAATCAATTGTGAAATAAGTTTAAAAGTTATTTACCTCTCAATTGCACAAAAACCAACGTTAAATTTGTGTTAATTATTGTAATCAAATAGCTGTAAATTTTAACTTATCATACTCCAGTCAATACTTTTATTGAATACCGCTCTCATCTCTTTTCTAAGCAAAGGATAACCATTGAGCGTCGGGTCTGTATTCAAAATCATATCTGCCGTTTCTCTTGCCATTTGAATAATCTGGCCGTCACTTGCAAGATTTGCAATTTTCAAATTAACAGCCATACCACTCTGCAAAGTCCCTTCAAGATCACCAGGTCCACGCATTTTCAAATCAGCCTCAGCAACCAAAAATCCATCGGTGGTAGATGTCATTATGTCAAGTCTCTTACGTGTATCACGTCCGATATCATTTCTCGTCATCAGAATGCAATAACTCTGATCAGCCCCCCTGCCAACCCTACCGCGTAACTGATGAAGCTGCGACAATCCAAATCGCTCGGCATTCTCAATAACCATGACAGAGGCATTCGGAACATTAACTCCGACTTCAATAACCGTAGTCGCCACAAGAATATCTGCCTCATGGTTCACAAACCTTTGCATCTGAAAATCCTTTTCATCTGGCTTCATTTGTCCGTGAACATACGCAATTCTAAATTCACGGAAAGTCTCACATATATCATCATAACCCTCCTCAAGACTGCGAAGCTCACTTTTATCATTCTCTTTAATAGCAGGATGAACAAAATAAACCTGACGACCGGCACGAATTTCACGGCTAACCGCTCTATATACTTCAAGCCGGTTACCTTCAAACCTAAGGACAGTTGTTATCGGTTTACGCCCCGGCGGAAGTTCATCTATAACAGAGACATCCAAATCACCATATACGGTCATTGCAAGAGTACGCGGTATGGGAGTAGCGGTCATAACCAGAATGTGCGGAGGCGTGACGCTTTTCTTCCACAACTTGGCTCGTTGCGCCACACCGAAACGATGCTGCTCATCAATTACTACATATCCCAGATTCCTGAACTGTACATTATCTTCGAACACAGCATGTGTGCTTACGAGTACATGCAACGATCCATCAAAAAGCTGAGAATGTATCAAATCACGCTCTTTCTTGCGAGTGCTTCCTGTGAGTAGCTTGACATTTATCCCTATCGGAGCAAGCAATCTGTTAATCGATTCAAAATGCTGTGTGGCAAGGATTTCAGTTGGAGCTACAATACATGCCTGCGAGCCATTGTCGAGCGCAATCAGCAGTGTCAAAACTGCGACAAGAGTCTTTCCGCTACCTACATCACCTTGCAAAAGCCGGTTCATCTGCCTGCCAGTATTCATATCGGCTCTGATTTCCTTTATTACACGTTTCTGTGCGCATGTTAAAGGGAAAGGCAAATATTGTGAATAAAATGTATTGAAATATTTTCCTATAGTATTAAAACGCCTACCCCCTATTGAACGCGACCTCTTTCTTGAATAACACAACAGATTCAATTGTAAGTAGAACAGTTCTTCAAACTTCAATCGGAAACGGGCAGCTTGAATCTGTTGTTGAGATTCCGGACAATGAATTGCTTTTAAAGCCTCTTTTCTGCTGAGCAATCGATATCTTCTTCGAATTTCTTCAGGTAACGGATCATCCATATTAAGAACATAACCGTCTATGATCGTCTTTATATAGCCATATAAAGTCCGTGAGGTCACAGCTTTTTTACGCAAATTATCCGTTAATGGATAAACACCACGCAAACCCGTTTGCAACATAGCCTTTTCAGCCGTATCAATTTCAGGATGACTCATGCTCCACTTACCGTTGAACACAGTAGGTTTACCGAACAGCACATAATCGGTTCCGGTGCGATATGTATCCTTTATCCATTTGATACGTCGGAACCATACGACCTCCATCGTCTTTGTTCCATCGGAAAACAAACCCACCAAACGTGTCTTTGCACCTTCCCCTGCAATTGTAAATGTAACAAACCGGCCTTTAACCTGAACCATAGGCATATCTCCGCTAAATGAAGATATCGGGAAAATCTTAGTTCTATCCACATAATGCGTGGGGAAATGCATGAGCATGTCGGCAAAAGTATGGATATCAAGTTCCTTAGCCAACATTTTAGCCTTAGCCGGGCCAACGCCCTTAAGATATGTAATGTCAGTTTCCCTTAATCGGTCCATTTATGCGACAATATCAGTTCAGCTGTAATAAGGTCGAAAGGATGTGTAATCTTAATATTATACCTGCTTCCGGCAACCAATTTTAAATTCGGGAAGCCTGCGACTGACATTATCGATGCATCATCCGTGAATTCCGGCTCATATGGAAGTCTATATGCTTTTTTTAGCAATTCTCCTCTGAAACCCTGAGGAGTTTGGACGGCTACATATTTCGAACGGTCAACAGGCCGGGAATCCCCATTTTCATTGATATATCGGAGAGAATCAATTACAGGAACACAAGGCACAGCGCCATCAGCACCATGTTCAAGGGCATCCAGAACATTATAAATAATCTGCTTTGACACAAGAGGCCGCGCTCCATCATGCACCATAATATATAAATCTGAAGCATCCGGAATCATCTCAACCGCATTCCTTACACTTTCCCATCGTGTTGAACCTCCAAACACAACAGGTGGTGACATAAATTCATATTTAAAACACAAATTCTGCCAGTACTCAATGTCATGTTTACTTAAAACAACCAGAATTTCTGATTCGGGAGTAGCTTCACGGAAACGCTCAATCGTATGCATCAATACCGGCTTACCGTCGAGAAGATGCCATTGTTTTGGCAAATCAGAGTCAAAACGAGTGCCACGTCCGGCTGCAACAATAATATGCCATAGTCCCTTTTTCATTATTTTTTTGAACTAACAGGCTTCAATAATTCCTTATATCGTTTTTCATCATTCAACAAATCAATAGCCTCACGATAAGCTGGTGTCAGTGGATTCACTATCCTATTATACACGCCATCTGAGTATAAATTATTTCCAACCAATCCTTTTGTTATTGTTGAAATAAGATTCTTTGATTCCTCAAATTGAGCTGAATCAAATTTAATGCTATCGGCTTCAGCCATTTCAACAATCCCGTTAAGCATAGAATCAGAAACAGTGTAATTACTGATGAAAACATCCTCATCAGGATACTCCTCTTTTATAACACTGCGGTTATCATCAACATACTTCTGAACGTATCGGTTGAGTATACCATGAGCCATAAGGCGCCGGTAATAAACTGTATTCCCCGTAGTATCAACCGGCACAAAGATATCAGGCATAATACCGCCTCCTCCATAAACGGGACGCCGATTTTTCAATGTGTAATAGACATCCGATCCATGACGCATACTGTCGGCATTAGTAAATTCCCCATGATTGTATCTATTTAATATATCCTTCCTATATTCATCATCGTCACCGGATGTGTATGGCTTCTGCACACATCGTCCGGAAGGCGTATAGTACCTCGCTATCGTAAGTCTGATCATCGAGCCATCAGGCATATTGAACGGACGTTGAACCAATCCCTTTCCAAAAGTACGTCGGCCGATTATTACTCCCCGATCATGATCCTGAATAGCGCCTGCGAGAATTTCACTTGCCGACGCTGAAATTTCATTGACAAGCACAACAACTTTACCATTAAAACCGCCCTTACGCTGTGACCTTATATAATTTGGATCAAGAACACGTCCTTTTGTGTAAACAAGCAAATCGCCCTTGTTCAGGAACATCTCAGCAACATCAGCCGCAGCTTCCATATATCCGCCGGTATTGTATTCCAGATCTATAATCAGATCTTTCATTCCTTTCTTCTTCAGTTCCACGATTGCATTGGCAACTTCCGAGGGAGTCGTTTCGGCGAATCGGGTTATCTTTATATAACCTATATGAGGAGCTGCAATATACGAGGCCTCTACACTATGCAGAGGGATATTATCACGTGTTACAACAAAAGTCAGTGGCTCAGGTTCTCCTTTTCTTAAAACCTTTAGTCTCACATTCGTGCCTTTAGGCCCACGAAGATGATTCATAACCGCAGAATTACGCAACTTCCTTCCGGCAAGAACCGTGTCATTAGCAGCTATGATGCGGTCACCCGGCAAAATCCCTACTTTTTCTGAAGGACCGCCGGCTATTGTCTGTATAACATAAACTGTATCAGTCGCCATATTGAACTGAATTCCAATTCCGGAAAAATTGCCCTGAAGAGGGGTGTTTAATTCCTTGGTCTCCTCAGCGTTTGAATATGCAGAATGAGGGTCAAGCGTTTTTAACATAGCAACTATGCCCTCCTCCACAACACGATTCGCATCGACCGTATCTACGTAGAAAGCCTCAATAATCCGTTCGGCGCTTTCCAGTTTACGCAGTGGCGTGAAATGCTGGGCATGTGAAACGACGGCAAAAACACCAAACAATAAAATAATATATTTCCTAAACTTCATATTCAATCATTATTAATACCATAAAATTCTGAAGCATCTTTTCCAAATGCTTCAAGTTCCCGAACCATAGATGAACTGACAGATGAAAAAACCGGACGGCTCATCAGAATAACTGTTTCAAGTCCACCTATCATAAAATTAACCTCGGCAAGCATCCGCTCTTGTTCAAACTCAAAACAGGAACGCGCCCCACGCAACAGAAACCGTGCCCCAACACTTTTCGCACAATCAACAGTTAGTCCATTCCAGTTTAAAACCGACACATTCTCGAATCTATCTTCTAAAAAAACAAGGTCAGAAACATCAGAACCTGTTCCACATTTTGATTTATTTATTCCTCTGACAACATACACCGAATCGAACAGTTCCAATCCTCTTTTCAGAATATCCAAATGTCCAATCGTAAACGGATTAAATGAGCCGGCATAAACTGCAATACGCTCTTTGCGCGAATTTGCGTCATGAGATTTCAGAGTCATCTTCTACAACAAGATTGTCAATTATAAAATTCTGACGTTCCATAGAGTTTTTACCCATATAGAACCGAAGCAACTCACTTACACCATCCTCTTTATGAAGCGAAACACGGTCGGCACGCATATTTTCACCTATAAAGCCCCGGAATTCCTCAGGTGAAATCTCACCAAGTCCCTTAAATCGTGTAATTTCAGCATTTACTCCAAGTTTATTAATAGCTGATATCCTTTCCTCGTCGCTATAACAGTAATATGTATCATCGTCAGCGCTCCCCTTTCTTGAACTGTTTCTTTTCGCGGTTTTCTTATTTCTCACCCTAAAAAGAGGTGTTTCAAGAATATATACATGTCCTTTCTTCACAAGATCCGGGAAAAACTGCAAGAAGAAAGTTAGCAGCAGCATACGTATATGCATCCCGTCGACATCAGCATCAGTAGCGATAATAACTTTATTGTAACGAAGATTATCAATGCTTTCCTCTATATTTAATGCAGCCTGAAGCAAATTAAATTCTTCATTTTCATACACCATTTTCTTAGTCTTGGCATATGTGTTCTTTGGCTTGCCACGCAATGAAAAAACAGCCTGAGTCTCTACATTTCTAATTTTCGTGATAGAACCGGCAGCCGAATCTCCCTCCGTAATGAAAATTGAGCTTTCAAGCTTTTTCTCAGGATTGCCTTTTACATCATTCAGATGCACACGACAATCAAGAAGCTTTTTGTTATGAACATTAATCTTTTTAACCTGTTCGCGCGCTTTTTTTGTAATGCCGGCCATTTGCTTGCGCTCTCGTTCACTCTCCTGAATCTTTTTAAGGAGGATATCGGCTGTAGCTGGCTCACGATGCAAATAGTTGTCAAGTTCTTTTTTCAAAAAGTCACCGATAAACTTAGCAACAGTAGGTCCATCAGGTCCTACGTCACGCGAACCAAGTTTAGTCTTGGTCTGACTTTCAAACACAGGTTCTTCAACCTTTATGCTAATGGCGGCGACAATACCATTACGTATATCGGAATATTCAAACGACCCCTTGCCGTAGAAATCCTTAATGGTTCTGCTAACCGCCTCTTTAAAAGCTGTTAAATGCGTGCCACCTTGCGTTGTATGCTGTCCGTTTACAAATGAATAATATTCCTCGCCATACTGTTGCGCATGAGTAATTGCGACCTCTATATCCTCGCCTTTTAGATGAATAATCGGATATAAAGGATCTCGAGTCATGACATCGGTAAGCAAATCGTAAAGCCCATTTCTCGAAGTATATTTCTTGCCGTTGAATATTATTGTAAGACCTGTATTGAGATAAGCATAGTTCTTGATCAAAGGAATAATGAAATCCTCACGGAAATGATAATCGCGGAACAATCCGTTATCCGGTGTGAACTGAACAAAGGTACCATTCGTCTCATCAGTTTCAACTATATCCGTTTCACTGACAAGTCTTCCCTCACAGAACGCAGCCTGTTTCATTTCCCCATCACGGAAACTCTTAATAATAAAATCATTGGACAAAGCATTTACAGCTTTAATACCAACGCCATTAAGTCCGACAGATTTTTTAAACGCCTTGCTGTCATATTTACCGCCGGTGTTCATTTTGGACGACGCATCAATAAGCTTGCCCAAAGGTATGCCACGACCGTAGTCGCGCACTGTTACAGTTGTAGTAGTAACTGACACTTCAATCTGCCTTCCAAATCCCATCATATATTCATCAATGGAATTATCAAGCACCTCCTTGAGAAGCACGTAAATGCCGTCATCCGCAGTTGAACCATCGCCTAACTTTCCGATATACATGCCGGGGCGCCGACGAATATGCTCATTCCACTCAAGGGTTTTTATATCATCTTCCGTATACTCCACCGCGCCTAATTCGATAGCCTCGGTATCATCTTCAAATTGACTCATTAACTTAACAATATGTTTTTCAACTTACAAAGTTAAAATATTTTTTTGCAAAATACACAATGGGCAACCATCAATTAACACTGAATCTGACAAATTGCACAAAAAACAACATTTCATGAAAAAATGTGCAAATATTTAATTCAATTTCAATGATAATTGCTAACTTTGCAGCCTGCATTGTGGACAAGAATATAAACTTTGCAGATAGCTAACCCATTCATTGCAAAAAAACATGAAGCTATTACAATCAAAACTTGCCAAGTACACCGTACCACAGGAAGCTAAAGCTGCCGGCATCTACCCTTATTTTCGTGCAATATCAAGCGAACAGGATCCTGAAGTTTTAATTAACGGACAAAAGGTTCTCATGTTCGGTTCAAACTGCTACACCGGACTCGTAAATGATCCCCGCATAAAAGAAGCCGCAATGGAGGCGACCCGAAAATATGGAACAGGTTGCGCTGGCTCACCTTTTCTGAACGGCACTCTTGATCTTCATAAAAAGCTTGAACACGCCATTGGTGAATACATCGGCAAGGAAGATGTGATGATTTATTCCACCGGATTCGGCGTAAATCTCGGAGTGGTTTCCACTCTTACCGGCCGCGAGGATTACATTTTATGGGATGAACAGGATCACGCCTCTATAATTGAAGGATTGCGCTTGTCATTCAGTAAGAAATTAAAATATAAGCACTGCGATCTTGAATCACTTGAGAAACAATTGCAGAAATGTGACCCTGACAAAGCCAAACTCATTGTCAGCGACTCTGTTTTCTCAATGGAGGGTGACGTGGCCGATGTAAAAGGAATGGTTGAGCTTGCAAAGAAATATAATGCATCGGTAATGATTGATGAGGCTCATGGCATAGGAGTTTTCGGCGAAGGCGGACGTGGTGTTTGTCATGCTCAAGGTGTTGCCAAGGATGTTGACCTGATAATGGGAACATTCTCCAAAAGTTTTGCATCGCTTGGCGGATTTATAGCTACTGACAAAGAAATAACCAACTACCTGCGCCACCATTCGCGTTCCTACATCTTTACGGCAAGTCCTACTCCGGCAGCTACAGCAGCCGCATTGAAAGCGCTTGAAATCATGCAGACAGAACCGGAACGTCAGGAAAACCTATGGAAGCTTACCAACTATGCTCTTGATGGCTTCCGTGAAATGGGTTGCGAAATAGGAAACACATCCACACCAATCATTCCTTTATTTGTGCGAGACAACTTCAAGACCTTTGCAATTACACGCGATTTACTTGAAGAAGGCATATTTGTCAACCCGGTGGTTTCCCCTGCAGTAGCTGCCGAAGATACACTTATCCGCTTCTCGCTTATGGCGACACATACCAAGGATCAGGTTACAACAGCCCTCGAAAAAATTCAGAAGGTATTCAAAAAACATGGCATAATTGAATAAGTCATCATTATTGACAATTAGAAAATAAATTAAACGATTCGTCACTTAATTGGCGAATCGTTTTTTTAATATTTTGAATAAAAAACTTTTTAATTGCTTTACCATTTGAGAGCGAATTATTAAATTCGCAACAACATTATAAAACTCAAAAAATATCTCTATAAATTCATTCGTATGGTTTACAAATTCAGATTAGTATCAGACGAGGTTGACAATTTCAAACGTGAGATAGATATTGACGCTGACGCAACATTTCTTGATCTTCGTAACGCAATTTGCGATTGTGTTGGATACGACAAAGGACAAATGAGTTCATTTTTCCTTTGTGAAGACGGTTGGGAAAAAGGGAAAGAAATTACACTTGAAGACATGGGATCTGACGCATCTGATGACGTTTTCCTTATGGACGAATGTGTTATAAGTGATTTTGTTGAAGATGAAGGTCAGCGTCTTATTTTCGTTTTCGATTATCTTACCGACCGCTCATTCTTCATGGAAATGAAGCAGTCTACTCCCGGGCGTTCATTAAAAGATCCGGTATGTACTCTTTCAATGGGCAATCCTCCTGCTGAATTTGTTGATATGGATGCGTTCGAAGCTAAAATTGATGCAAAAGCCGCCCAGACTACATCACCGGATCTGGATGAAGAATTCTACGGATCAAATCAATTTAACGAGGATGAATTTGATGTAGACGGCTTTGATGAAATGGACATGGACGACTCTAACTTCTAATACCGGTTCTTTCTTATCAATGGGACGTATTCTGGCAATAGATTATGGTAAAAAGCGCTGCGGCATTGCCGTGACAGATGTTTTACAGATTGTTGCCAACGCTTTGAGTTCAGTGCCAACTGCTGAATTAATCAATTATTTAAAAGCATATTGCGCAACTGAACCGGTAGATGAAATTATTGTAGGTTATCCAAAGCAAATGGATGGGATGGACAGTGAATCCATGCGCTTCATTCGTCCTGCTATTAAAAAAATCAAAGCAGAGTTTCCCGATAAACCTGTTTGTTATTTTGACGAACGTTTCACCTCTACACTTGCACATCGCTCAATGATTGAAGGAGGAGTGAAAAAAATGCAGCGTAGAGATAAAGCGCTGGTCGATCCGATAGCTGCAACTATTATTTTAAATGATTATTTGGAAAGTAATAAATTTAAACTGAAAAAATGAACTTACCAGTCTATTTATATGGGCACCCGGTACTCCGAAAAATTTCGAAACCTGTTGAAAATAGTTTCGAAGGATTGGATGCATTAGTTGAAGATATGTTTGAAACAATGTATCGGTCGGAGGGTGTCGGACTGGCAGCTCCGCAAATTGGAAAGAATATCCAACTTGTTGTTATTGACGCTTCGCCTATGGGGGAGAATTTCCCTGAATGCGAAGACCGAAAGATGGTAATAATAAATCCGGAACTTACCGTGCTTGACGGTGAAGAGGTGACCCGGGCTGAAGGATGTTTAAGTTTGCCGGGACTTTCAGAAAATGTAAAACGTATCGAGCACATCCGTCTGAAATGGTTCGATGAGAAATTTCAGGAACACGAAGAAGAAATATCCGGTTTTCTGGCACGCATAATACAGCATGAACTCGATCATCTTGACGGAAAGCTATATATAGACCATATTAGTCCAATCCGTAAACAACTTAACCGAACAAAACTGAACAACATTGTTTCCGGTAAAACGAGATGCGACTACCCTGCTAAATATGCACCTAAAAAGTAAATAAAAATCATACATTACAATGGCCGACGATAAAAAAATCATATTTTCAATGGTTGGTGTATCAAAAACATACCCTCCACAGAAACAAGTACTAAAAAATATATACCTCTCTTTTTTCTACGGTGCGAAAATAGGCATCATAGGATTAAATGGATCAGGAAAATCATCACTTTTGAAAATTATCGCTGGCGTTGATAAAGATTATCAGGGTGAAGTTGTATTTTCACCGGGATATTCAGTTGGCTATCTTGAGCAAGAACCCAAACTTGATCCGGAAAAAACTGTTATAGAAGTTGTTCGGGAGGGTGTTCAGCCCATAATGGATTTGTTGGCTGAATTTGATAAAGTTAATGAATCATTCGGTGATCCTGAAGTTCTGGATAATCCTGATTTAATGGATCAATTGATTAACAAACAAGCTGAACTGCAGGATAAACTTGATGCCGCTGACGCATGGAATATCGATTCAAAACTTGAGCGTGCAATGGACGCATTGCAATGTCCGCCCGACGATCAGATGATTTCTACCCTTTCAGGTGGTGAGCGTCGAAGGGTGGCACTGTGTCGCCTCTTACTACAGCAACCTGACATACTACTGCTTGACGAACCCACCAACCATCTGGATGCCGAGTCGATTGATTGGCTTGAACAGCACTTGCAACAATATCCCGGCACTGTAATAGCAATCACTCACGACCGCTATTTCCTTGATCATGTGGCAGGATGGATTCTGGAACTTGATCGAGGCGACGGTATACCTTGGAAAGGCAACTATTCTTCCTGGCTCGACCAGAAAACAAAACGAATGGCACAGGAGGAGAAACAGGCAAGTAAACGCAGAAAAACTTTGGAACGTGAACTTGAATGGATAAACATGGCTCCAAAAGCTCGTCAGGCAAAAGGAAAAGCACGTCTTAACAGCTACGACCGCCTTCTTAACGAAGATCAGAAACAGCGTGAAGAGAGACTGGAGATTTTTATTCCCAATGGACCGCGCCTCGGACAGAAGGTTATTGAAGCGCAAGGACTTTCAAAATCATTTGGCAAAAAACTTCTTTTCAACGACCTCAATTTCATGCTACCGCCAAATGGAATTGTTGGCGTAATCGGTCCGAATGGAGCCGGTAAAACCACATTGTTCCGTTTGATTATGGGACAGGAAAAACCTGATACCGGAAACTTTGAAGTTGGTGAGACAGTTAAAGTTGCATATGTTGACCAAACACACCACGATCTTTTACCAGAAAAAACCGTTTATGAAGTAATTTCACAAGGTGTGGAAACATTCAGAATGGGAGGTAGAGATGTAAATGCACGTGCATATCTTTCAAAATTCAATTTCTCCGGTGCCGATCAGGAAAAGAAAATAGAAGTTTTGTCGGGAGGAGAACGAAACCGGCTACATCTTGCTATGGCCTTAAAAGAAGAAGGTAATGTGATTTTGCTCGATGAACCCACGAATGATATTGATGTAAATACCTTACGCGCCCTTGAAGAGGGTCTGGAAGACTTTGCGGGATGTGCAGTTGTCGTAAGCCACGACCGATGGTTCCTTGATAGAATCTGCACACATATCTTATCTTTTGAGGGTGATGGCAAAGTAGTGTTCTACGAAGGTTCATACTCAGACTACGAAGAATACAAAAAGAAACAGAATGGAGGTAAGGAGTTGCCGCGACGTCGCTACCGTAAATTAATGGAATAATGATTTATCTTCAACTCCCCGATAATTCACAAAGAAAATTGCCATTTTATCTGGCAATGGAAGAGTATGCTGCTACCCTTCCATTACTTGACGGCAACGATTTGTTTTTTATGTGGAGAGTTAAACCGACTGTTATTTACGGGCGCTGTCAGATTGGAAGTCGGGAAGTGGATTTAAATTACTGTCGTAAAAACAACATAGAAGTTTATCGTAGAAAAAGTGGCGGTGGTTGTGTATATGCCGATGAGGATAATATAATGTTATCATATATCACCCGACAATCAAATTCAACTTCGGCAATATTCAATAATTACACCCTAAAGATTGCAGAGTTTCTTCAAACTTTTAACGTAAGCGCATGTGCCTCTTCACGTAACGACATCACAATTAACGGGCGAAAAGTTAGCGGCAATGCTTTTTATAATTGTAAAGGCACCAGCATAGTTCATGGGACGATGCTCTACAACACCGACATAACACATATGCTTAATGCCTTGACACCGTCCAGAACAAAAATTGAATCAAAAGGAATTGCATCTGTTGAAAGCAGAATAACTACACTTAATAAATATATTGATTTCACAATTGAAAGATTCATGCAAATGACCAAGGATTATTTGTGCGATTCCTCATATGCATTAACAGAAAACGATATTAAATCAATCGAAAAATTATCCGAACCATATTATACAGATCAATGGCGTTACGGCCTTGATTTAAAAACCGGTTCTCTTATAAACAAGAGAATTGATGGAGTAGGAGACTTTTTTTTAAACATTTCGATTTCTGATAATAATCTGATAAAAAATATTGATATAGCCGGAGACTTTTTCATTTTAGGTGATATCAGTGAACATCTTGTAAATCCACTCATAGGTGTGGAATATTCACGGAAATACGTTGCCGATGCATTAAAAAACATCTCTGTCAGCGAAATAATCCCCGGCCTTTCAAATGATGAATATATTAATCTTATAATGGATTCGAACCATGAATAACGAAAAGAAAACGTGTCTGTATGACAATCATGTTAAGCTTGGAGCGCTTATGAGTCCTTTCGGAGGATTTATAATGCCAATCCAATATGAAGGAATTGTTGAAGAGCACAATACCGTTAGAAATGCATGTGGAGTATTTGACGTAAGTCATATGGGAGAAGTAAATGTATCAGGTGACGATGCTGAACGATTCGTAAATCATATTTTTACAAACAATGTGAGCGGCGCCCCCGACGGACAGATTTTCTATGGCATGATGCTATATGAAAATGGTGGCACTGTTGACGATCTGCTCATTTATAAAAGAGGAGAAAATAATTTCCTTCTGGTTATAAATGCATCAAACATTGACAAGGATGTTGAATGGATTAACCAGCAGGCAAACGGTTTTGATGTCCAAATCGATAATCTCAGCGACGATCTTGGAGAACTTGCAATTCAGGGTCCTGATTCAGAGAACGTAATGGAACAGGTTCTTGGCATCAGCTGTAAACAACTTAAATTTTATACTTTCTTTGAAGCCCTGCTCGACGGTTCTCATATACTGGTAAGTCGAACAGGATACACCGGAGAGGACGGATTTGAAATCTATGCCGACCATCAGACAATTGTCCGATTATGGGATCAGCTGATAGAATCGGGTAAATGTAAGCCATGTGGTCTTGGATGCCGCGACACACTTCGCTTTGAAGTTGCCCTTCCACTTTATGGACATGAATTATCCGAAACCATTACTCCGGTAATGAGCGGACTCTCTATATTTGTAAAATTTGACAAGGAGGGCGGTTTCATAGGTAAAGATGCGTTACTTGAACAAAAAAATAACGGAGCTGAAAAGAAAATAGTTGGACTTGAGTTATCCGACAGAGCCATAGCACGTGCCGGCTACCCGGTTTTGAACTCAGATGGCGAAACTATAGGTGAAATCACTACCGGTTATCGCGGCATCTCGATTGACAAAAGTCTTGCATTGGCTCTTATTGACAGTAAATATTCCGAGAAGGGAACGCCTGTAAACATACAGATCAGAAAAAAAGTATTCCCGGCCACTGTAGTTGCTAAAAAATTTTATAAAAAAAACTATAAACAATAAACTGTAATGGAAAACATTCTTTATTCAGACACTCACGAGTACGTAAAAACTGATGGAAACATTGCTTATATAGGCATATCAGATCACGCACAGAAAGCACTTGGCAATATCGTATATGTTGATATGCCTGAGGTAGGCGATGAGGTTGAAGCCGGCACTGATTTTGGCGCTGTGGAAAGTGTAAAAGCTGCATCCGACCTTATTGCGCCTGTTTCCGGAACCGTACTCGCAATCAATGAACATCTTGTAGACAATCCCCGATTACTAAATGCTGATGCACTTAAGAACTGGATTATAAAAGTAGAGATGTCCGACGAATCAGAACTTGAAAATCTGATGGACACCAAGGCCTACGAAGAATTCTGCGCTTCTGAAAATCATTGATAGTTTTTTAAAAAAAATACCATTTAAATAAATGTCCCACAGATATTTCCCTCACACTTCGGAGGATGTGAAAGAAATGCTCGCAAAATGCGGAATGAAGTCACTTGACGATTTATATTCCGATGTGCCTGATCAACTTAAACTCACAAAAAGTTATGACACTAATGAGCAAATGAGCGAAAAAGAAGTAAGAGATTACTTCAATGAACTTGCGGCCAAAAATAAAAAGCTTATATGCTTTGCCGGTGGTGGTTTTTACGACCACTACACGCCTGCTGTCGTTAAATCAATAATAAGTCGCTCGGAATTTCTTACTGCATATACTCCCTATCAGCCGGAAATATCACAGGGAACATTGCAGTACATTTTTGAATATCAATCCATGATATCGGCTTTAACCGGGCTCGATGTTTCGAATGCATCTATGTATGACGGAACAACAGCAGCCGCAGAAGCAATGATGATGGCCGTAGCGAATGCACGGAAAAAGAATAGATTTCTGGCTGCGGAAAACATGAACCCTAATCTGCTTGCGGTTTTAAAGACATATGCACGATATCATGAAATTGAGCTTGATTTGATTCCATACAATCCTGAAACCGGAGCTACCGACCTTAACGCAATGAAAACAATGCTGGAAAATGGGAATGTGGCCGGTGTTATGGTTTCATCTCCTAATTTCTTCGGTGGGCTTGAAGATTTCACTGGATTTGCGGATGCCTGTCATGAGAAAAAAGCATTATTTATAATGCAGACTATACCTTCTGCTCTGGGTATAATTAAAACACCCGGCGAATGGGATGCAGACATAGCTATCGGTGATGGACAATCGCTTGGCATGCCATTAAGCTATGGTGGCCCATATCTGGGATTTATGGCTTGTAAAAAAGCTTTGATTCGCAAACTTCCGGGACGCATTGTAGGTGCAACTGAAGATTCGAACGGGAATCGTGTATTTGTCCTTACACTTCAGGCAAGAGAACAGCATATCCGACGCGATAAGGCGACAAGCAACATCTGTTCAAACCAAGGGCTTATGGCACTGTTCGCAACCGTTTATCTTTCAATTCTCGGAGCAGACGGCTTAAAGAAAATCAACGAGGAAAGTTTTAACGGAGCTCACTATCTTATGGAAAAACTTTCCGCAACCGGATTAATGCATCTAAAATATAGTACTTCACCATTCCTTAATGAGTTTGTAATGAAAAGCGAAATCAATCTTGATGATCTGATTAAGGAATGTGTGGCTCATGGAATTCTCCCGGGAATAAAAATTGCTGAAACCGAAATTCTGATTGCCGTTACTGAAATGCAGACACGCAATCAGATTGACTCTTTTGTAAAAATAGTTGAAAGTTTCAAACACTAAATTCAAAACTGAAATGAACAAAAACTTTTACGGAAATTTAATCTTTGAACTTTCACGCGAAGGGCGAAAAGGATATCAGTTAGGTACAAACAAATGCGAAACCGACATTACTCTTCCACAGGAACTGCTTCGTAAAAAGGCTCCACAACTCCCTGAAGTTGATGAACTCACTGTTGTAAGGCATTACACCAATATGAGCAATAACAACTTTGGAGTAGACACCGGTTTCTATCCGCTCGGTTCATGCACCATGAAATATAATCCGAAAATTAATGAAGAAATCGCTTCACATAGCGGTTTTATAAATCTTCATCCATACCAGCCTGACGAAACCGCGCAGGGAGCGCTTGAAGCATACTACACATTACAGAAGCTCCTTTCGGAAATAGGTGGGATGTCTGAATTTACCTTAAATCCATTCGCGGGCGCTCATGGTGAACTGACCGGTCTGATGGTAATTAAAGCATTTCATCAGAGCCGTAAGGACTATAACCGTAACATTGTTATTGTACCTGACTCAGCACATGGAACCAATCCGGCAAGTGCGGCTGTGGCCGGAATGAAAGTAATAGAGGTAAAAAGCTTGGATGATGGCACAGTTGATGTGGATGCGTTAAAAGCAGTTTTGAATGAGAACGTAGCGGCTGTCATGCTCACAAATCCCAACACCGCAGGCATATTCGAACGAAATATTCCGGAAATAGCTGATGCAGTTCACAAAGTAGGAGCACTTCTTTACTACGATGGCGCTAATCTGAATCCTATGTTAGGCGTTGCACGCCCCGGCGACATGGGTTTCGACGTTATGCATATTAATCTACATAAAACATTCTCCACCCCACATGGTGGTGGTGGACCCGGGTCTGGCCCCGTTGGTGTCTGTGCAGGTCTGGAAAAATTCCTGCCTAATCCACGCGTCGTAAAAAATAATGACGGAACGTATTCAATCAGCAAATCGGATGACGCATTAGGCAGCATAAGCGCGACTCTTGGAAACTATGGGGTTCAGCTACGTGCATTAACATATATTCTTTCTCTTGGTAAGGAAGGATTAATGGCTGCCGGACCTCTGGCCAGTCTGAATGCAAATTATATTATGAATTCACTCAAGGACTGTTATAAGCTTCCACTTGACAAGGTTTGCAAGCATGAATTCGTGTTCGACGGACTTGCAGATAAAAGCACTGGTGTAACGACTCTTAATGTTGCCAAACGTTTGCTTGACTATGGTTTTCATGCCCCCACAATCTATTTCCCGCTTCTTTTCCACGAATCCTTAATGATTGAGCCGACAGAGACAGAGAGCAAAGAGACTCTTGATCATTTTATTGATGTTATGCGCATTATTGCAAAAGAGGCCATTGAAAATCCTGAGCTTGTTAAAAACGCTCCTCACACCACACCGATAAGCCGCCCTGATGACACACAGGCTGCTCTTAACCCTGTAGTTACATATTTTGAACTTCCGCACCATAATGAAACAATTTGATTTAATTGTTATTGGCGCAGGCCCGGGAGGATACGAAACCGCGGCTTACGCTGCAAAAATGGGTAAGAGTGTTATGCTTGCCGAACGCGACGAATTAGGTGGAACCTGTTTGAACCGCGGCTGCATTCCAACCAAATCTCTTTGTCATTCCGCTCATATTGCGAGAATTCTAAAAGCAAACGCATGCGGCGATGCCGTGAATTATTCTGAAGCTATTAGCAGAAGTGAAAAAGTGATGGCCCAGCTTCGTGAAGGCGTTGCGGCAGTGCTATCAGAGGTCGATGTGGTAAAAGGAGAAGCATCTTTTATCGATAAAAAGATAATTGAAGTAAATGGAGAACATTATTCGGCTGAAAAAATAATAATAGCTACCGGTTCAAAACCTGCAATGCTTCAAATTTCAGGTGCGGAACTCGCCGAGACCTCAGATACGTTTTTATCAAATAGACATTTGCCTGAAAGTTGTGTCATAATTGGCGGAGGCGTTATTGGTCTTGAATTTGCAACGATTCTGTCTTCCTTCGGATGTAATGTAACCGTTCTTGAGTTCCTACCGGAAATCTTACCTGGCATTGATCGGGAAGTCGCAAAACGTCTGCGAATGGTGTTAAAAAGAAAGGGTATTAAAACCATAACATACGCACAAGTCACACATATATCATCAGACTTAAAAGTCTCTTACCTGTTAAAAGGGAAAGAAGCCTCTGTCGATGCTGAAAAAGTAATAATGTGTGTCGGACGTAAAGCTATTATTCCAAAAGGCTTACACGAAATTGGAGTGGAATTTGAACGCGGATTTATTAAAACCGACGACAAAATGGAAACCAACATTAAAGGACTTTTTGCCGTCGGTGACTGCAATGGGAAGAAAATGCTTGCACATGCAGCTTCCGCACAAGGTAAAATTGCATTAGGACTAATTAATAACATCGGCGTAATACCTTCGGCCGTGTTCACCGATCCGGAATGCGCATCCGTAGGTATTACAGAGGCTGAATGTGTGGAGAAAGGACTCCCCTACGCGTCGTCAACAGCAATATTCAGGTCAAACGGTAAAGCACTCGCCGAAGATGAGCCGGAGGGCTTAGTTAAAATAATAATTAATTCCGAAAGCAGAACAATACTCGGCGCACATATATGCGGTGCTCATGCTGCTGATTTAATTGCAGAAATTGTTCTGGCAATGGAGAATGATCTGACTATCGAGTCAATTGCACGTACGGTACACTCTCATCCTACCCTTGGAGAAGTTGTAATGAAAGCAGCAGAGGCGCTTTGTTAAATCTTACATATTCTCATCCCTAATGTCAAAAAATTCATTTATGCAACTACAAAGGTTCATAAAAAATCCGTAACTTTGCACCTGAAATTGGCATTAAACCACAAAATGCTAAGAATCAATACGTTACACAAAAATCATTTTTATGGATTTCTCGTGGTTAATAAAACTGATAGGACCCGGTACTGAATCACTTGCCAGCACTCTGGTTCTGTATTCATTCGTGATAGCAGCAGGTGTTTATCTTGGTAAACTTAAAGTAGCAGGAGTTTCTCTTGGAGTAACTTTTGTGCTATTTGTTGGAATCGTAATGGGGCATTTTGGTTATATAGTTAATCGTGAAGTGCTTACATTTATCAGAGAATTCGGACTAATTCTGTTTATTTTCTCAATAGGCATACAGGTTGGCCCGGGTTTCTTCTCATCATTCAAAGAAGGTGGAGTAAGGCTTAATTTACTGTCTGTATTGGCAATAGCACTTAATGTGATTATTGTTCTGATCATTTTCTATCTTGAAGATGGAGAAACGAGCATTTATGCACTTGTCGGCGTTATGTCGGGAGCCGTTACAAATACCCCGGGACTTGCTGCAGCCCAGCAGACAGCCGGAAGCACAGAGGCCATTAATACAATGGCAATGGGTTATGCAGCGGCCTATCCGCTTGGCGTGGTCGGTATTATTGCAGCTATGTTTGCCATAAAAGCCATGTTCCGTATCAATACTAAATCTGACATTGAAACACTTGAACATGAACGCGAAAATTCGCATCAGAAGCCAAGTATGATTTCAATTGAGGTTACAAATCACCTTATCGCCGGCAAATCATTGCGTCAGTTACATGAAATTATTCAATGTGATTTTGTAATTTCTCGAATGATTCAAGGTGAAGGTAACATTATCATTCCAACATCAGTAACACAGCTTAACGTAGGCGACAAACTCTTTGTGGTTATCTCATCTCAGGATGTCGAACGGTTTGAATCGGTTGTAGGTCCAGAAATACAGATGGACTGGGAAGAAGCCACCCCGAGTCAGGTCGTAAGCCGTAGAATTCTGATCACTAAAACAGAATATAACGGCGTATCACTTGGTTCACTGAGATTGCATAACGCTTATAATCTGAATGCCACACGAGTAAATCGTGCCGGAGTTGATCTTCTGGCCTCGCCGGGTCTACGCCTGCAAATGGGCGACCGAATTACGGTTGTTGGCGACCTCGGTGATATCGACCGACTTGCCTCAAAACTTGGTAATTCAATGAAGCGTCTCAATGAGCCGAATCTTATCACGATATTTATTGGAATTCTGTTCGGTATAATTGTAGGCTCAATAAACATCGGTTTTGGCATGAAACTTGGTCTGGCCGGTGGTCCGCTTGTTGTTGCAATTCTGTTAAGCCGGTTTGGTTACAAATTTAAACTTGTAACTTACACATCATCATCGGCATCATTACTTATGCGTGAACTCGGCATTTGCTTGTTCCTTGCTTCAGTTGGAATTTCATCAGGCGCCGGTTTCGCTCAAACCGTATTCAACACCACCGGCATGTGGTGGGTGATCTGGGGCTTTATTATAACATTTGTTCCTCTGCTCATTGTTGGCTGCATAGCTCGCGGTCATTATAAGACAAACATACTTTATATCATGGGCCTGTTCGCAGGAGGCTATACTGATCCACCGGCACTTGCATATGCAGGCGGAAGTACAGGCAGTGATGTGCCGGCTGTTGCATACTCAACTGTCTATCCTCTGACAATGTTTTTACGAGTCGTTGCCGCACAAGGTCTGATACTGGCCTTCATGTAAAAATAAACACCCGCATCAATTATTATTGGTGCGGGTGAATTTTATTTAAGTCAGATATTTAAATAAATCTGTTAATCATATCTTCCAATTCTTCCGGAGATTTCTCGCCCATATCATGCCATACCTCCTGACCCTCCTTAAAGAGAACCCAACCAGGGTAAGCATTAATACGATACTTGTCCATTAATTCAGGCACAGTTTCTCCATCAAATTGAATAATATTAGCTCTGCCGTCGTAAATTTCTTTCAGACCTTCTACTATCGGAGCCATTTTCTTGCAATGAGGGCACCACGTCGCATAAAATTCAACAAGAGTAGGTGCCGTACCTTGTATAATTTTATTAAAATCCTTCATATCATTCATCTGATTTAGTTGGAATATGCTCACGTATTTTTTCAACAAGCTGAGCTTCCTGATGAACACCATATCCTCTCCACACAGCCATGCCATCCTTAAATAATATTAATGTAGGCACGGATTGAATCCGATATTCCTGTGCCAATACAGGGTTACGGTCGACATCAATTTTAATAATATTGGCTTCGTCTCCAACTTTCTGCTTTACTTGCTCTAAAATAGGAGCCTGCATTTTACATGGTCCGCACCACGTTGCAAAAAAATCGACTAACGTAGGCTTTTTCTCCTTAATCATTTCCTGAAAATCGCTCATGATAATAGTGTTTTAAAAGTTATGTGTTTTTAGTATTATATTTCTTTTGATAGTATAACATTTATACCATGCTCAAAGTTTCCTATTTAAATATAAAAAGGTTAACTTTGCACATATAATTACATCTAACAGATACTATCAACAACGCAACTATGAATAGATTAAAATTCACCGGAGTTGGAGTGGCATTGGTGACACCATTTAAAAATGACGGCACAATTGACTTTGCTGCTCTTGCACATTTGATTGAATATCAGATTGCCGGAAAAATTGATTTTCTGGTTGTGTTGGGGACAACGGCAGAAACCCCTACGCTTACTGATGACGAAAAGGAGAAGGTTATAAAATTCGCTGCAGAAATAGTTGACGGACGAGTACCGTTGGTTTTAGGTTTAGGAGGCAATTCAACAGCTCAAGTTGTAGAAACAATCAAGCAAGGCTTGCCTGCCGGATATGATGCAATCCTTTCCGTTGCGCCATTCTATAACAAGCCGTCGCAGGAAGGTTTATTTATGCACTTTACAGCAATTGCCGATGCGTCACCAGTTCCGGTGATTCTCTACAATGTTCCTTCCAGAACCGGCGTCAATATGACACACACTACCACTATCCGGCTATCCGGACATAAAAACATTATAGGAATTAAGGAAGCATCCGGAATTGTAGGTCAGGCAGAAAAAATTCTTGCCGGAGCTCGAAAAGACTTCATTGTACTTTCCGGAGACGATATCATAACATTACCGCTAATGAGCATAGGTGCCCATGGGGTGATTTCCGTTATTGCCAATGCTTTACCGAATGAATTTTCTCAACTTGTTCATTGCATTGAAGATAACAACATTGAGGAAGCGAGAAAGTTACATCGCAAAATTGCACCAATTCTTCCTTTGATGTTTACTGAAGGCAACCCTCCTGGAATTAAATGCCTTCTGTCGCTTCAAGGAAAATGTTCTGCACATGTTCGTCTGCCTCTTACGGAAGTATCTAAGGCCACTGCAGACGCAATCAAAGAGAAAGCACTGGAAATAAACGCATTATAACAGAGTATCAAATTACATTTTGAATTAAGAATAATAAACAGTAACTTTGCAAAGCAAATGGTCCGGTAGCTCAGCTGGATAGAGCATCTGCCTTCTAAGCAGACGGTCATGGGTTCGAATCCCGTCCGGATCACATAAATGTCACGAATCATTAAATGATTCGTGACATTTATGTTTTAAAGTTAGAACTTAAAGTTATTTATAATATATTTATATCAATCAAATCTAACAAAATCACTTGTCAAGTGTTGTGTTTATATACTCATCAGGGGAAAAATTATTTTTACCCGTTAATACACAATTTATCTATGAAAAAACTATTCCTAACACTCATGGTTATCCTCGGAGTCAGCAGCGTAGCCATGGCAGCTAAAACTTATTCACACGATGTGAATGTTCTTCCAACAGCAGCAAAAACCACATTGAAAAACAATTTCAAATCCAAAGTAAGTGTAATTAAAATCGATAAGACATTAGGACGTGTCGATGACTACGAGGTTGTACTCACAGACGGTACTGAAATATCTTTTGATAGAAATGGCAACTGGGAAGATGTTGAAGTAAGTAATCAAAGTTCCGTTCCATCATTCTTCGTTCCTAAGGCCATAACAAAATATGTCGCTACCGCACAGCCTGGGAATCGAATTGTAGGTATTGAAAAAGTTCGAAAAGGCTACAGCATTGAATTATCGAACGGTGTTGACATGAAATTTGACAAAGCCGGTAATTTTAAACGCTATGATAAATAAGTGATTCAAACTTTTATTAAAAACCGGGGACTGCACATAATGGTGTAATCCCCGGTTAATTTATTCTACAACTTAAATTAAAACCTGTATCCGGCCGCCTGTGCCATACGTTTATCCTGTTCGACACCACTGCCGGTAGTTGTAAGCAGATCTCCTACAATAGCGGAATTAATTCCGATTCTCATAGCCTTGATTTTAACATCTTCGCTCAGACGCAGTCTTCCTCCTGCAAATCTTAGTTCAACACGCGGATGAACAAAACGAAATACAGCTATAGTGCGTAGTATATCTTCGTCGCTGATTAATTCAACACCCTCCAACGGTGTGCCTTTGATTGGAGAAAGTATATTGATGGGAATTGAATCCGGCGAAATTTCCTTAAGATCGAACGCAAATTCAACTCGTTGTTCAGCGCTTTCCCCCATTCCAATTATTCCACCTGAACAAATTTCCAATCCGACATCTCTCGCAGCTTTTAATGTGGCAATTTTATCGTCGGTTGTATGAGTTGTGCATAACGTAGGGAAATAACTCCTCGATGTTTCCAAATTACAATGATAACGACTGATACCAGCCTCCTTTATAGCCATTAATTCATCTTTGCTCAGCAATCCCAATGAGGCACAAAGTTGCATCCCAGTCTTCTTCGAGAGAGTTCTTGAATTCCTGCATATCTCGTTTAATGCCTCTCCTTTCACTTTTCTACCGCTCGTCACTTGACTGAAACGCTTGACACCCTTACTTTCAGCAAGCATCGCCTCATTTAAAAGCACTTCTTCACTTACAACTCCATGCTCGGGTGATCCTGTGGAAAAATGCGCCGACTGCGCACACCATTTGCAATTCTCAGAACATTTTCCGGCACGGGCATTTATAATGCTACATGGATTAAATTCCGGTCTTCCGAAGTAACGAGTTATTTTTGAAGCACTTTCATATAGTTCTTCGGCATTGGGATACTTATATAACAGCATCGCTTCCAGACGAGTGATTTCTCCTCCCGAAATAACATACTCGGTTAAAGCATCTAAATCAAAATCCATATTCTGAAATTTTCCACAAAACTACTAATAAAAAACAACTTTATGCAATTTGAAGTGTTATAAATTGAAATGGAATATTTTTAAACTCATTAAATATAAATTTATGAAAACAAAATTTCTTTTATTTGGAGCGGCTGCTGCAATGATTGCAATGGCATCATGCTCATCTTCTAAAACAGATGCTTCATCAACCGAATCAGATTCAGCTGCAGTTACAGTTGAAAAAGTTTATTCGGGAGTTTTACCAGCCGCTGATGCTGCAGGAATTCGCTACACCGTTACTCTGACTGCCGATTCCGCATCAACTGTTGCAGGTTCATATAATCTTGTTGAAGCTATGCTTAAAAGCGATGGAGTTTCTGATTCAACTGAAGTGAAAACCACTGGTGCATACATGGTTCAGACAAAAGATGGTAAAAGCTACCTGAAACTCACTCCTGAAGTAGCAGACTCAACCGCCCAACCACTTTATTTCTATATCGCATCTGATTCCACAATCATTATGGTAAATGCCGATTTGCAGGAATCTGCGAACCCTGATTTGAACTATACGCTTAACATTCAAAAATAAATAGTTAAGAATTGTTGATGAAGAGGCATGTCGGAAATTTCGGCATGCCTTTTTATTATTTAAACGAAATAAAACAAAAAAGAAGGCCATAAGCCTTCTTTTTGTAGCGGGATCGAGAATTGAACTCGAGACCTCCGGGTTATGAATCCGAC
>CAZMAO010000002.1:0-140652 GCA_964564465.1 uncultured Bacteroides sp.
GTGCAAATAATCAAGATAAAACAGATGCTCCAGATGGAAAGGGAGGATTAATTCGAGCGCGAAGAAGAGCATTCTACTATAAGAAAAATTATACGAATACTCAAATAATCCCAAACCTTGATTTATCTCCTATCAAAAATGATAAAAGCCTTCTATAAATCACATGACAGAGCTTTCACCATAGTTCATGGTGACTGTCTTGAGGTGCTCCCGCAGTTTGATTTTAAATTCGATATGATTTTCGCTGACCCGCCTTATTTTCTTTCCAATGGAGGAATTAGCTATCAGGCGGGAAAGATAGTTTGTGTCGATAAAGGAGAATGGGACAAAGGTGACACACCGGAATCTATAATGAAGTTTAACCGTAAGTGGTTATCTTTATGTCGCGAAAAATTAAAAGAAAATGGAACTATCTGGATTTCCGGTACTCATCATAATATCTTTTCTATAGCAAATTTACTGACTGAAGTTGGCTATAAGATCCTTAATGTTATAACGTGGGTAAAAACAAATCCACCGCCAAACATTTCTTGTCGCTTTTTTACATACTCGACAGAGTTCATCATATGGGCGCGTAAAAACCCCAAAGTACCTCATAAGTACAATTATGAGCTGATGAAGGCTATCAATGAAGGTAAGCAGATGACAGACGTGTGGCGTCTCCCGGCAATTGCCCGTTGGGAAAAATCATGTGGCAAGCATCCAACACAAAAACCATTGGCACTCCTTACCCGTATCATCTTAGCCAGCACAAACGAGAACGATTGGATTCTTGATCCATTTGCCGGATCGTCAACTACCGGTATTGCAGCAAATTTATGCAACCGACGTTACCTTGGGATTGAACAAGAAGTTAACTTTTCTACTATTGGAAAAGCACGTCGATTAGAAATAACCGATGAGAACATATATCAATCATATAGAAATAAACTTCACGATTTAGCATTTATATCTGACACCCATACCGTTAATGAACCTGAATCTGATTATGGTTTTGACCTGCCATTTTAAGAGCATCAATACACAACACCATTCTAACATCATTCTGGTTAATGTCGGCGGATTCTGTCTTTCGCTGAAGTTCAGTTTAGGGGAATAAAATGGCGGAGATGCCGTTAACACAAGGAAATGATTGCATAAATTTTCAACTTAATTGAAAGTTTATTTGGCTAATAACATTTTTTTTGCTTACTTTGCACTCTGTTTCGTGGCTACTGAAGGAAAAGCCGCTGAAAATGATGCGTTCAGTGGTGATATGAGAGCCTGCAAAAGCCTCGCAACAAGCCTTTTGAATATAATAAAGAAAAAATAAAACGAGCTAAGTAACAACAACAGCCATGTCAAAGATTTGTCAAATTACAGGCAAGAAGGCGATGACCGGTAACAACGTATCGCACTCAAAGCGTCGCACCAAACGCAAATTCAATGTGAACCTGTTCACAAAGAAATTCTTCTGGGTTGAAGAACAGGCCTGGATTCTCCTCACACTTTCAGCAAACGGCCTCCGCACCATCAACAAAAACGGCCTCGACGCAGCAATCAAAGAAGCTGTAAAGAAAGGTTATTTAACTGAAATCACTTACTTAGAATTCTAAAGAAAATGGCAAAGAAAGCTAAAGGCAATCGCGTACAGGTGATCCTCGAATGCACCGAACACAAAGCAAGCGGAATGCCCGGAACTTCCCGCTATATCACCACAAAAAACCGTAAGAATACAACCGGCAGAATGGAATTGAAGAAATACAATCCCATCCTCAAGAAAGTAACCGTTCATAAAGAAATCAAATAATAAACCCACGATATGGCAAAGAAAACCGTAGCATCTCTGCAAAAAGGTGAAGGTCGTACCTACAGCAAGGTTATCAAAGTGGTGAAATCGCCTAAAACCGGCGCTTACACCTTCCAGGAACAGATGGTTCCCAACGACGCTGTCAAGGACGCATTGAAATAAATTCAGGCGATTTTTAGATTAACTCTACTATATCCCTCAGCGGGCAGCCACTCCGGCAGCCCGCTTGTTTTCATTTCCTCTTCCCTCCCCCTTCCACACAATCAACAACCAACAAACACACACTCATCCGATACACACACATCACACAACTTTTGAAAAACACAGCAAATTTGAATTATTTCACAAACATTAACAATAGATAACAACTACATTTATTGAAACTTAATGGAGTTATCGTTAATTTTGTAAATTAAGATTATTCTTTACTACAGCGAAGTGTCGCTGTCCTTTCACAATAAACCGATCGCAATAATCAGCATAGAATAAAAACCTTCCCATGGAAATGCCGGCTTCAAAACCGGAACAGGGAACATCATGAAAATTGAACCAATTCGTAAACAACGAAAATAAACCGATGAAACGGCTCTTAAAATACACACTCGTGGTGATTACCATACTATCCGCATTCAGCAGCAGCTATGCCGCTGACACGGTGAAGGTGTACTTCCGCGTAGGTCACAGCCAGTTCGATCCGTCATTCGATAACAACGGCAACGCAATGAAGCTTTTCCTTGAAAAAGTAAAAGAAGCCGCTGCTGAAAACATAATCGACAGCATCATTATCCATGGCGCCGCATCACCCGACGGTGGAAATCTTGCCAATGAACGCCTGGCTGTCAAACGCGGCAATGTCATTGCCGATTATATCGTGAGCCGCACCGGCGTGAACCGTAAACTCGTAACAATCATACCCCAGGGAATAGCCTGGGGAGAATTACGTAACCTTGTGGCCGAGACACCAGGAGTTCCTTATCGCGAAAAAGTGCTCGACATTCTCGACAACACTCCGATATGGATTTACGACAGCAAAGGCACAATTATAAGCGGACGCAAAAAGAAACTAATGGACCTGAAAGGCGGACGTCCTTACAACTGGCTATACACCAACCTGTTTCCAAAGCTGCGTAACGCCATGATGATAGCCCTGGTGTTGAAAACCGACAACACCGACTCGGCTTCCGATGCCTCCGAAAATCAGAATTCCGACCTCAATTCCGAAACACATCACAGCCCGGCCGGCGCGAACATATCTCAAGACAAGCATTCCGACACCAGTCACGAGAATACCGACAAGGCAGATGCCTCGGACAACCTCAACTCCTTGAGCTCCACCAGGTCAGCGATTCTGAAAACAGAAAAGCTCCGCCGCTTCGCGTTGAAGACCAATCTAATTTATGATGCGCTTCTGATGCCGAACCTTGAACTGGAATGGCAATTCAACAAACATTGGTCGGTAGCGATTGACGGAGGTGTTGCATGGTGGTCACGTTCATCGCGTAACCGCTACTACCGTCTCGCCACAATCTCGCCCGAAGTGCGCTACTACTTCAAACCCATAGACTACATGCATGGATTCTACGCAGGCGCGCTTGTGGCCGGAGGGCTTTATCAGCTCCAGACCCAACCCCGCCGCGGCTATCGTGGCGAAGGCTTTATGGGCGGAATCACCGCCGGCTATATGTGGCCAATAAGCCGCACGCTCTCCTTCGATGCCGAAATCGGTCTGGGATACATGTACACACGCTACAAGGAATATGAACCCCAAATGGGTCATAAGCTCTATCTGTTCACAAAATCGCTGAACTACTTCGGCCCTGTCAAAATCAAATTCTCCTTAGCCTGGCGCTTCAGTCTGTTCACCAAATCCGTCATAAACAATTCCGCACTATGAAATTATTCAGAATAATAATCATATCCGCAATAACGGCGGGGATGTCGCTGCTGACATCGTGCAGAGATAAACTTTGCTACGACCATTACCCCTCTATGACCCTCAATCTGAATTGGGAGCGGGAATGGGAACGCAACTACGGCATGGATCACGCTGCCGCATGGGACGAATCGCTCCACGGCTTCGCCTACGATGAAATTCGCCCTTCACGCCCGGAATGGGTCAGAATGCTCATTAACAAAGCCGATGGAACATCGCGTGAGAAACTCCTCTCGCCCAATGGAGGCAAAGTGATGGTTGACCTCGACGGCGGACAATCGTATCTGCTCTATAACGGCGACACCGAATACATACTACTGTCCGACATGGCATCCATGAACGAAGCCCGTGCAGCCGCAACCTCACGTTCGCGCGCGGGAATAACCTACATGTCGGAGATACACCCCAACGTACGCTCCACAAATTCCCCCGACGTCCTCTTCTCGGCCTACGTAAGCGATGTTCCGCAGCTTGGCTATCACGATCACCGCTCGCTATCCGTGAAAATGCAACCCGTAGTGTTCACATACATCATACGCTACGAATTTGAAAAAGGACAGAACCTGATGTCGCTTGCCCGCGGAGCCTTGGGCGGCATGGCCGAATCCGTTTATCTTCGTGATGGCCACACCTCAGAAACCCCGTCGATTATTCTCTACGACTGCGACGTGAAAAGCTATGGATGCGAAGCGCATATCCGTTCGTTCGGTGTTCCCGGATTCCCCGACGAATACTACGGCAGGACTGAAGGAGCGCAAACATCCGACCGCCCCTACACCCTCAACCTCGAAGTGCTGCTGAAAAACGGCAAAATCCTCGAATTCAACTTCGACATAGCCGAACAGATAAAGAACCAGCCACGCGGAGGCGTAATCACCGTCAGCGGACTGAAAATCGAAGAGCATGAAGGCATGTCCGGCTCAGGATTCGATGTAAACGTAACCGATTGGCCTGAACATGACATTATTGACCTCCCCGTTGTAGTCGACCCATAAATAACAAAATATAATAATAAAAATAATATCATCAATTTAAAATCAATCAACACATGAAGAAACATTTCTTTTTCCTCGCCGCCGGTGCTTTAGCACTCAGCGCCTGTACTTCCGAAGAAGTGGAGCATGTAAGTATTCAAAGTAACCCCATCAGTTTTGAAAATGCGGTTATGAAACAGAGCCGTGCCGTGTCCGGCGATCTTACCAATGAAAACTTTGATAAGTTTTGGGTTTTCGGCTTCTACACACAGGCCGATAAAGAAGCCAATCCAATTCAGATTTTCAGCGAAGACGCCGTTATAAAGAGCAAAGACACAGGTGAATGGTCTTATTCCGGAACCCGCTTCTGGGTGCCTGACGCCAACTATTCATTCTTCGCATACAGCTGCGGTGATGTCCAGCTCGACAACAAATACGGAACAGCCGGCCTCGACCTGAATGCCACCGGCGCCGACCGTCAGCTTACATTCTCAAACTACTACGCTGATGCAACTCACCAGCACGACCTAATCTATGCACAACAGAAAGGCATCAAGGCCGCTGCCATAACCGAAGACAACAAGACTCCCAACAGTGCGGTTACTTTCAAATTCGAGCACATCCTCACTAAAATCGATGCTGTTTTCTCAAGCGAGTTTTCAGATGACTACGATGTTGTGATCAAAGACGTTCAGGTCACCAATTTCCGCAACGTAGGCAACTTCGTCTATACAAAAGGATGGACCGACGTTGTAAGAGACAAAGGCAACGTAGCTGTAATGCAGCTGAAATTCTCCGACCAGACAAACGCCAAAAACGGAGTCGGTGTTGCCAACGCCAATCAGGTTGAGAAGGACCGACCCCGCACAGATGTTTACTATGTACTTCCCTTTGCCTACAGCTCAAACGACGTATCTCTCAACTTTACTCTTGAGCTCTACCAAGGCACTGAACACACCCCTTCCAACCTGATTCTGTCACGTAACATGTCAGGTCACTGGAAACCCACCTGGGAGCAGGGCTACTATTACACCTACAACGTGATTCTCACCGGTACGGCAGCCAATCTGCAGCCCATTGTGTTTGAAGTTGCCGAAAGCCTCAACGACTGGACTACAGGCTCAAGCACAGCAACCGACATCACTTTCGGAACTTAACCTCATCACTCCCACACATGATTCACTTCAGAGTGATGCTGACATAAACTGCCGTGGCGCGCAGAACCGGGAGGTTCTGCGCGTCACCACGGCGGTTATAAATTGTAACCACCACACACTCTCTCACTCTTATAAGATGTTAACCGAACTTCGACATACCGTTATCTTATTAACAATTTCTTTTCTTACGGCCGCATGCGATTCAAATGAACCGGCAGACACGGAATCGGATGCAGCCATGAAATTTGAAGTTGCCTCATTGTCACGCGCCGTCCTGGCAACAGCCGACAACTTCAAACAGAATCCCTTTGCCGTTTATGCCGACAAGACTTTCGGCACCACAATTCCGGTGTTCAATGGCGAGACTGTGACATTCCACAGCTCACTCGGCTGCTGGACATATTCCGGCACACAATACTGGTTCCCCAAACACGAATACTCATTCATAGCGCTATATCCTGCTGAATTACCGGATATTTCCGACATTGATTATTCAGACAGCAAACTTGAATTCACCTATAGTTACCCCGCGAAAAACTATTCGGACGCCAAAGACCTGATGATTTCGACTCACCGGCGCAAATATAACTCCGAAGAAACAGCCACCCCCGTAAGGTTCACATTCGCACACATATTATCTAACGTAAACGTATCAGTTGCTGTAAAGGAATCCGCACCCGATGCCGCACCGATCCAAATCAACGGACTCACATTTAAAAACATCCCCATACGGGCAACCTACTCTGTTACACCGGCGCAACTCGACGACGAGAGCTTGTCGACCGACGGCAGGGTAAACGGTGACGACACGTTCGGAGGCTGGAAAGTCGATGAAAAAGGCGATGTCGAAATTTCATTCTCCGAAGCCAACGGAAATTTCAAAGAAATCCCTCTTGACACAAAGCCTCACTATCTTTTTTCAAACGACGATGCCCTGTTGCTCCTCCCCAATCCCTATGAATCAACCGAATTGATTCTAAGTTACACCACTTTCACTGAATCAGGAGCCGTAAGTAGCCCGAAAACTGCCACGGTCACGATACCCAAAGAGTGGAAACCCGGAACAAGCATGAGCCTTGCTTTGACAATAATCAATCAAAAAATACAATTCAGTTTCAGCGTTGCCGAATGGAAAGCTGCCGACAATCCGATCAACTCTACCGTTCCCAGATAATAACCACTTTACCCTATATGAATACCATCATCAAACCCATATATCTTTTCATCGGAGCCGCCATGATTCTTTCAGCGTGCTCACAGGACGACATACCCGGACAGATATACGACGAAAACCGGCAGATTATTTTCCGCACCACCCTTCCAGTGGTTACCGGCCGATCTGAAGTTGTAAAAACCGAAAATTTAGAATATTTCAATGTTACAGCATTCGATCCGGCCGATCCTTCGAAACTGGTCGATGACACTTTTGTTCCAAATTTTACGGATAAATGCGTAAAAATAGATAATTCAAGAAAACTTTACAGTTCTTCCGAGTGTCTTTGGCCCGAACAGGGAATGGAAAATCATAACCTCACTTTCCTTGCTTACTATCCTTCGCGGGAAACACTCGATGCCGCCCGGTTTGTCAACAAATCCACCTCCGCCTCAATTATCTGCGAGCTGGAAAACATCAGGATTAAAAAAAATATTGCCGATCAGTTTGATTTCATAACTGGAAAAGCTTCCGGCTCCATGGCCACCAATCTATTTTCAGGCATCACACTTCCATTTGCCCATCAGCTTTGTCAAATTGAAGTTAAAGCTTACGGAGCGCACAAAAGTTGTGACATCGAAATTGCCGGCATTCGTTTCGGAGGTGTGGGCGTCAAAGGAACATTTGCGCTGAAAACTGACGAAACCGCCGGAGAATGGGACAGCACACGCACCGAAAAAGGCATTGTCGAATACATTTACGACAATGGCGACACCATCGTCTCGCTCCCTACCGCTTCAAAATCCAACGCGATTGCTGAAATCGACAATGCCATCTCTATAATGGGTGCAAATAGAAACGGCAAGACCGGCAATGCAATGCTCATTCCCTCCACCTATGCCAAATGGGATGCTGCCACCGATCGTCGGAACACATCCAGCAACATGTTTATCAGCGTATTGCTCCGAATCACCGACACAACTCCCTCATCAAAAGACAAAGCTGACACTCAGCGCTATCCCTACCACGACATCTCCCAGGGTGCTGACGCTTTGAAAATCCCGGTGGTTTATCTGGCCGTAAACAAGGAATCCGGAGTCGTATCCACCCGCCTTTATAAGAAAAACGACAATTATTACACAGACGAGGCGTGTGAAACAGCCTATACACACCCCGACAATCTTGAAATCAAAGAATTCGGTTGGGCAGCACTGCCTGTTGACGGCACCTTGGCTCCCGGCTACAAATATACCTATAACCTAAACTACACATTCGGAATCGGACTGCACGACCCGGAAATCAACACCGAATCGCCCGCTGCCGGCGACCCCGTCATCAGCGACAAAGTAGGTTTTTCCTGCTCTGTCAAAGAATGGAAATTTGGCGGCGGCGACAAATTTGACGTTCCGGGTTCCTAAATCAATCTGCAATCCTATGAAACATTTCTATCTCTTATACACCCTTCCTCTTCTCTCACTTCTCTGATCACGTGACAGTGACGACACCGAAAACAGTCTCCTCTTGGTCGACTACCGAATTTCGTTCGTCATAAACATTCCCAATGTAAACAGTCGCATCAATTGCGACTTATCTGCACAACCTCTGTCAATTGGCATCAACATATCTGGATTATCTTCCGGTCTGATTATCTCCCGAAACTGACAACGGACTTATCACGCCCATTTTGAAGGTAATCCGCAAGAGTCAGTGCAACAACAAAGAAGGATTATAAGAATCAGACACGTATACATCGTCTGATGTTAAAGTGACATTTTCCGAACATAATAGCCTGAAGCACCGCACCGGCTCCGGTAAGAAAGTATGTCTCATCATTCGACGGAGTTTCCGCTATGTTCAAAAAAGGTCCTCGCAAATAAGGAGTCAGACCCTGCAAAAGCATTTCGCGCCATCGTTTTTCATCGCCCATCCGTCCGTAATTCACCGCCATAAGAGCATGACTCATCGCCGGCCCGTTCTCCATATCGAGCTTGGATGCATAATGACTTATTGTCCTTTCAATTTCGTCCCGTTCCGTAAGCAATCCCAGAGGATAGGCAAGCAATGCCGCGTCGGCCTGCTTTATCAACGCACCGTCATATCCCTCATATTCGGCTACAGAGCCATCGGAATTATAATGGAAACGTAAACCCGAGGCAACACGCGCCCATTCATCGTCGGCACGTTCGCCCAACAGTCCGGCGGCTGCAATCGCCGCCTCAAGCGCCCGCTTTGCAGCCCCGTTTGTAAACGCATTGTCGTCCACTCCTTCCGCGTATTCATCCGCCCCCACCACATTCCTTATCGAATAGGTTCCGTCACCATTGTCCGAAACCCTGCTAACCCAAAAATCGGCGCAATCCTTGATAATAGGATATCCACGCTCACGCAACCAGTCTATGTCACAGGTCCTTTCATAAAACAGCCACGCCGCATTGGCCACATCAGCGGTAATATGATGCTCCATGGGTCCCGTTAACGCGAATGTAGGAGTCGACTCCTCGCCGTTCACATCTGCCTCCCACGGAAACATAGCACCCCTGTAGCCATGCATGCCCGCACGCATTCTGGCTGCAGCTAGTCCGTTGTAACGGAACTCAAGCATGGAGCGTGCAAACTCAGGCTGCAATTCAACCATAACCGGAAGAATCCATGTGTCGGCATCCCAGAACACATGTCCGTAATACTTTTCCGAAGTCAGACCCATCGGAGCTACACTCCGTGCCCCCGACGCATCCATATTGCTGTAAAGGTTATATACACAAGCATCCGCCACCCTCTGCAGCCATGCATCATCCTCAACCTTCACGTTCCCACTTTTCCAAAGGCCGCTCCACAAATCACTATGACGGTCAACAAGCACTTTAACTCCTTGTTCATATGCATAAACCGCCTGCCGCTCAGCCTCGTTCCACGCATCGGAAAATAACCGTGACGTACACACGGTTCCCACCACCGAGCAGCTTGCTTCCTCTCCCCGTTCCAGATAAAAAGCGACCGTATCGGCCGACACCTCCGTCATTCCATTGCCCGGAACAAACACGGCAGCCGCCTCCATAATCTCACTTCCGAAAAGCTTGCTGCCATGAAGCACCCTTATTCCACCGTCGCGGCACCACACACGCCGCTCCTCTCCCTTCTCAACACCGTCCATTCTGTTAACAATCACCACATTGCAACTTTTCAACGCCCTTATGCTCACCGTTGCCATAATGGCATTTTTCAGCGACCGCAACGCCATGAACCTTACCGAGACATCCGCATCCTTCCCCCTATGTCTTGTTTCCACAAACGCACTGTCCATATTAAGCGTCTGTTCCCAATCAACCGTTTCAAACTCCCTGCCGTTTACCAGCACCTGAAGATTAACCGGCGAAACCGCCCTGATAATACTGCTGACACCATGCCTGCCGCCCGGCACAACGCCATCGGCAACAAAAACCTTTTCAGGAGCGAAACCATCGTGACTCATAACAGCGCCGAGCCATCCGTTGCCAACCATCGGAGGCGAATAATCCGCAACAGCCTTAGTGGTTATAACCCGTTCACCGAACACATTTATAACCGACAGAACAGCTACAGCCAAGGAAACAAACGTCCGCCTGCTCATATCGAAGGCACGAACGTTATCGCCTGACCGCCGGCAGCATTCATAACAATCTCAACACAGTCATTCTTCGTAACCTTGCGCCGTTCTATCCTTATATCCTCGGAATCATCCGAACCGGGCACATCACCGTAAACAGTCATATCATACCTCACCCCGTCATCCAGGAAATCGAGCGGAACCTTTATGGCCCGGGGACTCTGATTTGTTCCGGCACCAAGAAAAAATTTGTCGCCCGCACGGCGCATGCACACAATATACTCGCCAATCTCACCGCATAGAACCTTGCTCAGACTGCAATCGGCATCAAACGTCCTGAAAAACTCAAATGCCGGGTGGTGACGATAGTTCTCTATATCGTCGGCACCCATCTGCAGAGGCGAATAAATGATAACCCAGTTTGCAATCTGACGGGCCAGGGTGGTCTTGATATGACAATGAGCATTCGGTCCGTTCCATTCCACACGGCCGGTGTCGGCCTTTGCACGCGAATAATCAAGGTCGAAAATTCCCGGAGTGTAATCCATGGGACCCGACAGCAGGCGCACGAAAGGCAATGTGGTGAGATATGTGGCGGAATTACCCTCGCTCCAGGCATTCCACTCCATGCCCCTGGCGCCCTCGCGGGTCATCATGTTTGGCCATGTTCTCCTGATGCCCGTTTCCTTTATCGGCTCATGCGCGTCGACCATAAGCTGATATCTTGCAGCCGTTTCCACAACACGCTGATAATGCTGCACACCTCTCTGCGAATGATGATAGTAGCCACCTTTGAACCCTCCGGCATAACCGGTTTTCAGTGTATGCACTCCCAGACTGTGATAATAGGCGAATGCGCTGTCCATCACCGCCTCATAGTCAGGCAAGTTTCCGCCGGTCTCGTTATGCATCCATAGCTCTATGTTCCTCGCCTTGGCATAGGAAGCAATCGAATCTATGTTGAAATCGGCATATGCCTTCAGATAATCGAACTCCTGACTTCCGCCCCAGTTTTCCCAGCCCTGATTCCATCCCTCGAACAGAACTCCCTGTAGATTATTCTCCGCAGCGAAATCAATATACTTTATTGCATTGGAGGTAGTAGCTCCGTGACGCGGACCCATGTGCCACACCTGCGTGCCCAGATGCATTCCCCACCATATTCCGACATATTTCTGAGGCTTTATCCAGCCGGTGTCAGCTATCTTGTTCGGCTCGTTCAAATTCAGAATCAATGCCGAATTAATCAGTCCCACGGCATCGGGAGAAATCTGAATTGTGCGCCATGGCGTTGCGAATGAACCTCCCACATAAGCCTTAACCCCGTCGGGCAGCGGAGCGAGATCCGCCTTAAGAACACCCCCGGCATCGCGCTTGAGAATCATCTCCGGATAATCATATAACGCAGCCTCATGAACCGAGCCATATACCCCGCTGCTGCTCCGGAAAGTGAAAGGTGTATTCGCATCCGACACCTCCGCTATGGGCAGATGCCTGTAATCAAGCTCGTACGTTTCAAAACTTCCGGGAATCGACCATGACTCGCCACCGTCGGCAAACCTGAACTCGGTCAGTTCATCCATAACGGTTGTCTGCCTGCGTCCCTTCATATTCCAGCTGTAACGGAAACCGATTCCGTCGTCAAACACACGGAAACTAAGTGTAAGCGAACCCATGCGCACGTCCATGTTGTTGCTACGGTTCAAGTTAACCTTGTTCTCGCCCCAGGGTTGCGTCCACGTTTCGTCAGTGCTGCTGTAAACAACCTTCGCCACCCCTCCGTCGGGAAGCGACACCTCCTTGGCAACGACTCCAAGCCGCGAAGGGGCGATAAGCTGACGACCGTTAACCGAAACACTGTAACGAGCCTCTTTTCCGGCTGCATTAAGTTCAACACTTATATGTCCGTCGGGCGAACTTACCTTATAAGTCCTGGCAGAACAAATGAAAGCTGCCAGCAAAGTAAATGTCAGAATTATACGCTTCATTTCACAAAATTACACATTCAAATTACAAATCCGTTGCGAACCGGCCTTTTTTTTACCCTTTCTTATCGAATTGTTCTAATTTTGCCATGTCTACTCTATTTGTTAACAAACAATCTTAATTATGAAAAAAATTGCAACTGCGCTCTGCTGCGCATTGTGCCTCGGCTATTCCGTGACGGCAAACGCCGAAGGCTACCAAATCAACACCCTTAGTGCCAAACAGTTAGGAATGGGACATACCGGCGTAGCCCTCGAACTCGGCGCTGAAAGCATGTTCTTTAATCCTGCCGGACTCGGGTTCTCAGCTAAAACTGTCGACGTTGCGGCCTCACTCACCGGAATCAAAGCCATTTCAACCGCACGCGTGCAGGGAGGTGAAAAATACGAAACCGACAATAAAATCTCCACTCCCGTTTCCGCATTCGCATCGTTTAAAATCTATGACAACCTGCAGGCCGGCATAGCTTTCTACACCCCCTACGGTTCAGGAATCAACTGGGGAAACAACTGGCCCGGCGCAACTTTCAGCCAGAAAGTTAATCTTAAGACATTCACCATACAGCCCACATTCGCCTACAAAATTACCGACAAGCTGTCGGTAGGCGCCGGACTGACAATGTCGTGGGGCAACGTCGACCTTTCGCGCGGTCTCGTGTCAGGAACCACGGTCGATGCCTTGATCGGACAACCCATTTTCGGAAACATCACACCCGCCTCGGTTAACCTCAAAGGAACCGCAGCAATGGGATTCGGCGTTAATCTCGGCGCTATGTACAAAATAAACGACCAGTGGACCGTAGGCGTTAACTGGCGCTCCAAAACAATAATGAAAGTGAAGAAAGGCGACGCGAAAGTGATTTACGGAACCGACAACGCGACAGTGGTCGGACTTCTTGAATCGAAACTCGGCTACATCGACAACACCAACTTTTCAGCTTCCATGCCAATGCCGCAGGTGCTGACTTTCGGCGCCTCTTATAAACCTAACGACCGCTGGACATTCGCCGCCGACGCTCAGTTCACCGGATGGAAAACATATAACACCCTGAACATCGATTTCGAACTTCCCACACCTGAGCTTAACGCCGCATTCGACCAGTCCATCCCCAAAAACTATCATAACTCCTGGGCCTTTAAATTCGGCGCACAATGCGCGGTTACGCAGCGCCTTGATCTGCGCGCAGGCCTTATGATCGACAACACCCCCGTCGACAAAAATTACTACAACCCCGAAACCCCCGGAATGGGTAAAATAGAGCCCACGCTCGGTCTGTCGTTCCGTCCCGTAAAAAACCTCTCGGTTGATTTCAGCTTCATGTATGTTCAGGGCGTAGGACGCAGCAACTGCTCCATTACACAAACCGACCCCATTACACAGATGCCCCAGACCTTCACGGCCGACTATCGCGTCCGCGCGTTCATCCCCTCCCTCGGCCTCAACTTCTCCTTCTGAACAAAATAAAAATCCATATAAAAGCCGCAATCATCACAAAAGGTTGCGGCTTTTTATTTTCAGCGGCAGCAAACAAAAATTTGTTTCACAACGTTAACAATTACAAACATAACTCACATACACATCTCTATGAAAAAACTTTTTCTTCCCATCGCCACTTGTCTCGTTTCCCTGACAGCCGCAGCACAAACGGCCGGGTCAACGCCAACCGACACTCTTCTAATTCCCGAACGCGCCATCTTTGTAAGCGGTTCATCCACTAACTCCGGCGATCTGGTTGCCGTGCTCTATAATCAGCAGGAAATGCACTTCTCCGACCCTGAACCTCCGCGCTTCCTTTTCATTGACCGTCTGGGGCGCGCGGCTCTCGGCATTGGCGGAAACGTGAAAGGCACTGCCGGATATTACTTTGACGGAGCCATCGACCAGGGTGCCGGTTTCACAACCTACAACATTCCCGTTCCGTCCAATTCATCAAGCCGTCAGCGTCTTTACGGCGATGTCAGCCACTCGTCAATCTTTCTCCAGTTAGTTGGACGAAGCAAAAAATTCGGTTACTATCAAATGTATGTTCAGACTGAATTCACCGGCGACAACGGCGGCTACGGTTTGCAGGTTAAACAAGCATGGGCATCCTTGGGCAATGTAACGTTAGGTCTGGCCCGAAGCTCGTTCGTCGACCCGGCAGCCGGCACTCCTACTGTCGACACCCAGGGACCCTCGGGCGAAATGACCGGAAAAAACATATTGGTGCGCTATGCCAAGACATTCGGCAAAGGATGGCGTGTGGCTGCTTCGCTTGAAATTCCCCAGCTCACCACAACCACACAGGCTTCCGTAAGCACCATAAGCCAGCGCGTTCCCGACATACCTGTCAACATACAATATGCCTGGAATGACGGCGCAAGCCATGTGAGGCTCTCCGCTCTTGCACGCGACCTTTACTACCGCGACTTAGTGGCTGGCAAAAACCGCAGTCAGTTCGGATGGGCCGTGCAGCTCAGCGGTGTGGTCAACTGCATGAACACCGTGCAGGTTTTCTATCAGGGAGCAATCGGACGTGGCTACGGACGTTATGTGAACGACCTCTCCGGAAACGGTTTCGACCTCGTTTATTCCGACACTCCCGGAAAAATGGAAGCCCCCAAAATGCTGAACTATGAACTGGGCGTGCGCTATAACGCCACCGATAAACTTTTCTTCGCAGCATCATATTCGCAGGCACGCCTCTATGGGGTGAGTCATCTCGGGGCTGACACCTACCGCTACGGACAATATATCTCCGCTACCGGCTTCTACAACATTCTCCCCGACCTCCGCGTCGGACTCGAATACCTCCACGGAAACAGAAAGGATTTCAGCAACCGGAGCGGAAAAGCGAACCGCATAGGTGCGATGTTGCAATATAATTTCTGATAAAAATCATCCCTGACCCATACAGAGCGGCCCAATGCCGCTCTTTTTTTACATCTGAATGTAACTTTTTGCGTAACTTTGCGTCTAATTATATGAAACATTTATTTTAACAATCATATTTCAAACAATGAAAAAAATTTTTGCATCACTTTTGATGGCTGTGCTCTCATGCGTGCTTATGCCGCTGATGGCACAGATGCCGCAACTGCCCGTAGATAAAGACGTGCGCATCGGCAAACTTCCTAACGGACTGACATATTACATCCGCCACAACAACTATCCTAAAGGACAGGCCGATTTCTACATTGCCCAGAAAGTAGGATCTATCCTCGAGGAGGACAACCAGCGCGGTCTCGCACACTTTCTCGAACACATGTGCTTCAACGGAACAACACACTTCCCCGGCAAGAACCTTATAAACTATCTTGAAAGCGTTGGCGTGAAATTCGGTGCGAACCTCAACGCCTATACTTCGGTTGACCAGACCGTTTACAACATCAGCAACGTGCCCGTAGCACGCGAAGGCGTTCAGGACTCATGCCTGCTCATCCTCCACGACTGGGCCAACGACCTTCTCCTGCTCCCCGAGGAAATCGATGCCGAACGTGGCGTTATTCACGAAGAATGGCGTCGTTCAATGGTGGGTCAGATGCGCATAATCGAAAACCTTCTTCCCACCATGTATCCCGACTCGCGCTACGGCTACCGTCTGCCCATCGGAACCATGGAGGTTGTCGACAACTTCCCCCCGCAGGCTCTCCGCGACTATTACGAAAAATGGTATCGTCCCGACCAGCAGGGAATAATCGTTGTCGGCGACATTAACGTCGACCGCATCGAAGCCAAAATCAAAGAAATGTTCTCCGACATCGAAATGCCCGAAAACGTCCAGGAGCGTATTTACTTCCCCGTCCCCGACACCCAGGGAACAATCTACGCCATCGGACACGACAAAGAGCAGTCAAATTCTATTGCCGAACTCTTCATCAAATCGGAAGTAATGCCGGTTGAACTCCGCAACACCCAGATGTTCTACATTCAGAAATTCATCACCGATGCAATGTGCGCCATGATGGACACCCGTCTTAACGACATATCCTCCAAACCCGACGCACCTTTCGCTGCCGCCGGAATGAGCTACGGAAACTTCTTCCTCGCAAAAACAACCGATGCCTTCACACTTTTCGCCATGGCTAAAAGCTCTGACAAACTTCCGTCGAGCATGGCAGCCGTTTATCGCGAACTGCTCCGCGCCGTAAAAGGCGGTTTCACCGACTCGGAATTCGAACGCGCAAAAAACGAAATCCTGTCGCGCTACGAAAAGGAATATAACAACCGCGAAAACCGCGAAAGCAACAAATATGTGCAGGAATATGTGAACAACTTCCTCGACAACGAACCGATTCCCGGTGTGGAAACTGAATATGAAATCATGAAACAGATCACCTCCATGGTGAACGTAAACATGATAAACATGACCCTGCAGAAAGCCATAACACCCGACAACCGTGTGCTCATGGCTCTGATGCCCGACAATGCCGAAAGTGTCTATCCCACCGAACAGGACTTCAAATCAGCCCTCGAAGCAATCGAATCGGAAAACATTGAAGCTTTCAAAGAGGATCTCAAAACCGAACCTCTCATCGAAAACATTCTACCTGCCGGAAAAATTGTCAGCGAAAAACATAACGACATGTTCGACGCAACCGAACTCACGCTCAGCAACGGAGTTAAAGTTCTGGTCAAACACACCGACTTCAAGAAAGATGAAATAATGATGGAGGCAAATGCACTCAACGGCACCTCATCACTTCCCGATTCAGAAGCCGACAACCTCATATTCATGCCTGCCGCTCTCCGCAGCTGCGGCTATGGCACCTACACAAATGCCGACATGGATAAATATCTCGCCGGCAAACAATGCTCTGTAAATCCTTCGTTCCGCGCTTACTCCCGTAAGATTTCCGGAATCACCACTCCCAAGGATATTGAAACCTTCTTCGAACTGCTCTACAGTGCATTCACTCAAATCAATTTCTCCGACGATGAATTCAAGGCTCTCCAGAGCACATACGCCGGCGTGCTTCATAATCAGGAAGCTAATCCCCAGTACGTATTCTCAACCGAAGTTTACAAAAACCTCTACAACAACCCGCGCATGAGAGCTCTCTCTGTCCAGGCTGTTGAAGGAGCTACCCGACAGGGCATTATCAACATCTGCAAGCAGATGACCGCAAACGCTGCCGATTTCACATTTGTGTTTGCAGGCAACACCGATCTCGAAACTCTCAAGCCCCTGCTTGAAAAATACGTCGCTTCTCTCCCCGCCAACGCAAAACAGGCCGCAAAGAACACCAAAGTAAACATCAATCCCGCCCTTAACTGCATCGGCGGCAAGGAAGTTTCGGAAGCATCGATGAAAATGGAAACTCCGCAGACTTATGTCTACATTTCACAGTTCGGCAACCTCCCCTTCACACAGGAAGATAACCTTCTCTGCAGCATGGCGGCTCAGATTCTTTCAAAACGTCTCCTTGACATTGTCCGCGAAAAAGAAGGTGCTGTTTACTCAATCGGCGCTTACGGATCAATGCAACGCATCGGAAACGACAATGCCGAAATTCTCACTCAATTCCCCATGAAACCGGAAATGAAGGAGAAAGTGCTCAAAATCATAGCCGAACAGTTCCACGACCTCACAATCAACATCGAGGCCGAAGAGCTTGCCAAAGTAAAGGAATATATGACGAAATCCTATGTCGAGAACCTCGAAAAGAACTCCTACTGGGTTAGTGGAATAGGTGGCTACTACCTGAATGGTGTGAACACCATCGAAAACGGACGTCAGGCCATTGAAGCTGTCACTGTCGACTCCGTTAAGAATTTCATGAAGAAACTCGAAGCTGAAGGCAACTATCGCACAATCCTTCTTGTTCCTGCCGAATAAAACATTCTGACTCATCATAAAAAGAGGCGCCGCGTGCGCCTCTTTTTTGTTTATTATCTGTCAAAACCGTAAATTTGTGCATTCCTAACTATTTGCTAAATGAAAAAGCTGCTCACACTTCCGCCGAATCTCGTTGAAAATTTTCATAAGCTTTGCAACCTAAGCCGCGATGAATGGTTCGTGGCATCCGATCCCGACGGGCGCAAGGTTGGTTCTGGAGGCGGAACTGTGGCTTTGATTGAAAACTACATAGCTTCAGGAGGAAATTTTTCTGACCGGAAAATCATTATACACGCATGCGGCGAAAGCCGGCGGCTACCGGCTTATGCTTCGGTAGGCAAAGTCCTCACGCCTGTCCCCGTTTTCCGCTGGGCAAACGGCCAGCATATCGACCAGACTCTTCTTTCCCTGCAAATGCCGCTCTACGAGGAAATTATGGAACGGGCTCCTGAATCGCTGACCACACTAATCGCCAGCGGTGATGTCTACATCCATGCCCCCGGTGCGCTCGACCCCGTTCCACAGGCCGACATTGTGTGCTATGGAATATGGACCGATGCGGCACTCGCTTCACACCACGGCGTTTTCGTGGTTGACCGCACCGACACCTCACGCCTTGAAAAAATGCTGCAGAAGCCATCGGTTGAGCAGCTTGCATCCATTTCGCAAAGCAACTATTTTCTGATGGATATAGGAATTTGGCTTTTAAGCGACAAAGCCATGAAACTGCTTGCCGAGCGCTCCCATTCCACCGAAGGTGAAATTTCGCCCTATGACCTCTATTCCGATTTCGGATGTGCACTTGGTGAAAAACCGCTTATTGCCGACCCTGAAGTAAACAGACTTTCGGTAGCCATAATTCCCATGACCGGCGCTGAATTCTACCATTTCGGCAGTTCACGTGAACTTATCAGCTCAACCCTCGCCCTCCAATCGAAAATTTCGGACCAGCGTTTGATTTTTCATAACAAAATAAAACCTCATCCTGCCCTTTTCACCCAAAACTGCATAATGCAGACACGTCTTGGAGCTTCAAACAGCGACGTCTGGGTCGAAAACTCATACATCGGTCCCGACTGGACACTTACTTCACAGAACATTGTCACAGGAATTCCTGAAGGAATGGATGGCATAGTCCTTAAGCCCGGGCAATGCCTTGATATTGTCCCCGTTGGTGAAACCGCCTACGCTGTGCGCCCTTACGGTTTCAACGACCTTATGAGCGGCGATGAACAGTTCAAGCCACGCTATCCGGTTGTCAGCAATCCGCGGCTGGCTGCCCTCGCCGCCCGCTATCTTCTTGGCGAAAAATCGCTTGACGAAGGAAAAGAGATAGTTGAAACATCTCCCCTTCTTTCAGCAAGCCAGCTTTCGGCTCAATGCAATCTTGAACGACTTTTCAATCAGAAAACCTCATTCCTTAAACATAACATAACGCAACTGGCCGAAAATCATGCCATGAGCGTTTTCTATCAGCTCGACCTCGATGCCCTTGCGACCACCATGCAGACTCTCGGAGTCGATGCACCTGAACCGCTGCCGGCCGAGACTCCTGTCATTAACCGCGCACGATGCCACATGCTCAGGGCACGTATGGAAACCCTTCGCGGAGACGGAAGCGACACCGAATCGACGAAAGCATTCGCACTGCTTCGCGAAAGCGTGCTGTCATCAGTCGATAACTCCTCCCTGCATCCGCACATGAATGCATATACCGACCAGATCATCTGGGCACGTTCACCGGTCCGTATCGACCTTGCCGGCGGATGGACCGACACTCCTCCCTACTCCCTTACCAATGGCGCCAATGTGGTGAATATAGCCGTGGAACTTAACTCACAGCCACCTCTGCAAACATTCATTAAACCTTGCCGAGAACCGCACATAGTCCTCCGTTCAATCGACATGGGCGCTACGGAAACCGTAACCACGTTTCAGCAGCTTACTGATTGCCAGAATGTAGGTTCTCCCTTCTCAATTCCTAAGGCGGCTCTGGCACTCGCAGGTTTCGATCCCGCATTCTCGCCACGCACCTACAGCTCTCTGAAAAGCCAGCTTCAGGAATTTGGATGCGGCATGGAAATAACACTCCTCTCAGCCGTCCCCGCTGGTTCAGGACTCGGAACAAGCTCAATACTCGCTTCAACAGTGCTCGCCGCCATAAGCGAATTCTGCGGACTCGCATGGGATAAGACCGAAATCTGCCGGCGCACGCTCGCTCTCGAACAGCTGCTCACCACCGGAGGAGGCTGGCAAGACCAATACGGAGGTGTGTTCCGTGGTGTGAAACTGCTGCAGACACAATCCGGCTTCGACCAGACACCCCTGACCCGATGGCTGCCCGATTCAATTTTTACGTCGCAGGACACCCGTCCGTGCCATCTGCTCTACTACACCGGTATCACCCGCACAGCAAAAAACATTCTCACTGAAATTGTAAGAGGCATGTTCCTGAACCGCGCCGACGAACTGCGGACACTTGAAAAAATAAAAACACATGCCCTGACAATGGCCGATGCAATTCAGCGCGGAGAATTCGAACGTTTCGGCTCGCTTGTAGCTGAAACATGGAAACAGAACCAGCTGCTCGATTCAGGCACAAATCCCCCTGCAGTTGCCGGAATCATCAACCGTATCGATAAATACTGTCTCGGCCTGAAACTTCCCGGAGCCGGTGGCGGCGGATTCATCTACATGGTGGCCCGCGACCCTGAAGCTGCTGTGAAAATCCGCGAAATCCTTACCACGACACCACCAAACCCACGTGCCCGCTTTGTCGACATGAAACTGTCGGCCGACGGACTGCAGGTTTCGCGTTCATGAGAACAGAACGCAATTAAATCGTTTTTTTAGGGGTGGTTGTCTGAAATTCCTTCAGATAATTAGGCGTAGAGTAAGCCAGATCAATGAAGTCGCGTCCGGCATACGCCTTTTCCGACAAGGCTATCATGTCATGTGCAAGCGGTTCTATACCTTTCACAAACACAACGTTCGGCGCCGTAAGCACCTGCAATGCCTTCTCCGCCCCGTTGCCGAAAATGAGCACCTGCCTTCCGGTAGCGATCAAATCCTTATAACTGTCCGGCGTAAGAATCAGCGGTCCCTCCTCCATCATCGGCTCAAGAGCCATATCAAAAGCTCCGGTAAACACCTCCATGCGCCGGGCATCTATCATCGGCACAAAAATTGCATCAGGCTCCAAATCAGCATATCCGAACATAACCTCTACACTCAGAAGCTTAAGTGTATCAACCCCTATAAGCGGCAAATCAAGCGAATAGGCAAGTCCCTTCGCTTCACTCAAACCTATGCGGAGACCGGTGTAACTGCCGGGACCCATCGAAACGGCAACCGCTTCGAGCTTCATTTCATGATCGCGCATCCAGTCAAGACAATCCTTTATGAATCCGCTGAGCAATGCGGCATGATTCTGTCCGCTGAAATCCTCACGATGACACAAAACCATTCCCTCGGCCGTCAATGCCGCGGAACAAACATTAGTTGAAGTCTCTATATTCAGAATAACTGCCATTGCTCATTTATTTTTATGCAAAAGTACCAAAAATTTGTAACTTTGTAAAAAATAACGACTCACCATGCTTTTATCAATGACAGGCTTCGGCAAAGCCACAGTCGAATTGCCGAATAAAAAATTTACTGTTGAAATAAAATCTTTAAATTCCAAACAGTTGGATTTATCGGTGCGTGTTCCGCAATCAATGCGCGAACATGAAATGGAAATCCGCAACGCAGTGGCCCGGAAACTTGAACGTGGAAAAGTTGAGCTGAACATGTTCATCGAAAGCCATCAGGGTGAGCCGGCCATTCAGCTTAACATGCCGCAGATAGCCGCCTACAAAAAACAATTCGAACAGATGCAGCGCGAGCTCAGTCTGCCCGAACCGTCCGACTGGTACTCTCTGCTGCTGCGTTTCCCCGACTCCGTGAAAAATGAAACAGCTGCCCAGACATCCGACGAGGATCGTGACGCTGCCATTCAGGCCGTTTGTCAGGCTGCGGACGCATTGATGCAGTTCCGCCGCTGCGAAGGTGAAAAACTTGAGTCATTTTTTGCCCTGCGAGTCAGCAACATCGCCGGTCTGCTCTCGGAAATTCCGCAATACGAAGTAGAACGCGTGGCGCACATACGCTCGCGAATTGTCGACAGCCTTACAAATCTTCCGCAAGTTGAATACGACCGCGGACGACTTGAACAGGAAATGATTTTCTACATTGAAAAACTCGACATCAATGAAGAAAAACAACGTCTGAAACAGCACATCAACTATTTCCTTGAAACAATGGATTCCGCACCCGGACAAGGCAAGAAACTCGGATTCATAAGCCAGGAAATGGGACGTGAAATCAATACACTCGGTTCAAAAAGCAACCATGCGGAGATGCAGAAGCTCGTTGTAAGAATGAAAGATGAACTCGAGCAGATTAAAGAACAAGTGTTAAACGTCATGTAATCTCCCCACCGGAAAATGGAAGGCAAAATCATAATCATATCCGCCCCCTCGGGTTGTGGTAAATCAACAATAATCAATAAACTGTTCGAGCGCGGAAATGTTAACATGGAGTTTTCCGTTTCAGCAACAAACCGGCCTCCGCGACCCGGTGAAACCGATGGTGTGAACTATCACTTTCTCTCAACCGCACAATTCAATCAGGCTATAAGCGACAACGCATTTGTTGAATATGAAGAAGTTTATCCCGGGCGCTTCTACGGCACACTGCGCAGTGAAATAGACAAAAAAACAGGCGAAGGTAAAAACGTGGTGCTCGACATCGACGTTAAAGGCGGCGTAAGGGTAAAGAATCTGTTCGGGGAACGCGCCGTGAGCCTTTTCATTATGCCTCCCGGAATCGATGAACTGCGTTCACGGCTCGAAGGGCGCGGAACAGAAACCCCTGAAACGATAGCACAGAGAATTGGACGTGCCGAAGAGGAAATATCGTTCGCGCCTCACTACGACCACACGGTTGTCAACGACAATCTCGAAAAAGCAGTTCTCGAAACCGAAAACATAATCCTATCCTTCACCAATCAGCCATGACATCACCAGTCAGGCAAAATATAGCTCTGTTCGGCGGTTCATTCAACCCCATACACACAGGCCACATGATGGTGGCGCAATACGTGGCGCAATTCACCGACATCGACTGCGTGTGGATGCTTGTTTCGCCGAGCAATCCACTGAAAACCGGACTAACCCTCGCTCCTGACCGACAACGCCTTGAAATGGTTGAAATCAGTTGCGCCGGTAATCATGACATTCGCCCCGACGACTTTGAATTCGCTCTCCCGCAACCATCCTACACATACAACACCCTCCGGAAACTTTCCGAAACCTATCCCGACTTTAAATTCACTCTTCTTATAGGGGCTGACAACTGGCTTATATTCGACAAATGGCGCGAATGGGAAAAGATTCTTGCAAATTACGACATCATGATCTATCCCCGCCCGGGCTGCGAAATCGACACATCGACACTTCCCCCCTCGGTGCGATATCTCTCATCTTGTCCGCAATGCTCCGTTTCAAGCACATTCATAAGAAACGCCATAAAATCAGGTCGCGACGTGAGCCATTTTCTTCCGCATGGCGTTTACTCATATATACTTGAACATAATCTCTATTGAATGGATACGAAACTTCCGAACAACACACTCGCTTTCATTGCCTTGTGCAACGAATATTGCGCTGCCGTGGAAAACTCCGCGCAGACCCTCATGCCTGAATTCATCGCTTCTGTCACACGCATTCTCCCACGGCTCTACATTTCGGCCACCGATCTCGTCTCGCCTGTTTCAGCCGATGAAAGCGCCTACCTCAATCCGTCGCTCGACGAAGACTACTATGAATCGCTGCGCCGCCAGCTCGAATCAGTTTTCGGAGCCGACGACACATATCTCGAAGTGTTTGAAAACGATATGAAATACTCCGACACTCCAATCGGTGCAAGCATATCGGAAAACCTGACCGACATTTTCCAGAGCTGCTACAATTTCGTGGAAATGATAAAAGATGCGCCCGAGCCGATTGTAGACGAAGCAATCGCAGCCATGAAAGAAGATTTCCAAACCTATTGGAGCGCTATTCTCTGCAACGTTATGCGCCCGCTTAACCAACTCCTTTACAGCCATGAACAACAATTTGACTGAACGATTGATGAAGTTCCTAAACAACTCCCCTGTCAACTTCCTTGCCGTAAAAACCCTGTCAGAAATCCTCGAATCAAACGGGTATGAACAGCTCCACGCCTCCCACTCCTGGAAACTCAACCCGGGCGGAAAATATTATCTGCTGCAAAACTCATCGGCCCTGATGGCTTTTGAAATGCCTTTGGAAAAAGCACCGCACGCCGGCTTCAAAATAATTTCAGCCCACTCCGACTCACCATGCTTCCGCATAAAACCCAAAAGCGAAATTCCATGTGAAGGTGGAGTTGTGAAACTGAACACAGAAGTTTACGGCGGTCCTATTCTATACACATGGTTCGACCGTCCGCTTTCAATTGCCGGACGCGTTATCCTGCGCTCCGACAATCCGCTCCACCCCGAAACACGACTGTTGCACATTAAACGGCCGCTCCTCACAATTCCGCATCTCGCAATCCATTTCAACCGTGCTGTCAACGAAGGCAATCCCCTTTCCAAACAAAAAGACATGCTTCCGGTCATAGCCATAGTAAACAATAAACTCGAAGCCGACAACCTCATCCTCAAAATCATAGCCGACGAACTCGAAATTGACCATAAACAGATTCTCGACTTCGATCTGTCGCTCTACGACACCACACCCGCATGCCTGCTCGGTCTTAATAACGAATTCATAACTTCCGGACGGCTTGACGACCTCTCGATGGTTCACGCCGGAGCGGAAGCACTCGTGCACTCAGCTCCCCATAACACAATGGTTAAAATCCTCGCCGTTTTCGACAACGAAGAAACCGGAAGCGGAACAAAACAGGGAGCTGCATCACCACTTTTGCGCAACATAACCCGCCGCATAACCGACGCCATGAACGGAACCGATGAAGACTGGTTCCGTGCCATCGACAACTCATTCATGGTGTCGGCCGACAACGCACACGCCCTGCATCCCAACTACGTTGAAAAACAAGACCCCACCAATCACCCCGTAATAGGCGGAGGCCCGGTTATAAAAATCAATGCCAACTGCAAATATATGACCGATGCCGACTCCGCCGCAGTGTTCCGCACCATCTGCGAACGCGCCGGAGTCCCCTACCAATATTTCGTGAACCACAGCGATGTAGCAGGCGGCTCAACCCTCGGCAACATCCTCACATCGCAGATTCCACTCCGCGGCGTCGACATGGGAGCGGCAATCTGGGCAATGCACTCCGTCCGCGAGACAGCCGGCATTGCCGACCACGCCTACATAACCCGCGCCTTCACCACCTTCTTCAACCTCTAATCCATCCTCCAATCATAAAGACTCACTGCCCTCTGCTATTACGCTCAAGATTTTGTGCATTCTAAATTGTTTTCTTATCTTTGCCGAAACACAATGCGCAGCAAAGATGCTTATCGGCATCAAGCGAAACGGAGTGTAAATGATAAAATAAAAGCGTTTATCCGCGCTGATTCCTGACTGCTTGAAATTCTCGCAAAATTTCGTACTCATGTCAAGAAGTAGCAACGGTAGATGCCCGTGGATATGTAATGCCCGGCCATTGGTTCAATAACACATGGACCAAGGCTCATTTACATATACAGGCGTGGGCTTCTGGCGTTGTTGTCCTACATGAGTAAGGCAATGCGAGAAGCCTCAAGCAGAAGGACGGCAACAGATACAGATTCCTACGCTTTTCGCTTGTTTAACAATTAAATGCCAACGAGAGGATGACCGAGGCAATATTAAACCAATGAGTCAAAATTTAATTAAACCCACATCAAGAAACTCATGGCTTGTAGCCAATCTCCGCGTGTGGGGAGCCGCACCTACACTATTGATTGTCGCACTAACATGCTTAATTAGAGGAGCAAGCATGAATACTGTTTTTGGCGGAATGAGCGTTGGCACAGCACTAATATTTGCCTTGATACTCTCCGGAGTGCGAAAGGGAGATAGTGTTATGGTAGGATACTCAATTTCCTATTTCTTTGCATTCATAGCCCAATTCCTTGTCATAGGTGACATAGCAAACAAAACAGCCGGTGAAATATGGGTATTGGTGTCATTCATCCTCAGTCTGCCGATAGGCTGGATTGTTTATCAGTACATCCATGAGAACTATGATGACTTCGTGAGCCGTTACTACAAATATCGCACTGCAAAAACCGACCGTCACGGCAACCGGCTGTGGATAGCATATCTGGGATTCGTCGAAGGCTCAATCTTCTCATACACCGCCTTCACCGCCCTCGGCGGCTTCTTCCTCTAAACATTTTTACAACATATTTCATTTTATGCCATTAATGCACGGATAAAATCTGAAATAGAACATACGAAACCGTGCAAATCGAAAGTGTGACTTTCGATCTGCACGGTTTGTTAACATTATTTAAACCAAAAAAGGTTGCCCGCAAAAGCGAAGCAACCTTTTTTCCTGACACAATAGCCGCTGTTCAATCGGCCAGATCCACGGCATAGTACATCTTTTTGCCTGTGGGATAATATCCTGTTATAAACATAACTTTATCGGAACCGTTTCCTCTCATTATTTCAGTGTAGAGTTCGTCAATGTCGTCGGTCGAATCAATCCGTTCGCCATTGATTTCCACAACTATGAAGCCATCCTTAATGCCTGCGTCCTTGAATTTGCCTGCCCGGAGACCGCTGACCTGCATTCCGGCCGAAATGCGGAGCTGACGCAATGTCTCTTCCGACGGTTTCTTAAACGCACATCCAAGTTCCGAAACTGATTTCACAGATGTAAGTTTAGTAGAACCCTGACTGTTATAGAGCGTTACTTGTGCAACATAATGCTTGTTATCGCGCACGTAACCGATGTTGATAACATCACCGGGGCTATGTTTGCTCATCTGCTCGAGAAGTTGCGATGAATTGTTTGTAGGCTGCGCACCGATGTTTGTGATAACATCGCCCTCCTTAAGTCCGGCTTCCATAGCGGCACTCTGGTCGGCCACCGACGCTATATACAGACCCTGGCTCACGGCAGTTATATTCTTCTCCTTTGCAAGTTTCGGAGTGAGTTCCTGATATGTCACGCCAAGCACGGCACGCTGAACCGCACCATATTTCTTGATATCACTCATCACCTTCTTAACAATAGTGGTAGGAATGGCAAACGAATAGCCTGCATAGTTTCCGGTCTGCGAATATATGGCAGTGTTGATTCCCACAAGTTCACCCTTAAGGTTTACAAGTGCACCGCCTGAGTTTCCGGGATTAACGGCAGCATCGGTCTGAATATAACTTTCAATGCTCATCTGTCCGTTGTTCTGACCGTGTGAAATGCTGCGAGCCTTCGCGCTTACAATTCCGGCCGTAACAGTGCTTGTAAGTCCGAACGGATTACCTACGGCAAGCACCCATTCGCCAATACGGAGCTTATCGCTGTCGCCGATTGGAATAACCGGCAGCTCCTTCTCATCAATCTTTATAAGAGCCAGATCCGTTGACGGGTCGGCACCGACCACCGTTGCGTTGAACGTACGGTTATCATTCAAAGTAACCTCCAGACGGTCAGCGCCCTTGATAACATGATTATTCGTAACGATATAACCGTCGGCACTCAGAATCACACCCGAGCCCAATCCAAGCTGCTGCTGAGATTCCTCATCGTTGTTTCCGCGCTGGCGGCGCTGAGGCTGCTGACGGCGCTGCTGCGGTTGCTGACGTTCAAACGGATTGCCGAAAAAGAAATCGAAGAACGGATCATTAAACATATCCTGACCGCCCTGCTGACGGCCATAATTACGTTGCGAAGCAAAACTCTTTATTGAAACGACACCATTAATAGTGCTCTCGGCAGCAGCTGTAAAATCGGGAGCTACTGAATTCTGCGCCACTGTTGTGAATAGAGGCGTATCATCGGTTTGCGATTGTGTGCACGATGCGGCAAGAGTGGCACCCTGCGCCATTGCAAAAGCAAACAAAGCGAATTTAACTTTGCTATTCATATATCTGTCTAATTTTTAAGTTTTTAAAGTAATTAATCAAAACGGATTTATTACGGCATTATTTCTGCCGCACACAATATATAGACGAGATACACCCCGATTTATTTAATCGTAATTCGCAAATATCCGCAATTTTAAGATGATTTAATATTCTTACCCGTTTTTTTTCATTAGCTTTGCCGTCGCTATGAAAAGAATAACCACCATCATTATCACATTGCTACTATTGCTGTGTATGATTGCGACAGGCTGCTCCACAACCAATAAAGGAGTAACCGCTAATAGGGTTACTAAAAAAGAACAGCCCCGCAAACATGCTCCGCAGCCGGCTGCAACCATAAAATGGCCGTCAACAAAACTAACTCCCACGGCCGACAAACTCCTCTCCGAAGCCCGTTCATGGCTCGGCACCCCCTATCTCTATGGCGGCAACACCACTGAAGGAGTCGACTGTTCCGGCTTCGTATTGCAGGTTTATCAACGCGCCCTGAACATAAAACTGCCCAGAAACTCAGCAAAACAACAGGAGTTCTGCATACCCGTTAATAACGATCAACTCACCGCAGGCGATCTTGTGTTTTTCAGCTCAGCCGGCAAATCAGAAGTGGCACATGTAGGAATTTACATAGGCAACCGTAACTTCATACATTCCTCAACCAGCAAAGGAGTAATAATCAGCAGTCTTGACCAGAAATACTATGCCGACAATTTCCATTCATTCGGACGAATCGAAAAATTCGGCACACTTGCAGCTCCGATGCTTCCCGCTAAAACGTCCGAACCCGTTCAGAAAATAACGCCACCTGAAAAACCGGGTAACATAAAAACTGAAGTCGTCACGCCCCTTCCATCAACAGCAGCGGCAATGTCCGATGACAGGCAGAAAGCTCTCCGCTCCATTTTCTCAACCCCCGCACCCCCGCTTAACTGATGTCTTCGAATCTGGATATTTTCAACCGCACGGAACGGCTTCTCGGCAGTGAAGTCATGAACGCAATTGCCGATGCCAGAGTTATTCTTTTCGGTGTTGGTGGAGTTGGCGGATGGACAGCGGAAGCTCTTATCCGGTCCGGAATCCGCAAGCTCACCATAGTTGATGCCGATAATGTCGCCGCCTCAAACATCAACCGGCAGATAATGGCTACAACCCGCACAATCGGCAAAAGCAAAGTTGAAATTCTGCAACAGCGCCTGCTCGAAATAAATCCCGACGCTGAAATAACAGCCATTCACACACTTTACACACCGCAGACAAGCGACGAATTCCAACTCAACAGCTACGATTACATAATCGATGCAATTGATTCGCTCAGCGACAAAGCCAATCTCATTCTTGAAGCCACGCGCACACACGCAAAATTCTTCTCAAGCATGGGGGCGGCCAGAAAAATGAATCCGGCACACATTCACACCGCAGAATTCTGGAAAGTAAAGGGATGCCCGCTCGCCGCCGCGCTTCGCAGCAAATTTAAACGTTCGGGTAATTTCCCCTCAAAAAAATTCAAATGCGTGTATTCCGACGAACTTGTTGAAAACCGCGGAAATATTGCCGACAATTCAGGCGCCATGACTTTCAACAAACAAATAATCAACGGCGCCCTTTGTCACATCACCGCCATCTTTGGCTTCTACCTTGCCTCGATGGTTATTGAACACATTTATTCGAAAACACTGTTCGATTCCTGAGAATCGCTGTCAGTTTCAGGCGACTCGCTCCTGACGGAATCCGTATCTTCCTTCGGCTGCGGCGCGATAACATCCTCCGCAACCGCCGAACCGTCTGCATAATTCGACAAACGCTCCCTATAGTCCTTTGCCGTGGCTATCACATTATAATTCGCATTCCTTTTTGCAAACTTTTCAAACGCCTTTGTCATATCCGACCTATTAGCACCCATAACTATGTCATACACATCCACATATTTGCGCATGGTTTCAAGTTCAAGCTTGCTTTTGTTTGCCTCCTTTGCTTCCTGCGCAACATGCATATAGGTTATCAGCACCTTAAGCGCCTCGGCCGGAGTCAGATCATCAGCCATCAATGCCAGACTGTCAATCTGACTTATAGCAGAATTTGACTGCTTAGAGTCATTCAGCTGCTGTTCAAGTTCAACAATCTCCTCGTCGGCAGGAGCGCTGTTCTTCTTCCCGGAACACGCAACAAGCAATCCCATAGCTATAATTGCGCCTAAAAAAACTATTTTCTTCATAACGTGGCAAAGATAAATCATAAAAATGTTTCAACAAAAAAAAGCTACAATTATCGAATCACTGACCAGCCATCGGTTTTCAGGCACACGGAATCCGCCATCCGTAATTTCAATGTTCCCCATTTTCGACTGACGCTCGGCCTCCGCCATTATCCGGTCATAGTCCGATGAGCCGAATCTGAATTTGAAATCCTCCATATCAACCCCGTTCCTCGTTCTCAGACCCACCATAACGAACTCATTCATCATATCTTGCATTGATAAATCCTCCATCACCCGCGAACCTATGCAGTCGGCCATATAAAGCTTCAGATTTGAAGGATTATAATATCTATTCCCACCAATAAAGCTGTGTGCTCCAGCTCCGATGCCCAGATACGGTGTAAATCTCCAGTACGCGCTGTTATGACTCGACATAAAGCCATCCTTACTGAAATTTGATATCTCATAGTGTCTGAATCCGGATTCAGCAGTTCTTGCGCACAACACATCATACATCTGTTCCACCGTTTCGTCATCCACCGCCTCGATTTTTCCCGACTTAAGACGCGTCCAGAGCAGCGTTCCCGGTTCATAACTCAACGAGTATGCTGAAATATGTTCCGGCTCCAACTCCATAACGCCGGAAAGCGACTCCTCCCAGCCGCGCAATGTCTGACCGGGAAGCCCATAAATCAGATCAACGCTGAGATTCCCCACGCCGCCACGCCGCAAATCGTTCACCGCTTCCCCCACTTGCGCCACCGTATGCCTGCGTCCTATCGCCGTCAATTCACCATCGATCATACTCTGCACCCCCATGCTCACCCTGTTCACCCCATTCTCCGTGAGTATGGCGACAAGACCTGCATTCACATCCTCAGGATTCACCTCTACCGTAAACTCCTCCGGCTGAAACCGCCTGAGCGTGCCAAGCAGCCTGTCCAGTTCCTTCGCCTGCAATTTCGACGGCGTACCCCCTCCGACATATACCGTGCGTACATCTGCGTCACCAAGTTCTCCGATGCGTGTTTCCAGCTCATTCAGCAAACAATCGACATATTCCCGGTGATCGCATTTCAACGGTCCTGAATAAAAGTCACAATAATAACATTTTGACCCGCAGAATGGAATATGGACATATACACCGCTCATAATTCCGACTTACTCTCCCTCACCAATCCCGCATATAGCCTTGAACTTGCAGAATGTGCAGCTATGACCGTTGTCCGAGGCTTTAAAAGGCACATTCCTGTCGAACATCTCACTCAAAACTTCCTTCAGCCGAGCCATAAATTCGTCTGACACCGTCCGGTAATCAAGCAAAGGAGTTCCATTGTCGCCGCCCAGTTTCAGAGGCGACACCTGGGCAGTGCGCGATAATTCACGAATCTTATAAATAAGAGGCTGGATCGGTCCGTCATAACCTTTGCTGTCGGCATAAATCTTGCAATAGAACAGCAGCTGAAGAATAGCCTTGCACCTTACGCCTTGGGAATCAGCCGTAAACAGACTGTCCATACTTTTGGCAACCGTCGCGTCGTTGCCTGTCTTATAGTCAACTATCCTCAACAGTTCCTTGCCGGGATTCATCCGATCATGAACCATATCTATACGGTCGATTACCTGCTTTATATTCACCGTTAACTCCGGCGACACCTCCATACGGCTGTAGAACTTATTTTCGCCTCCCACATAAGTCAGCGGCATATATTCCATGTCGGCGCGCACCACATTCTTCACCATACTTCTTATTAGATTGGTAAATATGCGAGTCTCGCCGGTTAATGGCTGACGGCGACTCGGATTGCTGATACGATGATAATGTTTATTGATTGACTCAGCTATCAGATTATCTATCAATGGATAATCATCCCTTAAAATCAGACTCATAATTTCGGCGCTTACCGTCGTTGCTCCACCGTCAGGCGAAAAAGCACCGTAAAGGTGTTCAAGAACTTCATGGACAATTGTGCCGAACACGCTGGCCGTCATGTAATCCGTTATCTCATCCTCCGGATTGAATCCCTCCACATAACGCAGATAAAACTCAAGCGGACAGTTGATATACGTGTTGATTGAACTTGCCGACAAGGCATAGTCCGATTTAGCTTCAGTGAAACGCTGCAGCTTCTTCATAACCTGTTCATCCTTCTCTATGACAGGACGATCGGTCTTGAAAACCGTTTGCTTGAAAGCCGACGACAGCATCCTTACCTTTGCCTCCGGATAAATATAAAGCAGCTGAGTTATGTAACGCGACATTTCATTATTTCTTACCCCTCCTACGGCTCGTGAGTCATAAATCAGGGTAACGCGTTCAGGACGTGAAATCAAACGGTAAAAATAGTAGGCGAATATACTCTCCTGAAAATCGGTTGTCGCCATGCCGAACTGCCGGCGCAGGATATCCGGAATAAACGATTTCGTATAATTTTTTCGCGGAAATATGCCCTCGTTCATCGAAAGCATAACGACATTCTCAAAATCGAGGGCTCGGGTTTCAAGCACACCCATCACCTGCAAACCTTCAACCGGATCGCCCTTGAAATTTATGGAGTCGCCACGGACAGCCCTGTTAACAAGCTTCATGAACGTTACCGGTTCCATCTCCACGTCAAAATCCTCACAGGCAATCTGCAATGACGAGAGTGCATCCTTGTAGGCCGACGCAAACTTCATTGTCATATCGTCACAATCAAGCGACTCTATACTCACGATAATATCATGCATATACCTCACCACATCGCCACGATCTCTCTTACGGCCCAAAGGCACGAACATGAACGCAAGCGAAGGCGCTACACGATTAATCATCTCTACAGGCACCGTATACATGAACTCCTCCCTGATCGCACTGTGCAGTGCCAGCGCCTCCTCGGCATTCAATGCCTGAACCAAAGGCATTGACAGCAACGCAACCACATCGTCATGATAATATCCTTCTACCGTCACCGAATCAACCCCCCTTCCATAACGTGCGTTTCGCTGCAGTCTGTAAATTGCGCCCATTAGCGATGAGAGTGGGGTTAGCCTCATGGGGAAACCCATTGTTACATTCACCTTCCCTATTTTCTCGGGCAACGAATTCATCATCGACAGAAACAGGCTTTCGTCCGGCAGAACAATTGCCGTATTTATCTCTCCCTGCTCTGTTTTGACCAGACCCTTTTCCCACCATTCATCAACAGTTCCGGCCGCCATACGTGTCTGTCCCACTCCTGAAGGAACACCAATCACCTCAATCTCGGGAAACGACTCTATCGGTTCCTCCTTAAAATCTTTAGGCATAGGAAATTCACGCATGTTTTCAAGAATAAACCGTCCGGCTCTGTTTTTCTGTCTTTTCAACGCCGGCGAGTTAAAATCCCAGAAAAAATCAGCCATATCGAGATTCTTCAGACGCCTGAATATCTTTAACTCCGAAGTTGTCAAAACGTTGAATCCCACAAAAACGACTCGGCTGAACTCATCGGGTCTGCCGCCCCTGGCACCGATGGTCTCAGCAGCATTCCTGTATAACTTTCCGCGTGTAGTCAGCCCCCTTCCGGCAAGTGCAGTGATAAAACTTTCATATAGTGGCCCGAGCACCTCCCACAACTGCTTGAACCTTTTCGATGACTTCACATCGTTCCGGCTTATGTGGGTCCAGAATCGCTTTGAATCATCGTCCTCAATCTCCACCCCCCAATATCGTCTTATAACATCGAGCTGTTCATCGGTCAGATAATCCGTTCCAATCTCTTTTAGTCGTTCAAGATTCTGAAAAAGAATCTTAGGGTCAACCATATATCTGTCCACGTCGTTGAAATCGCCTATCAACATTTCTCCCCAGTAAAGGAATCGTTCAAATTCCAGCTCGACATTTTTAGGATTCAACGCTTTGTAGCAGTTGAACAATGTAAACAGGGCCTCATAGCGTGTAGCCTCGATTTTATCTGAAAACCGGCTCGTAAACTCCGAAATATCGGTCATATCCGGCTCCATATACGGCACGCCGGATTCCGATTTCATCAGCTCAAGATAATTTGCAAAAAACTTGCAGCTGCGCTTATTCGGAAAAACAAAACACATCTCTCCCAAATCGCTCCTTTCAGCGTAACGGGCCGCAACTCTTCGTAGAAAAGGCTCTCTCATTGCTTCAGCAAAAGAATAACTTTTATAGCCACATCGAAATTAATTATTTTACCATTGCCGTTGCCGGAAATATCGCGAATAGCATCAGTAAACGTGGCTATGAGTTTCTCCACATTGACATTTGTAATGAACCTTGCGAAGTTTGCACTGAACTGCTGTTCGTCAGTAGCAAGATATGTTATTTCAGGAACCCGGAGATTATAAACAAAATTCTCACGCATCAGCCTTATGGCATACTCATAGAATTGAATCTCCCCCTCGCGTCCCTTATCGGCAAGGTCATTGGCCCACTTGCGCAAATCAATTATCTTTCGCTGATATGCCAGACGCATCAGCGTTATAAAACACTGAAGATTGTCCGAGCGCAGTTCGCTGTTGCTCATCAGCTCCTCCGCCTTTACAATATTTCCGTCCGCTATATGGGCTATATTGGCCGCTTCCTCGGCATCAATGCCGAATTTAGCCGCAACATAATCAGCCACCGTCTCATCGGGCAACCTTTTCATAGACAACCTCTGCACACGCGAATATATGGTTGGGAGAATTTTCATGGGGCTGTCGCTCACCATAACGAAAAGAGTGTCGGCAAACGGTTCCTCTATCAGTTTCAACAGTTTGTTGGCAGCCTCGCTGTTCAAAAGCTCGGGCAACCACATTATCACAATTTTATACTCCGATGAAACAGAAGTCAGCGACATGCGCCTGACAAGCTCTGAACTCTGTGTAACGTAAATCTGCGGAACTGTCGACTTTTTGCTTATTGCCGCTGTCCAGCCCGCCTGCGAAACATAGGGATGCTCACCGACATATTCACGCCATTGGTTCATAAAATCATAGCTCACAGGCGCCGGTTTCGATGAGTCTGTTTTTATAACCGGAAAAACGTAGGTGGTGTCAATATGATTGAATGAAACATGCTGGCGGCACGACGGACATTCCCCGCAAGGTTCTCCATCGGCCGTGCGGTTGCTGCAATGCACGTATTGCGCAAACGCTCGTGCCATACTCATTTTCCCGACGCCCTCAGGCCCTTCGAGCAATATGGCATGGGGTATACGGCGCTCGTCGGCCATTTGCCTGAGTCGACTTTTAACATCTTCATTTCCGGGTATATCGGCAAACCTCATATCCTTACAAAACTTTCTTCAAAATCCTACAAACACTTGGTGTGGCATTCAGCGAATAAATATGAACCGATTCCGTACCCGCTCCGTAAAGTTCCTTCATCTGCATGGCACACCATTCTATACCCACCTCCTTAACCGCCGCATCATCCTTGCAATCCATCACTGCATGAACAAGTTCTGAAGGCAGATCAACATGAAAAACTTTCGGCAGAACAGTCAGCTGACGTTTCGACACAATAGGTTTCAGACCCGGAACAATAGGTACGGTTATACCCGCTTCACGGCAACGGCGCACAAAATCAAAATAATGTCCGTTGTCGAAAAACATCTGCGTAACTATATAGTCGGCACCGGTTTCCACCTTGTTTTTAAGCCACATCAAATCGAGTTCGGAATTAGGAGCCTCATCATGCTTTTCCGGATAACCTGCCACTCCGTAACTGAATTTCAAAATATCATCAGACATATCCATCGGCGTGCCGTCGGCAAACAAACCGTTGTTATAATCATTCACTTGTCCCTGAAGTTCGCAGGCATGGGAATGACCGCCGGGCAATGCCGTGAACCGGCTTTCATGCTTTGCCTTATCTCCGCGTAAAAGCAACAGATTGCTTATCCCCAAAAAATTAAGGTCGATAAGCGCATACTCGGTTTCCTGCTTTGTAAATCCGCTGCATATCAAATGTGGAACAGCCGTTATTCCATAACGATGCTGAATGGCGGCGGCCACTGCAACCGTGCCGGGACGGGCACGCTCGCTTACCCGCTGATACAGCCCGTCGGCAGTCTGCTTATAAACCCATTCACTCCGGTGAGTGGTTATGTTTATGTACGACGGATTGAACTCACGCAAGCTGTCTATGGAATTGAACAGGCTTCCTATCCCCTTGCCCTTCAACGGCGGGAGCACTTCAAAGGAAAAACCCTTTGGTCCATGCGCTTTTATTAATTCAGGTATAGTCATATATATATTCTTCAATCGTGATGATAAGGTTCGCCACGCAAAATAGTCATGGCTCTGTAAATCTGCTCGGTAAGAAACAGACGGACCATTTCATGCGAAAAAGTCATTTTAGAAAGACCCATAAGCATGTTTGCCCGCCCATAAACAGCCTCTGAAAAGCCGTACGGTCCACCGATAACCATTATCAGTCTGCGCGTGGAGGCAAGATTCAGCTGTTCAAGTTTCATGGCGAACTCCCGCGATGTGAACTGCTTGCCGCGCTCATCGAGCAGAACAACTTGATCGCCCGGCTGAAGATATGATAGTATCTGCTCGCCTTCGCGCTGCTTCTGCTGCTCCCTGCTCAGCGCGCGGACATTCCTGATGTCGCCCGTAACAACCAGTTCAGCAGGAATATAATGATTAATCCGCTTAACATAGTCAGCCACAGCATCCCTGATGTAGGGAGTGGATGTTTTTCCAACCGCCAGCACTTCTATTTTCATATTGCGAAGATAGCAAATCTATCCGTCCGCTGCAATTTTCAAAACAGTTTTATACTTCATTGTTATCTGTTTTTTTACTACTTTTGCAAAAAATAAAAACTGTAATGAAATCAACCGACCAACTTATCGACGACCTCCTCACTCTCGCTTTTGCTGAAGATGTGGGCGACGGTGACCACACTACCCTCTCGACAATTCCCGACAACGAAACCGGCAAACAGCAACTCATAATCAAAGAGGAAGGAATTCTGGCCGGAGTGGAGATAGCCCGTAAAGTGTTCGAAAAATTCGACCCGTCGCTAAAAATGACTGTATTCATCAACGATGGCGCCCACGTGAAGCCGGGCGACATTGCTTTCGTTGTTGAAGGCAAAGTGCGCTCGCTTCTGCAAACCGAACGCATCATGCTGAACATAATGCAACGGATGAGCGGAATCGCAACCACAACAGCCCGCTATCAACAAAAACTCAACGGATTGAAAACAAAAGTCCTCGACACTCGCAAAACAACCCCAGGAATGCGGATGCTCGAGAAAATGGCCGTGAAAATAGGCGGAGGAATGAACCATCGGATTGGTCTTTTCGACATGATTCTGATCAAGGACAACCACGTTGATTTCGCAGGCGGCATACCCCAGGCGGTTAAAGCCGCCAAGGACTATTGCAAAGCGAATAATCTGAATCTGAAAATAGAACTTGAAGTCCGCAACACCGAGGAAATAAATCAGGCTCTTGAAGCCGGTGTCGACCGCATCATGCTCGACAACTTCACGCCCGAACGCACCCGTGAAGCTGTAAAACTTATCAACGGACGCGCTGAAATCGAATCATCGGGAGGAATCACCATCGACACATTACGCGCATATGGCGAATGCGGTGTGGATTTCATATCAGTCGGCGCACTCACTCACTCCGTAAAGGGGCTCGACATGAGTTTCAAAGCCGTAAACTGAATCACCCTAACATAGCGTCCAGATCCAGCTCATCAAGCGAACTGACAACCTTGTCGCCCATCCCCTCGAGCCGTTCGCGGGGATAGGTGGTGGCAAGCGCTATTACCTTTGCCCCCGATGCCCTGCCCGCCTTCAGTCCCTGAAGTGAATCCTCGAACACATAGCAGTTTTCAGGAGCAATGCCTAACGCCGCAGCCGCCTTCAGATAACCTTGCGGATCAGGTTTCGACCGCGTAACCATCGACGCATCTATAACAACATCAAAATTTTCGGCAAACGAAGGATGCTGTTCATAAAGCCGCGCCATCTTCTTTTCATCGCTGCTGGTAACTATGGCCATTTTCACACCCTTCTCGCGGGCTGCATTCAGAAACGGCAGCGTATGTGCGAACAATTCATAACTCATGTTATTCTGAAACTCCACTATACCTTGCTCAATCTCCTCACGGACTTTCGCGTCAGGAAAATTCTTTAAAATTTCAGGCAATGTGGTTCCTTTTATCGCCACTGCGAAATTCGGAATTCCGGTAGGATATTTTTTATCGACACCGGCCCAGAACTGCGTATAGGTCCCTTCGCTGTCAATCAACACTCCGTCAAGGTCAAATAAAAAACCGATAGGCTTCTCCATAACTGTTTGTTCTTTTTTTTACAAAAATAATACAAATGCCACTCAAATTTGTTATAAACTATGACTATTTTTGCATAGCTTAAGCATACATCGCATTATGGCTTCATCCCCTACTGACAAAAAACAGAAACCATCATCAACTCCCACGCAACTCGGTACACTTCCGGTCGGCAAACTGCTGGTGCAATATTCCGTACCGGCAATTATAGCGAGCGTAGCAACGTCGCTCTACAACATTATCGACTCCATTTTCATTGGCCGCGGTGTCGGAGCAATGGCGATTGCCGGACTCGCAATCACATTTCCGCTGATGAATCTGATTATCGCCTTCTGCACCCTCATAGCCGTAGGCGGAGCAACAATTTCATCGATTTTCCTCGGCCAGAAAAACTATGCCCGCGCAACCGATGTGGTTAATAACGTCGCACTTCTATGCCTTATTCATTCGCTGGTTTTCGGTGGACTGACTTATATTTTTCTTGAACCAATATTGCTTTTCTTCGGAGCGACACCCGAAACAGTTCCCTATGCGAGCGAATTCATGAAGGTTATTCTCTTAGGCACACCCATTTCCTACATATTCATCGGCCTGAACAATGTTATGCGCGCCACCGGCTACCCGAAAAAAGCCATGGTTTCGGCACTGCTTTCAGTGGGTGTAAACCTTGTTCTTGCCCCAATTTTCATTTTCGTTCTCGACTGGGGTATTAAAGGAGCGGCATTCGCCACCGTATGCGGGCAGTCGCTCGGTTGCGTCTGGATCATCAACCACTTCCTCTCCAAAAAAAGCTTCGTGCGCATTAACTGGCATGCCCGATGGCTCACGCCGTCGATCATGAAACGAATCTACGCAATAGGACTATCTCCGTTCCTGATGAATGTGTGTGCATGCATAGTGGTCATCTTCATAAACAAAGCCCTGCTCGACTACGGTGCCGATATCGGCAACCTTGCCGTAGGAGCTTACGGAATTCTTAACCGCACCACAATGTTCTTTGTAATGATTGTGTTTGGTGTAACCCAGGGCATGCAGCCTATTCTCGGCTTCAACTATGGCGCAGGCGCGTGGAAGCGAGTTAAAAGCACACTGAACATAGGTATAATTCTCGGCGTAACCATCACCACAATCGGATTCATTATTTGCGAAATCTATCCGCAATCAGTCAGCCGCCTATTCACGGTTGATCCGGTGCTGATCGACATCGCTTCACGCGGCGCGCGGATTTTCTTCGCTGTCTATCCGCTTGTCGGCGCCCAGATTGTTATTCAGAACTTCTTCCAGTCGGTCGGCAAGCCGAAAATTTCAATTTTTCTCTCCCTCACGCGCCAGCTCATATTCCTGCTTCCGTTCCTTATCATCTTCCCCCGCTACTGGGGCATTGACGGTGTCTGGGCCTCGATTTCCGCCGCCGACTCAATTGCGTTTGTTTTCGCAATTGTCACCTTGATTGTTGTTAACAGGCGAACCGCTCGCAAACTTTCCGCAACGGCGCCCGAACCCTCAAACCTCCAATCCGATAAATGATTCAAGAACTGCAAATGCGCGTTGATCCGCGCACAGCCGCCAATCCGATGATGCTTACAGCCGAGGCAAGCCGGTTGCTCGACATTGATGCCAACAGAATAAAGCACCTGCTGATAAACCGACGCAGCGTCGACGCGCGGCAACGCAAAATAATGATCAATCTTTCGGCAAAAATATTTATTGACAAGCAACCGGCCGACGATATGCTTGCCGTGCCTGTCAGTTACACCCACATTCCACAAAACACACCCGTATGCATTGTTGTCGGAGCAGGACCGGCCGGCCTTTTTGCCGCACTGCGGCTCATTGAACTTGGCATCAAACCTGTCATTCTCGAACGGGGGAAAGATGTCGACGCACGCCGCAAGGATATGGCCGGAATTTCGCGCAAGGGAATCGTTGACCCTGATTCGAACTACTGCTTCGGCGAGGGTGGTGCCGGTGCATATTCCGACGGAAAACTCTACACCCGTTCTAAAAAACGCGGGCCTGTCGATAAAATCCTTAATATTCTTTATCAGAACGGAGCGCCACGCTCAGTTCTCATTGAAGCCCACCCTCACATCGGCACTGATCTTCTACCTGAGGTGATAAAATCCATCCGAAACACAATCATAAATTGCGGTGGTGAAGTGCATTTCCAAACAAAAGTCACCGGACTGCTTGTTGACAACAACACTGTGAAAGGTGTAGTTACACAGTCTGGCGAAACATTCTGCGGCCCGGTTATCCTTGCCACCGGCCACTCCGCACGCGATGTCTACCGTTTTCTACACGACAGCGGAATTGCACTCGAGCCTAAAGGAATTGCCGTGGGAGTACGACTGGAACATCCGCAGCAACTTATCGACAAAATACGCTACCATGCACCTCGGCGTCCTGATTTCCTCCCGCCGGCCGACTACTCCATGCTGACGCGTGTCGACGGTCGTGCCGTCTACTCGTTCTGTATGTGCCCGGGCGGAGTAATCATACCCGCAGCCAGCCAGCCCGGACAAATGGTAGTAAACGGAATGTCGAACTCAAAACGCTCCGGCCGATGGGCAAACTCCGGTATGGTTGTGGAAATTCTCCCCGACGATATCCCAGAGCGATACAACTCATTCGGACCACTCAAAATGATGGAATTTCAGGCCGACATTGAAAAGAAATTCTTCGAAGACTCCGGTAACGGCTCGCAAAACGCACCCGCTCAACGTATGGACGATTTTGTAAAAGGACGTCCCTCGGCAACCTTGCCCCCTGTCAGCTACGCACCCGGCGTACATCCTGCACGTATCGACAAACTTCTACCACCTTTCATTGCAACACGTCTTCAGAAAGGATTCGAAGATTTCAACCGTAAAAACCGGGGATTCCTCACAAACGAAGCCGTGCTCATAGGCGATGAAACACGCACATCCGCGCCGGTACGCATCCCACGCGAGCCCGACACGCTAAGGCACATCACCTTAAATGGACTTTTTCCGTGCGGCGAAGGAGCCGGATATGCGGGCGGCATAGTTTCCGCTGCTATCGATGGCGACCGTTGCGCAACAGCAGCAGCCTCCCTGCTTAAATCATCCTCTACGGAATAAAAAGCTTACTTATTTGCGCGTTTGCGTTCAAGCTCGTCAAGAATAATCTTGCGCAAACGGATATGATGTGGCGTAACCTCTACATATTCGTCGCCCTTGATATACTCGAGAGCCTCCTCGAGGCTGAATACGACCGGCGGAATTATACGCGCCTTGTCATCAGCTCCACTGGCACGCATATTTGTGAGTTTTTTCGACTTTGTCACATTAACAACAATGTCGTTATCCTTGGCATTCTCACCTACAACCTGGCCGGCATAAACCTCCTCCTGCGGGAATATGAAGAAGCGGCCGCGATCCTGAAGCTTATCAATTGCATAAGCATAGGCTGTTCCCGCCTCCATCGCAATCAGCGAACCGTTTGTACGACGTTCAATATCACCCTTCCACGGCTGATACTCAAGGAATCGGTGTGCCATTATAGCCTCACCGGCCGAGGCCGTGAGCACACTATTTCGCAAACCGATTATACCACGCGACGGAATGTTGAATTCAAGATGAACGCGATCGTTCTGAACAGTCATCGAAACAAGATCACCCTTGCGGCGCGTAACCATATCGATCATCTTGCTCGAGTATTCCTCAGGAACATTTATTGTAAGCAACTCGACAGGCTCGCATTTCACACCGTCAATCTCCTTTACAATAACCTGGGGCTGACCAACCTGAAGTTCGTAACCCTCACGGCGCATTGTCTCTATAAGAACCGACAGATGAAGAACGCCGCGGCCAAACACTGTCCACACATCTTCATTGTCAGCCTTTGTTACGCGCAGAGCCAGATTCCGGTCAAGTTCCTTTGTAAGACGGTCTGCTATATGACGCGACGTAACGAACTTGCCGTCGCGGCCGAAGAACGGACTGTCGTTTATGGTGAATGTCATCGACATCGTCGGCTCATCTATGGCAATGCGCGGCAATGCCTCCGGAGTTTCAAGATCAGCAATCGTATCACCTATCTCAAATCCTTCAATGCCCACAAGCGCGCATATATCACCGCTCTTTACACTCGCAACCCGCTTGCGGCCCATTCCTTCAAAAACATGCAGCTCCTTGATGCGTTGTTTGACAACCGATCCGTCCTTCTTGCACAAAGCGATGTCCGCGCCCTCGCGAAGTTCGCCTCTGTGCACACGTCCGACAGCGATTCGTCCAACATAATTCGAGAAATCAAGCGAAGTGATAAGCATCTGCGCCGGGCCTTCAAGCACTTCAGGCTCGGGAATATACTCTATTATCGCATCAAGAACCGGAAGAATATTGTCGGTGGGTTTCTGCCAGTCGTCACTCATCCAGCCATTCTTGGCCGAACCGTAAATTGTCGGGAAATCAAGCTGTTCCTCGGTTGCGTCGAGATTGCACATCAAATCAAAAACCATCTCCTGAACCTCATCCGGACGGCAATTGGGCTTATCAACCTTATTGATAACCACAACAGGCTTAAGCCCCATCTGAATGGCTTTCTGAAGCACGAAGCGTGTCTGAGGCATCGGCCCCTCGAAGGCATCGACCAGCAGCAGACATCCGTCGGCCATATTCAGCACACGCTCAACCTCGCCTCCGAAATCGGCGTGACCCGGAGTGTCGATGATATTGATTTTGTAGTCTTTATAGGTTATGGATACATTCTTCGAAAGTATTGTTATGCCACGCTCACGCTCCAAATCATTATTATCAAGTATCAGTTCTCCGGCATTCTGATTCTCACGAAAAAGGTTGCCGGCCAAAAGCATTTTATCAACAAGAGTTGTCTTGCCGTGGTCAACGTGGGCTATAATGGCAATATTGCGAAGTTTCTCCATATCTTCATATAATTTTCAGGGTGCAAAGTTACCGCTTTTTTCTATATTTTTAACCATAAATCCTTAACTTTGCCAATTATTATTTCAAAAACTATGAGTGTAACCATTTTGGGCATTGAGTCATCGTGCGACGACACCTCGGCAGCCGTGGTGCGCGACGGCATTCTTCTGAGCAATGTAATAGCTTCACAAAGCGTTCACGAGGAATATGGAGGCGTGGTTCCCGAGCTCGCTTCACGTGCCCACCAGCAGAATATAGTTCCGGTGGTCGACACCGCCATTAGCCGTGCCGGCATTTCAAAATCAGATCTCTCTGCCATTGCCTTTACCCGTGGCCCGGGTCTTTTGGGTTCGCTGCTTGTCGGCACATCGTTTGCAAAAGGCATGTCGCTTGGCCTGCGCATTCCGCTTGTCGACGTGAACCATCTCCACGCACATGTGCTTTCACATTTCATACGTCGCGAATCCGACGACCCGGTTCCTGAATTTCCGTTTCTGGCTCTATTGATTTCAGGCGGAAACAGCCAGCTGATTCTTGTTAAAAGTTATGCCGAAATGGAGATTCTCGGCAAAACCATCGACGACGCCGCCGGCGAAGCTTTCGACAAATGCGCCAAGGTCATGGGGCTGCCCTATCCCGGCGGTCCGCACATCGACCGGCTGTCAGCTGAAGGCAATCCGCTTGCATTCAAATTCGCCAGACCGCGCATTCAAGGTCTTGACTATAGCTTCAGCGGCCTTAAAACATCGTTTCTTTACACCGTGCGCGACGGTTTGAAAACCAACCCCGACTTCATTGCCGCAAACCGTGCCGACCTTGCCGCTTCACTTCAGAAAACAATTATCGACATCCTCATTCACAAACTCGATCTGGCAGTCAAACAGACCGGCGTTAAAACTGTTGCCATCGGAGGGGGTGTTTCAGCAAATTCCGGTGTTCGGCAAGCTGTCGCCGACTATTGCGGCAGACATCATCTCAACGCTTTCATTCCCGAACGCGTTTTCACCACCGACAATGCCGCAATGGTGGCCATGGCCGGCTATTTCAAATTTCTCGACGGAAAATTCTGCTCATATAACGAAGTTCCATACGCACGCGTAACAGTTTGATACTATGGATGTAGCAATAGTTGTAATAGGCGACGAAATCCTGTTGGGACAGGTAACGGACACCAACAGCGGCTTTATAGCACGATCTCTTGCCCCTTACGCCTGGACAGTGAAAAAAATCATAACCGTGGCCGACAACGCCGAAGCTATAATGAGTGGCATAGACCAGGCCTTCGCCAATGCCGATGTCGTACTGACAACAGGCGGACTCGGCCCTACAGCCGACGACATAACAAAACCGGTGCTGGCAAAAGCTTTCGGTTCATCAGCCATGCGGTTCGACAAGGAAGTTTTCAGAAACATACAGCGGATTTTCGAATCGAAGCACCTGCCGCTGAACAATCTCACCCGCTCGCAAGCCATGGTTCCCGACAATTGCAAGGTTATAATGAATCTCGCCGGCACTGCACCCATAATGTGGTTTGAACGCAACGGCGGCAAGCAGGTTCTTGTTTCAATGCCCGGCGTGCCTTCCGAAACCGAATCAATGTTTCCTAAAGCTGTAATTCCGGAACTTCTGAGCCACTTCAGCGCAAACACCACAGTTCTGCATCAAACACTCATTCTCTACGGCATCGGCGAAAGTCATCTCGCCGAAAAACTGGCCTCATGGGAAAATTCGTTGCCTGAATTCCTGCATCTCGCATATCTGCCCGACAACGGAATAATCAGACTTCGCCTCGATTGCACGCATTCCGACGCTGATGTGGCACGGCAGACACTCGCCAACGAAACCGACCGCCTGAAAGAACTCACATCCGAATGGCTTGTTTTCGACAGCGACGCCACACCCGCACAAATTCTGCTTCACGAACTTAAGCTTCGGAAAATGACTTTCGCAACTGCCGAAAGCTGCACAGGCGGAAACATAGCTCATGCCGTAACCCTCATTCCCGGCAGCTCGGAATCCATGCTCGGTGGAGTGGTTAGCTACAGCAACTCGGTTAAAACCGGAACTTTAGGTGTAAGCGAACACACCCTCGCTCAATTCGGAGCGGTCAGCCCTCAAGTAGCCGGACAGATGTCGGAAGGCGTAGCTTCACTCACAGGCGCCCATCTCACAGTTGCGACAAGCGGAATTGCAGGCCCCGGGGGCGGAACCCCCGAAAAGCCTGTCGGCACTGTCTGTCACGCAACGACCCTAAATGGAAAAACCATAAGCTGGACAGCTCGTTATGGCGGCTCACGACGTCAGATCATTGAACGTGCCACAACAGCTTCTATCGTAAACGCAATAATTCAACTTCGCAAGCTCTACCCCCTATGAAATCACTTCTTCATTCCGCTGTCGTAGTTTTAACTTTGCTGACCATACTGTCATCATGCCGTAAAACGCAGTCGGCAACAGACAGCACCGACGACTCCGCATATGCTCCGCGAATCGATTCAACAAAATTCATTACCGAAATCAACGGACATCCCGTTTCATTGATAACCCTTGCAAACGACAGCATGGAAGTCAGCATCACAAACTATGGCGCCCGCGTGGTCAGCATTTTCACGCCCGACCGCCAAGGAATGATGCGCGACGTGATTCTGGGTTATGACAGCATTGCCGATTATCAGACCGACAAATTGCACATCGGAGCTATAGAAGGACGCATTGCCGGATCGGTTTTCCACAAAGCACAGCGTTTCGGGCGCGATTCCGTAACCATTGCCGGCAACCACACCACATGGGCCGATTCAGTTTTCGACATTACGGAAGTCACCGATTCAACCCTCACGCTTCAACTCGCATCCATGTCCGGCGAATCGAACCTTCCCGGCAACGTAGGGGTAAACGTAAAATTCATTTTGCGCAACCGCAGTCTTATAATTGACTACACAGCTGTCACTACAGCCGAAACACCGCTCGACATAGCCCACCGTTTGCAGTTTAACCTAAACGGAACCGATAGCACGGAAAACAACAGGCTCACATCTGCTAAAAAACATTACCTGTCGCTTTCCGCCCAGCAGCATCTCTACACCGATTCTCTCGGCGAACCAAACGGGCACATGCTCATGAACATATGGACACCTTTCGATTTCCGTTCATCCCGCCCGCTCACATATCTTATGAACAGCGATGCCGATGAAATGCGCTGGTTCGGAGGAATTGACACATATTTCGTATTCTCCACTCTCGGCGACCCTAAGGACGGAACACTTACACTTTCGTCAAAAGACAGCGGAATTACCCTTACTCTCAACACCGACCAGAACGGCGTGCACCTCTACACCATGAACCGCCTGAAAGACAGCACCGGCAAAAACAGCATCATATATTCGCACCATTCAGCGCTCGAAATTCTTCCGCACAACTACACCGACATGCTCAATCACATCGGCTGGGGTAAACTTGGAATCTATTCTCCCGGCAAATCCCTGTCACACCGCACCGTCTACACTTTTTCAAACAACGACTAAACCAAAATCCCTATAAAAAGTCATATAATCATACGAAACTTATTGCTAACCGCTTAAAACTATCAGACATGAAAAGGACTACATTATGCGCGCTAACAGCGCTGGTTGCTCTCTCGCTATCCCCGGTCAGTGCTCAAGGTCATCGCGGTGGCAACCGCGGCAACTCCGGCTCCGCCATAGGCAATGTGCGTGGAGCAGACAGGCAGAACAACGACAATAAAAACAACGGTTATCGTCCCGGAAACAACACTGCCAAACCAAACGACAGCTATAGGCCGGGGAACAACAATAACAATCGGCCCGGAAATAACAACAACAGCTATCGGCCGGGGAACAACAATCATCCCGTAACAGCTCCTGTCAGACCTGGAGCCACTATTCGCCCTTCAGCCCCACCCGTCCGTCCCGGCAGTAACTACCGTCCCGGCGTTGTAACCAGACCATATAGACCTTACGTTGCCCCCGCCCGACCCTTTCTGCGCCCCGTACCTCCCGTTTCATGGCGTCCGGCAACACGCATAAACCTGTGGTCGTCTATCCTCGGCATAACCGTCGGCATGACAATAACCAACTCCGTTAACCAGCTCATCAATGCCGGCCACACAGTCGACGGCTACGGCTCAAACGAGGTGTATCTGCGCAATGTAAATCAATATGGCTACTTATGGCCTGATGCAACTATGTTCTACAACAACGGCGGGTTTGTTGGCTCACGTTTCCATTACTCCACACTTGCCTACAACATGAGCCGCTACCGCGACGTGTTCAGCTATCTAACATCGCTCTACGGAGCACCCGTATCGACATCTTCCGACTCTCAGGGAACAACCGCCACATGGTGGGGCGAAGGAAACCAATACATAACATTGAGCTACGGCCCCATGCTAACCGACTCCGGCCAACGCTACTTCACCACCCTTTCAATCGGCATCTGACAACGACTTCAAAACATACAGAATCCGCGGCATCACACCTTGAGTCGCGGATTTTTTTGTAATCTTCATCAGATATTTATACACTGTTCTAACTATTGATATTTCAATCACTTCCTAATATACCCACACTTCCTGTATTAAAAATAATTAAAACGAATAAATTATGCTAATTTGATGATTATTATAACTATATTTGCAATCATCACTTAAAATCTCTCATCATGAAAAAAATCATCACTCTTTCACTCGCGTTATTTTCCGTTATTTTATCATTAGCTGAAACAAAAAATTTCTCATTTGAATTCTTCGAAAAAGATTTTAATATCATAACCGAAAAAAACGATTCAAGTTTGATTGTGTCTAATGAGCCATCGATATATATGGATTATAACAATCCGTCTATTCCATTTATAATAAGGAGAATCAAATTAGCTGTTGGAGAAACTTATTCAAATTTAGCAGTTAGTTTTAGCAAACGACTAATTAAAAAAGACATCAGGCTTCAGACGCCCTATTTTCCGCAACCGACAAACGCAATGGGTGCGAAACCCAATCGGGCAAAAGCAAACTATAAAAGTGTAATGTATCCGGATTCTATTCTTTATTTGGGTGGAACACAGAAAATAGGAAACACTAACTTGCTGTCCTTAAGGATTAGTCCCTATGTTTACGATGCTTTGAATAATAATTTATATTTCATTGACTCGGTCAAGGTAAGTTTAGATATTGAACCTGGTAAAATGTCGAAGACACAGCATAAAAATACTCCCATTGAGCAAGATCTAATAAATGCTTTATTAGAAAAGAATGGATTTGGAAGGCCAATAGTTGATGACACTATTTATTTTGAACTGCCAAAGGAACATATCGAGTACATGATAATAACAAATGAAAATCTCAAAGGTGCGTTCAAGCCACTTGCCGATTGGAAAAGAAAGAAAGGTGTGCGCTCTAAAATTGTTACGGTTGAAGATATTTATTCTAAATACTCCGGCACGACACCTCAATTAAAAATTAAGCAATTCATTCAGGATTCGTATGAAAAGAATTATACAAATTATGTTCTGTTGGGTGGAGATGTGGATGTAGTTCCCGCTCAGATGTGCTATATTGAAATACCATCAGTATCTATCAGTGATACAACAACTTATAAAGAATATATTCCATCAGATGTTTTTTACTCATGTTTAGTAGAAGAGCTTGATTGGGACAGAAATGGAAATGGATTAAGCGGAGAAATGATAGGAGATAATCCTTATGCAATGCCAACGATAGCAGTGACGAGAGCTCCGGTACGGGATATTGTAGATGTTCAGACATTTGTGAATAAAACAATTGGATATGAGCAGAACCCTAATTATGTTCATGGTATTTTCCAAACAGGTCTTGAATTAGTTGACGGCGTCAGCAGATCTGATAAAGACATGGGTGATCTATTTTATAATGCTGTGGTGCCATATAAATGGTATTCAGCGTTATATCAATATTTTGATTCATATACCTATTCGGGAATCCCATTTTCAAGAAAGGGGTTATGTGATGAGTTAAAAAAAGGCTACCAGATGGTTCAGGTTATCTCACACGGCAATGAAATTAGCTTCAATGATGGAAACGAGAACCCGATGCATATTTTTGATGTAGATGATGCATTCGCATTAAATAGCTCCGGCATGACATGGTTTACAACGATGGCATGTTCAACAAATGCCTTTGACAAAGATGAATCATCGCCCACATCAAAACCATGTCTAAGTGAAGCTTTAGTACGTAATCCCAATAGTGGAGTTATTGGATACTTGGGAGCTTCTCGATTTGGGTGGTTTCAATATCCTAACTTGGAATTCGGCTCATTTGCTTACGAAACAGAATTCTATGATAGATTGGTAAGAAGAGATAATTCTTTAAAACCGTATGTTAAGAATTTTGGTTGGCTTATTAATTTTACTAAAGCCTCATTATTAGCATTAAGTGATATTACAAATATTTCTCCATTTTCTTCTACTTTTAGAACAGCATGCATGAATCGTTGGGTTCATTATGCATTAAACGGCATAGGCGACCCAGAGACTCCACTATATAATAGTGTTGTAATGGAATTTAATAATGCTAATGCGACTATAAACAGCTTGAATGAATTGGAAATAGATACGGGTGTAGATGATGCAAAAGTATGCGTTTCAGGTGCTTTTAATGATGTTTATTATGTTAATTATGGCCGACACTTCACTATTCCCATAACACCGGGAGATATTTATGAGGTTTGGATTACGAAACAGAATTATAAGCCTAAACGCTTTAAAATTAGATATGCTTTAGTAGATCCGCCTGTAATAAAAGAAGGCATTGATGACTTTAAGATAGAAGCAGTTCTTCCAAATCCGGTTAATGATGCAACTGAAATCAAATATACAGGGGATATGGAGAATGCAAATGGAAACCTTATTATTACGAATTTAACAGGCTTGAAATGTGCTTCAATTCCTGTAGAAAGGAGTGTAGAAAAACAGATTGTCGATTTATCCAACTTAAAAGCAGGTTATTACACGGTAACTTTAGAAGTGAATGGCATTAGAAAAAACAGTAAAACTATAATTAAGAAGTGATATGAAGAATTTAGTATGGATATTAATGCTGGCGTTTATTTGTTCGTGTAGTTCAAACAGTTCATTCACGGATGAACCTAACGGAGGCAGAACTGCCGATGACAGTATCGCTGCAGATGATTCAACCGTTATTGAAGCTGAACCTCTCACTGCAGAACTGAGACCGGTTCTTACGCTCGGAAAAAAATGGATTGTAATTCGCCAAAATCCATGGGAACAGTCTAAAAGCTGCAGCAGAATCACGCCATATGAAATCACTTATGAAGTGATAGGTGATACACTTGCGTTTGGAAAAAATTGCAAAATAGTACACGCAACAAATGGGAAACTATCTGAAAATATCGTTTGGTATGAAGAAAACGGGAAAGTATATGATGTAAATCTTGGTTTTGATAAAAATAATCAATTAAATAACATACTCACATTAGCTTATACATTTTACCCTGAAAGCAGTGATGAAACAGACAGATATTCCATACTGAGTAAGGGAACAGTAGTATGTTTAGGAAAAACACGACGGGCTGTCAAGACTTACACTAAATACTCGCCAGATCATGCTGATTATTATGTGGAAGGAATTGGCTCTCTGCGCGGCAGTTGTCTGCAATATAGCATGGAAATGCCATCTTGTCCTGTGCCACGTTGCTATATTCTTCAACAATGCTATGATGGTGACGAATTGATTTACGATATTAAAGATTTTTCACCTGAAAAGTACAAGGAGGAGGTTCGGTTTATTGAAGACTATGACAAGTACTTTAATCTCTAAACATATCCTTGACGACAACTTCGAACCATAAAGAATCCGCGGTATCACACCCTGAGCCGCGGATTTTTTATGCCAATTTTATTCTTACTCATTACACATATTCCGAAAAAACGAACCAATAACAACGTTTCCTCAACTTAACACCCCATTTTTTGTTAATTTTGCACAACCACAGACACATTAAATTTCTAAAAACACTATGCATACAATCAGCAATAAGGAATTCGGAGGCGAACGTCCGCTTTTTGGTTCAAAGAACCTCATACTTGAAAACGTAACGATACACGCCGGCGAATCGGCACTTAAATGCTGTTCAGATATAGTGGCCGAACATTGTCGCTTCGAAGGCAAGTATCCATTCTGGCACGTCGACGGATTCAAAATCAACAACTGTCTATTTACCGAAGGGGCACGTGCAGCCCTCTGGTATTCAAGAAACCTTGAAATGACCGACACTCAGGTCGACGCGCCTAAAATGTTTCGTGAAATGGATGGAATTATGCTTCGCAACGTAAATATTCCCGATGCACAGGAAACACTTTGGCATTGTCACAACATCGACATTGAAAACGTTGAGGTTGCAAACGCCGACTATCTGTTCATGCACTCTTCCGACATTCGGATTAAAAACTGGCGTCAGAACGGCAACTACTCTTTCCAGTATTGCCGAAATGTTGAAATACATAATGCCCTCATCAATTCAAAAGATGCTTTCTGGGGAACTGAAAACGTAACGGTCTACGACTCCGAGCTTAACGGCGAATACCTTGGGTGGCACTCGCGCCGCCTCACACTTGTGCGCTGCAAAATTTCCGGAACTCAACCTCTCTGCTACATACACGACCTCAAGTTGATCGACTGCGAGTTCCACGCCGACTGCGACCTCGCTTTCGAAGATTCGGAAGTCGATGCAACAATCCTTACTCCGGTTACCAGCGTAAAGAATCCGAAACGGGGCAGAATCGTTGCCCCATCGTTCGGCCAAATAATCATCGACCAATATTCAAAGGCTGAATCACCGGTTGAAATATACGCAGGCAATGAAAAATGATTTCGACTCCCTGATCAACCGCCGCAACACCTCATCAATGAAATGGGATGCGGACGGCTATGACTCCGATGTGATGCCGCTTTGGGTTGCCGACATGGATTTCCGCACGGCTCCATGCATAATCAACGCTCTGCGCAAAAGGGTTGAACACGGAATTTTCGGATATGTCGACGTTCCGTCATCCTATTTCGATGCGCTCACACACTGGTTTGAAACACGCCATAAATGGCATATCGACCGTTCGAAAGTCATTTACACCTCCGGAGTTGTGCCGGCCATCTCAGCCATTATCAAAGGTCTTGCCAAGGCCGGTGAAGGCGTAATTCTCCAGACCCCGGCCTACAACTGCTTCTTCTCGTCCATACGCAACAACGGTTGCAAAATCATTGACAATCCGCTAAAACGAGTTGAAACCGAAACCGGATTCACCTATCGGGTGGATTACGACAATCTCGAAACACTTGCATCCGACCCTTTGAACAGACTCATGATTCTGTGCAATCCCCACAATCCGTCGGGAAGGGTATGGACCCGCAACGAACTTGAACGCATCAAAGAAATTTGCGACAAAAACGGTGTGCGCGTTATCAGCGACGAAATTCATTGTGAACTTGTTCACCCCAATTCTGACCCATACACTCCCTACGCACTTGTCGATCCTCAAGCCATAATATGCTGTTCGCCCAGCAAAGCCTTCAATATTGCCGGGCTGCAGATTGCCAATATTGTTGCCCCCGACAATGAAACCCGTGCTAAAATCGACCGGGCTATCAACGACAATGAAGTGTGCGATGTTAATCCTTTCGGAGTGCAGGCGCTTCAGGCCGCATATAACGAAGGGGAGGAATGGCTCACGGAACTTAACAGCTATCTGTTTGAAAATTACCGGCATCTGCGCGAATTTTTCCGGGAACAGTTGCCGCAGTTCCCGGTGTGTGACTCCCAGTCAACCTACCTTGCATGGATTGACATCACCGCCACAGGCATTGAAAGCGACGAAATTGAAAAAATTCTTCTTAAAAAAGCGAAAGTGCGTATAAGTTCGGGAACCACCTACGGCGACAGCTCCTACATCAGAATCAACTACGCCTGTCCGCGCAGCAGGCTTGATGAAGCCCTGAACAGAATTGCAGCGGCCCTGAACAACAATGAAAACTGACATCCGACTCATACGCGACGGCAATCCGTTGAACTGGAGTCAGCGCCTGCGCCTCACCATCTCGCTGTCACTCCCTGCAATGCTTGCACAGCTGTCGAGCATTGCAATGCAATATATCGACGCTTCGATGGTGGGCCGTCTCGGTGCCGACGATTCAGCCTCAATCGGTCTTGTTTCAACAAGCCTCTGGCTGTTCTGGGGAATCTGTTCAGCCATGACCTCGGGCTATTCCGTGCAAGTTGCCCATAAAATCGGTGCCAGGGAAAACCACAAGGCTAAAGCTGTTTTCCGCCAGGGCATCTCAGCAAGCCTGATATTCAGCATCGCCGTCACCTTAATCGGGCTTGCCATTGCCATTCCTCTTCCGCATTGGCTGGGTGGAGAGGAGGTTATTTGCCATAACGCCACCGTTTACTTCACCGTGTTCATCGCTGCCCTGCCGGTGCTGACACTCAACTATCTGGCCGGCGGAATGCTGCGGTGCTCCGGAAACATGAAAATTCCAAGCCTTTTTGCCGGTTTGATGTGCGTGCTCGACTGCATTCTTAATTTCTTCCTGATTTTTCCGACACACACCTATGGAATCGGGGAACTTTCCATAACACTGCCGGGAGCGGGACTCGGTGTGCTCGGCGCCGCACTCGGCACGGTTGGTGCTGAAATAATCTGTGCTGCAGCCATGATGTACTACGCCTGCATCCGCCAGGACGAAATCAGGCTCCGCGGCAGCAAAGGAAGCTACCGGCTCACTAAAGATGTTACCCGTAAAGCCGCTTCAATCTCAACCCCCATGACCCTTGAACATGCCATTATATGTGGCGCACAGATAGCCATTACAATAATTGTGGCTCCGCTCGGAGTTGTCGCAATTGCGGCTAACGCATTTGCCGTGACTGCCGAAAGCCTTTGCTACATGCCCGGATATGGCATTGGCGACGCCGCTACCGCCCTGACAGGCCAGAGTCACGGCGCCGGCCGCCCGGCACTTGTTAAAATGTTCGGAAACATGTCGGTGGGTCTTGGAATGGCCGTTATGACAGGCATGGGGCTGCTTATGTATATTTTCGCACCTGAAATAATGGGCGTCATAACACCTGTTGCCGACATAAAGAACCTCGGAGCCGAAGTTCTACGCATCGAAGCCTGGGCCGAACCCATGTTTGCGGCTTCAATTGTGGCTTACGGAGCTTTTGTCGGTGTCGGTGAGACAAAACTCCCCGCCGTCATGAACTTTGGAAGCATATGGCTTGTAAGAGTGCCTCTTGCTTGGTTCCTGGCTAAATCCATGGGTCTGAAAGGTGTGTGGACGGCCATGTGCATCGAACTCACATTCCGCGGACTCATTTTCCTCGCTCGCCTCTTTATGTCAAAATGGTATGACCGCCCCGAAAATAAATTGCAGACTGTGAATAATTGACGGTTATTCAATTTTTTTGTTACAAATTTGTGACATCGGAAAAATTGTATTACTTTTGTCACATCATTATTCACTTCACAAACAAACACAATGGAAACCCCCAACATTCCCCCATTGAAATTCCGTCCCATTCTTAAAAGCGCAATCTGGGGCGGTGAAAAGATTGCTCCCCTCAAAGGAATAGAAACTACCCAGACCCAAATAGGCGAAAGCTGGGAGGTTTCCGGAGTAAAAGGCAACGAATCTGTGGTTGAAAACGGTCCGGATGTCGGCCTTACACTCACCCAGATGATTGAAAAATACGGAGCCGATCTTGTAGGAGAGAAAAACTTCGAGAAATTCGGAACAACATTCCCGCTGCTCATTAAAATTATTGATGCTGCCGGCGATCTTTCCCTTCAGGTTCACCCCGACGACGAACTTGCTAAAAAACGTCACAACTCGCTCGGAAAAACCGAAATGTGGTATATTGTCGACACCGATCCCAACGCAGTTATCTGCGCCGGATTGAAAGACAATATCACTCCCGAGGAATATGTGGCGAAAGTTAAGGACAACACCCTTATGGATGTTGTGGCTCATCACAACTCGAAACCGGGCGACATTTTCTTCCTCCCTGCCGGACGCATTCACAGTATCGGTGCCGGAAACCTTCTGGTTGAAGTTCAGGAAACCAGCGACATAACCTACCGCATCTACGACTTCGGACGTGTCGATGCTAAAACCGGTAAACCCCGCGAACTCCACGTTGAACTCGCAAAGGATGCTATCGACTATTCAGTTAAACCTAACTACGTAACCGAACCGGGAGTAAATCTCGACGGCACAACCGAACTCGTAACATGCTCGCATTTCAGCGTTTATCGCATTGATGTCACCGGCGAGAAAACATACTATCCCTCCTACGACCATTTCACTACCCTCACATGCATTGAGGGGGAAGTTACATTGAGCGACGACCGCGGAAATTCAGTAAATCTCCGTGCCGGCTTCAGCGCCCTCGTCCCCGCAATGGCTAAAAGCTTCACACTTAAAGGAAACGCACAACTCATCCTCGCCTTCAACTGATAAAACCGTATAATTTAACTGAAAAAGGTCGGCTTCTATAATAGAAACCGACCTTTTTATTTTTCCGGACCCGCACTGTTCCCACACATGCCAAAGACATGCCCCCACAACTCCCTAATTCCCAATACATTGTAGGGACGTGCGTTCCGCACATGCCACCCGCATGGCAAAAAAAACACCCCCGCATGGCTTCAGAGCCGAAGCAAGCGGCTCAATGCAATCCATCCCAGTAATGCCCGCTATAATTATCCGTGCGAAGCCTTGCGATAAAGCAGCACAGCCACAATCATATAAATGATGTTCGGAATCCACATCGCCACCAAAGGCGACGTAAGACCCGACACAGCAAACGACGAAGTCACCGTCATAAACAGAATGTAACTGAAACTCAGCACCAACCCTATGCCGATATTTACACCCATGCCACCCTTAACCTTTTTCGACGACAATGACATTCCAATCACCGTGAGAATGAACGCAGCGGCAGTCATGGCAAAACGCTTGTGATATTCAATCTCAAAATTCTTGATATTGGCAACACCACGCGCCTTCTGGCGTTTTATATACCCCGAAAGATCAGGTGTGGTCATCATCTCATGGTCATTTTTTGAAATCAGGAAATCGCGTGGCTCAATCGGAATAACCGTATCGAGCTTGTTTCCGCGTTTAATCTTTTCGCGCGACCCTTTGAACTCACGAATCATGTAATCACGTGCCTGCCAGCGATGAAGCGAATCATAGCGTATGGTCTGCGCCGTAAGTTTCGACACCAATTTCTTATTTTCGTCAAACTGATCGAGCGAAAACTTAACACCCGTTTTCGTAGTGTTGTCATAACGCGCCATATATGCTATCTGACCTTTCTTCACCTGAAGCTGAATATTGGCACCGTAATCAACCCGTCGGTTTTTCACATATGTATTGGTATAGTCAATTCGCTTTACATTAGCCGGCGGAATCACGTATGCGCTCAGCACGTAAGTCATGCAGGCGATAACCGTTGCGCTTATCATATATGGCCGAAGCAAACGCCTGTAACTCATTCCGGTCGACAGCATGGCTATTATCTCCGAATTGTCGGCAAGTTTCGATGTGAAGAATATAACCGCTATAAAGGTGAACAGCGGCGAAAACTGATTGGCGAAATAAGGCAGGAAGTTCAGAAAATAATCGAACAGCGTGGCCTTGAGCGGAGCCTTCAGAAACGAATCGAGTTTCTCGTTCACATCAAACATTATAGTGATGGCGAGAATCAGAATTATGGCGAATATATACGTGCCGAGAAACTTCCCGATAATATATCTGTCGAGAATTTTCAGAGGCTTCTTAGCCATGTCCGGTTTCTTCAGCTTAATTTTCATACACCCTTCATCATAGCCTGCGGCCCATACGTTCAACCATCTCCTTTTTCCAGCTATGGAAATCGCCGGCGAAAATATGCTTGCGTGCCTCCCCTACAAGCCATAGATAAAACGCCAGATTATGAATCGAGGCAATCTGCATTGCAAGCAACTCCTGTGAAATGAACAGATGACGCACGTATGCGCGCGAGTAAACATGATCGACATACGACGTGCCATCCGGATCAAGTTCCGTAAAATCATCGGCCCACTTCTTGTTGCGCATGTTCATTGTTCCGTTAGCCGTGAACAGCATGCCGTTGCGGCCGTTGCGGGTAGGCATCACGCAGTCCATCATGTCAACACCGCGATCAATAGCCTCAAGAATGTTGGCCGGTGTGCCGACACCCATAAGATAACGGGGCTTGTCGGCCGGCAGAATCTCGTTGACAACCTCAATCATCTCATACATCTTCTCGGTCGGTTCGCCAACGGCCAGGCCTCCGATAGCATTGCCGTCGGCACCGAAATCGGCCACAAACTTTGCCGATTCCCTTCGCAAATCAGGATAAACCACCCCCTGCACAATAGGGAAATAAGCCTGCTCGTAACCATAGAGCCCTTCAGTTTCCTTATATCGTTTCCAGCCGCGCTCGAGCCACCGGTGAGTCAATCCCAACGACCGTTTGGCATAATCATAATCAGCCGTTCCGGGTGCGCACTCATCCAATGCCATCATTATATCAGCGCCAATGGCACGCTCTATGTCCACTACATTCTCCGGCGTGAACAGATGCCGCGACCCGTCGATATGACTGCGGAAATGCGCGCCTTCCTCCGTTAGCTTTCGCCTATCGCTCAACGAAAACACCTGAAAGCCGCCGCTGTCGGTCAAAATCGGACGCTCCCAGCCGTTAAACTTGTGTAAGCCCCCCGCCTTGCGGATTGTCTCTATGCCCGGACGCAGATACAAATGATATGTGTTTCCAAGAATTATCTGTGCCTTTATGTCATCGTGGAGTTCATGCTGATGCACGCCCTTAACACTGCCGAGCGTGCCGACCGGCATGAATATAGGTGTCTGAATCACCCCGTGAGCCGTAGTGATTTCTCCGGCGCGGGCATTGCAGCCCGGTGCTGTTGCCTGAAGTTTAAAGTCCATTCCACCGCAAAATTACAAAATTCCCCCCGAATCCCAATCCCAATCACCACAAATTAACGTCCTTCCCCTCCCCGGGCTCCGCTCCGATAAAAAATCGGGCAGCAAAAGCCGCCCGATTCAATTATCAATTATTTTCACAATCAGTTTAACGAACGCACCGCGCCTGCATACATTATAGTGCCGGTGCCCATCTCCTCAATTACAAACACAAACGGCTTGTTTACCTCGAAATTAACATATATTGGCTCAGCAGTAGGGCCGCCATTGAAGTCATCTCCATACCATCCGCCTAACGAAACACCGGACGCTTTTGAACCCTGCTCGTCAACTTCAATTTTCGCTCCGTGAATAACAAACGCAGACTCCAATTTCTCATTGATTTTAGAAAAATCAGGTCTGGAATATTCACCAAATGTCTCGCTCAGCCCTATATTTACTAAAAGTTTGGTTATATCTTCCTTATAATCAAGAGTAAATTTAGGCAATGACACATCAACATTCGCCTTTCTAATCTCCCTTATGAGTTTATTCCACACATCGGCTGTAACAACAGGCAATTTATCTGAATTTTTCGACATAATCACAATCATGTTATAATTGCCGTTTCCGTATGGAATTTTAATTCCATGCAAGCCTTCATTCATAAAATACTCATAATCCGTATCCTTGGCATGCATCATCATAACCGAAGTCTTATTACCCAAGGCATTTGTAAATTCCTTCTTTTTTGTATTCGCCTTATCAAACTTTTCCTGCCAGTTTCCATTAAAATAATTGGCATTGGCACTATGGACTAATGATTCGATCGGAGCCTCCAAAAAATTCTTGATCATCCCGTTAGTATTTGTCTCACACCACTGGTTGAATTTATCAACGCCTTCCCATGTCATAAGCGATTGAGTAAAACATTCGGCATTGTAAGTGCTTTTCAGCACCTCCTTAAATGAATCATAAACAGTGAAATTAGGTTCAACCCATAACGAATTTAATGCCATCACGGTCACATTGTTATCCAATGCCGGAAGTTCCTTGATAAGCATCTTGTTCAGATTATTCAGCACATCAAGCTGATTCGGCTGCAAACCGAAAAGAGCGGTCAATTCGGCAAGAGTAGTACCGTCAGCACCGTTGGCCATCATTGCAAGCAGTGTTGCAAGGCTTTGAGGGGCAATCACAACATTATCGTTCTGCTTTAAAGCTTCGTTCAAAAGGTCGAATGCAAAGCCTGTCTGATTTTGCAAAACCGCATGTTCTTCTGATGATAACGTCAGAAATTTTGGGGGAATGGAGGGAATCTCCTCCTCTATCGGATTATTAGGATCAATCTCTTCAACAGCCGGCTCATCCGATGAGCATGCACACATCAGCACAGCCAAAGCCATCATCCATAAACTCTTCTTCATATCTTCAATATTTTTATTATCTGATAGTTCAGCTGCAAATATAAGCAATAAAAGCCTAATAATAATAATAATAATAATAATAATAATAAGTGTTAAAAATAATAATTAAACGATGGCAACTATGCTTTCGGGCAGCGAGCATAATGCACGAAACTCCGGAATGTTGGCTTAATGCCACCACTCCGGAGTTTATGCGAAAGAGGGCTCTTACCTCCCTTCCTGATTAAAATCTAAAAAAAATAATCCGCAGCGATATGCCTTTGGCATATATACGAAAACGTCCTGAATCAGAAAAGCTTTTCGGGATAGGTGCCGTTGGCATGCAGCTCGGCAAACTTCTCAACAACACCGGGACGGTCGGCAGCATACGTAACGCCAAACCAACGCGAATCGGTGTCAAGCACCTTAACAGTAGCCTCGCCGCTCTTAATCAGCGCATCGACGCACAAAGGAATAAAATATTCAGCTTTCGGTGTGTTCAGATCCTTGTCGAGGAACTTCTTGAACTCACGCTCCGAATAGTCAAAATAATCGGGAGTGAAACCCCACAGATTCATTGAAACAGGAGTGTCGGGCTGCAACGTCTGCTCCTTGCCGTTTTCGTCGGTAAACACAATGTTGTGTTCCTTGTCATAGCTTATGGCCGTACGCTCCACCACGCCGGTCAGCAATCCTTCGGGCGAAGTTGAGCAAACGCCGCGGGCCACGGAACCGTTCTCGGTCATAGTGTTACCAACACGGAATCCAACCATGCAATAGTCGCCCGGTTTGTCATGTTCCTTGCTCAGCTCCTTGGCAATGACTTCAAAAGCATCACGCCCGTAGAAATCGTCGGCATTGATAACGGCAAACGGCTCCTTTATGGCATCCTTACCCATCAGCACGGCATGATTTGTTCCCCACGGTTTTGTACGGTCGGCAGGCACATCATAGCCTTCGGGCAGCGCATCTATCGACTGAAAGACAACCTCAACAGGCACATGTCCTTCGTATTTCGAAAGCACTTTCTCGCGGAAATCCTTCTCAAAGTCCTTGCGGATAACGAACACAACCTTGCCGAAGCCGGCCTGCAGCGCATCGTAAATGGAATAGTCCATAATGGTTTCACCATGAGGGCCAAGACCGTCAAGCTGTTTCAAACCACCATAGCGGCTGCCCATTCCGGCAGCAAGGATAAATAATGTAGGTTTCATATCTTTATTTCTTTACTGAAAATTGAAATTCTATAATCTGGCAATATTTCTCTCCCGGTTTAAGTTCCGTTGACGGGAAATTGGGATGATTAGGCGAATCGGGCATACCCTGACATTCAATAGCCACACCATCATAATCCTCATACGGACGGCCGGCGTTGTTTTTCGGCGAACCTGCCAGCCAGTTGCCGGTGTAGACCTGCACGGCCGGCTGTGTTGTGAGTACATGCAGTTCACGTCCGCTCTTGTCGCTTACAAGTGTCGCCACATGCTTCAGCTCCCCGGGCACCCAGTTGTTTATAACCCAGCAATTATCATAGCCCTTACCATATTCCAGCGCCGGAAACGCAAGTTTTATATCCTTGCCAAGAGGTTTGAGCGTGGTGAAATCCATCGGTGTGCCTTTCACCGGTTCCATCTGGCCGGTGGGAATCAAAGTTGAATCGGTGGGAAGATACTTGTCGGCATCGAGCCACATCAGTTCATCGAGCACACATCCGCTGTCGGCTCCGTCAAGATTCCAATAGGCATGATTAGTAAGATTAACAACCGTGTGGGCATCGGTCTCAGCCTCGAGTTTCAGTGTCAGATGGCACGAATCGCTCCATGTGTACGTAGCGCTCACCTTAACAGTTCCGGGATAATTCTCCTCACCGTCGGGACTGACCCTGCTGAAAACCACAGCATTGCCCTTCACTTCGCTTTCCCATATCCGGTTCTGGTAACCTTCGGGACCTCCGTGCAAGGCATTCGGCCCGTTGTTTATGGCAAGCTGATAGGTCTTGCCGCCGACCTCGAGATGACCTTTAGCTATGCGGTTGGCATAACGGCCGGGCACCTTGCCGGCACATGGTCCGTCGTAAAAATAATCGGCCGGATTGGCATATCCCAGACAGACATTCTCAACTTTTCCATCCTTGTCAGGAACCGACACGTTTACAATTCCGGCTCCGAGTTCCGAAAGCACAACCTTGGCACCTGAAGCATTTGTCAGTGTATATGTCTTTATCTCACCTTTTTCGCTCGGCACGCTGTTAACTTCTATTTTCATGATAAGTCAGGTATTTAATATGTAACAATAAGCAAATTTACAAAATAGTAGTGATTATCAAAAATAAATTTGAAACACCGCCGTTTTCTGACTACCTTTGTATTGGCAATGGACTTCGCCGAAATAATAATACCGGTTCCTCTGAATGTGACTTTCACCTACGCTGTTCCACCCGCTCTTAAGGGAAAAATAAACGTGGGTCACAGAGTCATTGTGCCTTTCGGCAAAAAGAAATTCTATACCGGCATAGTATGCTCACTGTTGCTGTCCGCTCCCGAAGGCGTAGAGATAAAGGAAATCGTGCAGTTGCTCGACAATGATCCCGTTGTCATCCATCCGCAGCTGAAACTCTGGAACTGGATTGCAGACTACTATCTCGCATCGCTGGGCGATGTGATGAAAGCCGCTCTCCCGGCCGGGCTAAAGGTGGAAAGCGAAACATTTCTGGAACTGAACTCCGATTTCGACATTGAATCGCATCCCCGCCTTTCCGAACGTCAGGCCATTGTTCTGCAGCTTCTCGAGCACTCGGGCAAACGCATGAGCGTGGCCGAGATAGAAAAGGAAACAGGCTTGAAAAATGTCAACGCCCTTGCATCGCAGCTTCTCGAATCGGGTGCGGTTATCATTTCTGAAAAACTCATTGAACGTTACCGCTCGCAAACCGTTACACATGTCCGCATAAACGGCGACCGAAACGACAGCGGACTGCTGCACGCACACTTCACCGCCGTTAAAGGCGCGAAAAAACAGGAAATCGCACTTATGGCACTCCTGGAAATGAGTGGTTTCACACGCCGCGGCTCCGAATTGAATGAAGTTCCCCTTGCCGAGCTGCTCGGACGGGCGGCTGTCACACGTCCCATTGTCAACGCTATGGCAAAGAAAGGTGTTGTGGAAATTTACAAAAAGGAGGTTAACCGCTTCAAATTTTCCGGTTCGGTACTCGCACAGTTGCCCGACCTTTCCGAAGCTCAGGCTAACGCACTTGCCGAAATTCACCGCCAATGGCTCACGCACCCTGTTACACTGCTCCGTGGAATCACATCGAGCGGCAAAACCGAAATTTACATTCACCTGATAGATTTTCTGCTGAAACAGGGACGGCAGACCCTTTTCCTTGTGCCGGAAATCGCATTGACAACACAGCTTACCCGACGTCTGCAGAAAGTATTCGGCTCAAAAGTGATAATCTATCACTCCAAATTCTCCGACAACGAACGTGTCGACATCTGGAAAAAACTGCTCACCACACATGAACCGTGCGTTGTTCTCGGCGCGCGCTCGGCAGTGTTCCTCCCCTTCACAAATTTAGGATTGGTAATTGTCGACGAAGAACATGAAGGCAGCTTCAAACAGGAGAATCCCGCACCGCGCTACAATGCACGCGACACAGCTATGGTGCTCGCCGCAATGCATGGCGCAAAAACATTGCTCGGAAGCGCAACTCCATCAGTTGAAACCTACCATAAGGCTGTTATCGGCAAATATGGACTGGTGGAACTCACCGAACGCTATGGAGGTGCCGTTCTGCCTAAAATCGAAATAATAAACACACTCCGTGCCCGACGGCAGGGACAAATGAAAGGCATGATGGCCCTGCGTACCGAACAGATAATAAACACGTCGCTTGAAAACGGAAAACAGAGCATCCTTTTTCTCAACAGGCGTGGTTATGCACCGGTTGCGGAATGCAAAATGTGCGCCTACACACCTAAATGCGAAAATTGCGACGTAACGCTGACCTACCACAAAAACATCGACCGCATGGTTTGCCATTATTGCGGAGCAATGTATCCGGTTCCACGCACATGTCCCTCATGCAAGGAACCGGCCGTGGAAATTTTCGGCTACGGAACCGAACGCATTGCCGATGAGGTAGAAAAATATTTTCCGGAAGCCGCGGTTGCACGCATGGATCTCGACACCACACGCAATAAGGATGGATATGAAAACATCATCGCTGAATTTTCCTCCGGAAAAAAACAGCTGCTTGTCGGAACGCAAATGGTTACCAAAGGGCTTGATTTCGATGGCGTGGACTCGGTGGCGGTGCTGAATGCCGACACCATGCTCAATATGCCCGACTTCAGGGCATCGGAACGAGCGTTCAACATGCTCGAACAGGTGTCGGGGCGCGCCGGACGCCGCAATTCGGAAGGTACAGTTGCCATTCAGACCCGTCAGCCTGAACATCCGCTTTTCAATTGGCTGCTCGAACATGACTACAAAGGTTTCTATACCCACGAAATAAAAGAGCGGCAAAAATTCAATTATCCACCTTTCACACGTGTAATATATATTTATCTGCGACACCGCGACCGGCGCACACTTCAGGAAATAGCTGTGGCCTATGGCCGACGCCTTCGTCAGCTTTTCGGCAACCGTGTCTACGGCCCGGAAGAGCCTGTTGTGAGCAGGGTGCAACTGCTTTACATTCAGAAATTCATGCTCAAAGTAGAAGTAAACGCATCCATGTCAAAAGTAAAGCAGATTCTTCGTGAAACATACACCGAAATGCTTGCCTCGCCACTGTCGGCCGTAAAAGGAACAATTGTCAGTTACGACGTAGACCCCTATTGAAAATGAGACGCGCTTACAAAATAATCCGCTTAATTGCCGTCACACTGCTTGCTATAGCAGTGCTTTTGCCCGCATCGCTCTACGTGGTTCTCTCAATGCCTTTTGTACAGAACAGACTCACTGCTGTCGCTGAAGAGCAATTGTCACAACTGCTTGGCGCTGAGGTTACCATTGAGCATGTCGACATTGCCCCATTCAACCGTCTTACGGCTAAAGGAGTCACGATAACCGATTCAATTTCAACCCCAATAGCTTCAGTTGAACAAATCGGAGCCGGAATCAGCCTGCGCCAGCTTCTAAAGAGAAAACTGCTTTTCAATTATGCTGAAATAATCGGACTCGACGCTTACCTGAGCCGCGCCACCCCAACCTCTCCACTCAACATTCAGCCTATAATAGATGCTCTTAAACCCCGCGACACATCAAGATCCGGAACTTCACTTAATTTCCGTGTGAATGCCGTGGTAATCAGACGTTCGTCACTTCACTACGATGTTCTTTCGGTTGCCGTAACCGATAGCACCCGAATCAATCCGGCGCACATAAACATCCGCGACATAAAAGCCGACCTGGAACTCCCCGCTATAAAAAACGATGACTTCCGGATTCTCATTCACCGGCTGTCGTTTACGGAAAAATCAGGCTTCGATCTCCGGCGTCTGGAAGGACTGATGCACATAACACCCGACACCATCACAGCTGAAAATCTGAAAATTGAATTACCGAAATCCCTCATTGCGTTCAACAATCAGAAAATAGCGGCAGGCATGCTGAAAAACAACCCGCAAGCATGGAAATCACTGCCTCTCGACATTGAAATTCTGAAAGGAAGCCACCTTTACGCTCCCGACTTCGCCTTCCTTTATCCCGCCTTGAAATCAGTGCCATATTCCGCCTCAATTCATGCCTCGCTGCAAGGGACACCCGACAATCTTTCCGTCAACGCACTCACAATCGACACCCCCGACATTTTCTCTTTCAACACAACCGGAACATTATCCGGGCTATTAACCGATTTTGAAAATGCATCCATAAACCTTCCCGACATTTCGCTTCAGGCAAATTGCCGCGATCTGGTTCCGCTCACCGACCATCTCACCCCCATACCTGCTAAAATCCGAAGTGCATTAACCGGATTAGGCAACCTTGTACTAACCGCCGACTTTGCCGGCTCTCCAAAAAACTGCAATGTAAACGCACTGTTGCGGGGCGATTTCGGAAACATTTCCACCGACATAAACATTTCACGGCCATCGTCGGCAAATACATCGCTGAAAGGCTCACTGAAAACCGATTGCCGCGATTTATCACCGGTTCTGTCGTCGTTCGGCAGTGCACTTGCACCACTATCCGTACTTGCAGCAACCGCCGATTTCGACATAAGCCTCCGTGGAAAAAACAACGTATACGGCTCATTCGACGCTGATTTCGAAACCTTTACGTTCCGCAACATAACCTATCGCGATATGCTTCTGTCCGCCACTGTAAGCGGACATGAATATTCCGGAAGCCTTACCATCGACAATCCCGGAGTGGCGCTCGATTTAATAGCCGAAGCATCGCTGGCGCCCGAATTCAAAACCATTAACTTCGATGTCAAGGCACGCGATGTTAACCTCGCAGCCCTCAACCTGCTTCCGGCAACTGAAGGCCGGCTTATAACACTTGAAGGTAACGGTCAGCTTTCAGGCACGGATATCGACCACATAAACGGCTCGATTCTTCTGCACGACCTCGCTTATGTTGACAGCGACGGAAACGGACCGCAAATGGACGTACTGTCGATAATGGCAAAATCGTCCGACACCTACAATTCCCTGCGCATTGTCAGCGATCCGGTTGATGTGAACATACACGGCAACTATGCGGTGTCGGAAATTCCACATCTTTGCAAATCAATATTTGCTAAAGTTTTCCCTGCCTTCGCCGATATAAATCCATTAGACAAGGAAAGGCATTACACCCGTCCCAACAATCTTGACCTCGACATATCCGTTAAAAACCTCGAGCCGCTTGAACAGCTTGCAAAACTACCAGTAAAAATAATTCATCCGGTTGACATCACAGGCACAATAAGAGGTGAACAGCAACTGATAAACCTTAAAATAGATGCTCCATACCTGCAGAAAGGCAACAGCATTATCGAAGGCACGTCACTGAGGGCTAATCTCGACGGCGCACAACCCGACGGACGAGCAAACATATATGCAACCACGCAAATGCCTACGAAAAAGGGAACAATGACCGCCTCGCTCAGTTCGTTCGGAACACACGGGCAACTCGACACTCAACTAAGCTGGAACATTGCCAATCCTCATCTCTATAACGGCGCATTAAGCTTCTCAACCCGCTTCTCACGCCCCGAGGCAACCGCACAGTTGGCAACCGACATAGCCGTCAATCCCGGCAAAATCGTTATCAACGACACCACATGGACCATCGATCCGTCAACCATACTGATTGAAAACAAGCACATAGCCGTAAACAACTTCAAAGGCGGACGCAACGATCAATACATCAAAATTAATGGAGTGGCCGGAGAAAATCCCGACGACCTGCTTAAACTCACTCTCCACCGAATGGATCTTGACTATGTGTTTGAAACATTGGGAATTGAGAACGCAATGTTCGGCGGCTGCGCGACCGGCGAATTCATTGTGCGCGATGTCTTCACACCTTCGCCTGTTGCATTCACACCTGAACTCGACGTGCAGAACCTCAAATACAACCATTCGGTTTTAGGAAATGCCAAAATAAAATCGGGATGGGATGCAAAAACAAAAGCCATAAACATAGATGCACTGATAACCCAACCCCACAGTTCCGACAGAACGAAACTCTACGGAAAAATCATGCCTATGGCCGATTCGCTCGACCTTACTTTCGACGCCGAACGCATACCCGTCGGATTCCTGCAACATTTCATGAAAGCATTTGCCACAAAAGTCAGCGGATATGCTTCGGGAAAGGCACGTCTGTGGGGAACTTTCAAACTTGTCGACATGGTTGGCGACATATACGGCGAAGACATAGCTATCACCCTCGGCTTCACAAACACCACCTACACCACAACCGACTCCGTGCATCTTTCGCCCGGACGCATCGACCTCAACAATCTCACTATCCGCGACAAATTCAATAACACCGCAACCCTCAACGGATGGCTAACGCACACATTCTTCAAAGAACCGCATTTTGAGTTCAACATAACCGATGCCCGTCAGCTTCTCGTTTACGACATATCGGAATCAGCCAACGCACGTTGGTTCGGAACAGTTTTCGGCAATGGAGGAGCATCCGTAGCCGGACGTCCCGGCTTCGTTTCAATAGGAGTTAATGTAGCAACCGCCCCGAACTCCAATTTCTCGTTCGTGCTTTCTGACGCCAAGGAAGCTGCCGAATATAATTTCATTACATTCCGCGACCGCGACCAGACAAAAAAAGCTCTCGCAAACATCGACCTGACCACACCTCAACCGGTTCAGGAACTCAAACGCAAGCTCGCGGACAACCACGACGAAGAGGAATCGAGCATCTACGACATGAACATAACTGTCGATGTTAACAACTATGCCCTTATTAATCTTGTTATGGACCCTGTGGGGGGCGACAAAATCTCCGCCCGCGGCAACGGTAACCTCCGGCTTGCCTACAACTCCGCCAACGATGATTTGCGCATGTTCGGAAAATACACGCTTTCACAAGGTAACTACAATTTTACGCTGCAGGACATCATAATCAAAGACTTCTCTATCCGCGACGGCAGCTCCATAACATTCCATGGCGACCCCTATGCCGCCCAGCTCGATATTGCCGCTGCCTACTCGCTCAATGCCAACCTTTCGGATCTCGACGAAAGTTTCCTTGAGGATAAGGAACTTAACCGCACTAACGTTCCCGTAAAAGCTATTCTTAAAGTGGACGGCGACGTGCGCGCTCCGGAAATTTCATTCGATCTGGAATTCCCGACCCTCTCCTCCGACACCTACCGAAAAGTCAAGAGCATTGTCAGCACCGACGAAATGATGAACCGGCAGATAATATATCTTCTGTCACTTAACCGCTTCTACACTCCCGATTATATGAGTGCCACCAAAGGCAACGAGCTGGTGTCGGTTGCTTCATCAACCATATCATCGCAGCTAAGCAACATCCTCGGACAGATAAGTGACAACTGGAATATCTCACCTAACTTCCGAAGCGACCGCGGCGACTTCACCGACCTCGAGGTTGATCTTGCACTGTCAAGCCAGCTGCTCAACAACCGCCTCATTCTGAACGGCAACTTCGGCTATCGCGACAAAGCGCTTAACAACAACTCGTTTATTGGCGACTTCGACATTGAATATCTCCTTAACCGCGCCGGAACCATACGCCTCAAAGCCTACAACCGCTATAACGACCGTAACTACTACGTTAAAAGTGCGCTGACAACTCAAGGCGTAGGCGTTGTTTTCAAACGCGATTTCGACAGTTTCTCATCGTTCCTCCGTCCGCTTCTGCGCAAAAAGAAACCGGAAACATCCGTTCCCGATTCCACTTCGATTAATAATTAGAGCCCATTCAATGAGAAATGGGCTGCAAATTTTCAGTCCTTGTCAGCCTTACGCCAGGCAATTGAACGCGTGGATGCATCCACCCACACCTCTATCCTTCCCTCGACAAAAAGCGTTCCGGAAGTTTCGCCTGAAAAAGGTTCTAAAACAAGTTCACCTCCACGGCCCACACTTGCGCAATGCAGCTTGAAAACCTCTCCGTCAGCCACAACTTCATGGGCCAGAATCCGCTCTGTCATTTACGCTTGAAATGACGCTGATTTGAAATAAACTCCTTAAGATAGGGAGCCTTACGCGAACGGAACAGAGCAATCGAATCGATAAATGCCGTTTCTCCTTTTCGCGGCTTATAGCCTATGGTTCCGTAAACCGCACGCGTTTCCTTAACGGAATCCGTAACCAAAGTAACCGACTGCCAGCCGTCGCCGTTCAGTTTTCTCGTAACATAGTCATACGAACCGTCACGATATTCCACAACCATAACCACCTCGAGCGGTCCGTTCATACCCACCATTTTAGGCCGAAGGGTATAGGCATCACCTTTTTCCCAGTATTGGTCGCGTGTCATGTTGAAGGAAATTATGTTCGACGGCATAGTAACCGCAAAACGGCGTGTGCGCTCTGCAGTCCATACATCAACCGAATCTCCGTCGAATGTAACGTTAACATTCGAAGTTCCCGTGGTTGTGCCGGCCGTTTCACGAGCCTGTTCCAGATCCTTCTCAAGAATCTCGATACTACGGTCGTAGACATCCATGTATCTCTTGATATTGTAACCATACCAGCTGAGCGATGTGTCGACCTCCTCCTGTGTCACGCCATGCTTGGCATAAACCGACTGACGTAAAACACGCTTAAGCGAATCATTATAAACACGCGTATTCGTTTCGGCCACCACTTCAGCCTTATGAACATCAGCAAGCAACCGCGCCATCTTCTCCTTCTCCAAAACCATTGAAGGACGCGACGAGCAGCCAAAAAGCAGCGCGCAGACGACGCATGACAACACGTATCTAAACAGTTTCATCGTTCTCAGCTTCCTCAACAACCGGATCATTAACCGGCTCGGCAAAAAACTTGGAATAGAAAATAAGAATTACGATTATTCCCACAGATATTGCCGCATCGGCAATATTGAAAACCGGTTGGAAAAACAGAAATGTTTCCCCGCCCACAAAAGGCATCCATTGTGGCCAGACAAAACTGAACAACGGAAAATAAAGCATATCAACAACCTTTCCATGCAGCAAAGGCGCATAACCGCCGTCGGCAGGAAACATCGTGGCCACTTCAGGCGGAAAAGGATCATTGAACAGCACTCCGTAAAAAATGCAGTCGATTATGTTTCCTGCGGTGCCGGCTATGATTAAGCCTATGCAAACCACAAAGCCTGTGGCAAAACGCACATTGCTCCTTATTTTCCACAAATACCAGCACCCTGCCACAAGAGCCGCCACCCTGAACACTGAAAGAAAAAGCTTGCTGCCTACCTCCATGCCGAATGCCATACCGTTATTTTCAACAAAAAGCAGACGGAACCAGTCGGTTATAACCAACTGTTCGCCAAGATAAAAATGCGTCTTAACCCAGATTTTCAAAATCTGATCAGCCGCAATGACAAGTATAATAATCAGCAGAGCCAGACTGCCGCGCGTGAACTTCATATGCTATGTAAACCAAATTTAAATCTATAGGCATAATGTCACTTATCCTGCATCTTGCCTGTTACACTCGTTGTGGCATGAGGAACCGCCCGCAAACGCTCCTTAGGAATGAGTTCGCCGGTAACACGGCAAATGCCGTAGGTCTTGTTCTCGATTCTCACTAAAGCAGCCTGCAGATGCTGAATGAACTTCATCTGACGCTGTGCCAGACGGCCGTTCTCCTCCTTACCGAATGTGGAAGCTCCCTCCTCGAGAGTCTTGAACGTGGGCGACGTGTCGGCCACATCATTGCCATCTGAATTGTTGACATCGGCACGCAGCATCTCATAATCGCGCTGTGCCTTCTCCAACTTCTCGAGTATCAAAGCCTTGAACTCCTGAAGTTCTTCGTCGGAATAGCGTTTTGTCTCAGCCATGTGTTGTTTGTTTTATCGGTTGATAATTTAACGTTCCTATTTATTTTAACGTGATTCTCACCTTAACGTTCGTTCCGTCTATATCCAGATCAACGGCATCGGCATCCGATTTATCTACAGCGCCCACCGTAATGCTTTCGGCAAGAATCTGACGGGCGATATAATCGGCGAAATTCTCCACAGCGCCATCGGTAAGTTCATTCGGTTCAACCACTACATCTATTTTGGATGTTATGGTGTAATCGCGATCCTTCCTTATGTTCTGCACACGGTTCACAATGTCGCGTGCAACACCCTCCATCTTAAGTTCAGGTGTTACGTTAACATCCAGCGCCACTGTCAGACTGCCCTCGTTTGCCATAAGCCAGCCCGGAATTTCATCTGTGAAAATCTCCACATCGTCAGTGGTGATCTCGGCAGGAGCACCGTCAACAACAAGCGTTATGCTGCCCGCTGCTTCAAGCTCGCCTATCTGCTGCTGGCTCATTGCCTGAACAGCTGCCGCCACACCTTTCATAAGTTTACCGAACTTCGGTCCGAGCTTCTTGAAATCAGGTTTTACCCGCTTCACAAGTCCGCTCTCCTCTGCGCTGAGAATTTCCATTTCCTTAACGTTGACTTCTCCAAGAATAAGCGCGGAAACAGCCTCGAGAGCCTCACGCTGTGTCTTGTCAGAAACAGGAATCATGATGCGCTGCAGCGGCTGGCGCACCTTCAGATTCGCTTTTCTGCGCAATGCAAGCACCATCGACGTAACCGCCTGGGCAAGCTGCATCCGTTTTTCAAGACCTGCGTCAATTGCACTCTCGTCAACCTTCGGGAACAATGCCAGATGAACCGATTTTTCATTCCCGGTGCAAACCGACGCTAAATCATTATACAGCCTGTCGGCGAAGAACGGCGCGAACGGAGCCATAAGCAATGAAACCGTTTCAAGACAGGTGTAAAGTGTCTGGAATGCCGATAATTTATCGCTGTTCATTTCTCCGCCCCAGAAACGCTTGCGGTTAAGACGAACATACCAGTTGGAAAGATTCTCGTTCACAAAGTCGTTTATGGCACGTGCGGCACGTGTAGGTTCATAATCGTCCAGTGCCTTGTCAACCTCTCCTATCAGGGTGTTTAGCAGAGAAATAATCCATCGGTCAATCTCCGGACGCTCAGCCAGCGGCACCTGCGGCGCACTGTTGGTGAACCCGTCGACATTCGCATACAATGCAAAGAATGAATAAGTGTTGTAGAGCGTGCTGAATAACTTACGTGAAACTTCAGCAACACCCGCGGTGTCAAACTTCAGATTGTCCCAGGGCGATGAATTTGAAATCATATACCAGCGCAGCGGATCTGAACCGTAAGTTTCGATTGCTGCAAACGGATCAACGGCATTACCGAGACGTTTCGACATCTTATTGCCGTTCTTATCCAGCACAAGGCCGTTCGAAATAACAGCCTTGTAGGCGCGTGAATCGAACACCATGCCGGCAATTGCATGCAGTGTGAAGAACCAGCCGCGGGTCTGATCCACACCTTCGGCAATGAAATCGGCGGGATAAAGTTCGCCGCTGTCCAGACCCTCCTTATTTTCAAAAGGATAATGAATCTGTGCATAAGGCATTGAGCCTGAATCGAACCAAACGTCTATCAGATCGGTTTCACGCTTCATAGGCTTGCCGCTTGCCGAAACAAGAATGATGTCGTCGACATACGGACGATGAAGATCTATTTTTTCGTAATTCTCCTTGCTGTAATCGCCCGGAACAAATCCGGCCTTCTTATATGGATTCTCGCTCATGAAGCCTGCCTCGACAGCACGCTCAATCTCTGCATAAAGTTGCTCCACGCTTTCAATGCACAGCTCCTCGCGCGCATCCTCTGTGCGCCATATCGGCAGCGGAGTTCCCCAGTAACGGCTTCGTGAAAGATTCCAGTCCTGGAGATTTTCGAGCCACTTGCCGAATCGACCCGAACCGGTTGACGCCGGTTTCCATTTGATTGTGTCGTTAAGCTCCATCAGTCGCTCACGCACAGCCGTTGTCTTGATAAACCAGCTGTCGAGCGGATAATAAAGCACCGGTTTGTCCGTACGCCAGCAGTGCGGATAGCTGTGAACATGTTTTTCAATTTTGAACACCGCATCCTGCTGTTTGAGCCACATGCACAGTTCAACGTCGAGTGTTTCCGTAGCTTCCGTGGCTTCAGCATTGAACGCGTTCTTAACATACTTACCCTCCCAGGGTTTATACGCCTCCACATCGACCATCTCCTCTACGAATTTCGGATCAAGATCCTCAAGACGGTAGAAACGGCCTGTAAGGTCGACCATCGGACGCAAATTCCCCGCAACATCTATCATGTGCAACGGAGGCACACCGGCCTGACGCGACACACGCAAGTCATCGGCACCGAATGTTCCGGCGATATGCACTATGCCCGTACCGTCGGCAGTGGTCACATAATCGCCCGGAATTACACGGAATGCGCCCTCACCAGGATTTACCCACGGCATGAGCTGTTTGTAATGATGGCCCACTAAATCCGAACCCTTCACTGTGGCTACCGTTTTATATGGAATCAGCTTAGAGCCTTTTTCGTAGTCCTCCAACGCCATATCCTTAGCCTTGGCATTGAAGAAATGACCCATAAGCGCATCGGCAAGAACCACTGTTACCGGGCTTCCGCTATATGGATTATACGTGCGTACAATATTGTAATCGATATCCGGACCCACAGCCAGCGCCGTGTTGCTGGGCAATGTCCAGGGAGTGGTTGTCCATGCAAGGAAAACAGGCGTTCCCCACCCCTGCATGGCCTCGCTCGGATCAGTAACCGTGAACTGTGCCACGCAGGTTGTGTCCTTGACATCGCGGTAACAACCGGGCTGATTCAGCTCATGCGAACTCAAACCTGTTCCTGCCGCAGGCGAATAAGGCTGAATGGTATAACCCTTGTAGAGATAGCCTTTTTTGTAAAGTTGACCCAACAGCCACCACACCGATTCAATATAGCGGTTGTCGTAAGTTATATACGGATTCTCAAGATCAACCCAATAGCCCATGGAATGAGTCAGCTGCTCCCACTCGCGGGTATATTTCATAACCTCCGCACGGCATGCGGCATTATATTCGTCGACACTGATTTTTTTACCGATATCCTCTTTGGTGATTCCGAGGCTTTTCTCGACACCGAGTTCCACCGGAAGTCCATGAGTATCCCAGCCTGCCTTACGCTTCACATGAAATCCCTTCATGGTTTTATAGCGGCAGAATATATCCTTTATGGTGCGGGCCATAACATGATGAATGCCCGGCTTGCCGTTTGCCGAAGGCGGACCTTCATAGAACACAAACGAAGGACAGCCCTCACGTTCCTTCATGCTCGCTTCGAACACACCCTGCTCATTCCAGCGGGCAAGGATATCCTTATTTATTTCCGATAAATTAAACCTATTGTAGACGTTAAATTTCTTGCTCATTTTCACCATGATTTAATGATTTGCAAAGATACAAATTTTCAATGAAATAGCATTCCATTGCAAAAAAACTATCGGCATGACTTGCAAAAATGAACTTACGGTTTTATCTTTGCGTTATAATGCAAAGGGCAGGAGAGCCCGGCACAACAAAATCTGAATAAACTCACACCACATCAAAGTTGATTGGGAAACTCATCAATTTTTAATGAAATACCGAGACAAGCTTAGCCGGCCGATGGCGGGCCCCATCCCCTTGTCGGGGAGGCTTAATTAGCCCAGGCGGATTACAAAGGTCGACGAGCACTCAAATCCTGTCATTCGGAGTTTCATCGCATCCTTTGGTGTGGCCCCTATAAAAAACAGCGGAAAGACTTATCTATCCGCTGTTTTTGTTTATAATCCCTGTCATCGGCAAGGACGAGGTGCCGGAAAAACACGCGTAATCATTCTGTAAACCTTGCGGGGTAAACTTAGTTTTCTGTTCCGGGCGAACGATTCTCTCGCTCTGTCCACAGCCGCATCAATATCAGCATCATTTAACGCCGGATTCAGTTCCTTTATCATTTTTCTGCGCTTATCTCCATCCGCATCCTGTCCCGTGGCTAAAATAGCCGTAAGCAAATCAACAGACGCATCGCGTAAACCCGGATACGCAGCCGAATCCACACCGAAATAATCCATTAACCGGAGCCTCACATCCAATGCCATCTCATATTGTCTGACACGATTGCTCAGACTCCACGCCCCCACTGAATTTTTACTATATACACCCATCGGACGCGAAATGTAGTGAATCGACCCATGCGCCGCATAAAGCATATGATAAGCGTAATCAGGCAGGCTGACCTCTCCTATCCACTCCGGAAGCGTTTCCGCAGGCATAAGTTCACGCCTGTACATAACTGACAGATTGGTGATGTAATTGCGTCTGCTCAAATCGACAATATCCGTATCCGCAGCCTGTCCGCCGTTGCTCAAAGTCTTAACTCCCGTCTGCTCATAAACATTCACAATTCTGTGAAACACCACGGCACATTCGGGATGCGACTCCATATAATCCATCTGCCGGCGCAATTTGCTTTCGTCGGTCCAATAATCGTCGGCATCACACATACACAAATACTTACCAGTTGCCGCCCTTATTGCCGAAAGATAATTCCTTTGGAATCCGACATTCTTTTCATGATTTATAACCTTAACCTTGTCGGGAAAAAGTTGCTCCCATTTCCGGACATGCAATAATGTGGAATCGGTTGAAGCATCGTTTGCCACAATCAATTCAAGCGCAAAATCACCGCGTTGTGCCAGCACACTCCTTAATGCGCGGTCAATGCAATGTGCCTGATTGTAGGTAATTACAACTACACTTATCTTTATCATATCCAAATCGGCGGAGTGCCTCACACCCCGCCGATCATATTAGAACGTTATTAATTAAGTTACTTCTTTTCCGTCGGTTTCCTGGCCGCGGTTTTCTTAACAGCCGGCTTCTTTTCAGCTTCTTTTTTAGCAGCAGCCTTTTTAGGAGCGACCTTTTTCACTTCAGGCTTCTCCTCGGCAACCGCTTCCTTGGCCACCTTTTCACGCAAAGCATGTTCCTCATTATAATGCTCCACATTCTGACGCATAGATGAAACCTCCTTGTTGAGCGATTCAATTTCGCGCTCCTGATTACGGATGGTCGTTAGCAACGCATTCAACTCCTCATTTTCAATTGACTGCGGATACTGTTCCTCCACACGCACAATAAAATCGGCAAGAACATTCATATAATTTGTAAATGCCTGGAACGGAGTTTCATACGGACTGAAGTGAGAGTGAACCGCACCATCGGCCATATGTTTTGTCGACATATAATACAGATGGTCGCTCGCCTGCAGATAGTACCAGTCCTGCTTCAAACGCCTGTCGGTGCACAGACGTACACGCTCGGCCACGGAATAAAGCTTATTGAACGCCTCGTTCTGAAGCTTGTTTCCAAGCCATGCCGATGTGTCACGTGCCTCGTCAGCCCAGCTTATAGGATGAAGCACGGAAAGTTCACCCACAGGTTTGAGTTTCGATATAGCCTCGCTCGGTGTCAGAAAATCAATACCCTTCTGCTCTGCAAAATAGGGAATAGCCTCCAGGAACTGGAATATGCCGGTTTCGCGCGGCTGCAGTTCACCGAACGTTTCAAGATTCATGAACAGATTGATAATCTGCTCCTCCTGCGGAGTCGATGCGATCCAATCAACATACTTATCGGCCGTCAGAGGATATGCGTCCCACTCCGGATTGCTGAAACGGAACGAAATATCATCGCTGAGCTTCGAATTTTTCAGCAATATCTTAAGTTTGGGAGCCGTAGCTGCACTGTAAACATAATTCGGCGATTTCCAGCCGAGAATATGCTTGGCACCTTCGGTGATAACCCCCTTGTAGCCCATAGCCAGAATCATCGGAGCCATTTCGTCGCAGTAAATCAGCTCTGTGTTACGGAGCACCTTCGGCTTCACACCGAACAGATCGTGAATCTTCTCGTCATGAACCTTAACCTGATTCTCGAACTCAGCCGGGTCGATAAGCGACGACAACGAGTGAGCATAAGTCTCGGCAAGGAACTCAACCCTGCCTGTTGCGGCAAGTTTCTTAAGCAAATCCACAAATTCGGGAACATACTGCTCAAACTGCTCGAGAGCGGTGCCCGTAACCGACAGCGCACAACGGAAATGAGGATATTTCTCAATCATTCCGAGCAATGTCTGGGCGGCAGGAATGTAGCTGCGCTGAGCAATGCGGGTAACGATATCATCGTTAGCGAAATCATCGTAATAGTAATGATCATTGCCTATGTCAAAGAAACGGTAACGTTTCAAACGGAACGGCTGATGAATCTGAAAATAAAAACAAATTGCTTTCATGATTTTTATTGTTGATTCGGCATTCTTCTTAATGCCTGAAGGAGAATTATTGGTTATTTATCACACGTTTATAAATGTCGATTACTTTGGCTCCGGCCTTGTCCCACGTAATGCGGTTCACCTCCTCAAGTCCATCCTCGCGCAACTGATTATACATTGCCGGATAGGACGTGATTGAATGAATGGCGTCGGCCATCGCATCAATGTCCCAGTAATCGGTCTTGATTACATTATTCAGAATTTCAGCGCATCCGCTCTGCTTGGAGATAATCGAGGGGACACCCATCTGCATTGCCTCGAGAGGTGATATGCCGAACGGTTCCGAAACCGACGGCATCACATACACATCACTGGCCTTCAGCATTTCGTAAACCTGCTTACCTTTCTGAAATCCGGGAAAATGGAAACGGTCGGCTATTCCACGTTCGGCGGCAAGCTCGATCATCTTGTCCATCATGTCGCCGCTGCCGGCCATCACGAAACGGACATTCGGACTGTTTTTCAAAACCTTCGCGGCGGCCTCCACAAAATATTCCGGACCCTTCTGCATTGTTATACGGCCAAGGAATGTAACAACCTTTTCCTTCGGTTTCTGAACCTCGACATTCAGCAGCTCGTCGCTCAGCGGTGTAACGGCATTATGAACAGTCGTTACCTTTGCCGGATCAATTCCGTACTTGTTGATTACAGTGTCACGCGTCAGATTGCTTACCGTAATAATATGGTCGGCATGCATCATGCCGTCCTTCTCGATGCCGAACACTGTCGGATTCACATTGCCGCGCGAACGGTCGAAATCTGTCGCATGCACATGTATCACCAGAGGCTTGCCCGTTACCTGCTTCGCGTGAATGCCGGCAGGATATGTAAGCCAGTCATGCGAATGGATAACATCAAAATCGAGAGTGCGTGCAATCACTCCGGCACAAATCGAATAATTATTAATCTCCTCCAGAAGATTATCGGGGTAGCGGCCTGAGAATTCAAGACATCCTAAATCATTAAGACGCATGTAATTGAAATCGGCATAAATATGATCGCGGAGACGGAAATAAAGATCCGGACTCATAAGTTTGCCTATTCGCTGCTCCACATACTCGCGTGAGACATCGCGCCACGCAATTGGCGTTTGCGATGCACCGATTATATGGGCAAAACTTTTCTCCTCATCGCCATAAGGCTTGGGTATAACGAAGGTTATGTCCATGTCGCCACACTCCCACATGCCTTTGGTCAAGCCATAGCTTGCAGTTCCCAATCCTCCCAGGATGTGCGGTGGAAACTCCCACCCGAACATTAATGCTTTCATGGTGTGCGGATTTTATTATATGTTAAACTTTTTCAAGGTTGTCAGCGTGCGCAATATCTCTGCAACATTCGTTGCATGGCTTATGGCTCCGCGTCCGGAGAAAGGAGGATTGCCGTCGTAAAGCTGCGACAGCGAGCCTACGCATCCGCGGGTCATCTCATCCTCATAACCTATGAGCATGCGGTCGAGATAACTTACGCCGCTGTGCCCGAATACACGCAGATAGGCATCGGCATAAAAACCGAATAGCCACGGACGTGCCGGACCGTTATGCAACGCCATCTCACGCTCCTGAGGCGAACCGAGATAGCTCGGACGGTAACCGTAGCTCTTTGGAGAAAGCGTACGCAGACCCTTCGGGGTCAACAACTCGCGTGTTATTACATCAAGCACTGTCTTTCGCTGGCGACGGTCGAGCGGCGAATAATCAAGACCTATCGCTATCGCCATATTCGGACGTACCGACGGGTCGGCATAACTGCCGTCAACATAATCGAACAGATAACCGTAACCGTTCATGAACATGTTCACGAACGCAGGTTTCATAACCTCGGCATCCTTCGTATAACGTTCCGCAACCTCAGGCTCAACATCCTCCATCATCTTCGAGCCAAACACCAGTGCATTATACCACAAAGCGTTGAACTCAACCAGATATCCGCTGCGCGGAACAAGGGGTCTGCCCCCTTCCGAAGCGTTCATCCACGAAACCGGAACATTATGACCGTCGGTTGTAACAAGATAATCAGGCTGCAGATAAAGATTATGCGCTTTTCCTGAAAGTATATAATCAAGAATTTCCTTAACCTCCTCCTTATAGAGTTTACGTGCCTCATCCATGCCGTAGGCCTTTGCATACTGCTGTATGGACCATACCACCCATAGCGGTATATCCGGCAAGTCTATGCCCTGAATACGGTCACTAAGTTCACCTGTTTCCATATAATGCTTCAGTGCATCCCAGCCCGTGGCCATTATCTTTTCAAAATCCTCACGGTGACCTATTGCTATGGTTGCTCCGGGAAGCGCCATGAATGTATTGCGCGCCAATATCTTGCCCCAGGGATAGCCCGAAATGAGATACATGTTGTCACCCTCCTTCATGTAGCACTGTTTGATTGCATTTTTCAGGCAGTTGAAAAAGCTTGTGCGCTTGGTGCGCGACGCTATCTCCTTTTCATAAATTTTATGAAGCGAACGGGGAGCAATTTCAGAAGTTCCGGCCGAAAATATGACACTCTCACCCTTCCGCATAGGAACATCGAAATAACCGGGCACCCAAAGATCCTCCGTGTAAGGAACCCCACGTTCCATATCCTTCACATACTCGAAGCCGTTATACCAGTTCGGTTCATAATTCCACACCGGTTTATGACTGAACTGCATGAACAGATCGGGATAACCCGGATAAAGACAGCAGCTTATGCCGTTAGGCACCTCCGGACATTCCGTGCGGATCGCATCGTTGGCCACACACAGCGCGTTAGCCTCGCGGAAAGCGAGCACCGGACGGAACCGCAGAGTGGTTGCCGAATGAGCCTCCACAAGTGTGTAGCGGATTAGTATGCGGTTTTCATGACTTATGAATATTTTCTCCTTTGTCAGAATCACACCACCCACACGATATGTGGTCCGCGGAACATTCTCGCAGTCGAATTCTCGGATATACTTATGCCCGTTAGGAGAATAAATACCTCCCTGATAACGGTGCAGCCCGAGATTGAATTCCGCACCATGCTGAATCACTGTCGCATCGAGCGATGACAGCAGCACATGATTCGTGTGATTCATCTCCGGCATTGGAATAACAAGCAGACCATGCTGCTTACGGGTGTTGCAGTCGACTACCGACGTGCAGTGATACGCACCACTTTGATTTGTTCGGAGCATCTCCTTTGGCAGACTCTGCTCCAGGTTAATCATGATGTTTTTATCAAACTTAAGATAGCTCATATCTGTAATGAGATTTGGTTTCGAGGGATTTCTAATATATTCTTACAAATATACACAAAACCGCAACCCGCTCAAAATGTTTTAACTGAAAAATATTTTTTAACGTTATATTTTGCTTTTATAACTCAATTTGCTGCTGCACAACATTATTCTTCGATATTTTTCCAAACTGCCACACAACCATAACCACCGTAACAACCGTTGCAAGCACATCGCTTATAGGGAATGACATCCACACACCGTTTAGGCCGCAGATTCCCGGAAGCCAAAGAAGCAAAGGTATCAGAAACAGAACCTGTCTGGTCAGGCTCAGGAAAATAGACTTGCCGGCTTTACCTATCGACTGAAAGAAGTTGGTTGAAACAATTTGGAAACCAACCATCCAGAACGCGACCAGAGCATGACGGAAGGCATTGGTGGTTACATCAATCAGAGTAGCATCGCTCGTAAAGGCGCGCCCGACCAGCGGAGCGCAGAAATAACCGAATGCAGCTCCCAATGTAACCACAACACTCGCCCACACCACCGTATAACCGTAAGCCCGGCGCAAACGCCCCAACAAACCGGCGCCATAATTATAGCCCACTATCGGCTGCATGCCCTGACACAACCCTACAACCACCATAACAAGCAACGATGTAAAAGTTGTGAAAATGCCCGCCGCCGCAACGGCATTATCCCCCCCATATAAATAGAGCGATTTGTTGACTATTGCATTGATGGCACTGCCGGCAAGATTAACCACCGACGGAGCCGCACCTATTCCGACAATTCCCATCACAATTCCTAAGTCTGGCCTGTAAATTCCCCGTTTGAAATGAATGGTGCTTTTAGGATTTACAAAATGCATCATAACTATGAGCGTAAACAAACCCATGGCTATGTCGGTTGCCAGAGCAGCTCCCCTTATTCCCCAGCCTAAAACAAAAATAAACATAGGCGCAAGAATCAGATTCAGGCCCGCGCCGACAAACATCGTCTTCATGGCTTTCAGAGGATAGCCTGATGCACGCATAACGTTATTGAAACTGAAACCTATATTCATTATAAACATACCCGGAAGAATGCATTCCATGAAAGCCCGGGCATAGGGCAACGTAACATCACTTGCGCCGAACATCCGCAGAATCGGATCGAGCCAATAAGCGAAACAACTTATATAAACGGCAGCTATACAAACTATCAGAACCAATGAATTGCCGAGCGTCTGTTCAGCTCCGCGCCTATTGTCGGCACCCAGCAGAATCGAAACCCGGGCCGACGCTCCCGCTCCGACCAGCACGCCTAACGCCGACGAAATGTTCATCACCGGAAACGTTATGGCAAGTCCCGCTATGGCATCAGCCCCGACACCCTGACCTATAAATATCCGGTCAATAACATTATACAATGACATCACAAGCATGCCCACAACCGCAGGGATGCTGTAATCCCACAGCAACCTGCCTATTTTACCCGTTGCAAGAGCATTTAAATTTCCTTGTAAAGACTTCTCCTTCATCTGCTCACAAACAATGTGTCAATTCTGCATTCCGCATCATAGGACGTGCCAGCCGATAAACGCGGACGTCGCGAGCGATGATAATAATAAGCCTGCTGCACATCCCAGCTGCGCCACTTTATCTGACCGGTTTCTCCCGGCTCAACCCATACATTCACGCGCAATTTACATGAGTGGAGCATTCTTCCCTTGCTGTCGCGGTAAATCATGCTTATGCTCGCCTGTTCCACACGTCGGTCGGTCATATTGCTGAACAGAGCCGTTTCATAATTACTGCGCAAAGGTTTGTCATATCCGCTTATACGTCCCGTCGCCAGTTCCCCGGTCAAAGTATCTGCCACCGACGCAGCGGCAGGCCGACGATACTCCGCACGGGCCGCCTTCGCTCCCTTACGGATTGTCCTTACACGGTTCGGCGAGGTGGCCCAAGCCATGGCACAGACAGCCGACATAACAACCAAAACCACTATTCTCCAGCTTTTCGGCATCATAAATAAATTGGCTCGGAAGGCACATCCGGCACCGGAAAAACCCGTATGCCACCATCGTGAGCCGTGGTGTTCCCTTGCAGAACTTTTACTGAATTACGATAAAGAAACGGCACGAAATGCCACAGATTTATTCTCAGGTTCGAACGGTTTTTCAGAAACTCCAGCAAACCGTTCTTCTCATCAAGTCGAATTGAAAAGTTTTTAGGCATCAGAAGCATGTCGCCGTTCATACGGGTATACATCCTTGCCCAATACATGTTCTCGTTACCAGCAGGCGTAATTTCCCCGATAACGGTTCCGGGCAAAAGCATACGGTTCGGCGCTTCCACAACCACCATACTGTAACCGTCGCCATTCCGCTCTATCGCCACATCGGCACCTCCGCGCGTCAAGCGCCATATTCCTTCAATTTTATGTCGGTTCATTGATGCGAGCCTGGATTCCACCTCATTCCGCATATAACCTTCCAGAACATGCTCCTCGCCCGTTCTGCCCACACCGAATGCATCGGCACATAAAGCATACGCAACCGATAATATTATAAAAACCGTACGAATCATTAACCTGCTCCGAACGTATAGTTGAATCCTATGCTGAGAATCTCCTTAAACTGGAACTTATGCCAGCGGCTATCCTCCACACGAGGGGTCTGCGTGTCGTAGCGCATATGCAGATAAAGACGCGTTGAAAGATATTTGTTAATGGCAAAATCAATGGTATGCTCCCAGTCCGACTGGAAATACTTATAATCCGTGAACGCGAACAGCCGCGACGCGTAGGAAATGTTATAGGCAATCTTCCATTTCAGATTCATCTCCAGATTGGCACCGAACTCACTCGACGTCTTTCGCCCTGCCTTTATGCCATAAATCGTTTCATCTATATTCCGGTTTATGCAAGTCTTTATGTTCCATGACGCCGGAGCTATCGACATGGCGATCGAAAATGTTTTCTTTTCATTCTCGTGATTGTAGGTCATACCGACACCGACATTCAGCTCTCCCGGCGAAAGGAATGCCGACCGCAACTGATGCGAATTCAGCGGATAGCTGTTGAACAGCTGTGTCTTGAAATACATGCTGGCCGAGTAGAACCACTTTTTCCATGCCTTCAAACCGGCCGTGAGATTGAACTGCAGCAGATCCTCATTTATTGCATACGAACGTATGCTGTCGTCAGGCGTCTGGTTCACACCGATTTTATACTGCACCGTCATGTCGAACAGATACTTGGGATAGAACTGCTGGTTCAGTTTCAGATTATATGCGAACTGCCCTAAAATATTAAGGTTGTTGTTACCGCCCTGATACCAGTTCGGCGAAATATACGCCTGCGAGAACTGAAGCGCAGCCGTAAACTTTCCCAACCACACCTTCCGCTCTATATCAGCCACAAGTTCCTTTGGCTTCACATTCATATCCTCGAACTCTATGCGCGTTGTGGTCGGATTCACAAACGCACGATACTGCTTCGGAGGCTCAGGCAACCAGGCCAGATTATAGCGCACACGCTCCGGATTGCCAATCATATAATTCTGAGTGGCTGCATTAAGAAGCTGCTGACTCAGTTCCAGATCATCAAGCCACTGATATACATCTGCAAAGCCTGTTTCCCGTTCGGTAGGAACCAGACTTATAGGCTCAAGAAACTTGTAACCGCCGTAAACGGGATTGCCGAGAAACGCCGGAGGAAGAATCTTGTAGTCACGCGCCGGATTTGAAATAATCGAATCGAAATCCTCACTGTCAATCAACAGCTCATAAACTGGCACTTCTGACTTATACCACGACAATGTGTCATTTTCCGACGCCTGAACAGTGGTATGCTCCGACAAAAGCTTCTGAGCGTACCCCGATTGCGCGCACAGACATAACGCAATAGATGCTAATAAATACTTGAAACGGTTCATTACGGTAATGATTGGAACTATTTTGCAAAAATAGTCCATTCCGTTCACTTAACCAAATACTTAGTCATGGATATCATATTTCTCTGAACTAAACAATGATTATAGAAATCGCTCTATCAATTTGCAATGTAAGGATTAATCATTATCTTTGTACCATAATATTAGCAGTATTATGGAAATAAGCAACAATAATAACACTATATTGTCTGTTTTAGACAGCTTCACATTTGACAATGCCGATGACATCATGATGCATGTTGCCGAAAATTTCCGCAGGCGTAGAGTTGAGAAAAACATCACCCGACAACGCATGGCAGAACTATCGGCAGTGCCTTTGTCAACATTAGCACGCTTTGAACAGAAAGGTCAAATTGCATTTGAATCGCTGATTAAAATTGCGATGGCACTTGGCTATACTTCGGAAATAAGGAATCTGTTCTGCACGCCTAAGTTTGATACAATGGAAGAGCTTGATCTGATACGTCAGAAAAGCAAAAACAAAAGGGCGTATGCCAAAATCAAGAAAATATGAAGAAAACCGAAAAACTTAAGGTTATGTTTCATGGGCTACCTGTTGGATTGCTGTCCCTAACGCCCGATAATCGTCTAAATGTCTTTGAATACGACAAGTCATGGATTGCCGACGGATTCAGCATTTCACCGCTTGAACTACCGTTGAAACCCGGTGTTTTCATTGCCAAACCACAACCGTTTTACGGAAATTTTGGTGTCTTTGAAGACAGTCTCCCCGATGGATACGGACGATATCTTCTCCATAAAGCATTACTTCGTAACGGAATAAACGACTCCGATCTATCCTCGTTAGATAGACTTGCATTAGTCGGCGAAAATGGCATGGGAGCGTTAACATATTCCCCTTCCGTAAGCCTTGAACATGAAGATACCGTAGCCGATTTTGACCGACTTCAGGAAATTGCACTTGAAGTTCTCAAAGAACAACAGGATAAAGATGCCGGGCTGCTCCTATATAACAGCGGGAACAGCGGAGGTGCCCGACCTAAAGCAATATTCTCAGATAATGAAGGGTACTGGATAGTGAAATTCCGTCACACATACGATCCGAAAGATATTGGAATGCAAGAGGTGCATCATAATGAAATTGCGAGACAATGCGGCATCATCGTTCCCGACTTCCGGCTTGTCAATGGACGATATTTCGCTTCCAGAAGATTCGATATCGACAATAATGGAAACCGACTCCACACCTCAACTGCCGGAGGATTAATGAGCATATCTCTCCATGAACCGTTCATGGACTACTCCAATCTGCTTTCTCTGACTGGATTTATAACTCAAAATCGTGAAGATGTTGAGCAGATATATCGCAGAATGCTGTTCAATTATCTCACGGAGAATAAGGATGACCATTGCAAAAATTTCAGTTTCTATGTGGTCAGAGACCCTAATTTGAATACGTGGAGTTGGCGACTTGCGCCGGCCTACGATCTTACCCTTTGCACCGAGGGATATAACGGCGAACATGCCACCTCTGTCAACGGCACTGGGCATCCCCGGCTGTCTGATTTCATTGCTGTTGGCAAAAAAATCAGACTTTCAGAAGATAGATGCCGGAAAATCATTGAAGAAGTCCGTTTCAGCTGTGCGGAGTTGACCCGCTACGACATAAAAGAATAATCCTTTTATAATTCCGCACATTCAGCCGAGTGCCTGCTCCAGATCGGAAAGTATGTCGTCGATATGTTCAACTCCAATTGAAAGACGGACAGTGCCGGGAAAGATTGATTGCTCCGCTTTCTCCTGTTCCGTAAGCTGCGAATGAGTTGTCGACCCGGGATGAATGACAAGCGATTTCACATCTGCGACATTGGCAAGCAACGAAAAAACATTCAGCTTATCAACAAACTCCCTCGCTCCGGCTTCACCCCCATCAACTTCCACCGTAAAGATCGAACCACCGCCATTTGGAAAATACTTTGCGTAAAGTTCACGCTCCCTGCCGGTTGACAACGATGGATGATTAACCTTCTTTATTTTAGGGTGCCGCGAAAGCCACTCGGCAACTTTCAGTGCATTTTCAACGTGCCGTTCCACACGCAACGATAATGTTTCCACACCCTGCAGAAGAATAAAAGCGTTAAATGGCGATATGCATGCACCCATATCACGCAGCAAAACACAACGGACCCTTCCCACAAACGGAGCATCGGGAATCATATCGGCGAAAACACCACCATGATACGACGGGTCAGGCTGCGCCATTGTGGGGAACTTATCCGCATAATCCTTCCATGGGAAGCTGCCGCCGTCAACAATCACACCACCCAAGGAAGTGCCGTGACCACCCAGAAATTTGGTGGCTGAATGCACCACAACATCCGCACCATATTCAAGCGGACGCACCAAAAACGGAGTGGCAAACGTGTTGTCAACTATCAAAGGCAGCCCATGTTTATGCGCAACTTCTGCAATCGCCTCTATATCCGTAACATTACTGTTCGGGTTGCCGAGCGTCTCCACAAACACGGCCTTTGTTGAGTCAGTTATGGCATTTGCAAAATTCCCGACGTCCGACGGGTCGACGAACGTGGTGCTCACTCCATAATCCTCAAGCGTATGCGCCAGCAAATTATAGCTTCCGCCATAAATATTGTTGGCCGCTACAATATGACTGCCCTTTGTGGCTATGTTCATTATGGCATAAGTCGTAGCTGCGGCTCCGGATGAAAGCACGAGCGCGGCACGTCCTCCCTCGAGGGCCGCTATGCGCTCCTCAAGAGCCTGCTGCGTAGGATTCGTGAGACGGCTGTAAATGTTACCCTCCTCCTCAAGTGCAAAAACCGCGCTCGCATGTTCGCAATCGCGGAAAACATAACTACTTGTCTGATAAATAGGAACAGCACGCGCTCCGGTTGCCGGATCAGGTTTCTCCTGCCCAACATGCAGCTGTTTTGTCTCAAAACGCATATTTCTGAAGTCTGTCATAGTCTTTCTTTTTTACTCCACAAATTTAGTCATTTTATTTCATCAACCTCTATTCGACAAGCTGATTAATCACATCAAGAAGTTTTTCGCCAAGACCGATTGAATAACCCTGCTGAACAAAAACCACACGGTTAAATGTATCGGCAATTACAAACAAAGGGAATTCCCGGGCGGGCAGATTCAATCCTTCGGTTAACTCCGACATTATGCGGCCGTCAATATCACATCCTGTCACAACATTTTGAGGAAGTCGTTTGTAAAGCGAATCATCAAACCGCGACGCAGCATCCGGATCCGCAAAAAGAATCATAATTTTCTTACCCCACTTCTCAAAATCACGCGCCACGGCGGAAATATCGTTTAACGCATGGGCGGAAGGCTCATGTCCGGGAGCAACAAACCCAAGCACATAGTAACCTCGTCCTGTTGTGGAAATTATGCTTTTATCCACACCCGATTCTTTATCGTGATAAATATTCTCGGCATTGAAACCGCCCACAACAGCAACACCACCTTCAGCGCGACGAATTTCAAATGGCACCTCTGCCAATGAATCAGCCTCAACCACAAAAAAATCAGCGAGGGCAAGCACACCGCCATCGGCCATACGACGGCCTGTCAGCAACATATACTGACCCTCATCCATCGACATAGGTTTACCGGTCAAATCAGAAAGTGCCGTTTCCTCATCAAATTCCAGTTGCCTGGGCAAACCGTCAGTTATTTTACTGAAACTGAACTGGGAATAATACTTTGGCTCCACACGGCTTCCGTCAGATACATATTTCACCGACACTCGTCCGGCCGGACTGATGGCCGGCTGTCCCTTTCCATCGAAATAGACATCAACCCAATTACCCTGCGCATCGGCATACTGAGTCTTACCCGTAACAGCATCCATACGTGCCGGAATACCGAAACTTCGCGCTCCCGCCACAAAAAATATATCACGTGAACGCGCATCCGCACGCCGTTCGCGCCACACACCGGCCGGTGTCATACAATAACCAAACGGATTCCATTCTGTTTCAAACTTTATATTCCTGTCAACCCACCTTGCCCATGCCGGAGGAAATAACTTGAACTCATTCTGCTCTTCTTCCGTAAAATAACTTTTGAAACTTGCCTTATAGGGAGTCAGCTTTTCAACCGACACACGCGGATTCAGCACATACTTGGCATAAAGCGGATCGGAATCACAACCTTCGGAAGCAATATGATCATTTAGCACATCGGCTGTAACATCGTTCAGATCCTTCACATTAACTGTTTCAAGAAGTAATAGGGCACGCTCACGCTTATCAACAGGCGCATTAAGCAAAAATTCCTTGATAACGGAATGATTGCCGCGCGACCCGCTCATTACCTTCTCCACACGCACCGCATCAAGGCCCAGATTTGCTGCCAGAGCGGATGATTGGGCAAGCGTAGGGAATGTAGCTGTATAAGCCATACGTATCGAATCTTCGGCAGCCTTGCGTCGATCATTCACATACACCTGCTCATCCGTAAGTTCCGGCAATGAAACAGCCGCAGGAGGAGGCACTATGTCAAATTCCATTCTTCCTTCAAAAGAGGAATCCTTATCAAGAACAACAACGTTTCTATTCGATTTTGAAGACACCTTCGCTAAACCAAAACGCTTTCCATCAGTAGCTATACATACCATATCTCCCTTACCTGAAAGAAGCGACGCACGCCCGGCCTTGTCGGTTACACGGCTTACGGCCGGATAAAACTCAGCATAATTATATATCGAAAATTTTACGGACGCACCTTCACCCGGGTTTTCATCGACATCAATAACACATACGTTTATCGTGTCGACCGCAGCATAATTACCCGTAACATTTATAGTGGTGTTTGTCGGCACTACATTCAGCACCTCCTCCGGACCGTCATATCTTCCGTAAACATTCGTGCTCATAAGCAAACCACGCGTAGCAGGCGAGTTGAACCATCCGAGATTCAACACCGGTTCCGGCTCACATGCCCCTAAGAAATACCATTTACCGTTGGCCCATGCCTCAACCCATGCATGATTATCATCAGTATGCGCCCACCGCGGCGTATAAATCTGTCTTGCCGGAATGCCGACCGAACGCAATGCGGCTACAGTAAATGTCGACTCCTCTCCGCAGCGTCCCAACGCCGAACGCATTGTTGCAAACGGCGAATTCGTACGTCCGTCCGAAGGTTGGTACGTAACCTTCTCATGACACCAGTGGTTTACCTCCAATATGGCATCCTCCATTGAAAGACCCCTCACACGTTCTTTAAGTTCATCAAACATAACCGGACGCGACATATCCAGATTCTCATTATTCACACGCACCGGCAACACAAAATGACGGAATTCGCGATCGGGCACCACATCTCCCCATGGAAGTTCATCGGCCGCCCGCAATGACGACCGGACATTTCTAAGGAAAAACTCCGGTGAATAATCAGCCAAATCCGGAAGCGACATATAAGCATACAGGAATTTCAAGGCATCTTTTTCCTGCTCGCTTACACTGTCGGAATCGAACAGAGCCTTAAGTTCCGTACGTTCGTTATTGCCGAAACGCGCCAAATAATCCGCGTCAGTGCTATCCGATTTTATTGTCCAGGCTGATGCATACTGCGCGAATAAAACAGCCGGGAGAACCACCGACAAAATAAATTTAAAACCTGACTTCATGCTCCTATCCATGCATTTTGAGAATATTTGACATTGCACGCACCTCATCAACATCCGTTGTTTTACGTGCGAATTCATCTGCATTCCGGGCTCCCATCTTAACATCACCCCGCCGGAATTTCATTGTCGATTCCTTAATAACGCTTGCCGAAGCATGCACCTCATCACAGTCAGAAGCCATGAGCAACGACTTAAGATTCGACGAGTTCACACCCGCTCCCGCCATAATAAGAATTCTACCTCTGGCCCTTTCGTGAATACACCGCAGCAATTCAGCTCCTTCATGAGCCGAAGGTGCCTGTCCGGACGTTAGTACGCGGTCGCAACCAAGATCAATCAGCTCCTCAAGAGCCATATACGGATCACGCACCATATCGAATGCCCTGTGAAACGTAATGCTCATATCGCCGGCAGCTTTCACCATCCTGCGGCAGGCGGCTGTGTCGACATCCCCATCGCGGGTCAAAGCTCCTATAACCACACCGTCCGCTCCCAGCCGTGCACACAGCTCTATGTCGTTAACCATGCAGTCAATTTCATAATCCGAATATACGAAATCTCCTCCTCGCGGGCGAATCAAAACCATCAGTTCTATTTCACGGCCTATCTTCCTCGCCTCGGAAATAAATCCGGCCGATGGAGTAACACCTCCCTCGGCGAGTGCCGAACAAAGTTCCACACGCTGCGCGCCACCCAGCACCGCCGAACGCACGCTATCCAGATCAGCCGCACAAATTTCGAGCTTAACATCCAACGCCGGCATACCTCTCACTTTCCCATCGCAAGTTCTATGATAAAATCGGGCATATCTTCCGGAATTTCCGGCAACATGATTTTAATTCCGCCCTCCGACACCTTAAAATCCACATTTTCTCCGGTGCCGAACACCTTGGCCGACTTTACCTTTCCCGTAACCTGCACTTCAATTTCCTTTTCCTTGGAATCAAGCACATGTATAAACGTGCGGTTTCCCTTACGTGTTGACGCGCCCCACTCCCGCGGGCGGAATTCACCCTTTTCCGTGCCATAAATAGTTTCACCATATTCCCGCAACCACTCACCCATCTCCTTAAGGCGGTGAAGAGCTGCTTCCGGAAGCTCGCCATTTGGCTGAGGACCGATGTTCAGCAGCAAATTCGCTCCCATGCCGGCTGTGCGGGCAAGCAAACGCACCAAAGTGGCTTTATCCTTATAGTCTGTATCCACAACCTTATATCCCCACATGCCGTTCATGGTCTGACACGTTTCCAACGGCAATCGGCTTATATCCTGCGAAGAATAACCCGCATGATTCTCACCCGGCACATCACGTTCAAATATCTGCATATCCTCCCCTTCAAAGGGATTCTGATGATGGTTGTTCCCGACCATGCACCCCGGCTGCAGCTTGTGTATAAGCGCATATTGCTCCGGAAGTTGCCAATTGAACGGAATGGAATCGGAATCATGATCCCACCATCCGTCGAACCAGATGGCACGAACCGGCCCGTAACCGGTAAGAAGCTCGGTTAACTGACGGTTCATGAACGCATAGTACGCGGGCCAGTCGTTAACCGTAGAATCGCGCCCGGTGGTGTGACCGGTACGCCCCTGCGGATAGTCCTTACGCCCCCAGTCGAGATGCGAATAATACAGATGCAGTTTCAGTCCGTTATCGGCACATGCCTCGGCAAGTTCCTTTAAAACATCGCGTTTGAACGGTGTTGCATCGACAATGTTGTAATCACTTTCTGCCGTATGCCACATGGAGAAACCATCGTGGTGACGCGACGTAAAACATACATAACGCGCACCGCTGTCCTTTATGGCTTTCGCCCAACTGTCGGCATTGAAATCAGCAGGATAGAAACCTCTGGCAGCCTTGGCATATTCAGCATGCCTCGGTCCGTAGTTCAGATACCATTCGCCTTGGCCGAACATGCTGTATATGCCCCAGTGTATGAATATACCGAACCGGTCGGCGGCAAATTCACGCTGCGACGCCTTCACCTCCTCAGTCGGCACATATCCTGAGGCTGACACGGCCAATGAAGTGCAAAGTACCGTAATAACCGTTACAAACCTGAAAAAAACTTTGCACATTCTCCGGTCAGTCAACTGATATTTCATCCACAAACAGGAATCCGGGCTTGCCGAAACCGACACCGTGGAACTCCGGTATCGAAGTCTCACACTCCTCGGTTACACGCACATAACGCGCTTTTACGGGATTGAACTTCATTTCATGCGCCACTATCTTTTCAAGATGTTCGGTGGCCTGCGGCAACTCCTCGACAGCAACCTCCGTAAACGATTTTCCATCGTTAGAAACCTCAACCGTTATTTTACGTCCGTCAAAAATCCAGTTCGGTGTATTGACATTGTTACGTAAGGTCACAACACATATTTCCTGTTCAGAGCCCAAATCGAGTGTCGCAATGAAAGGAACGCCCTCAAATCCGAGCCATGCTCCGGTGTTGAATGCCTCAGGTCCATATTTTCCATCCACAAGAATGGAATAATCGCCATTATAACGCGAATGCGGTTTGTTGCCGAGTTCAATGGCACGCGATGTTGACTTGCAGAACTTCACACTGTCAACAAACATAGGCGTAACACCCTCCGGACGTATAGCCACTGCCTTGATGGTGCAGCTGCGGTCGAGTAAAACCGGCGTGGTGTAGCGGGTGGATGCGGCTGTAGGTGTGCTTCCGTCGGTTGTGTAATAAATCGGAGCATCGTCAGCTGTTTCCAGCGTAGCCACAATCACACCTCTCTCCACATCGTTAGTCAGTTTGCCGCTGATGTTGAATATATGTTTTGCATAATTGAATCCCTCCTGATCATAATGCTTCATCAAAGCCGGCAACCGGTGGGTAAAATCAGTGTAATCCTTCTGCTCGGGTTCAGTCCACTGCACTTCGCTCATTGCGGCGAAACGGGGCAATTCCATATATTCCACCTGATGGAAATATGGAATATATTCCGTCCACATGTTTGCCTGCGCTCCCAATATATGCTTTGCCTGTTCGGCATTCAGTCCCTCGGGAACCGGTTCGAAGCTATAAACTTTTTCAACCGGCACGTATCCGCCGATAGCATCAGGCTCTCCGGTGCGGTCAAGCGCCTGATAATAATCAAAATAACAATAATTTGTAGGCGTCATCACCGCATCATGGCCAAGTTCGGCAGCCTGTTTGCCACCCTCCTCGCCACGCCAGGACATAACCACAGCTCCGGGCGTAAGTCCGCCCTCCATTATCTCATCCCAGCCAATCATTTTGCGACCGCGCCTTGCAAGCGTTTCCGAAGCATGATTCATTATGTAAGTCTGCAATTTCTGCTCCTTTGTGCTGTGTTCATCACTTACAAGTCCCAGTTCAGCCACTCTTGCCTGACATTTCGGGCACTCCTCCCAACGGGTTTTCGGGCACTCGTCGCCTCCCACATGAACATATTCATAGGGAAACAGATCCATAACCTCGTTAAGCACATCATCTATAAAAACAAGTGTGGAGTCGTTGCCGGCACACAGCAGATCATCGCTCACACCCCAGCGTTGCCAAACCTCATACGGACCGCCTGTGCAGCCGAGCTGCGGATATGCAGCTAGCACGGCAACCATATGTCCGGGAAGATCAACTTCCGGCACAATGCTTATGTGGCGGTCAGCAGCATATTTAACAATATCGCGAATTTCATCGCGGGTATAATAGCCGCCATAAGGAATTGAATCGGAACTGTTGAAATCATGCCCTATACATGTGCCGTTGCGCATTGCACTTATTTTCGACAGCAACGGATACTTCGCGCTCTCTATTCGCCAGCCCTGATCATCAGTCAGATGCCAGTGCAAACGATTGGCATTGTGCAATGCAAGCATATCTATAAATTTCTTAACGGAATCGGCAGGGAAGAAATGACGAACCACATCAAAACTTGCACCGCGGTAACCGAAACGCGGTTCATCGGTTATTCTGACACACGGCAACTCTACACTCGCAGCGGCATTTGCCGGAATAGACTTACGCAAAGTCTGTATGCCGTAAAAATTGCCTGCCGGTGAAGCACCGTTAATGGTAACCTGCTTCGGAGTAACCTCAAGCTGATAAGCCTCCTTGTTCGGCGACTTGAAACCGTCAAGAAGCACAATCGAATTATTCCTGATCTTTCCTGTTATCTTCAGATTCAAACCGGTTGTTTTCAGAATATAATCGTGCAGAAGCTCTGCGTTGCGTTTAACAGCCGCATCACCGCCAGGCACACATATCACTGTCGAAGCGTTAAGGACAAACGGTTTGCCCTTCAAGGCCTCAATTGATTTCGGAAGAGGAACAACGCGATAGTCGGCCGTAGATGCAACAGCAAGAGAACTTGTAATCAGCGCCACTAAAAGCGCCACACATGTCAGAATACTTCTTTTCATGGCAAAAGTGATGTATGATTGTTTATTTTTCGCAAAGTTAAAAATTTATTCATAAAAAAGTGTCTCTGTAAAAAGTTATTCGTAACTTAGCAACGCGTATTTTTAATTTTATTTAACCACCATAACCAAGAACAAAAGGCTCCGAGTTTGTTTTATGATTAAAAACAAACTTTAAAAATTTAAACAATGAAACCTCTTAACATTATTTTAGCCGTTATCAGCGGTGCCGTGGCAGGCGCCACAGTTGGTCTTTTATTTGCCCCCGCAAAAGGCGAGGACACTCGCGATCAGATCGTGAAATATCTCAAGAAAAAAGGCATTAACCTCAAGAAATCAAAAATGGAGGAGTTGGCCGACGAAATTGCCGAGGAACTTAAGGAAAGCAAATAAATCAGCCTCACACCTCTTACACTCAAATTAATTCATAATAACCTCACGAAATGAGTAACAACAGTCTTCTTTATGCCTTCCTTGGCGGTGCTTTGGTCGGCGCAGGCGTAGCTCTGCTTTTCGCTCCTGAACGTGGCGAGGATCTGCGCCGGCGAATCAAAGAAACCCTCCGCAAAAAAGGCATTATATGCTCTGAAAGCGAAATCGATTTGCTCGTTGAACAACTTACGGCTGAAATCGACGACTGATTTTGACCGGAACGTAAACACAGCTCCGTTTTCAGACTATAAAATAATTTAGCCAACCGTCCGTGCCTATCCCAATCCGGGTGTTTGGCGCGGAACGGTTGACATTTGCATTTAAGCTTCAGCATGGAACAGCAACAGAACCAAAATCCTTACATAAAACTTTGGGAAATGGCACGGCGCTATTTTTCCCTTAATGTTGAAAACATTAAACTCACAGCCACTGAAAAAATCACACTGGTGTTAAGTGCCATGGTGCTGATAATGGCTGGTGTGCTGCTGGGTGTGACACTGCTGTTTTTTATCGCTCTCGGATTGGTTCAGTTCCTTGCTCCCTATGTTGGCATGGGCTGGGCTTTCATGATTATGGCAGGAGTCGTTGCCATTATCGGAGCAATAGTTTTCATAATGCGAAATTCCCTTATCATAAACCCTGTGTCACGCTTCATTTCACGCGTGCTCCTAAAATAAATTTCAAACGCCATGGCCGATAACAAAATAATGCCTCACCATGCTGAAACCTGGAATGGCTACACACTCGATGAATTGCGCTATCAGCGTGCCCTGAACATGGCGCGGCTTGAAATTGAAAAGGAAAAACTCACGGCCGCGACCTCGGAAATGAAGCGCGGACTGCCATCCTTGAGCACCGGACACGGAATTCTGTCGAAAATAGCCGGAAGCCTCAGCTACATTGACTATGCCGTGCTCGCATTCCGTCTGTTCCGCACTGCTTCAAAAGCGTTCCGCGGGCTGCGACGCCGATAACAACATAACACCATAACCGCATTCATCGCATGAACAATTACACCGAAGCACGGATTAACTTCGTTCCGTGCGACGAAACCATCACCGACATTGCCGCAGCATTACTGGCCGATGCCGGATTTGAAAGTTTTCTGCCCGATTCCGAAGGTCTCACCGCATACGCTCCTGAAAAAATTCACATCTCTGAAAAAACCGTTTCCGACATTCTGGCTCAGATGCCGTTTAAGGTGAATTTCAAAATCACCCTCACATCCATCGAGGGGCAGGACTGGAACCATGAATGGGAAAATAACTATTTCAAACCTATTGTCGTAGGGAACCGCTGCGTTGTCCACAGCTCTTTTCACACCGACATTCCAAAGTGTGACTACGACATTGTCATCGACCCAAAAATGGCATTCGGCACCGGCCACCATGCAACCACAACCCTCATAATGACACGTCTTTTACAGACCGACATGAACGGCATGAAAGTAATTGACATGGGAACCGGAACAGGCATTCTCGCAATTCTTTCAGCCATGCGTGGCGCTGCAAAAATAACCGCAGTTGAAATTGACGAGGCAGCCTATGTCAATGCGATAGAAAATGTCCGGCTCAACATTTCCGGCGGCTCACCTGAAATCAAACTGATTCATGGCGATGCTTCGGCGCTTGAAATGGTTGAACCGGAACAGGCCGACATGCTCACAGCAAACATAAACCGCAACGTAATAACCTCCGACCTTCCACGCTATGTAAATGCCGTGGCTCACGGTGGCCAACTGCTGTTCAGCGGCTTCTATATTGAAGACATTCCTGTGGTCAGGGCAGCAGCCGAGGAGTGTGGCCTCGATTTCATTGACTACACCGAATTGAACCGATGGGTTTCGCTTAAATTCATAAAACCCTGAACCGGTTTTGGCATAATTGAACACAAACCATTAAATTTGCATCATGATAAAGAAAATAACAATATTTGCCGCAGGCATTCTGATTGCACTTACCGCCACCGCACAGAAAACACCCGCCGGCCACTTTGCATGGGGAGCTGAAGCCGGTGGTGCGATTGACATGACTGCCAACGACATGTCGGCCGTATGCGCAACTGCATTTTTCGGCTATCGTAATTCATGGATCGACATGCTTGGCGCCGGTGCGGCAATCAATGTCGCTGTCGACAACAACTGCCGCTCCTTCCCTGTCTATGCCATGTTCCGCTCAAGTTTCTGCAGCCGTCCGTCGCTCGCCTTTTTCGATTTCAGGGTTGGCTGCGCGTTTAACAGTGTCGGAAATGAATCCACACACTCACGGCTCTATGTTGCTCCGGGAGTTGGCTTCAATCTGGCTCGCGGAAAAAACTTCATCAGCTACATAACTCTTTCCTATGAATATAACGGCATGAAACATTATGTGAAGAACGGCATTTCGCACAACATCTCCTCATTAAGCCTGGCCGCCCTTCGCATAGGCATCTCATTTTAACTCAACAACTGAACACAGAAGTGCAAATTAAAATAGTTAACAAATCGCGCCACCGGCTTCCGGCCTACGCAACGGAAATGGCTGCCGGAATGGATATCCGCGCCAATATTCCCGAACCAATCACAATTCAACCCATGCAGCGCGTGCTCATACCGACAGGACTGTTCATTCAGTTGCCCGAAGGCTTTGAAGCACAGATGCGGCCGCGCAGCGGTTTGGCGCTGAAACATGGAATCACGCTTCTTAACACTCCCGGAACAATCGATGCCGATTACCGCGGAGAAATAGGCGTGATCCTTATCAACCTTTCATCAGAACCGTTTGTTGTTAATGATGGAGAGAGAATTTGCCAGATGGTTATAAACCGCTATGAACGCGCAACATGGCTTGAAGTGGAAACACTCGATTCAACTGAACGTGGCGCAGGCGGCTTCGGCCACACCGGTCTTTAACCGCGGTTCATCCCCCTCCACCGCTCACATTCAAACAACATCAAACAAATAGAAACAGATGAAGAGGGATTTAAACTCAAAACATATAATTATCATCATCGCTGCCGTTTTTGCCGCGACCATGATGCTTTCGGCGCGTTCCGTTTCCTCATCTGCCGGTCTTAAACAGCGCAAAGCCGATTACATTTTTCTGGAAGCACTGCGTCATAAAGCTCTCGGCAACTCCGATGCTTACTATGAACTTGCCGAAGAAGCCTACAGAAACAATCCGGCAGATAAATATCTCGCGATGGAACATGCCACACGGCAGCTTCTGTTGCGGTCATCAAACCCGGCCGAAAGTCCGGAACCGATCGACTCATCTCTTGCCGTGATCAAGGACTATGTTGTCGAAAATCCCTCCGACCTTACAGCTACAGCCCTGCTCGCAAGACTTTCCACTCACTACGGACGTACCCGCAATGCAGCTGGAGCTTGGAAAATAGCGGCTGAAAACAATCCTGACAGAATCGAAATAGCGCTAAACTACATCGATGCTCTTTCAGCGCTCAATGACTCTGATTCATATAACAATGCCCTTTCATTACTCGACAACCTCGAAAAACGCGAAGGCATAAATCCGGAATTCGCCATGAGGCGCATGCGTCTTTTCGACCAGCATAACAACTCTGCCGCCATCAAAGCCGAAGCCCAGCGCCTGCTGTCATCATCGCCTAACGACATCCCCTACCTCTCCTTCGTCGGCAAGCTATATCTCGACCTCGGCGACCCCGATTCCGCAATCATCTACTTTAACCGTGCAGTGGAAATTGATCCCGGCAACGGACAGGCTTTATACAACCGCGCAGCCTTCTACAATCAGATTGGCGACAGCACCGCCTACGACAGTGAAGTTTTCCGTGCCATGTCACAGCCCGATCTTGATGTGGAGCCAAAGCTTGAAATCCTCAGGGCTTATGTAGTTAAACTTTACCAGGACACCCTGCAACGACCTCGCATAGCACAGCTGTTCGACAAACTTGTAACCATGCATCCGCATGTTCCTGAAGTGCGCGGCCTTTACGCCGACTATCTTGCCGCTACAACTCAATATGCTGACGCAGCCGAACAGAAAGCTTATCAGCTCGACCTCGACCCTGCCGACGACAAAGGCTGGATTATGCTTTCATCGCTATATCTTCAGACCGACAACAACGAAAAATCTGAAGAAACAGCCGTTAAAGGTAACCATTATTTCCCCGACAACGTGCAGCTGCTCGAACTTGCCGCTGCAGCCGCCCTGCAGCAGGACAAGTTATCCGACGCAAAAAAATATCTGAGGCAAGCCATGGAGAAAGTCGACTCAACCGACATTGAGGAAATATCCTCGATCAATTCGCAAATGGGCGACGTGTACTATAAAACCGGCGACATTGACAGTATGCGGATAAATTACGAACGGGCCATCCTCTACAACAACCGGAATCTGTCCGCTCTTAACAACTATGCCTACTATCTTGCATGTAACGACCTCGACCTCGACCAGGCGCTTAACCACATTGAACGTGTAATTGACGCCCGAAACGATGATCCGACATCGCTCGACACCTACGCATGGGTGCTGTTTAAACGGAAAAACTTTACCAAGGCCCGCGAAATCATTGACAAAACTCTTGAACTTTCACCTAATCCTTCAGCGGAGTTACTCGATCATGCCGGTGACATCTACTTCATGGACGGACTTCCCGATCAGGCTCTCGGCTTCTGGCAAAAAGCGCTTAAACTCGACCCCGACAACGACTTGCTGAAACGAAAAGTAAAGCATAAGACATTCTTCTATAAATGAACCGAAAAATCATTCACATCCTGTTGCTCGCACTCCTGTCGTTTATGGCAGGGGCATGTTCTTCCGCGAAGAAAGCAACTTCAATCCAAAAAACCGATGCTGTTGAAAGTGCATCCGTCTATTTTTCCGGAATTATCGATGGCTGCACATCATGGCAGCAGATAAAAGTTCCTTTCAACGTATCTGTTTCACAACCGGTTCAAATAAGCGCATCCGGACAGGCAACCATGGTGAGAGGCAAATACATCAATCTGTCTATCCGCATACTCGGAATGGAGGTCGCTGCCCTCTGTCTCACCAACGATTCCGTTCTCGCGGTCGACCGGTGGAACAAACGCTACATTTCGGAAAATCTGCGACAGTTCCTTAAAGGTTTTCCGGCAAATATTTCTAATCTGCAGGATCTCCTCACCGGGCGTCCGTTTGTAATTGGAGAAAACAGCCTCACATTTGATTCGCTGAATAAATTTAGCGTAGAGCAGCAAGGAGATTCCTGGGGAATAGAACCGAAACAATCTGTTGCCGGTGTGGAATATGCATTCATATTCACAGCCCGGCAACTCCTTTCAATGATTATAACCGCCGGCGCTAGCAATCAAGTAAACATAAACTACGGTGAACCCGTTAAAACGCAATCCGGAACATTTGCATCAGCCGCCGACATCAAAAGCGACATCGCAAAAAAACCGGTAAGCGCAACAATTCAGTGGCGTTGGAACAAAGCGGAATTCGGTGACTCCTTCACTCCCCGTCACATTGAAAAGCCAAATAATTATACACGCGTCAACGCATCAGAGCTGCTTAACAAACTCAAACTTCAATAAACCGATAACCACTGCGGTCAATGATTCATTTTCTTAAAATATCCGTTCTTCTTTTTTCACTGCTCCTCCCGGTGCAATCGTTCTGCGCCCCTCCCGATGCAAAAAAAATAAGACGGGAACAACAGAACACCCGTAAGGCTATTGAAAAGGATTCCCGCAAACTTGATCAGAACAAAAAAGAAATTTCGCGACAGATAAAACAACTCTCCAAACTTGAAAAAGAAATCGGGGCACAATCACATGAAATTGACCAGCTTCAGCAACAGGTAAATTCCACAAACACCTCAATAGCCGCGACAAACCGACAGATTGACTCACTAAATCTGCGGCTGAAAACATTAAAAGAAAACTACACCAAATCCATCCGGCGCATGCAGACACTTCCGGCAGCTGGAGGTCCGTTTGTTTATATACTCGGTGCTCCGTCACTTAAACAGGCAATGCAACGGGCCCGCTATCTGCGCCAGTTCAACAAGTGGAACCGCGAACGTGAGCAGGAAATCATGCAGTCGTCTGCAGTTTTATCGCAGAAACATAAAACTTTGTCGTTAATGCAGGATTCCGTAAAACAGAATCTCGAAACAATGGCTTCGCGACAGGCTTCTTTAAAACAGAAACAGACCAAAACCGACAATCTGATCGGACAACTGAAAAAAGAGAGCGGAACCCTGCAATCAGCCATCTCGCGACGCCAGAAACAACTGGCCGCCCTCGATTCGGAACTTAACCGGATATTTGAAGCCGACCGGGCACGCAGGCAAAAAGCCGCCGAACAAAAGAAAAAAAATCAGACAACAACGAAAACAAAACCGGCCGACAAACCCGCAACCGCACCCGTTCAGAAAATTTCCGACCCCGACACCAGGCTCACCGGAAGTTTCGAAGCGAACAAAGGCAATCTGCTGTTCCCCGTTTCAGGCACCTATCGCGTGGTGCGCGGTTTTGGAAAAAGTAACTATTCGGCTCACGTGCAGACAAACCATGTCGGCATTGATCTGCAGGTTCCCGACGGAGCCACAGCCCGAGCCATTTTCAACGGACAGGTTACCAATGTTTCTCGACTCGACGGATTCAACACCATCGTTGTCCTACGGCACGGACAATACCTTTCGGTCTACATAAATCTTGCATCAGCCGCCGTAAAAACGGGACAGGAAGTTAAAGCCGGCCAGACAATAGGAACTGTAGCCACCGACCCGAACGACTCCGCACATGCAATTCTGCAGTTCGGCCTGCGCAAAGACCGCACTGAACTCAATCCCCTCAACTGGGTAAAGAACTGAAAAAATGTCAAACCCCAAACGAGCCTCACTCTCCAAAAAAGTCATTAAAGCCACCGGCATGTTCGGGGGCGTACAGATAATATCCGTTTTCTGCTCGTTAATCAGAAATAAGCTTATCGCCTTATGGATTGGGGAAGCCGGCATCGGTCTGTTTGCAATGCTCAACGCCGCCGTCGATATGCTCGCAGCCGTAACTCAGCTTGGAACCCGCACTTCAAGCGTGCGTTCTCTCGCCGAAGCACATGAGTCGGGAAATCACGAACGCCTTCTCACAATGATAAAGACTGTCCGCCGCTGGGCATGGATTCTCGGTCTGACAGGCGTTGCCGTTACTCTTGCAGCCTCACCCCTGCTGTCGGTCACAATATTCAACAATTCCCACACTCTGTGGCCTTTCTTCATCATTGCAACCGTAATTCTGTTCAACACCTTGCAGGAAGCTGACAAAGCGATGTTGCAGGCGTCGGAAAAACTGCCGGCTCTCGCACGTGCATCAATCTGGGGGGCAGTCGGCGGAACAGTGCTAACAATTCCAATTATCTACTGCTGGCGAATGCAAGGCGTTGCACCGGCGATTCTTTCATTTTCGCTATCGACATTGATTGGTGTTTATATAACCAGCCGGAACAACATCCCATCTACCGGTAAAGTGACGCTGTCATTTTCACAGGCAGCCGCAAAAGGCAAAGAATTTATTAAAATGGGGTTCTTTCTTATGATTGCCTCACTTTTCACCTATGCCACATCCTATCTGTTCCTGACCATCCTGAACCATTGGGCCGATATAAATGAAGTTGGCCTCTACCAGACAGGTCAGACACTCACCGTTCGCTACATAGCATTCATTTTCACAGCAATAGGCGTGGAATACTATCCTCGCCTTGCAAAATCATTCACTCACGGACAAAGACGAATGCAAATTTTCATGCGTCATGAAACTGCAATTCTGCTGCCGGCAATGCTTATTGTAGGCTCACTCATGGCAGCATTCGCCCCATTTGTTGTAAGAGTGCTTTATTCCGATGAATTCACGCCGGCTGTGCCGATGATTGTTTATGCCCTGCCCGGCATTGCATTCCGCGCCGCCTCATGGTGCACGGCATTCACCCTTATCGCCGCCGGCAAAGCACGCCCCTATCTCTGCGGCGAAATAATCGGCTCGCTGATGCTGCTGGCTTGCAACATTACAGGCTACCATCTCGGCGGCCTTGCCGGAATAGGCATATCATTTTCCGTCTACTATTTTCTTTACTACATTACAACTGCAACCATTGCACGCCACTTCGTCAATGTCAGCCTCTCCCTTAAACTTGTAGCCGACACAATCCTTACAGCCGCGGTAATTGCAGCGGTCGGTTTTGCGGCAATTCTCGGCTATACGATTATTGCGGCTGGAATAGCTTTAATTGCAGTATCTGCCGGTTGCTATTTCATTGTGCGCTTATGCTTTGCATAAGAACTTGCCAGCTTGGTGTGATAGCCTCGCGCAGCATAGGCAGGCCCGTTGTAACCACGGGCGAAGGCCGCCCAGTTCTTCGACCGCAAATGCTTTACAAGACCCGTGTTATTTATAAAGTTGGCGAATAAATGAAGCTGGTCAACTTCCGAACGCGACATCTTTTCAACAAAATCATTTATATCCTCCGCACCGCATAGTTTCCAGTTGAATCCTCCAAGCTGGAACATGCCCCAGAACGTGCCCTGTATCGCCGTTTTTTCATCAATAGTCCTCGCCTGACGCAAACGCTCCTGCTGGCCGGCCTGAGTCGAACCATACTTCTTGGCATTCGGACGGTTGAAAACCACCGCATGACTTTTGACATATTTGGCAAGATTGACACCGTTCTTCCTTGCAAACTGTCTGAACATCGACAAATCGAAATTTACAATAGGCTTGCCCGGCTCAAAGAAACCTTCATGAGCTTCACCGGCCTCTATTTCCACAACAGCCTTTATTGCAGCCGGTTCCACGCCCAATTCCTCGGCAATCTGCTTATAATCGGCATCCGTCAATCTGCGTATTGTGAGTTCCTCCTTAACCGGAGCGTTAACCAGATCAACTTTCTTAACTGTTTTATGGGTCGTTACAAATTCCTGTGGCTCTACAGCATAAGAAACAATAGCAATCACTGCCACCGCCACTCCAACTATTATACTCCTAATCTTCATACCATTATCAATGAATCTTAAATATCCCCCCGATGCATATAACAAACGCCTCCGCGTTTCTGTTCGCAAAGTTACTATATATTTGTCAAATAAGCAAATAACCGCCTAACTCACTCCATTTTCATAACATAACCATCATTTATTGCTCAAAATTTCGTAGATTTGCAATAACAATATAACTGTTTCAACTTAATTCCTGAAATATCATATATAAAAAGAACCCAATAAATCAGAAAAAGCTGTCCTCGACCTATTAAATGAAAATCCGGCAATGACACGTGCCGAACTCGCACAAAAAACCGGAATACCAGAAAACGGAATCAAAAAATAATCTCAAATTTAAAATCCGTGGCATGGATTGAACGATCCGGAAGCAATAAAAACTGATTCTGGATCATAAATTACAAACAAACTCATCATTGAACTCAACCTGACACCATGACCCGACTGTCTGCCACATCATTTTTAGCTGCAATCGCAATAACCGTATCGGCTAACAACATCATAATCAACACACCATCGACAACCATGCTGCTCTCAGCCACAAATGGCGAGGAACTCCGAATGGATTACTACGGAACACGCATACGGCCTGCCGACGTAAATGCTCTTTCTCCGTCACTGAAAACACAACAAAGCGCCATGAGCGCCTATGGACTTAAACCGCAGAACGAAACCGCCATTTCAGCCCGCCATGCCGACGGAAACGTCACACTGAAACTTGTTGTTGAAAAAACCGATTCGGCTGTCAGCGACAATTCAACCCTCTACACAATTCATCTGCGCGATAAGTTTTACCCATTCTATGTTGATGTCAATTATCTTACGCGTCCCAATTCCGATGTCATAGAAACATGGACTGATATCTGGCACACAGAAAAACAGAACATCGAACTCAGGCGTTACTCATCCATTTGTCTGCCATTCACTTCAACCGACGCATGGGTTACATCTTTCCATGGTTCCTGGGCCAATGAAGCGAATATGACTGAAACACAGCTGAAGCCGGGCATATACACAATAAAAGACACTGACGGTGTCCGCAATTCAACCGGTTCGCACCCCACAGCAATGATTTCGCTCGACGGTCAGCCATTGGAAAACACAGGCCGTACAATCGGAACAGCTCTTTGCTGGTCAGGAAACTATGAATTCATTTTTGAAACCGGCCACAACGTAACCCGCCACACCCTGCTTGCCGGAATCTATTCCCCTAGCGCTCCGTATGTTCTTGCCAAAGGTGAGCATCTGAAAACGCCCGCCGTTGCCCTCACCTACTCGTCCGAAGGCAAAGGAGGTGTTTCACGCAACTTCCATAAATGGGCGCGCAATTACAAGATTCATAACGGCACAGCGCTTCGCCCGGTACTTCTGAACTCGTGGGAGGGCGTTTATTTCAATACAACCGAGCCTCTGATCAATGCCATGATTGCCGACGCCGATTCCATGGGCGTTGAACTGTTTGTAATGGACGATGGATGGTTTGGCCGCAAATATCCGCGCGTTAACGATCATTTCGCGCTCGGCGACTGGTATGTCGACACAAACAAATTGCCCGAAGGACTCGACCCGCTTATTCACAATGCTAAACAACGCGGAATGCAATTCGGAATATGGCATGAACCGGAAATGGTGGCGAAAGCCAGCGAACTCTTCGAAAAGCATCCCGACTACATTCTTAAGGCCGCACACCGCGACACCATTTTCGGACGCGGAAACACTCAGCTTGTACTCGACCTGTCAAATCAGAAAGTACAGGATCTGATTGTGGAAATGATCGATACGTTGCTAACCGGACATCCTGGAATCGACTATATAAAATGGGATGCAAACATGTCTGTCTCGGAAATAGGCTCGCATAATCTCGACCCCGCGCGTCAGGCTCAGATAAACACTGCCTATCATCGTGGTCTTGAAAAAGTGCTCGGACGTATCCGCGCCAAACATCCCCGGCTTGCCATACAGGCCTGCGCCAGTGGCGGCGGACGTCTGAACTACGGAACCATGCCCTGGTTCGATGAATACTGGACCTCCGACAACACCGACCCCTATCAGCGTCTGTTCATTCAATGGAGCACATCGCACTTCTATCCCGCCGGCGGAATGGCATCACACATATCGGCCTCACCTAACCATCAGACCGGCCGCAAAACACCGTTGAAATTCAGGACCGACGTCGCCATGAGCGGACGCCTCGGCCTTGAACTCCAGCCATCGTCTATGACTCCCGACGAGCGCATGCAAACTAAAAAAGCCATTGCTGAATACAAACAGATCCGACCCGTTGTGCAGCAGGGCGATCTCTATCGCTTACTCTCCCCTTACGCAGGCAAAAACGCCACCGCACACATGCAGGTTTCACCCGACAAACAGAAAGCCGTGTTCTTCTGGTACAGGCTCGGAGCCCGTTATGACGAACCGCAGCTTCGCATTCCGATGGCCGGACTCGACCCCGATAAAACATACACAGTTAAGGAAATTAACCGTGCCGATGCTTCACCGCTCGATTTTGAAGGACATAGTTTCAGTGGACGTTATCTCATGGATAACGGTCTGGAAATGCGTCCTGCCTCCTACGGAAACATTATCGACGGCAATTCATCATGCATCCTGTTCCTTGAAGCTGAATAAACGCATCAAGCCGTCGCCATACGGATTGCGGTAGTAGTCGGCGCTCCGGAACAGCCTTACAACTCCGTAGCTTATTGCACACACCGCAAACAACGGCAGAATCAATGCGAATGCGTTGGTCATTTCTGCTGTCAGGAACAACGCCATGAACGGAGCCCGGATCGCTCCGGCCATAACACCGGCCATTCCTATGAACGCAAGGGTTGAAACCGGCACATCGACATCCAGCCACACTTTCAGTGCTGATGCAAAGAAAAACCCTGCGAAACAGCCGGCGAAAAGAGTCGGCGCGAAATCACCGGCCACACCGCCACCGCTGTTCGATGCCGACGTGGCCCATGGTTTAGCAAGAATAATGAACAGACTCAGCAGCGTAAGCACCGCTCCGGCCGGCAACCACGCCGCGACATCGCTATACAGGCTCATCTGCATCGGATCACCGTTTATAACCTTACCCATCATGCCGTAGCCCTCGCCATACATTGCCGGAAACATCAAAAGAATAACACTGAGAATCAAACCGCTGGCAATATTTCGCCACCACGGATTGCGTATCCTTTCATAAGTTCTGCGCATGGATGTCATAACCAGCGAATAGTACGTTGAATAAAAACCGCAGAACAGTCCCAGTGCTATCACCACCCAAACCATATTGCCGTCAAGATGTCCGGTCTGAATAAAACTCAAATCCACAGTGCACCCCGACAGCACATAGGCCGTAAGCGCTGAAACCGTACAGGCAAGCAGCAACGCCATCACCGACATGGTGGTTATTTCAAGTTTCAGAACCTCAAGCGTGAACAGCATTCCCCCTATCGGAGCCTTGAAAATACCCGCTATGCCGGCACCGGCACCGCACCCTACCATCACCATGAGCACATCCGAGCTCAATCCGAGTTTTCTGCCCACGTTGCTGCCTATCGCAGCGCCTGTTGTCGCTATCGGGCCCTCCGAGCCGGCCGAGCCACCGAATCCCAGGGTAAACGTACTCGCTATCATCGGCGCATAAATCCAGAATTTTCCCAACCTGTATTTCTTATCTGCCAGATCGGACACAACCTTCTCAACCCCATGTTCCACATTGTGTTTCAGTATATAGCGCTGATATATGCCCGTAAGCAATATGCCCGCAAGCGGAATTGCAAGCAGCCACCAGTTAAAACCTTCGGGGTGCATCCACCCCGTTACCCATTTGGCACAATAACCTATCATTATTTTCAACAGAGCCGCACATGCCCCGGTTAACAGTCCTATAACCGTAGCAACAATGAAGTAATAAGCCTGCCGGCGCATCCGTATATTCTTTATACGCCCCACGCAATCCTCCACAAGACTCACAGTTTTCTTGAATATATTCGTCATAAAACAGAAATAAACAATACATTATTTATTTCCAACACATCCCGCGGGCGCTTTGTTCTTAATTTGGAAATTATATCCATTTTCCTTATTTTTGCAGTTCAAACGTTTGAACCATGATAGAAAAAATTGCAAAACTCAAAGAGGAAATTTCCGGACTGCAGGCTGCATCGCTTGAAACTGTTGAGGAACTCCGCATAAAATATCTGTCGAAAAAAGGAGCTGTTTCACAGCTTTTCAACGACTTCCGCCTTGTAGCACCCGATCAGAAACGATTCATTGGCCCGGCAATCAACGACCTGAAAGTGTTCGCCACCGAAAAAATAAATTCGTTGCGCGATCTCCTTTCCGCTGCCGACGATATCGATGCCGACATCGACCTGACCCGCACCCCGGCTCCCATGCCGCTCGGAACACGGCATCCGCTTTCGCTTGTCCGCGAAGAAATTGTCGATATATTTGCCCGACTCGGATTCTCCGTAGCCGAAGGCCCGGAAATCGAAGACGACTGGCACGTGTTCTCGTCGCTTAACTTCGCAGCCGATCACCCGGCCCGTGACATGCAGGACACTTTCTTCATCCAGCGCAATCCCGATGTGCTGCTGCGCACCCACACATCGTCGGTGCAGAGCCGCGTAATGGAGCACACCCAGCCCCCCATCCGCATAGTCTGCCCGGGACGTGTTTACCGCAACGAAGCAATCTCAGCCCGTGCCCACTGTTTCTTCCATCAGGTCGAAGCCCTCTATGTGGATAAAAATGTTTCATTCGCCGACCTGAAACAGACCCTCCTCTATTTTGCCCGCGAAATGTTCGGACCTGACACCCGGATTCGGCTGCGTCCAAGCTACTTCCCCTTCACCGAACCGAGCGCCGAAATGGACATCTCGTGCAATCTGTGCGGTGGAAAAGGATGCTCATTCTGCAAACACACCGGCTGGGTTGAAATTCTCGGATGCGGAATGGTCGACCCCAACGTACTCGACGCCTGCGGAATCGATTCGAAAAAGTATAACGGATTTGCACTTGGAATGGGAATTGAGCGCATAACCAACCTCAAGTATCAGGTTAAAGATCTGCGCATGTTCTCTGAAAACGACCAACGCTTCCTCGAAGAATTCACAAGCGCACATTAACGGCTTCCCTACCATGACATTGGCACAACGCTATAGCATGGTGCTCGACTGGTTTCAGCAGACAATGCCCAAACCTGAAACCGAGTTGCACTACGACAACCCCTATCAGCTGCTCGTAGCCGTTATCCTGTCCGCGCAATGCACCGACAAGCGCATCAACATGATAACACCCGCTCTGTTCGAAGCCTTCCCCACTCCCTTCCACATGGCAAAAGCCACACCCGATGACATTTATCCATTCATTAAATCCGTATCCTACCCCAACAACAAAGCAAAATCGCTTGCCGGAATGGCGCGGAAATTAGTCGAGGATTTCAACGGCGAAGTGCCCGGCGACATTGACAGCCTGACTTCAATTCCGGGAGTTGGCCGCAAAACCGCGAACGTAATCCTGTCGGTTGTGTTTAACAAAGCCGCCATGGCTGTCGACACCCATGTGTTTCGTGTAAGCGACCGGCTGGGACTCACCTCCGACAGTCGGACCCCTCTTGAAACGGAACGCCAGCTAATTAAAAACATACCTCCTGAGCTTGTGGCTCGTGCACATCACTGGCTGATTCTACACGGACGATATGTTTGCAAGGCACGCCGTCCCGACTGCCTGAACTGCGGACTGAAAACCGCGTGCCGCTATTATAACAAATCAAACTGACAACAATGAAACTTCTGTCAAAAAAACAGCTCGACACCGCCCGGCAGTTCAGCCGCTACGCACTTGTCGGTGTGGCCAACACCCTCCTGACACTGCTTGTAATCTTCATTTGCAAAGGTGTGTTTCACCTCAACCCCTGGGTGTCGAACGCGCTCGGCTATGTGGCAGGTTTCATAAACTCATTCATCCTAAACAAAACCTGGGTGTTCCGCTCCAATAACAAAGTACTGGCCGAAGCTCTCCGTTTCTGCATCGGATTCCTTGTTTGCTACGGTCTGCAGTTCCTTGTCACCTGGCTGCTCACCGAACACTCTCCCATTGGCGATTTCACCTACACTTTGCCCGGCTACACAATCAGCGGCTACGCACTTGCAACCCTGCTTGGCATGGTTTTCTACACTGTGGCGAATTTCATTTTCAACCGTGCGGTGACATTCAAATGAATTTCGAACGGAAAGTAGCGGAGGCCATAGCCAAATTCAACATGGCCGGAGAGGGTGCTACTCTGGCAGTCGCTCTCAGCGGCGGCCCCGATTCTGTTGCGCTGCTCGCTGCCCTCACTGCCTTAGGTTATGACTGCCATGCACTCCACTGCAATTTCCATCTGCGCGGTGAGGAATCGGAACGCGACGAGCAACATGCACGCGCCATGGCCGCGCATCTAGGCGCACCTTTTCACGTTGCGCACTTCAACATTCAGCAATGGCGCGAAAATCATGGCGGATCGGTTGAAATGGCGTGCCGCGACGCGCGCTACGGATGGTTTGAACAAATGCGTCGTAAAATTGGCGCCAAAGCCATAGCCGTAGGGCACAATTCCTCCGATTCCGTTGAAACATTCTTCATAAACCTCCTCCGCGGCTCATCCTCTGCCGGGCTTAAAGGCATAGCACCCGTGCGCGACAACATCATTCGTCCGCTTCTCAACATCAGCCGTAAGGAAATTGAGCAATACCTCCACACCCGTGAACTGGATGCTATAACCGACTCATCGAACCTGCTTAATGAATATTCCCGCAACAAGGTGCGCAACATTATTCTCCCCGCCATTGAAAAGGAATTCCCCGGAGCCACGGAACGGATAGCAGCCTCCACCCGGTTACTTGCCAAAGACGCGTCATTTATCGAATACGCCGCACATGAACTGATGAAACCGTTCATTCTTGCCGGCGGTGCTGTTAACCTCGCTGCGCTCGCCACACATCCGCAGGCATTCATGCTGCTGTTCCACCATCTGAAACCTTTCGGCTTCAACCAGCATCAGGTTAAACAGATTCTTGAGTCGGAATCATCGACCGGCGCGGTTTTTCAGGCCGGCGACACTGCCATTACAATCGACCGGCAAATACTAAAATTTGCCCGTCCCAAGGAACTAAAACAGATTAAACTTGAAATACTTCCTATTTCCGAATTCAACCCCGTGCGAAATCCCCGCTTCGCATATTTCGCGCCGGAAGTCATGGAAGGAGAACCGCTCAAAACACGCGCATGGCAGAATTGCGACCGCATCAAACCGTTCGGAATGAAAGGCTCACGCCTTGTCAGCGACATCCTTTCCGATGCCAAAATCCCTCTCCACGAAAAACATGATATTCCTCTCCTTGTTAAAGGTGACGACATTCTGTGGGTTGCCGGTCTGCGGGCATCACGGCTCTATAAAGTAGACCCTGACAGGCACGCTACATTCCTGCGCGCCTCAATCAACGATTGACGCCGGCAACACAGGCATAGCCCCATACTGAGTGCATACGTATGCCGAAGTTTCAACCGCTTTTCTGTGCGCCTCACCTATGCTTTTACCCTTCAGTATGCTTGCTATGAACGCTGCCGTAAATGAATCGCCGGCGCCCACGGTATCTGCCACCTCTACCTTCGGAGTCGGCTGAAACGAAACTGAATCTGCCGTATAAACATAGCTGCCGTTAACGCCGCACGTCAAAATAAGCATTTTCAAATCATATCTCCTTACAAGTTCCTCGCACATATGTTTCATGTCAGTGCCATGCAGTTCAAACAAACGGCTTACAATTATCAGCTCCTCATCATTAATTTTCAGCACATTGCAACGACTGAACGAATTCTCGAGAATCTCTTTGTCATAAAAATGCTGTCGCAGATTCACATCAAACACAACCAGACGTCCCTCATCGGCAGGCAATGAATCAAGAAATCTCTTTATTGTGGTGCGCGACTCCGCACTTCGCTGGGCAAGCGAACCAAAGCACACCGCTTTCGCGCGCCCGGCCAGTTCACGCAGCAGCCCTGTGTAAGGGATATGATCCCACGCCACATTCTCCGTAATTTCATATTGCGGAATCCCGGCCTCATCCACCTCAACCATCACCGTTCCGGTTGGATAATCCACCCGGTTCAAATCAAAATTTACACCCTTAAGCTGCAGACTCGCCTCAATCTCATCGCCAAGAACATCCTTGCCGACAGCACTGACCGCCACACTGTCAATTCCGAACTGATTCACATGATATGCAAAATTTGCCGGCGCACCTCCAAGCTTTTTCCCTTCAGGCAACACATCCCACAACACCTCACCTATTCCCACCGCAATCATCTCTTTCTCCATAATCTTTCAGTTGTTTTGGTTTCCATACTGCATTACGGACACAAATATAAACATTTATTTTTTTCAAGTCAAGCGGTTACATTTCCCGCCTTAACAAACCTTTTTATAGCTTTTGGTGACAATCAACCACTTGACCATCAAATATTGTTTCAGAAAAAGTAATTTTTTTATTGTCAACTAAATAAACTACCTTTGCCACAAATACCAACTGAAAACCATCATTGCCCATCGCAAAGAAGCCGAGAACCGAACACAGCAATAACAGATGCCAATTATCAGGAAAGGAACCCACGCCGATATCGACGCCATAATGGCATGCTACGAAGCCGCCAAAGCCTACATGCGCACCCACGGGAACCACAACCAATGGACAAACGGCTACCCTTCTCGAAAACTAATTGAAACTGACATAGCGCTCGGACATAACTATATCGGTACCGATATGAACGGAGAAATAATAATGACCTTCGCACTCATTTTCGGCGATGACCCCACCTACGCCATTATCGAAAACGGACATTGGCTTGACAACCGGCCCTATGCCACAATCCACCGTCTCGCCTCAAACGGCAAACAGCATCACATTCTCAAAGCATGCGTTGAATTCTGTTTCTCCAAAACCGACAACCTGCGGCTCGACACACACGCCGACAATCTCACCATGCAGCATGCCGCGTTAAACCTCGGCTTCATCCCCTGCGGCACAATCCATCTCGCCGACGGCTCCCCCCGCATCGCCTTCCAAAAATCAATCTACAATCCTCCTTCCTGTTTCTGAAACTCGAGTTTCATGCTGATGTGAGGCAAGCCCTCATACATATACACATCTGAAATTTCGACGAAGCCGAAGCGCTCATAATACTCACGCAAATAGGCCTGTGCCTCTATCTCCACAACATCCCACTTTTCACGCGCTATTTCCAGAGCCTCCCCAATCAGCATCGTCGCCAACCCGCGTCCGCGACCCTCTTTCATGGTTATGACGCGCCCTATCGAAGCTGCCGGATATTTAACCCCCGCATCGATAACCCTCAGGTAAGAAACAATCTTTCCATCCTCCTCGGCATATAAATGCGTCGATTTCTGATCAATTCCGTCAAGATCCTGATATACACAGTCCTGCTCCATAATAAACACCTCCGAACGGCAACGCAGAATCTCATACAATTCACCCGTGGTCAACTCCTCGAATCTTTTTCTTTTTATTTCCATATCCACAAAGTTACAACGATTTGAAACCCTTCAAAAACTTTTTCAACATCAAAAGCGTATAAATTACAGAAACCTAAAACTATTTATGTTATGAAAAACAATAGCACAAGCTGGCTCACCATTCTGATCACGGCAGCCGTCGGAATACTGCTCATCATTTTCCACAATCAGGTCAATCTGCTTCAGTGGATAATTCTTGCAATGGGCATTGCCGTTGCGGTGCCGAGTTTCTATAACCTTCTGGCCTCATTCGGAAACAATCATCGCGACACAAACGGCAACATACGCATTTCAAGCATCGTAGCCTCCATCGGAGCACTTGCTCTGGGAATCTGGATGATTATCAATCCCACATTCTTTGTCGGCCTGTTGGCCTATCTTTTCGCCGCAATAATGATTATCTACGGCATCATTCAGCTTGTGGTGCTGAACTATGCGAGCCGCCCCGCAAGACTTCCCTTCGGCTTCTATGTCATCCCGCTCCTGGTGATAATTGCCGGCGTTGTGATCCTTTGCACAAGCGTTCACACAATGAACGCCGTAGTGGTTCTGATAACAGGCATAATGCTTGTGTTGTCAGCCATAAACTGGGCTCTTCCCTGCGCTACTGTCCGTCCCGCTGCTGTTGAAAAGCCCAGGGAAATCGGGCAATGACATAGCGTGCCGCAATCTCGACAAGCTCATCCATGGCAAGGAGTGAAGTGTCGAACGTTATATCGTAGCTTGCCGCCGCTCCCCACACCTTGTCAGTATAGAAATTATAGTAATTTGCACGAAGCTTATTAACCCTTTCGGCCCGCGAACGTATGCGGGCCGCATTGTTATGTTCAGGCTCGCGTGCCATTATCCGCGCAACACACTCCTCCATCGGCGCATGAACAAATATGCTTGCCACATTTTCGTGATCGCGCAACACATAGTCAGCCGTACGTCCGACAATCACGCAACTTTCATTCTCTGCCAGATACCTTATGAAATCGCTCTGCGCACGATAAATATTATCGTCGCTTATCGCCGTAGTGCCGCTGAAATAAGTTGTCGGAGCATAGCCCATGGCAAATGAGAACAGTCCGTTTATAAACCCGGGCACCCGTTCGTCATTATTGTCGAACAGCTCCTTCCGTAACCCTGAATGCCGTGCAGCCTCAGTCATAAGTTCCTTGTCATAGTAGCCTATGTTAAGACGCGCAGCCAGACGACGGCCAAATTCTCGCCCTCCCGAACCGAACTGGCGGCCTACGGTTACAATCACCTTGTCACTGCTTCTAAACTCCTTTTCCATAACTATGTTTATTTTATAACCGTAAACTTGACAGGCACCGGCTCTACCTTCACACCATGTATCACAGGAACCAGCTCCGCTGCATATACACCCGGGGCTGCGCTCTTCGGCACACATAGACGCACCTCAATACGATTCTTCCCTCCAGGCCCGAGTTTAAGTCCGTAAGGCACGCTCAGCATCTCCGACCCCTTTCCGGTCGGTTCAAGATCAAGCGACATACCCGCTTCATAGGAATTCAGCACCGGAACAGTAATCATTTTGGTTGAACCGGCCTTTACACGCCCGAAATTAATCTCCGCCCGGTCAATCATGAATCCCATTCCGAAATGTTCCGTAAATCCGGTTCGGTCAATAACCGGACGCGTACGTTTCACCGTCCCTGTCACCTTCAGCGTGTCACGGCGGCTGTCATTCAGCTTCAGGAACACAAGCTTCGTAAAATGCCCATGCTGTTTCACCGGATCATACGAAAGTACTATGTTCAATGGTTTTCCGGCCGGTGCGCCTCCCTTGTCATATTTCACTTTCATGCACGGACAACTTACGAAAGCATTTACAACCGACTGAGCTTTTTTCTCCGCCGGAATTATAAAAGTATGTTCTACAACTCCGCCATCCTCCTTCACCACTCCGAATTCATGGTGAAAAGTGCGTCCATGCGCCGCAATGGGCAACACACACAGAATCAAAGTAATAAGCTTATTCATACACTAATCCGCATAAACCTCGCCCCAAGTAAGCGATGTCGAAACAAAGTTAATTAAAAAATGTATTACTCAAACCACCTGCCGCAAAAAAATAGAGGCGCCGTCCCGTTTGGAACAGCGCCTCAATATTCAATTTCTGTCAACCCGTTAAAGTTGACATATGCATATTAGTACGGACATTTCTGACCCTCTACCCACTGCACGCCGCCGGCTGCCCAGCTCGGTGCAACTGCGTTGTAACCGTGGCCCGTTACGTCGCGGATAGAACCGTCATCCTCTGTCTCGCCGTCGAAACGCCAGCAAGCGAGCAGGCCTTCCGAAGTCGGGTCAACGTAGCAGATTCCGCTTTCAAGTTCGGCAACCGAACGGGGAACATTCCACACGCGGCATTCCGAAATGTAACCGTGGAAGAAACGGCTGTGGCATGAGGAACCGATGGTGAAAGTGTCATACCAGCCCGATGAACCGTTGTAGGCCATCGAAAGGTTGATTGTGCCGCCTGAAGTCTCGATAGTCGAGATACACTCGCAATCACGGTAGATGGTAAGTGTCGAACCGTCATAAACTGCCGCGAAGTGAATCCAGCGACCGGTGTCGAATTCACCGATACGGAGGTTCTCATAGTGCTGCTTTTTGTCGGGATGAGGATCGTCGCCGATTGAACCCTTCACGAACTGAAGGTTGTTGTCGGGCGAACCGTCACCGCCACCGAAGCGGAACAGGAAGTTCTCCTCATTGCCGCAAAGTGTGCCTATACCATACTGGCTGCGACCGAACGACAAGGGGAACACCTTCATTTCAAGAGTCATGGCGCCAAGAGCAGCAACGGGACTCGGATTCTCCTCGCTGTCGCGGAAAGCAGGAACTTCGTACGCGCAGTTAAGGTTAAGCAAACCTGCCTTGATGGTGATAACCTTGGTGAAACGGACAAATGCAGTGCGCGACTCTTCAATCACGCCCAGGCCGTCGCCCTGAACTTCTGTAATAGTGATAGGAAGCATATAGGCAACACCTTCGGCCAAGTCCTCACTGTTCGCCGACAGTTTGATCTGAGTCGACATATTTGAACCTGACTTAATGGTAACGTTGTCCGTGCCCTCCAGCTGATACTGGTTAGGTTCCGGAGCTACATATACGGTGTTATACTTCTTGTTATAAGCTTCAAGCAACTCGGGAGCAGCCTTAACCTTGATTTTTACATCTGAATTGGCTTTTCCGGTCGATGTGATGGTGAGTGCCGTCGACGACTGGCCGTCGCAAAGGAACTTCACCACCGGCGAGTTTTCAGTGCCGGTGAACAACACACGGTCGCCGAAATTATCGCCGCCATGGCTACACGATGCCATTACAGCACCAACACCAAGGGCTATTAAGGAAATAACTTTGATTTTCATTATAATTGCTTATTAATAATGATTGTTTTTAAACTATGTTACTGCACCTCGTAGATTGATACATTAGTCAACGCTGTGTAGAAACTGCCGGAATTGGTAATCTTAACGTACTGCGCCGTGATGGGTGCATACAAGGCGGCAACATCGCTGGTGCGGTCCATCGTGCCGATAGACTTGTAATTTACACCGTCAAGACTATAGGTCAGTTCGGTGCCGCTGCGGAACAGATAATAATATGAACCGAAAGAGCTGGTTGCATAAATGCCGTCGAACTTGTAGGGCTTGCCGAGGTCAAGAACAATTCCGCTGCCTGCATACATAACCATATACCAGTAGCTGCCCGAGCCATTCAAAGGAATACTTGGATTGCCACCCCATGTTGAGTATGATCCGAAAGCCTCCAAACTCCAGCCACTGCGGCCCGAACGCGGAACCATTGTTCCCGTAGGCGTTCCGCCCGGATTAAGAATGATCTCATCAACAGTAAACGTAACATAGCTTATATTGGTAGCGCTCACGGCAATGCGGCCTTCACCTTCCGTAATTTCAGTCAGACGTACAGGAACCATATAGTTCACGTCGAGCTTCATCTCTGCGAGTTTAGCCTGATCTGTTGTCATTGCCATACCCACAATTGTGTCGCTGGTATTCTTACCTACCGAAATAACGGCTTCAGCATCGGTCAGCTCAACCACACCTGCAGGAACAGGAACAAAGTCAGTTCCGTTCTCGGCATTGTAAGCCTCGATCAAAGCATTATCTATCTCAAATTTAACCTTCATAGGTTCAGTAGCCGCTACGCGGGTGCGGGGAGCCACTTTCCAGTCAATGGTCGGAGCCATGATGTCGGCACCCGGAACCTGTATAACCTTATAGCTCGCATTAACGGTGGGAGCAAGGACAACCTGACCGTCCACGCCCTCGAATCCGGCAGTGTAGGTTGTGTTGTCGTCGTTACAGGAGGTCAGTGCGGCTGAAGCCACCAGAACACCTGCTGCAAGAATATTATATAATTTCATGATCTTCACAAATTAATAGATTGCGGGGTTACAGATTTGAATGCAATCGCGGAAACGTGCATAAGGATAGGGATTGAGTGCGAACACGTTATAGTCCTGGTTGATGATGAATCCACCGAAACCGCCTTTCTTGCCACCATTCGATGGTTCCCAGCGTGCCCAGTCATACAGACGGCCCTGCTTGGTGTAGAAATTACCAACCGAACGGGTGGTCTGAGTAGGATCATTAGCCCAGTCCTCACCTACCGACATACAGTGCACAACCTTTTCCGAAGGATAGAGCGAACGGGTAATGATGCCGTTATAGTCCTGCGACAGGAAATAGTTGATATAATCGGCATAGCCATACTTACCGTTTTCCGGATCCATCTGCGTTGAGTTGCTCGGATCCTGACCGTATGCGTCGATGCAGAGAAGCTTGTCGCAGCTTCCGGGTTTGTCAGCCACAGCCTTGCCATAGCGCTCGGCAATCAGAGCATAACGCTCCTCCTTGGTGATGTCGGGATTCGGACCTAGATACTTGGCCATTTCAAGGAACATTGTGCAGAACAGCGCACCCTGAACAGGGTCACCTTCCGGCTCGAAGTCAAGGTCGTAACCATCGAGGTCATTATTGAAAACCTCATCTACATAAGCCAATGCACATTCCTTCATCACAACATGCTTCGCTGAATCTAACTGAACTGCTGTCATTTCACCGTTAGCATAGGCGTCAAGAATCTGAAGCCAGTGCTTCTTGTGAGGAAGATTCTCGTCCATTTTATTGATACGGCAGATATCCACCGGCATGAACTTGGTTCCTTTCAATGTCTGATGCTCGCGCATTTCAGCAAGGTCGAGCGGGTTTGAAGGTATACCTCCCCAAAGCGAAACAAGGTCGATTGAGTCGGGCAGTCCGGCAAAGCGAACCTGCATCGAGCCGTAGCCGCCGTAGCCGCTGAACCAACCGAATGCAATTTCGTGGTCACTTGCCTTATATTCACGTAGGTTCTGATAGTAGAGAGGCGAAATGTTCGGCTTCGCTACCACTTCCTTACCCTGATCCTTTACGGTTTCAATGTCATCGTCGCATGAAACTGCAACCATGCCGCACACCGCAAGAACAGGAATTATGAATTTATATGGTTTCATGTTAGTTTTCTCTTGTTTGGTTTAACGACTTATTATTTGGCATCCCACCACAGTTTGGTGCCGGCAAGGTCAGAACCTCCCAGAAGGCGAACTGCCTCGGCAACATTAGCACTGTTGTTTGAATACTCCGATGAGGGGAAACGCAGACGCGAAATCATTTCATTGTCAGCAACCTCGTTGGTCTGGGCATAAGTCTCGATGCGAACCCAGCCGGGATAACCGGTGCGGCGCATCTCACTCCATGCTTCCATTCCGTCAGGATAAAGTGCGAGATATTTCTGCACCATTATCTGCTCAAGCTGCTGTTCCTGGTTGCCCGACTCGTTGAACTTGGGAGTAACCATTGAAAGCATTGACGATACAGTAACCGAAGCTCCCTGATCATCCATATTGCGCGTGTTGGGGTTAACCCAGCTTGAAAGCGGAAGGGCCTCGCTTGCCAGATATGCTGCTGCCTTGTCGCTGCTCACACCGGCACTTTCCATCGATGCGGTAACACCCTGCTCATACAGATCCTTTACAGTTCCGTTACCTACACCCAGACGGAGTTTAGCCTCTGCCTGAAGGAAATAAGCCTCGGCATGCATCATCCAGGGCAAATCGCTGTTCTTTTCAAAGTTAGCACCTGATGCTTTGGTTTCGCAAGTAGTATAGATAGTGGTCATGCCGTTGCGCGCACCACGATAGAGACCCTCTGCATTCTTTGTGAAATACTTCTCAAGACGCGGATCGTTGTAGCCGTTCATGTAGCAGTCCATCGTAGCACCCATGCGCTGGTCAGGCCAGCTCTGAGTGGTTTCCCACAACGGATTGGTGAACACCAAACCGTTACCCTGATGCAGAATGGCATCGTCGGCCACGGAACTCATCATGCCGTGGGGTTCGTTTATGGCTGCGGTTGCCTGTTCGGTTGCAAGCGCGCGGTTAACATAGCTCACACGCATTGCCAGACGCAGACGCAATGTGTTGGCAAATTTCACCCAACGGCGAACATCGCCCTGATAAACATAGTCATAGTCGCCAAGATATGTCTTGCCGGGGTTCTGGTCAACATACTCGGCAAGCACATTGATGGCATTGCCAAGTTCCTCGAAGAACTGGTTATAGACAGATTCCTGCGAATCATATCCGTTCTGAATGCCGTTACCGAACTGTGAATAGATGATAGGTCCGTACTTATCGGTTACACGCTGCATGCCGAACACACGGAGAACGGTTGCCATTGCGCGGTCAACTGAAGTTTCGTCAGTAACCTGACATATCTGGCGATACGGCTCCATGATTTTCGTATTTGCAAACTCAAACGGTGCGTTATACCAGTGCGAAACCATATAGTAATGGTCGTGGTGAACGGCACCTATATCATAGCTCGGTTTAACATTAGCGAAGAATCCGCTGAAAAGGTCGGCGCAGAGGCTCTGGGTACGCTGATAAACACCGTTACCGTTCTCGTCGTTGACCACGAAAATGCCGCGCTGCATGCTGGCGTAGTTCGAACCGGTCAGCAGGTTATCCTGATGCATTTCCTCCTCCGAAACTTTGTTCGGGTCAGAATTCCAGTCATTGAACGAGTCGGTGCAAGAGCTGAATGCGGCTCCGGCCAACACACTGCACAAAATGGCTGTTAATTTTATTGTTTTCATATTGATTTATTGCTGTGTGATGGTTTGCTTAGAAAGTTGCTTTAACTGTGAAACCAAGCTGACGCATGGCCGGGAGCATGAAGTAGTCCATGCCTGCCATACCCATCGAGGTTGAACCTGTGAGTTCCGGGTCGAAAGGAGCTTTCTTATAGAAGAAGAACAAGTTGCGGCCTACGAACGACACGTTAAGACCGTTCATCCATTTAACCCACTTGTTAACAGGAATGTCGTAGCCTAAAGTCAATTCACCCAAACGAACGTTGGTTGCTGAATAAACATAGTTTTCACCGATGTTGTTACCAACGAACTTCATATACTTTTCAGCAGCGGGAACCTTGGCTCCGTTAATCATTACACCATTGGCGTCGCGGGCTGCAGCCGATGTGGCCGATGTGCCGTAAACATCCATATAAGCCTGAGTCATTGAAACTGCCACACCACCAACGCGTGCATTGATGAGGAAGCCGAGGTTAAGGCCTTTCCAGTGGAAATCGTTGCGCCAACCCATTGTGTACTTAGGCTCTGCATTGCCGGCATAAACCCATCCGTCGCCGCGGGGACCTGCGTAATCATCCTTATACACTGAATAGTCCTGAGCATTTACAATGATATCACCATGAACGTCGCGGAGGAAGGTAGTAACATAAAGGTCACCGATTGAACCACCCTCAACAAGACGGCTCTTCACGTTGCCCAGTGTAACGATATCAAGAACATCCTGCTCAACAGTCAGACCACCGGCAACAGTTGTCGGCTTCAGAAGTTTCTTAACCTTGTTGCGGTTAATGGTGTAAGTGAAGTTCGAACTCCAGTCAACCGGACCGAGAGGCTGATTGATGCCGAGGCTCAGCTCAAGACCCTTGTTGTCGATCTGGCCGCCATTGATGTTGATCTTGGTGTAACCCGAACCTGACGAAAGTGCAGGCGAGAACATCTGGTTGAGAGTCGAAGTTTTGTAAAGTGACACATTAAGGTTAATCTTGTCCATCCAGAAACGGGTCTGCAAACCGATTTCCCAGGCTTTGGTACGTTCAGGTTTGATGTCGCTGTTAGGATAGTTCGACGAAGGTGAAACAGAACCGTTAACCAGATCCCATGCGCGATATGCTGCATAACGCTTCGGAGCGTTACCCACCTCTGAATACGATGCACGCACTTTCATGAACGAAAGCACATCATTGCGCAAACCGGGAATAATGTCGGTGAGTATGCCCGACAGACCCACTGAAGGATAGGAAACGTGATCTTTATCGGTCCAGCCCAGATCGCTCAGCCAGTCGATACGGCCGGCGAGATCAAGATAAATCTTGCTCCACAAGCCAACCTGCAAAGTTGCGAAGATTGACTGTGACTGCGAATGGAAACCGTCGCCCTTGGTGCTCAGGTTGTCCTTGGCAAGGTTAAGCATGCTGAACTTGTTGGCTACGGCATTGAGGTTGCCGCCGACTTCAAACATATTGTAACGGATGTCGTCGATCGACGCACCGGCTACTGCCGAAACAGAAACCGGGCCGAAAGTCTTGTCATACTTTGCCATCACGTCGGCATAGAGCTGACGTGTTGTATCGTCACGCTTGATGTAGGTACCGAACTTGCCGTTCGAGAAGATAGCGTCGGTTGTAGCGTGATACTTGGTTTCATAAATGCCGTTGGTGTTGTCAACCTTAACACGGCCCGAAAGGCTCAGTCCGTCCACAATGTTGTCCCAATACAAACCGGTTGTGATCAAATAACGGTTCTTATGGTTGGTGAACTTGTCGCGGTTGGTGATCCAGTAAGGGTTCTGCATGGCAAGACCCATGTTACCCCAGGGCCAGAACTGAGTGTTGAAACCGCGTGAAGCGTCGTAACGCTCAAAGTTCTTGTACGAATCGAGGCCGTAGCTGGGCGACATCAGATAAACCGGAACAACAGGGTTCATGTATAGACCCTGTGAAACCATGTTCTGTTCACGTACGTTCATGTAAGTAGCACCGATATCCAGACGAAGTTTGTCCTTGATGAGCTGAGTGGTGTTACGTACGGTAAAGTTATAACGGTCGAGCGTGTTGTTTTTAACGATACCCTCGGCATTCGTTGCAGCCAGCGACAGGAAAGTCTGGTTGCGGTCGGTGCCGGCCGATACGGTCAACGCATTCGTTTCGTTGTAACCGGTCTGGAAGAAATCGGTGGGATCATAGCTCGATGCTTCGGCAAGCTTCTCGCCCCAGCTGGTGAATTCACCGGTAGCTGCTCCGTATGTGTTCTGGAACTCGGGAGTAGCCATGGCACGAAGGAACATTGTCGAGTTGCTGTAGCTCACGCGGAGATTGTTGGCGGTGCCCTTCTTGGTTGTGATCATGATCACACCGTTGGCAGCCTGGCTGCCGTAAAGAGCCGATGCAGCCGCACCCGACAGAACCGACATGCTTTCGATATCCTCGGGGTTGATCATCGACGCTCCGTCACCGCTCTGGCCCATGCCGCTGTAAACATCGCTCGGCTGAGTGTTCTCAAGAGAAGGCATCGGAATACCATCGATAACATACAATGCATTGTTGTTGTTGGTAAGCGACTTCGATCCGCGCATAACCACTTTCGAACCGCCGCCAAGACCAACTGCACTGGCGTTGATGTTCACACCGGCAACCTTACCGGCAAGAGCATTGACAAAGTTTGCGTCCTTGACGCCGGTCAGCTCACCGGCAGCCACTTCCTGCACATTATAAGTCAACGCCTTGGCCGAACGCTTGATGCCAAGAGCGGTAACAACTACTTCCTGAAGAGCCTGAGCGTTATCTTCCATCACAACGTCAAACTGCTCGCCGGCAGTAGTAACTTTCACAGTTTTGGGCTGAAGACCCACATAAGAGAACTTGAGCGTCTGACCCGGTTTCGCTTTCACCGAGAAACGGCCGTTTATGTCCGTTACGCCCACCGCACCTTTTCCATCAAGCATCACCGAAACTCCGACAAGGGGTTCGCCCTGCGTGTCGCTGACAACGCCCGTTACTGTGCTCGCCGCCGTGCTGGCGGCAGCCTGCGGACTGCCCGATTCAGTTGGTGCAGCACTCAGCAGCCCTCCGCCCAACAGAACGGACGCTGCCACTAAACTTGCTTTTACATAATCTAAATTCATAGATTCATGGCACTGGTTAAATTAATAAAAATGATAATGATTTACTATATTGGTAATTAGAATTTATCAATACAACTCACAACGAAAAAACCTTTTAGGCTTATCGTATTTTTATCCAGAAATCAACAATTTGAAATTAATGATCGATTATTAATAAGTGCCGCTTTTAAATCCTGACTTTCAGCACTTTGAGCATACACTCAAATCAGGACATCTGATTTTCAATCAACACAAACTAAATACAAATTTAAATTCTATCCGTTTATTTTTTTTATTTACTTTGTTAATTTTTGTTAAGATAAAGTGTTAAACTATTTATGGCTGACGATAACCCCATCACCTAACTTTCTCACCCCTTGCCTTTATGCATTGCAAAGTAACTAAATAATTTTCACATCATCAATTTATTTTTACACTTTTATTTTACATTCTGCAGAATTTCCATTACTTTTGCACTTCGTAATTAACCAACCTCTCTCTTCATAAACAACCCGATAACAAATAATAACCTATAAAAATGGCAAACGACAAAAATCAGGAAAAGCTCAATGGCATCGACCAACTCAACGAGCAATTAACCGGCATTGAACAGCGCGTGCAGAACAACCAGAAGCTCATAATGTGGGCTTGCATCATTGTCGCTGCTGTGGTATGCATCGTTCTTTTCTACATCTACGGAATCCGTAAACCCGGAATCGAAGCAGCCAATAACGCAATAGGCCAGGCCGACATAACCCTCGCTTCTGGAAACGACTCGCTCGCACTCCAGCAATATCAGCAGGTTGCCGACGAATATGGCTACGAAGCAGGAAACCGCGCAAAACTCAACGCCGCAATCCTCCTCTATAAAGAAGGAAAATATGAAGAAGCGCTCAACAACCTCAAAGGCTACAAAGCTTCGGAAAACCTTATCGGCGCATCAAGCAAATCACTTGAAGGTGACTGCTACGTGAACCTCAAGAACTACGACGAAGCACTCAAATGCTATCGAGCTGCTGTCAAGGCTTCCGACAACAACCCCTTCTACACACCCCTCTTCCTCATGAAGGAAGCAACCGTTCAGCGCGAACTCAAAAACTACAAGGCTGAAGCGGAACTGTACACTCAGGTTCGCGACGAATATCCACAGTTCGCAGGCTCTTCGCAAATCGACCTCGACAAATACATTGCCCGCTCCAACGCTCAAGCCGAAGCAAAATAAAAACCGACAAAATAAGTCTATCACGCATACGATGGTTTGCCCTCCCTGGCAAACCATCTTTTTTTCAAAACACTCACGCCTTTTCAAGCGTTATCATTCATATAGCCGTTCCCAAAATCAACATTATGCACCGACATTGTCTCACATGCTCAAGCAACAACTCGCTCGCAAGATTTCTGGCCGACTACTCGGCATGGCTGCTTGGGTGCGGTGCAACATGCGTTCGCACCGAAAAAAACGTGCGGCGCATGGCACAGGCCTACGGAATGACCGCATCGGTGGCGGTTTACCCCGACAGCGTCGAAGTTATAATGCGCGATAACTCCGGAACATGCATTGCCACTGCTCTTGCCGAGCACATGAAAATTCCGGTAAGCTTTGCCATGAACACAACCCTTAGCCGGCTCAGCTGGGATGTTTCCGATCAGAAACTGTCGTTCAACGACACCCTCGAGGCATTTCATCGCATAATACATCAGCCCAGACCCCACACATGGCTGCTGCTTATTGTCGTAGCCCTGGCAAACGCCGCGTTCTGCCGACTGTTCGGAGGCGATTTCATGGCAATGACAGTTGTTGCGGTAGCCACACTCGCAGGCTTCAGGCTTAAACAGATTCTCACAGAAAAACATTTCGACCTGCGGCTCACGGTTTTCGTATGCGCATTGCTTTCATCTGCAATCGCGGCATCGGCCATCCTGTTCAACCTCGGTTCAACACCCGGAATAGCACTCGGAACCAGCATACTCTACCTCGTTCCCGGCATTCCATTCATCAACTCGTTCAGCGACCTGATATGCCGCCACTACATCTGCGCCATCGGCCGCTTCTTCGACGCCGCCATCCTTACAATCTGCCTGTCCGCAGGCCTCTCGGTCGTAATGTTCCTGATTCATGCCGGAATGTTCTGACAATAATTCAAAAATGCTTATGATTTGGCTACAGATACTTCAGGATGCATTCTTCGCAGCAATCGCCGCCATAGGATTTGCTGCCATAAGCCAGCCTCCGCGCAGGGCATTCATTTACTGCGCCATTATCGCAGCCATAGCACACTCCGTTCGCTTCGTTCTGATGAATCCGGATTTCGGAGCATGTATGCACATCACAGTCGCAACCGCCATAGCCGCATTCATAGTCGGCTCACTCGCAGTTCTGCTTTCGCCAATTGCACGTATGCCGGCCGAAACATGCCTCTACCCGGCCCTGCTCCCCATGATCCCCGGCATATACGCCTATAAATGCTTCGGCGCTCTCGCCCTCTGCGTGCTCGAACCTGACGAACAGATGTTCCAGCATCACTTTTTTCAATTCGCTTCAAACGGAATGATATGCCTTGTCGTGCTCCTTGTAATGGTTATCGGAGCGACACTCCCCACACTAATTTTCGGCAAAATAGCCTTTCAGGCTACACGCGGCAACAAAACACCACTATGATAAATTTAAAAAACAAACCCGTAATAACCCAAAAAGAAATCTACGCCATCCTGAACTGGATGGTCATAATTCTGTCGGTAGCCCTCGTTACATGGCTATCGGTAAGCATATTGCACCAGGCCGACTTTCTCCGCGACAAAGCCTATATGCGCTTCCAGCTGTTCGTTTGCATCACATTCATGCTTATTTTCATCATAGAACTCGCCATGGATACACGCAAACTCCATTACTTTTGGCGTCATCTGGTCTTCTTTCTCCTTGCAATCCCCTATCTTAACATCATAAACGCACTCAACATCAACCTCTCGTCCGACACAATCTATTTTGTCCGTTTTATCCCACTCGCACGCGGAGTCTGGGCCGGATGCATGGTTGTAGGCTACGTGTCGCGCAACCGCATAACCGGCATCTTTTTCTCCTACATCTCCGTACTCATAGCGTTTATCTACTTCGGCTCACTCATATTTCTGGCTCGTGAACAAGGCATAAACCCGCAGGTGCAGAACTTCTGGAACGCCCTCTGGTGGGCATGTTCAACAGTCACCACCACCGGATGCAGCATATTCCCCGTAACCGCCGCCGGAAAAATCACCGGAGCAATCCTCGCCATCATGGGCATGATAATGTTCCCCCTGTTCACAGTCTACATAACCAGCGCCGTCCGCCGCCAAATCACCGCCACCCCCACCATCCCCCGCTAATCCACCCCTTGTACGGAGGTGCATCCATCACGTGCCACCCGCATAGCACACAACACACTGACTCACAACCAATTGTAGAGACGTGCGTTCCGCACGTGTAACCCGCATGGCAACCTCAAAGTCCCAACACATGCCAAAGGCATGTCCCTACAAACATCTGATTTTCACCACATTGCTCCTAAAAAAAGCGGATGGCCCTCGTGAGCCATCCGCTTCCGTTTATTATGTATGTTGGATTTACTTAACAAGAATCTTCTTTACATCCTTGCCCTGACGTACGATGTAAATTCCCGACTTCAGATTGTCACCATTCACACGCATGCCGTTGATGTTATAATATTCTACCGGATAATTGCTGTTATCCATAATCACTGAATCAATTCCGGCAACATTACGCTCACCATTAAATGAAACATAAATAGGAACTTCATTATCCTCGTCCAACCAGACAACATCAATGTTTAAATTGCATTTACCCGAATCATCAATCGTTCCGTTTACAACCACGCGGGCAACTATATCCATTCCCATCAGTGACAGACTCAAATTAGGTTCTACACCATAGAAACTTACACCTCCGGCAACTTCGCTCCATGTAACATTATTTACCACAATGTCACCAACACGTGCAGCTTCATAATCTGCCATTGCTTCTTCGTCAGACTCATCTTCAGGTCTTTCTGCCAAATGGAAATCAGGTATTGAAATTACACACATGCTCGGATCATTCTGCATCTGTGTTATCTGAAGGGTATAATCAGGGAAAACATCTGCATACTCATCATCAAATGATTCAAAAGAAACAGAAACACTTCCGTCAAAATAGCCTTTTGCATATGCAGGCATTTCAACTACAGTTTGCTCTTTAAATGTAAGTGTATAAGTGTGCGTAGCTTCTCCGTCTACATCCACCCCACCGGCATTTGAATTTGATACTGTAATTTTCATTACATTTCTGTTCGTTTCGACACTTGCATTTTGCGAACCGCTCGTTCCGAGGAAGTTATAGGTTACAGCATTAACAGCCGGCATTTCAACATCCGACAGGTCATATTCATACTTATCGCTTTCAAATCCAGCAACCGCAGTTCCGTTAACCGACAGCGATGCAAGACGGCTGTAATAAAGCAACTTCACCTCGTCAACCGACAGACTATTATTATTTACAGGTGAAGAACTGAAATAATCACCGACAGAGAAAATAACATTGATTTTTTCAGGAGTGTCGATTGAAGAATACTCAAAAGGAATTACTTCCTGCTTCCAGGTTGGCTGCTCTGCATTCAAACGGGTGTTGATAACACCAATACGTGTTCCCTCTGCTGTTACACTGCCACCTTGTGTAGAACCGCCAAACATATTCAGAACGCAACGATCACGGTCTGTCATTGTAACTTTTGTTGCACTACCGGAAAGCACAATATTTCCGGGAACACTTGCCTGTTCATATGTACCTTTCCAGGAATAAGCAACAACCGTAGGTCGATCTGTAGCACCGGTCGACTGATAATAAAAAGAAATCGCATCAGGACGATAATTGAATTCAACTCCTCCGAACGTACCGCCATCCTTATTCTTTGCGACCATACCCACTGCGGTTGACCAAGGTTTTCCAAGTGTAAAGTAACCGGGAATAACATTCCCCAAAATACTTTTATTCTCCATAAAAACACCTTTTCCCGAAAATCCATCAATCTGACTTCCGACAGTTGTTGCGCCAGTACCACCCATACCAACCGTATTTGATAAATTCCATGGAGAAGGTGTGGTTCCCTGTACTTTTGTATTATTATTTGAAGTCCAGGGTATGCAATTCACCCAGCTCTGTTCAAAATCTGCTCCGGGAAGCTGTTGTGCAGCTACAGACATAGTTGCAGCGGCAGTCATTAAGAAGAGGTAAAATTTTTTCATAAAAAAGCGATTAATGATTGATTTTTTCCATTTAGATTGGAAGGTGTTTTTCATTCCGCCGCAAAGGTACGCAAAAAATCAGATTTTCAAAATCTTTTTAACATTTTAACGTTACTACACAACATCTTAATAAATGTTAACCACACCCGACCTCACTTCAGCTTCTCCCTGAGAAATTTTGCGGTATAACTCTCCTCGCTCTCCGCAACCTGCTCGGGAGTACCCTGCGCCACAACATTTCCGCCGGCATCGCCACCTTCCGGTCCCATATCTATAATATAATCGGCACACTTTGCCACGTCCATGTTATGCTCAATTATCACCACCGTATGCCCCATTGCTATCAGCCTGTTGAAAGCATGCATCAATGTGCGTATGTCATGAAAATGCAAACCGGTTGTCGGTTCGTCGAAAATGAAAAGCGTAGGTTCAGGCTTTTCAAGCGACATGTAATATGCTAACTTCACACGCTGATTCTCACCTCCGGAAAGAGTCGACGAGCTCTGTCCCAGTTTCACATATCCGAGCCCAACTTCAGCAAGCGGCTGAAGCCTCTTCACAATTTTCCGTTCGGTAGATGAAGTTCCGGCACTGAAAAATTTGATTGCTTCATTAACAGTCATGTCAAGGACTTGCGATATGTTCACACCACGATAAAGCACATCAAGCACATCGCGTTTATAGCGTGTGCCGTGACAAGCCTCGCACGGAATGGTTATATCAGCCATAAATTGCATTTCAATGGTTATGGTGCCCTCACCTTTACACTCCTCGCACCGCCCGCCTTCGGCATTGAACGAGAAATAACCGGGTCCGAATCCCATTTGCTTGGCCGCCTGCTGATCGGAATACAGCCGCCTGATTTCATCAAATGCCTTAAGATAAGTTGCCGGATTTGAACGCGATGACCTACCTATCGGATTCTGATCCACAAACTCCACCCCCTTTATGCGCGATAAATCGCCGCCAAGCCCGCTGAACAGACCCGGCGCATCGCCCGCCTCGCCGAAATGACGCTCAAGCGCGCGATAAAGCACATCACGCACCAATGTCGATTTTCCCGAGCCGCTAACTCCGGTAACCACCGTCATGGCCTGCAGAGGGAAACACACATCAACATTTTTCAGATTATGTTCACGTGCCCCGCAAACTTCTATGTAATCGCGCCACTTCCTGCGCTGCGTCGGAACAGGAATCAATTCCTTACCCTCAAGATAAGCCGCCGTAAGCGAATCTTTTGCCGTCCCGATTCCATCGGCCGGTCCCTGATATATAATCTCGCCCCCGAGACGTCCGGCAAGAGGTCCGACATCTATCAACCAGTCTGCCGACCTTATTATATCCTCGTCATGCTCCACAACCACAACGGTGTTACCTATCTGCTGCAGGTGACGGAGCACATTGACCAGACGCTCCGTGTCGCGCGAATGCAGACCGATGCTCGGCTCATCAAGAATATACAACGACCCCACAAGGCTCGAGCCAAGCGATGTTGCCAGGTTGATTCGCTGACTTTCGCCACCCGACAACGTCGACGACAAGCGGTCGAGCGTAAGATATCCGAGTCCCACATTCACCAGAAACGACAATCGGTTCCGTATCTCCGTAAGCACACGTGCGGCAATAGCCTGCTGCTCATCCGTAAGGTCTATCCCATCGAACCACTCAAGCAGATCGGCGACCGGCATTTTCACCATATCACCTATCGTATAGCCGGCAACCTTGACATACGATGCATCGGCACGCAGACGCGAGCCATGACACACCGGACAGGTGGTCTTTCCACGATAACGCGCCATCATCACGCGATATTGAATTTTGTGGCGCTGACCCTCAACCCAATCGAAAAAACCGTCTATTCCGGGAAAACCGGCTCCGCCATGCCAGAGAAAATCCTTCTGTTTCTGCGTCAGATCAGCATACGGACGATGAATCGGAAAATCCGCACCGGCCGCCACCGCCGCAAGATGATGCTTCCACTCGCTCATCTTCTCACCGCGCCAGCAAACCACAGCATCATCCCACACCGACCGCGACGGGTCCGGAACCACAAGTCGCTCATCTATGCCGAGTGTCTGCCCGAAGCCCTCGCAGCGCGGACACGCTCCATATGGATTGTTGAAATTGAACATCAGTTCCGAAGGTTCGGTAAAAGTCATTCCGTCAGCCTCAAAACGGGTCGAGAATTCCCGGGTGTGCATACCGGCATCATCCCACCATGCAACCGTCACCGCGCCATGCCCCTCATAAAGAGCCGTTTCAACCGAGTCGGCAAGCCTCGAACGCTCATCCGCTTCTTCGCTCACACTCATTCTGTCAATCAAAAGCTGCGGCAAAGGCTCATCAACCGCGCAATCGGCAATTTCAATAAACCGGCCGTCGGAACTTAACATGCGCGAATATCCCCCTTTCAAAAGCGTATCGAGATGGGTTTCCACACTTCGGCCGTCAGGAACAATTATCGGAGCGGAAACCGCCACACGCGTACCCAACGGAAGCGACTCCACAAATTCAACTATGTCATCAACCGAATGCTTCTTCACCTCATTCCCCGAAACCGGCGAATAAGTCACACCTATCCTGCCGAACAGAAGACGCAGATAATCATATATTTCAGTTGCCGTACCCACCGTTGAGCGGGGATTACGGGTATTTACTTTCTGCTCGATGGCTATTGCCGGCGGCAACCCTTTTATGAAATCGACCTCCGGCTTCGACATTTTTCCCAGAAACTGACGTGCGTAAGCGCTAAGACTCTCTACATAGCGCCGCTGTCCCTCGGCATAAAGCGTGTCGAAAGCAAGCGACGATTTTCCCGAGCCTGACAGCCCGGTGACAACAACAAGCTTATTGCGGGGAATCTCCACATCAACATTCTTCAGGTTGTTGACGCGCGCTCCTTTTATAATAATAGAGTTATGTGTATTTTTAGCCATAATTTACAAAATTACAAAAAACAGCCCACATACACAACTCCCGCAGAAAGCCTCAACGACCTTCCGGCACACAAGTCACTCAGTTCTGAAACTTGTCCAGACTTCCCGTTCCTGCTTCGGCACACCCTCGACATTTTTCCGCGCACCGATAGCCTTGATAAGAAAAGCCATGTTGCGCGCCAGATTACGCATAGTCTGCAAGCCTTCAAGATCAGCCTCCACATCCTCGCTGGTGAATCCGTGCACCTCATTCCAATATGTTGACGAAACAACCGGCATCGAAGCGATTGTGAAGTACTTGTTTATCTCATCGAAAGCCGAAGTGCTTCCGGCACGGCGCGATGACACAACTGCCGCACCCACTTTCATAGCCTTATCAACCGTCTGCGATGAACTGTAGAACAGCCTGTCGAGAAACGCCAGCAACTGACCGTTACTTCCGGCATAATAAGTGGGAGTTCCGACTATCAGGCCGTCAGCCTCAGCAAACTTCGGAGCTGTTTCATTGACAATATCGTTAAAAACGCACTTTCCGTGAGTTGCGCAGTAGTTACATGCAATGCAACCGCGCACATCCTTGTTGGCCACGTTTATACGTTCCGTCACTATTCCGCATTCGTGAAGCATGTTCTCAATCTCCGTAAAAGCCCTGGCCACGCATCCGTTTACATGCGGGCTGCCGTTAATCAGAAGAACCTTGTATTGTTTGTCCTGTGTCATTTTATTAATTTTAATACCTGTGCATTAATAACAACAACAGAACCATCCGGTCTGTTTTCTCACCGCATCACATAAAGCGGAGACACATCAAAGCGCGGAAGCGTAACCACATGAACCGGCTTCTGAAGATCATCACCAGCCCCCGTAGCCGAGCCAACCTCCGCAAAACCGGCTTCTGAAAGATGCGCACGCACTGTTGAAAGCGCCAGCTCAGGCGTGTTATTATCCTGACTCAAATGACAAAGAAACGCTATTTTCATGCCACCGGCAGCCAACGACGCCAAAAAACTTCCGCATTGCGAATTTGATAGATGTCCGTTATCAAATTGAATCCTGGCTTTCAGATGCATGGGATACGGACCCGTGCGAAGCATTTCCGGATCATAATTTGACTCAAGCATAACATACCGGGCCTGTCGCATATAATATTCCACTCTCGGAGTTATGCAGCCTAAATCGGTTGCCACACAGAAATTTATATCTCCGGCCTGTATAAAGAAACCGCAATTGTCAGTGCCGTCGTGCGGAGTGTCGAACGGTGTGATCCTCAAGCCGGCCACATCGAATGGAAACTCTTTGAAAACCGGATGATGATAATCCTTTATTCGCCGTGAAATGGAATGTCTGCGCAGCAGCCCGCCAAGAGCTTTCGGCGTGCAATAAATTCCCATCTGCGGATTCTTGCGCACAATCGTATATGCAAACCGCACATGATCGGAATGGTCGTGCGTCAGAATTATCCCTTTTACATTCTTAATACTTAACCCATTGTCAATCAATCCTTGCCTTACGGTGTCAGCATCGACCCCGGCATCGACAAGCACCCCTTCCCGCCGAGTGCCCACATACGTGCAATTGCCCGACGACCCCGAACCGAAACTCAACAGCAACAGCGACGGAACATCCGGCACATCCTCGTCCCTGCAACAATCGATATCCGGCTTATCACCGGGTCCTGCATTTCGCTCCGCCTTTTCATTGAAATGAAGCGCAAAATCAGCTATTGGCTCAAACGTAGGCAAATCACTGAATGGATCGTTAAAAAGCGACCCCTGCAAAGGATGATTATATGTTTTTTTCCTCCGAGACATCAGGAATATAACAGAAAAATTGCCGGTTTCTTGTCATAATTGTAGCCCGCACGGCTCCAATCGGCAATTGAACGGGTTATGATCGACTCATTTTCACCGGTTATATCACACGCCACACACAAAAGCATATTTTTTGGCAACTGCCGGCAAAGAGTTTCAATCAAACGGTTGTTTCGATAAGGTGTTTCAATAAAAATCTGTGTCTGACGCTCCGTTGCAATGCGCCTCGCCATCTCCTTCAGCTTGGCCTGGCGCTTCTGCGTATCAACCGGCAGATAACCGTTAAAAGCCCATGTCTGACCGTTAAAACCGGAGGCCATAATCGATAACAATATCGACGATGGCCCCACTAAAGGCACCACATCGTACCCCCTCCGGTGCGCCTCGGCCACAGCCAGCGCCCCCGGATCGGCGACAGCAGGACATCCCGCCTCCGACACCACCGCCATATCCTCTCCATCCGCCATAGGCTCGAGCATTGCCGGGACATCATCGGCCGGTGTGTGTTCATTCAGCTCCACAAACCGCAGCGAATCAATATCGATCGTCGGATCGCAACGTTTAAGGAACCGACGTGCCGAACGAAGATTCTCCACAATGAAATGCTTCACGGAACGCGCCACCTCTATGTTGCGCATCGGCATAACCAATGCCGGAGCCACATCAGCGAGCGGCACCGGAAGCAGATATAATTTCGGACGACATTCTGTTTGCATAGTGCAAATTTAGTCAAATTAACCGACACAGCAAACCAAACATCAACCCTCCTTTCATTATTTTCAATGATTGGATAAAATTTAGTTAAAAAATTTTAGCGTATGATAATCAATAAGTATCTTTGCGAAAATTTTATATAAACCAAATCAAGACTATGAATTTCATAAAGAAATTTTTGCTTTCGGGCGCAGTTTTATTCGGACTGAATGCACAAGGCGAAATCCCCAACGGCTACTATGATTCTTGCGAAGGAAAATGCGGACAGGCATTGCTCACAGCCCTTTATCAGACAATCGGATCACACACCACAGTAAGCTACGCCGGTCTTCTCGACCTCTACCAGACCTCCGACGTGGATGAAAACGGTAAAATCTGGGACATGTACTCGACAAAACGCTGGAATTTCGGCGAAACATGCGGAAACTACAAACTGGTAGGCGATTGCTACAACCGCGAGCACTCCATGCCCAAAAGCTGGTTCAACGACGCATCGCCCATGTACAGCGATGCCTTCCACATCTATCCCACCGATGGAAAAGTAAACGGACAGCGAAGCAACTATCCCTTCGGTGAATGTGCCAACGGAACACGTCTGGCCTCAAACGGCAGCGTCCAGGCACTCGGAAAACTTGGAACGTGCACATTCAGCGGATACACCGGAAAAGTATTCGAACCTGACGACCAATACAAAGGTGACTTCGCACGAAGCTACTTTTACATGGCTGCATGCTATAACAATAAAATAGCGAACTGGAAAAGCGACATGCTCGCAAACAACAGCTATCCCGCTTTCACCACCTGGGCTGTGAATCTGCTCATGAAATGGACACGTCAGGACGAAGTCAGCGAAAAAGAAATCAAGCGCAACGACGCCGTCTATGCAAAGCAGAAAAACCGCAACCCGTTCATCGACCATCCCGAACTGGCCGAACACATCTGGGGTGACAAAAAAAACGTTGCGTGGCATTCCACAAACACATCCACTCCGAAACTTACTCAACCCGCAAAAGCATCAACCATAAACCTCGGCTACGCGGCAGTGAATGTCAAACGCAGCATGCAGGTTACAGTAAAAGGATCAAACATTAGCCAGAACGTTTATCTTTACACATCCGGAGCCGGCTTCACGGTTTCACCCTCCACTCTCACTCCCGCTCAGGCAAATGCAGGCACTGACGTTACCGTAAGCCTTACATCTTCCACCCCCGGCGATGCCGAAGGCGAACTGAACATTGTTTGCGGCGATGACATCGATGAGACCTTCGACATTGTCTGTGCCGTTGAAAACGGTCTCCCGCTCTACGACGCCCAGGATGTAAGCTCCGACGAATTTACCGTGAAATGGGTTTATCTTAACGATGCGACATACTACACATTGAACGTCCTGCAGGGAACCAGCTCAATAACCGGATATCCGAAACAGGTAAACGCGGCCGCAGAAAAATACACCGTCACAGGCCTCGACCCGCTTACAACCTACACATTCTCACTCAGCAGCGGCACACTTAAAAGCGACTCAAAAACCGTTACAACAGCCGACCTCATTCCTAACGTTTTGGTTCTTTACGACGGCGAACTCAAATTCAGCGCCCTCGTAGGTCAGCCGAGCGAAATTGCCGAACTGCTGCTCGACATTGAAAACATTTCCGGCGACATTAACATAGCCGTAAACGCTCCTTTCCAGATTTCTCTCGACAAGACCAACTGGAAGCAGAACCTTACAATCAGCACCGACGACGACCGCATTTACATGCGCATGCTCGGCAACGACCCGGGAACCTACGGAACTTCCATAACCATCACTTCCGACGGTTATGAAAACGACAACGCCGAAGCTATCGGAACAATTTCGCAAGAGGAGGAAACACCCGAATTTATTGAAACATTCAATGTTTCGTCCGAAGTGCAGAAAAAGAACACACCTTACAACCTCACTACATTCACCGGAACAGCATGCTCATGGAAAGGCTCCGGAACAGGAATCGGCGCCGACATTCAGGACTTGCAGATGAACGGCACATATGTTATTCGATTCAGCAAATCCGGCACACGCGAAATTTACATGAACGAAGATAAGTCTGGTGGAGCAGGAACAGTTACTTTCGAAGCTGCAAAATGGGGAACAGACGCGACTCCCACGCTAAAACTCGAGTACTCGCTCGATGGTGGCGACACATGGGAAACAGCCTCGACATTCACACTTGAACAGAGTCAGGCAAGCGAACCGCATTTCCAGACCTTCAGCTACATGCTCAACGAACCGGGCTATGTGCGCCTGAAATTCTCGATTACTGCCGGCGGACGCGCCCTCCTCGACAACGTTTCCATTTCAAACTTCAAGACAGTGGCCGCCCTCGATCGCCCCGAATACCATAACTGGGATGCTTTCTGCCACGATGGCGTGCTGGTTATTGAAAGCGGCGATGAAGCACGCGACGTTGCTGTCTACAACATGGAAGGCATGGAGATGTTCCACGCGGTTGTCAATGCAGGCGAAACACATCTGAAACTTCAGAAAGGTCTTTACGTGGTTGTGTCTAACGACTTCAGCCGCAGAGTGGTAGTGCGCTGAAAAATCCCGATTTTGAGAATAGGGATGTTATTTGTAACTTTGCGCATTCAAACAAATCACTGCAATGAACATATCGTATAATTGGCTTAAAAAATACATCGATCTTGAACTCACTCCTCAAAAACTCGCCGAAGCTCTGACCTCTATAGGACTGGAAACCGGCAGCGTGGAGGAAGTGGAAAGCATACGCGGAGGTCTGCGCGGACTGGTGATCGGCAAAGTCCTTACCTGTGTCGAGCACCCCGACAGCGACCACCTGCACATAACCACCGTTGACCTCGGTGACGGACAGCCGACTCAAATTGTTTGCGGCGCGCCCAATGTAGCCGCCGGACAGACTGTTGTTGTGGCAACCGTCGGCACCACTCTCTACGATGGCGACAATGAGTTCAAAATCAAAAAGTCAAAAATACGTGGCGTTGAAAGCTTCGGCATGATTTGCGCCGAAGATGAAATTGGAGTGGGAACAAGCCACGACGGAATCATTGTTATTGACCGTGAGGTGAAACCGGGCACTCCGGCTGCCGAATTTTTCGGCCTCACAAGCGATTACTGCCTTGAAGTTGACCTCACCCCCAACCGCATCGATGCCGCCTCGCACTATGGCGTGGCCCGCGACCTCGCTGCATGGTCTGCCCGGCATGCCGAGCCGCACAAAGCCGTAAAGCCTTCGGTTGACACATTCAAGGTCGACCGCCCCGATGGCGCCATAACGATTGAGGTTGACAATTACTCCGCCTGTCCCCGCTACACCGGCATAACCATCCGCAACATAAAAGTGGGAGAAAGTCCCAAATGGCTGCAGGATTGTCTGACGGCCATAGGTCAGCGTCCCATCAATTCAGTTGTCGACATCACGAATTTCATTCTCCATGGCTTCGGACAACCGCTGCACTGCTTCGACCTCAACAAGATTGACGGAGGCAAGGTTGTGGTTAAAACATGTCCAGAAGGTACAAAATTCGTTACTCTCGACGGGCAGGAACACACTCTCACAGCAAACGACCTGATGATATGCTCGGCAGAAAAGCCCATGTGCATTGCAGGCGTGTTCGGCGGTCTGGAAAGCGGCGTTACGGAGCAGACAACCGATGTGTTCATCGAATCCGCCTACTTCAACCCCACATGGGTCAGAAAAACCGCCCGCCGGCAGGGTTTGCAGACCGATGCTTCGTTCCGTTACGAACGTGGCACCGACCCCAACATAACACTCTATGCAGCAAAACTCGCAGCCATTCTGATTCAGGAAATCTGTGGCGGTGAAATCTGCGGCGAACCGGTCGACATATATCCGGAAAAAATAGAGCCTGCCGTGGTCGACCTTAATTTCGACTACACACGTTCACTCATCGGCAAAGACATAGATAACGATACGATCACATCCATTGCCCGCTCATTGGAAATGGATGTGCTCAACATTGACAGCAAACATGTTGAACTATCCATTCCGACCTATCGTGTCGACGTTACCCGCCCATGCGATGTGGTTGAGGATGTGCTTCGCATCTACGGCTACAACAACGTGGAAATCAGTTCAACCGTCCATTCGTCATTAAGTTATCTCACTCCCACCGACATGTCATGCCGCTTGCGTAAACTCATAAGCGAGCAGCTCACTTCGGTAGGATTCAATGAAATTCTCAACAACTCCCTCACTGCCGAAGCTTACTACACCGACAACAGCGAATATCCTATCGACACATGTGTCAGGCTCCTGAACCCACTCAGCAACGAGCTCTGCCTGATGCGCCGCACGCTTCTCTACGGCGGCCTCGAGTCATTGGCCCATAACATCAACCGTCGCCTCGACAACCTGATGTTCTATGAGTTCGGCAACGTATATGAACAGAAACCGGGAACCGAATCTACAGCTGAGCGCCCTCTCGCCCCATTCAGCGAAAAGAGTCATCTGGCCCTTTGGCTCACCGGAAACGTGCGTCCCGGCAACTGGGCACGTCCCGATGAAAAAGCCTCGTTCTACGATCTGAAAGCGGCCGTAGCCAACATATTCGCCCGCCTCGGCATTAACACAAACGAAATCAAGCTCGAAAAAGGCAGCAGCAGCATCTTTGCCGCATCACTCCTCATTTCATCGCGTTCCGGTAAGAAACTCGGCGAAATGGGCATCGTAAGCAAATCGCAACTGAAAACATTTGAAATTAAACAGGAGGTGTTCTATGCCGAACTCAACTGGGACGCACTTGTCGACCTTGCTCTTAAAAAGAAGGTCAGCTACACTCCCTTGGCCAAGACACATCCGGTGCGCCGCGACCTCGCGCTGCTTATTGACAACGCCGTAACCATGCAGCAGATTGAAGCATGCGTTAGGGAAAGTGAACGCAAACTCCTCACCGGAATCGAACTGTTCGACGTGTATGAAGGCAAAAATCTGCCGCAAGGCAAAAAGAGCTATGCCATTGCCCTCACACTTCAGGACGCAGAAAAAACGCTCAACGACAAACAGATCGATGCGGTGATGAACAAAATAATCACAAATCTTCAGAAAAAAACAGGCGCGGAACTCCGCTAACAATCAAAAATTAAAACTTTATAATCATAACTCACCGATATGGGAAGAGCATTTGAATATCGCAAAGCAAGAAAATTGAAACGCTGGGGCAATATGTCGCGCACATTCACCCGCATAGGCAAAGAAATCACTATAGCCGTAAAAGCCGGCGGCCCCGACCCCT
>CAZMAO010000003.1:0-124652 GCA_964564465.1 uncultured Bacteroides sp.
TGCCATGCAACTTCCATAACGAAACGGACAGCCAGACGGGTGTCGGGGTTAGTTCCGCAGAAAGCGTCGACAACATAGAGGGTCTTGTCGCTGAGTTCCTTGTCGGCTATTGACTTCAATGCGTCCCATGTTTTGGGAGTGATAGGTTTGTTGTCGTTCTTATATTCCTCGCTGGTCCACCAGATTGTGTCCTTCGACGTGTCGTCCATCACAAAGAATTTGTCTTTGGGTGAACGGCCGGTATATATGCCGGTCATCACGTTTACAGCGCCGAGCTCGGTCTGCTGACCTTTCTCGTAGCCTTCAAGAGAAGGGTTGGTTTCGTCAATGAAAAGCTGGTCCCAGCTCGGGTTGTGGATCACCTTGGCGCCGGTGATGCCATACTGAGATAAATCAATTGTGCTCATTGTGTAATATAACTTGATATAAAATGGTTAATGTACAAATATTGAACTTTCATTTGCAAAGTTAATCACTTTTTTTGCTAAGGCATATCAAAAATATGGAAAAAATTCCATATTAAACATTTTTAAATATTTCACTCCGCCCACCCCTTACACATCACAAAACAACCGCACCAATCAAAAGTTGCGCCGACCCGAACTTTAACCCGCTGTTCACACCGCTTTTTATGAACTTTTTATAAATTTGCACCACACTAACTGCAAAATAATGACAAAGAAAAGCAAACTATACACCCGAGGCGGCGACACCGGCACAACGCAACTTGTTTCGGGAAACCGTGTTGAAAAAAACAACCCGCGCATTGAAACCTACGGAACCATCGACGAACTGAATTCAGCCATCGGACTGCTGGCATCGATGCTCGATGACAAGCCCATGCAAACACTTCTGCACGCCATCCAGAACAAACTGTTCGACATGGGCGCATATCTCGCCACCGACCCCGCGCACTGGACCTACTACGCTCCACCGCCCGCCCCCGGAGTTGACAGCGAAGACATTGCCGCACTCGAAAACCACATCGACCTGCTCACCGAAGCCGTGCCTCCGCTCAACTGCTTCATTCTGCCCGGAGGCACCACCGCAGCATCAACCGCACATGTTGCCCGCACCATATGCCGGCGTGCCGAACGCCTTGCCGTCGCCCTGGCCCGGCAAACCGAACTGGCTCACGAATGCCTCACTTTTCTGAACAGATTGAGCGATTTCCTTTTCGCCGCAGCACGCTTCATAAATTTCCGCGCCGGACAACCCGAAATTATCTGGCAAAAAAATTGCAGATTACCATAATTTTCCTACTTTTGCGCTTCCTAACTAAAACAAAACAACACAAAATCCTATAACCACTATGTATTGGACACTTGAATTAGCATCTAAACTTGAAGACGCCCCCTGGCCCGCAACCAAAGACGAGCTTATAGACTATGCAATGCGCTCAGGCGCACCCCTCGAAGTAATCGAAAACCTTCAGGAGATGGAAGACGAAGGCGACACCTACGAAACCATCGAAGACATCTGGCCCGACTACCCCTCCAAAGAAGACTTCCTCTTCAACGAGGACGAATATTGAAGCTTGCAGCTTCAATATCGCGAGTCGGCATTTAGCAGATGTCTGACGGCTTTGGTGAGCAAAGCGAGGTGAAAGCCTGTCAGGTATGCGGTGCCCAAGGCAAAATGACCGACCGCAATACTAAGATAAAAACTTACAGCTATTAATTTAGCACCCAACTTATTACAACTTAAACCACTCCAGTTTTGGGGTGGTTTTTTATTGTCAAAACCCTTAAAAACACTATCAAATAAATCTATTTTCGTTTTTCTTAAATATTATCTAACATTAGCAGATCCACGACTACATCCCATTTAATACACCACAAAAAACCATAGGCAACAGATGATCTCCAAATTTTTCAAAATCTTGATCCGTCAAACCTAAATCAAAGAGAAATATACTATCTTTGCAACAAATCGCATTTACATGATGAAAACGAAAAAATTTCTGCTTATAGTCATTGCTTTATTGTTTATTTCCTCGTCGTCTTCCGCACAATGGAAACTGAAATACGCTGAAGATGAATATACAGAAATTAAGATTCCACAATTGATTTATGTTACAAAGAATCCTATAGGTTTTGTCAGATACATTAACGATCACTTAGAAGTACAATTCTACTGGACCCATACCGACAATTTTGATCTATGGTGGAATGCAGATATGGACCATAACGGTTGGATCAGTTATAACAGTGACCTCGACATTAATTTTATAGGCAATTCACCCGAAGAATTTAATCTATACGTTTCGATTTCAAATTTTGAGAAAAGCAAACTTTATTTTTCTTTTATCATCAGTGATGAAGACAATATTCTACTTCAGGCAATGAAAGCAAATCGCACCATGAAAATAAGGTTCTATGATATTGTTGCAGAAAAAATAAGAATAATTAGCTTGCCTTTGACCGGAATTACGACATTGTGCAAAAAAGGACGTTTCTAACCACAACACATCCTCGGCCGGTTGAGGAGGAATTAGTATCCATTTCATCCATTTAAACGGCTATCTGACGCCATATTAGCTATAAGTCTTTATCTTTGTACCCACATGATAAATAGCATCACGGCAACCGAAAATGAAATCATGAAAAGAATCCACATCTTGGATATATTTAGAATCAGTTGACGAAATGACTAATCAATTGACACATCTTGATAACAAAGCCCCGACTTGGAAGAGTCGAGGATTTGTCTTATATTTTTCAGCAAGTTATAACGAAAAGAGGCTGTGCCTATTTTGGCACAGCCCTATTCGAAGTAAGTAGATATCGTCTATATATAAAATCTATGTGTTTTATCTGCTTAGAAATTGTGCTGCGATGCAAATTGGCACTTAAATAGATAATAAAGCGATACAACCGATTCCAATATTTGAAAGATTGGAATTAGTTCTGAAACGTTTAAACAGGTTAAATACTCTTTTCAGGTTGCTTGTATTTTTCATTGATGTTGATTCTTAAACTGTTAACAATCAATACCTACAAAAGCCGCAAAAAATTGTCCGCTTTTTTATATTAGCAGCTAAAACATTAGGTTATACTGAAATAAATTTGTATGTTTGCAAGTAGTAATGTAATCTGTTCTTGTCATTAAGGGGTTCCGCATCATGAAAAAACACCGAGCCCGACATTTTCTGAACAAGACACTGACCACGAATTTTAATTATAAACCAATCATATTCAAAACCTTACTCTATGCCATCTTATTTAACCAAGTCATTGGTGGCTTTGGGTTTTATCGCATCGGTAAACTCATTCGCCGCTCAGACAACATGGGGCGACTATTGGGAAGATCAATCTGTATTCGCCGTAAATAAAGAAGTTGCCCACGCAACACAGACACCTTATGCAACGACCTCGGAAATGAAGTCTGACGTATCGTTCTTCGCAACTCCCTGGGTAGCGACCAACTCTTCACGTGTAAAATTGCTCAACGGCGAATGGAGTTTCCATTTCGTCGACGAACCGTCAAAACGCCCCACCGATTTCTATCAGGAGGGATTCGACGTGTCGGGTTGGGACAAGATAAGCGTGCCTTCGAACTGGGAAATGAAAGGCTATGACCAACCTCTTTATGTCAACGTAAATTATCCGTTCGCAAAAAATCCCCCTTACATACAGCGTCATCCCAACTACTCTGACTATGGCGTGAATCCGGTTGGTTCCTACGTTACAAAATTCGATGTTCCGGCATCGTGGAACGGCCATCAGCTTCTGCTCAACTTCGAAGGCATCTATTCAGCTGCCTACGTATGGGTTAACGGTCAGTTCATCGGCTATACACAGGCTGCCAACACCGACCACGAATTTGATATCACAGCCGCTGCACGCCAGGGGCAGAACACACTCGCCGTGCAGGTGTTCCGCTGGTGCGATGGTTCCTACTTCGAGGATCAGGACATGTTCCGCATGAGCGGTATTTACCGCGATGTAACCCTCACAGCAGTGCCCAGAACATTCGTACGCGATCACTACATCACTTCCGAGCTTAACTCTTCGTCAAACTACACCTCCGGCACACTCAATGTGGCTCTCGACATTGACAACCGTTCAAATACCGCCAGTACAGTCACCGCCCACGTTCAACTCCTTGACCCAAACGGCGCCGTAAAATACGATTTCCCAGGTCAAACCGTGTCAGGACTTGCTGCCGGCAACTCAAAAAAGCTCAACTTCTCTGCCAATCTGTCAAATCTTAGCCTCTGGTCATCGGAAATACCCACGCTCTACACCGTTGTGATATGGCTTGAAGATTCCAACGGCAACCAGACCGAAGCATTCTCAACAAAATACGGTTTCCGCCACATTGAAGTAGTTAACAAATTCGTGCATATAAACGGCAGGAAAGTATTCTTCAAAGGCGCCAACCACCACGACACCCACCCTATTTATGGCCGTGCCGTCGACATGGAAACACTGCTGCTTGATGTGAAGATGTTCAAACAATATAACATTAACACTCTCCGCACAAGCCACTATCCCAAACAACCGAAAATGTATGCTATGGCCGACCATTTCGGCATTTACGTAATGGACGAGGCCGATGTGGAATGTCACGCAATGGTCGATCTCAGCAACAATCCTGACTGGATTCCAACTATGGTTGACCGCGAAGAGCGCATGGTGCTCCGCGACCGTAACCACCCCAGCGTAATTTTCTGGTCGCTCGGCAATGAGTGCGGCGACCACGACAACTTCGAAAACTGCTATAACGCTGTGCGCGCACTTGACCCGCGCATCATTCACTATGAGGGCATCGACGGAGACACATGGAAACATACAGACATGACATCCAAAATGTATCCACAGCTTGCGACACTCTCCTCGCACGACAACCGCAGCGACTCCCGCCCTCACTTCCTGTGCGAATATGCCCACGCTATGGGTCAGGCCATAGGCAACCTCCAGGAATACTGGGATATTATCGAAACCAGCAAACGCACCATAGGCGGATGCATCTGGGACTGGGTTGACCAGGCCATATATCATCCGAATGAAATTGCCGCAGGCAACATGAAAGGCTACTACACCGGCTATGATTTCTCAGGCCCTCATCAGGGCAACTTCTGTTCAAACGGCATTGTTGGCCCCGACCGCAAGCCCACCGGCAAGCTTCAGGAGGTGAAGCATGTTTACCGCTGGATTAAAATGTCGAATTTCAGCACCGTAAATAAAACGCTTACAGTCAACAATACATACGATTTCATTGACCTTTCGGGCTTCAACGTAAAATGGTCTTTAAGCCGCAACGGCGAAGATGTGGAATCAGGTGTGATTTCCGATTTCAACGTTGCCTCCGAAGGCACAGGAACACTTCAGATTCCCTACACCACCGCCACCTCAGCCGATGCGGAATATCTGCTTAACGTACGTTTCGTAACAAAAGAAAGTTCCGACTGGGCCGAAGCCGGTCACGAAGTCGCCTATCAGCAGTTCTCCATCACCTCGCGTCCGTCACTTCCGGCCAAAACCGACATGGCCCGTACGCTTGTCGTAACCTCAACCAATCCGGTTCATATAGAAGGCGCCGGTTTCTCAATCGGATTCAATGCCAAAGGTCAACTGATTTCAATGAACTACAACGGCACCGAGATGATTTATAATGAGAATGGACCACACTTCAACGGTAGCCGCTGGATTGAGAACGACGAACCCTATTCCGGCATCCCGAGTTCAAGCGCTCTGATTAACCCCACATTCTCCAACACAACTCCCACGGTTTCCTATGGCTCTGGCAATGCAAACGGTGCCGGTTCGGTGACAGTCGCCACAACCTACACAGCAACCTCAACCGTAACCTATACCACAACCTACACCATCTATTCCGACGGCGTTATTGATTTGCAAACCAACTATTCAGGCGCAAACACCACCAACCTCAAGCGTATCGGCCTGACCATGTCGCTTATTCCGGGCATAGAAAATGTTGAGTACTTCGCGCTGGGTCCTTGGTCAAACTTCGCCGACCGCAAAACCGGTTCTCACGCCGCTCTCTACCAAACTACGGTCAACGATATGCACGAGCAGTTTATCCGCCCCCAGACAATGGGCTACCGTCAGAATCTGCGCTACATGCGCATAACCTCACCCGACGGTTTCGGACTGCAGATTGAAACCGAAGGCCAGGTGAACTTCTCGGCCCTTCACAACAACGAAGAAGACTTCATAAAGGTGAGCCACGACTTTGAACTCGTGCCGCGCGAAGAAGTGATTCTCGACTTCGACCTCGCACAGAAAGGACTCGGCAACGGCTCATGCGGTCCGACAGTAATGTCAAAATACTATGTTCCGTCGAGCGGATCAAACCGCCTGCGCATAACTCCGCTTCTCACCGAGGGAGCCGGCTACAGCGTTCCCTCAGGAAATGCCTCGGCCGACTATATGACCACGCTCATTTCCACGGGCGACGGAGAAAACATCAACTTCGAGGCAAATCAGGCACCTGAAAACCTTTATACCCTCATTTCAGGCCAGTACGTCGCCCTTCCTCACTCATCTCCAGCCGTTCCTCTTGCTGCCTCCTACACCGCCTCCGATGCAAATGCAGCCCTTTGGATAGACTTTGACCGCGACTATGAATTCTCCGACACGGAAAAAATAACACCATCGGAAAACAACCCCCTGCAATGGTCCGTTTCCGTGCCTGAAGGCATAACATCAGGCTTATTCCGCGCACGCATAGTGTTCGACACCGCAACTCCGGCAGCAGCCGGCCCGATTGAATCAGGCCGGGTATACGATTTTATGGTAACCGTCGTAAAACCCGACAATGGCGAATTTGAATACGAAATCCCGACCGGAACCATGCATGCAGGCGGTGAAGCATACGTAAAACGAATCTACACCAGCAACGCTTACGAAAACATTGACTTCAATGCCTCCACCAAACCCGACAATGTTTATTCGCTTCTCGAAGACTGGACACCCACCGTTGAACGAGGCCGCACATTCACACTCAACCTCATTGCCAACGACCTCGGTGATGTGTCGATTATCCGCCAGGATTTGCGCTACAATCAGGCATACATATTCCTCGATGCATACGGAAACGGTGAATTCACACAAATTGCCAAATACGGAAACTCGTTCACAGATTCAAACACACCTGCTAACCATGCCACGGTGATGAACATAGCCCAGAATGTTTCAATACCTTCCGACGCTAAAAACAAGAAAGCGCGCATCCGTGTAATTTATCAGAATGCCTGGAAACAACTTAGCGGAGCAAACGCTTACGACATATATGAAGGCGTTGCCTACGACATACCGGTCAAGTTAATCGATCCGGAGTCGAACCCCACTGTCGAATACTGCACACCGTCGGGCACAACATATATCGAGAATTCACGCCATGTCAGGTCTGTAACCGTTTCCGACGGCACATCTTCCATAACCGTAGCCGGAAACACAGCCTCCGAACCTACTGAACGCGTTCAAAACATTGATCTTTATTACGACAGAACCGCATCTGTTTTAAAAACGACTGCCGGAGCAACCATCAACGTAACACCGGAAGGAGCGGACAACTGGATTCAGCAGTATATTTTCATTGACTTCGGTCAGGACGGACAGTTCGATTATGACGCAAATTCCATCACACCGAAACTTGATGTGGTTTCCCACACAGGCTACAAAGCCGGCGGAGCGCAACCTTCGGTCAACAGCAACGGAGAAACCGTGGACATGGGATGCGGCAGCCACCCGAACCGCATTTATTCCCTCCCGGCGTTCACTCTGCCCGAGGACATGGCTCCGGGCCGCTACCGCCTGCGCTATGCAATGAATTGGAGCAGTTATAATCCTTGTGAAAAAAATGCCGACGGCGCTTGCTTCATCGACATGACCATCGAAATTCAACCGGCTGAAACCTATACCGTTACAATTAACCACAACGACAACGGCGAGGTTAAAGTGTGCAGCGGAATGACCGACACAGGATTGCCCGCAGGTACAATATGGACAAACGGTTCAACCTTTACATCGCAAGAATATCCCTTGTTCATATTCTTCATACCTGAAGATGGCTTCGCAATAAACAACATCACGATGAGCGGCGCGGACGACGAGCAGTTCACTTATTCGCCGACCGACATAATCGACGAAAACGAACGTCTGTTTGTGCCCTTGTTCAACTCCGATGCATTGTGCTATCGTCCCGGATATTTTACAAACGACCTCAACATCAATGTAACCTTCGCCGCTAAAGCTGCCGGAATCTTCGGCATTTCAACTGATGACGACAATGCGCCGGTTGAATATTTCAACCTTCAGGGCGTTCGTGTGAACCCCCTCAACCGCATTCCCGGCATTTACCTGAAACGCCAGGGCAACAAGATTACGAAAGTATTCGTTAAATAACGGCATATACTCTAACATGACAGGAGGCAGACACCTATCACACCAGGTGTTTGTCTCCTGTTTTCATGTCAAGGCTCAGACGCAATTGCTCCGCAAAACCGAAAACTTCATAAGCGCAGTGTTAAGCGACTCGACCGCTGTGAGCACCGACTCATTGTCGGTTGAGGAACGTTACCGCCACGAAGCTGAACGGGCAAAATCAATGGAACTGCAACTTCAGGAAATGTCGCCACACTACTATGCCGGACGCGACGGCAACGCCTCGACAATCCCCGAAGCATACCGTAGCAACGACTGAACCGTCAATCCACCGCACTTATCCCTAATTCTCCAATCACCCGTTTATGTAAATTTTCAGTTGCACTGCAAATTTACATAAATCACTTGCTGATATTCAAAAAGTTTTTTATTTGCATTCCATCAAAATCAGGCATATCCGTTCCGGCATATATCAAAGAACCATCATAAAACAGATCCGGATAATTCACACGGAAATTTCTGAGCCCCTTTACAAAATCTGCATGAAAAGTACATGATGATTTTATCTCATAGCAATGATATTTCGAGCCTTTTTTAATAAGCAAATCCACTTCATTTCCGTTTGAATCGCGATAAAAATACAAACCTCCATTTTCACCTTTATTGAATCTATTCTTCAAAAAATTCATAATTACCATATTCTCAAATAAATGCCCACGCATTTTATCTAGATTCATAGTTTTAGGTGAATCTATTTCAAGCAGATATGCAGCCAGTCCACAATCCGTAAAATAAAGTTTAGGGCTTTTGGTTAAACGCTTGCGTGTGTTTGTAAAAAATGGGGGTAGCAGATAAATTATGTAAGAAGCCTGAAGCACCGAAAGCCATGAATTAATGGTGTTTACCGCCACTCCCAACTCGTTCGACAATTCTGATGCATTAAAAACCGAACCAATCCTTGCAGCACATAGGCGGATAAAACGTTGAAACAAGTCCAAATTCTTTATAGAAAGCAAATCACGGACATCACGTTCAAGATAAGTCTTTATATAGTTCGGGTACAATAACTCCGGCAAATTCTTCCCACTCCACAAAGCCGGATAAAATCCTTTATAAAGCAACATATCAACGCTATCATCACCTACCAGTTCCCCTAATTCCAACTCATTAAGACTTAACGGCAACAACTCAAATACTGCCGTACGGCCGGCAAGACTCTGCGTAACATCCTTAAGTAGTGAAAACTGCGAACTTTCCGAAAGAAAAAATCTATAGTCAGGATGCTCATCAACAATTCCCTGAATATACGACAATAGCTCAGGCACATGTTGCACTTCGTCAATTATTACACCATCATGATAAGATGACAAAAATCCTATTGGGTCATGTTTTGCACTATAACGCATGTCAGGATTCTCCATGGAAACATATGGAATTGACGAATATAAATGTCGAAGCAATGTAGACTTACCCGACTGCCTGGGTCCGGTGAGTGTGATAACCGGAAAATAATGGGATGCTGCTATTATAGCCTCCGACATAGTACGATATATGTATCCTTCCATAGTCCTATGATTTTATGTAAATTTTCAGTTGCACTGCAAATTTACATAAACACAACCTAAACACCAAATAATCAATACTGTTTTTGTATAAAAAGAGCGGCCCCCGACATCGCGTTAGCGGCGGGGGCGGCTTTTCCCTTAATTAAACCAATCTTAAAAACCAATCTAAATGTTGCAATATAGCTTGTGATGTTGATGGGCGCGCTGCCCTTTTGTGCATTTGTTTTTTGTGTTGTCATTGTTGATTGACAATGCAAATTTACGCAATTCTGAATTTTGCAAGTGTTTTACCAATTAAAATGTGTTAAAATTGTTGCAATTATGTGTACACATATAGTAACACACTCTATATCAGAAAAATAAAATTTTTAAGATTATATTACAAAATAATCACAAAACACACTTTTTTATGTTACATCCATCAATTTTCCCCTTATTCCTTTTTTTTGTAAATTTGCAACAAACAAATCAACATGCAAACAATCCTTTTCCACTCCACAATATTCGGTCCGATTCACTCACGGCGATTGGGAACTTCGCTTGGCGTGAACCTGACTCCCGACGACGGCAAAATCTGTTCGTTCGATTGTCTTTACTGCGAAGCCGGATTCAACGCCCAGGGACCGGGAACCACCGGCTTTCCCTCGCGTCAGTCTGTTAAAACACAGCTTGAACAGAAACTCAGCGAAATGCACGCAAAAGGTGAGAACCTCGACGTAATAACATTTTCAGGCAATGGCGAACCCACTCTCCACCCCGAATTCGAGGGAATCATTGCCGACACAATTGAATTGCGCGACAAATGGTTTCCGGACGTAAAAGTGTCGGTGCTGAGCAACTCGACACGCCTCAACGATGCAGCTGTGTGCCGGGCACTCGACACCGTCGACAATAACATACTCAAACTCGATTCCGCCATCACGGAAACCATGCACATCATCGACCGCCCGCAAAATCCCTCGCTTACAAGCCAAAAACTCATTGAGCAGATAGCGCGATTCAGCGGACAATGCATTGTTCAGACCATGATGCTGCGCGGCGAATATAACGGCAAGAGAATAGACAACACCACGCCCGAAGAAGTGGAACAGCTGCTTCGCGCATATAAACAGATTAACCCACGCGAAGTTATGCTCTATTCCATTGACCGGCCCACGCCGTGCCGTTCGCTTCAGAAAATAAGCGCAGAGGAACTTGAACAGATAGCCGAAATATTCCGTGCCGAAAGTATCAAAGTAAAAGTAAACTGACATGGCAGAAACAATTACACCCGCCCCGCTTAATCCGGGCGACAAAATAGCCATATGCTCCCCTGCCGGAATAATAAAACCGCAATATGTGCATGGCGCAGTAAGAATTCTTCAGGAACTCGGTTGGGACGCACAAGTTGGCGACCACGCATTCGCGCGATTCGGAACTTATGCCGGCACCGACAACGAACGCTATTCCGACCTTGAAAAAGCCATTCTCGACCCTCAGATTAAGGCAATTATGTGCTCAAGAGGTGGATATGGAGTGGTACATTTGCTTGAAAAGCTTGACAGCCTGCCGCTTCGTGAGAACGCGAAATGGATAATCGGTTTCAGCGACATATCGGCACTGCACGCACTGATGTCGAAGCATGGAATTGTAAGCATACACGGGCACATGACCTCACACCTGTCAAACACCAACGGCGAAGACGATGATTCCATTGCATTGTTCAAAATGCTCCGCGGCGAGCCCGTTAACTATGAATTTAAACCACATGAACTGAACCGCACCGGTTCAGCCACCGGCACCTTGCTTGGCGGCAACCTTTCGGTTATAGCCGATCTCATAGGCACGCCGTTCAACATCATCAAACCTGACACAATTCTTTTTCTGGAAGATGTTTCGGAACCGGTCTACAAAATCGAGCGCATAATGTACCAGCTTCGTCTGTCAGGTGTAATGGAGCGTCTTAAAGGATTGATTGTAGGGAAGTTCACTGAATATTCCCCCGATGCCGACAACGCTTCGATGGAGGAAATGATTCATCATATAATTGAACCGTTCAATTTCCCGGTGGCATTCGGCGCACCGATTGGCCATGTGAACCATAATATTCCGCTGAAAGTCAGCGCTCAGGCAACCTTATCAGTAGGCGAGGACATCGTAACAATCAGCCAATGAACAGCTTGGAAGAAACACTGAAACAGCGCATCGTCGTAATAGACGGTGCCATGGGCACAATGATTCAACGCGCCGGCATAAAAACCGACTGCAACGATTTGCTGTGCATTACCCACCCCGACATAATTGAAAACATTCATAGCAAGTACATTGATGCCGGAGCCGATATTATTGAAACAAATTCCTTTAATGCAAACGAAATTTCACTGGCTACCCATAATCTGCAGAATCGCGCCGATGAAATTAACCGCGCGGCCGTAAGGGTAGCCCTCAAAGCACGCGGCAACCGCAAGGTGTGGATTGCCGGCAGCATAGGCCCCACAAGCCGCTCCCTGATGCTGGAGCTTTCAGAAGCGGATTCGGCCGATTCACGTTTCGACACACTCGTAAATGCTTACACGGTGCAGATGACTGCCCTTGTTGACGAAGGAGTGGATCTTCTGCTTATCGAAACCATTTTCGACTCACTTAACGCACGTGCAGCCGCTGTTGCAGTGCAGAACGCATTTGAAAACGCCGCTCGCCGTGTGCCGGTGATATTCTCCGCCACACTCACTGAAACAGGGCGCACCCTTTCAGGCTCGTCACCGGAAGCCTTACTGACAGCCGTAAGCCATGTTAACCCCATAGCCTTCACACTTAACTGCGGATTCGGCATTGAAAAAATGGAACCGCACATACGCAGCATAGCCAAATTACCCCTCTTCACCGGAGCTTATCCGAATGCCGGGCTGCCGAATGCCATGGGAGAATACGATGAAACTCCGCGACACATGGCCTTATGCATGGAAAAAATGATGCGCTCCGGCCTTCTTAATATAGTTGGCGGCTGCTGCGGAACAACGCCTGAACACATTCGTGCGATTGCCGAGGCCGCCCGCCGCAACTCACCCCGCAAAGTGCCTGCCCCCGCCACAGATTTCCACCTTTCCGGCCTTAGCGCTCTGCCTCCGCTCAACCGGCTCATAGCCGTTGGTGAACGATGCAACGTGGCCGGCAGCCGCAAGTTCCTGAGGCTGGTGAAAGAGGGTGATTTCTTTCAGGCCGGAGAAATAGCCTCGGCGCAGGTGCGCGACGGTGCCGATATTATCGACATTAACGTCGACGACGCCATGCTCAACGCTCCCGCAACCATAAAAAAACTGCTTGCAACAATAGCTGGAATGCCTGAAACCGCAAACGTTCCGCTAATGATTGACTCATCGGACTGGAACGTGGTTCAGACCGCACTGAAATGCGTCCCCGGAAAAAGCATTGTAAATTCCATAAGCCTGAAGGATGGCGAAACGAAATTTCTGCAAAAAGCCGCAGAAATTAAGAAATATGGCGCCGCGGCAGTGATAATGGCATTCGATGAAATGGGTCAGGCCGACACGTTTGAACGGAAAAAAGAGGTGTGCCGCCGAGCCTATTCACTGCTGGTTGAAAAACTCGGCTTCAACCCTGCCGACATTATTTTCGACCCCAACATTCTGACCATAGGTACAGGCATAGCCGAACACAACAGCTATGCCCTCGACTTTCTGCGCGCCACTCGGTGGATTAAACAGAATCTGCCCGGCGCACGAGTTAGCGGAGGCGTAAGCAACCTGTCATTCGCATTCCGCGGAAACAGCTATCTGCGCGAAGCCATCCATGCACGTTTTCTGCTTCTTGCACGCGCCGAAGGTCTTGATATGGCTATAATAAATCCATCTTCACGCCTTAATCCCGAAACAATCCCCGCGGATCTTTCCGAAGCTATCGACAACCTCATACTGAACCGGAAGCCTGATGCTACCGACCGACTGCTTGAAGTGGCAGCATCATTTAACAATTCGGCTCCAAAAGTTCAAAGCACCCAACCGGCCGAGAAAGCAGCCGTTGAATCACTTATTGAACGGGTAACGACAGGTGCTGACACAAATCTTGAAGATATTGTGCTTAAGGCGCTCGACTCGCTCGGTTCCCCGCTCGCCGTTATCGAAGGCCCGCTTATGAAAGGACTCGACATCGTTGGATCACTTTTTGCCGAGGGAAAAATGTTTCTTCCGCAGGTGGTTAAAAGTGCAGAAATCATGAAAAAATCCGTGGCTATTCTAAAGCCGCACATGGAATCCGGATCCCGAACAGAAGCATCACTGTCGCGGCCGCACATCCTCCTCGCCACCGTTAAAGGCGACGTGCACGACATCGGCAAAAACATTCTTGCAATAATCATGGAATGTAACGGATTCAGGGTCACAGACCTGGGAATCATGGTGCCGGCCGACAAAATCATCAGCACAGCCCGACAGCTTAACGTCGACTTTATTGGATTGAGCGGACTCATTACACCTTCCTTACAGGAGATGGCTATCGTGGCACAGGAAATGGAGCGACAGGGTCTTGAAATCCCCCTTTTTGTGGGTGGCGCCGCTGCCTCCCCCGAACACACTGCAGTTAAAATAGCTCCCCTGCGGCATGGACCCGTTGTCTATACGCACCACGCGGCAGAGCTACCTGTAATAGCAAGAAAGCTCATATCTCCTGATCACCGTCTTACAACCGAATCGGAAATCAGACAGCGACAATCTGACTTTAGAAAACAACACTCTGAAAACATTCCCGCTTTCGCATCGTTGCGCGAAAGCCGCAGAAACGCCAAACCCGTCGAAACACCGGCACCCGCACCTTCAGAGCCGGGCGAACACACGCTCTCGCTCACAGTTGGCGAACTGCGCCCGTTTATAAACCGACGCGCCTTCCTGGCGGCATGGAGCCTTCATCCGTCCGGAAATCAAATTGAAGCGGAACAGCTTTGGAATGACGCATCAGCTATGCTCGACAGCATGGAGAGGCAGAATCTTACCCTTTCCGCACGCGTTCTGCTGCTGCCGGCGAAACCCACCGCTGATGACGATATCCTCATCACCCTCCCGAATTCAGAAACATTGCGAATACCCCTTCTGCGACATCTGGCACTTGATGGAGCGCCGATGCTGGCCTTGTCCGATTTCCTGAATCCCGAAGGTGATCATATCGGCATATTTGCCGTTACGGCAGGCCCGGAAATTGATGCGCTGAAACATAACGAATCAAATTATCAGGCACTCCTTGCGCAATCATTAGCCGACCGGCTTGTCGAAGCGGGCGCCGAATACCTGAACCGCTTGGTAGCGACAAAACTTTGGGGTTACAGCCCCGACCGAAGGAACCCCGGAATACGTCCGGCCGTCGGCTACCCCTCCCTCCCCGACCAGTCGCTTGTTGCCCTGCTTGACACCGCGCTGCATTATGATCAACTCGGCATAAAAGTTACGGAAAACGGAGCGCTAAGCCCCACGGCCACAGTAATGGGATTAATATTCGCAGCACCCGAAGCCCGATATTTTGCTGTAGGCATACTCAGCGACGAACAAAGCCGCGACTACGCAGTGCGCCGCGGCCTTGATTCCGAATCACTCAAAAAATTCCTCCGCTGAACCCAACAACATAAAATATAAAATTGCCGGGTCGGTTATTGACTGACCCGGCAATTTTATACTATATATTATGGAAATTAATCCTCCATAACGCCCTCTTTAACTTCTTCCTTGATAACTGCCGCACTTTCATCAACGTGCTTAACACGTGAGCCTACAAGTGCATAGTAAAGCATATATGCCACAGCAGCGAATATCACCCAATATGAAGCCAGATAGCCGGCTGCATCGGCAACAACACCCTGTGCAAGCGGAAGCAGACCGCCACCGCATACCATCACCATGAAGAAACCGGAAGCAACAGCCGTATACTTACCGAGACCCTCGACAGCAAGGTTGAATATGCCGCCCCACATCACCGATGTGCAGAGACCGCAAAGAATAAGCAGAAGAACATTGATAGGAGCTTCGACACCAACAAACGGAACATTAACCGTAACCGCCGGATCAAGGAAGATAGCGCCTAAAACCAACAGAAGGGCCAGACCGCTCACAAACGCAAGCATGCCGCGGCTTGAAACGCTGCCACCTACGGCGCCGCCAACCAGACGGCCTATGAGCATCAGGAACCAGTAGGCACCGACAAGCGAGCCAACCATACCGGCATCCACACCCAAACCGCCATGTTCAGGCGAGCTGGTCATAAACAGATTTATAAAGTTAGGAATACCAACCTCAACACCTACATAAAGAAATATCGCGATAACACCTCCAACATAATGACTGAATTTAAGCGCGCCGCCAAGACTCGGCTGCTTTGCCTTCGGACCGTTACGCTTGATATCTTCAAGAATAGGCTCTGGGAGCTTGCTGAGGAACAGCACAATTAAAGCGACAAAGAAAATGCCCATTGCCACATAGAGAGCCGGACGTGCGTTAACCATCGAAGTCTGTGCTATGTCACCCATAAGGTAACCCACCAGAACCGGGCAAATTGTTGCGGCAAGCGAATTGGTGGCGCCACCGAACTGAAGAAGCTGATTGCCCTTCTTGCCACCGCCACCAAGTGTGTTAAGCATCGGGTTTACTACAGTGTTAAGCAAACACATTGAGAATCCGGCAACAAACGCACCGGTGAGGTAAACACCGAAAAGCAGGCTTTGATCCTCGGGATTCAGTGTCGACGAGAAGAACATGATTGCAACGCCTACAAGACCGACCACAACCGCTGTGATTGCAGTGAACTTATAACCCTTCTTCTGGAGAACGATACCGGCCGGTATTCCCATAAATGCATAGGCAATAAAGTTTGCGGCATTACCCAGCTGGCTCTGCAGGTTGCTGAGACCAAGCGAATTCTTAAGAATAACGCCAAACGGATTCTGGAAGCCTGTCACGAATGAAATCATCGCGAACAGGAAGAACATCACAATAATCGGTAATGTGTAGTTCGGTTTCTGATTTGTTGTCATTTTGGTTTGATATTTATATAATTTGGTTATTAAATTCAAGGATACCCGAAGGCAGCTATTCCGCAAAATTAATATTTTTTCCTCACCATCCAAAATATCCCTCCCCCAAAAACCAAAACATACTTATTTATAGCGGGCGGGCGGTTCGCATGGTTCAGCGGCAAAGGAGGCGGTAATTTTGCCGCATGAAGAAATTATCAGTTCTGTTTTTATGTTCATTCTGCGCAGCCGCAGGATTTTTTCTGGGAAAAACTTCAAACGCGGCAAAGTCGAGCCTTACGGAAGCGCCGGCCGACACCATTCTGCTCGTCGACACCGTGCGGATAGCCTCACCCAAGCCGTTGCGCACACTCATGGGGGAAGCGCGCATTACACGCCGCCTGCCTCTTGTCAAACCGGAATTCGCCGGGAACGACAGCCTGCAAAGCACTGATTCCGCAAATGTTATGATTCCTATAGACACAACGGTCTACCATACTGGAAATTTCAGGGCCGTGATAAGCGGATTCAACGCCCGGCTCGATTCGATGGAAATATACCGCAACGAAAAAATAATTACCCGCAACGTGAAACCGAAACGATGGGCTGTGAGCTGCGGAATAGGATTAACAGTCGCCCCGGGAAGTGTAAAACCGGGCATATATGTGGGCGTGGGTTACGTTTTACACATGTTTTAGTTGCGCAAGCTGTTAAGTTTAATTATCTTTGCAGCCGAAATGTCGCGAATGAATATGGCGGCAAATGTTTAACTAATTGTTATTTACTTTGGATTTCGACCCTCTTCCGGCCACTTTATGCGGCATAAGTCCTCTTTGCAATGTGATTTGCAACGTGTTTGGCGTCCTATCTCCGGGAAATATTTTAGCAATCGTGTTGGCGCTCATAGCGCTGTGCGTTTCAGCATTTGTTTCAGGCAGCGAAATTGCCTATTTCTCCCTTACACCACAGCAACGGGAGGAACTTGAGGATGATGACAACGGCGAAAATGCCCTGAAACTGATTGACAAACCGGAACGTCTGTTGGCAACTATTCTGATAAGCAACAACCTGGTCAACGTAACCATTGTCATGTTGCTGAACTACGCCCTCGAAAATGTTTTCGCAAGCATAGGCTCACCGGTGTGGAGTTTCATTCTCCAATCTGTAATCCTCACATTCCTGATTCTTCTGTTCGGAGAAATTCTTCCGAAACTGATGGCCAACACCAACAACCTGCGTTGGGTTAAGATTGCGGCTCCGGGTGTAAGATTCCTCTCTAAACTGTTCTTCCCCATCTCCGCCATGCTTGCAAAGAGCACGGTTATAGTTAACCGGGTGGTTGCCAAACGCGAGGACGATGTAACAACCGAGGATCTGAGCCAGGCTCTGGAAATAACCAGTGTCGAGGCATCGAAAGACAAGGAAATGCTTGAAGGCATTCTGAAATTCGGCGACACAACAGCATCGGAAATAATGACTCCGCGTGTCGACATAACCGACATTCCGCTTAATGCGACCTTCGATGAGGTAATGAATATTGTCATTGACTCCGGCTACTCGCGCCTGCCGGTCTACGAAAACACTCAGGACAACATCAGGGGCGTGCTTTATTCACGCGACCTCCTCCCCTATGTCGGTGTTGCGAAACCCGACTTCGACTGGCGCAAACTTCTGCGCGAGCCTTACTACGTGCCGGAATCGCGAATGATCGACGATCTGCTCGAAGATTTCCGCCGACGCCGCATTCACATGGCTATAGTAATCGATGAATTCGGCGGAACGCAGGGAATTGTAACACTTGAAGATGTACTCGAGGAAATTGTTGGTGATATAAACGATGAGTACGACGATGAGGAGGTTACCTACCGGCGTCTGCCCGACAACACCTACGTTTTCGATGGCAAGACACTTCTCGGTGACTTCTTCCGCATAACCGGGGTTGACGAAGAAGCGTTCAGCGATGTCTCGGAAGATTGTGAGACCCTGGCCGGAATGCTTCTGGCAATCAAGGGCGATTTCCCGAAAGAAAAAGAACCGCTGGTCTACGCCTACTGCCGGTTCCTGATTTTAAGTGTCGAAAACCACCGCATTGCCAAGGTGCGCGTAAAGGTGATGCCCGACATTCAGCAACCCATATCCGCTAAATGACAAAAATTGTTTTCGACGACGGCATAACCCGGGTCCTGTGCCGCGACCTTCCTTCTGACTTAAAGAGAAACGAACTTCATGAAAAAGAGAGGGAAACCACTCTTGCCATGGTGCGTGAATTTTTCGGCGACAATGCCATATATTCACACCGTGCGGACCGATCGCCCGTAATAGAAAATACCTGCACCGGCAAACGCATTTCCGTTAGTCACGGAGCCGGAAAAGTGCTCCTTGCCGTGAGCGATGCCCAAGCCGTTGGCATTGACATCGAAGCCCCACGCCCCCAACTTTTGCGGACCGCACACAAATTCATGGAACGCGACTGGACCGATATTACCGACCTGCTGCGCGCATGGACCATCAAGGAAGCCGTTTACAAAGCCGCTCTCGCCCCCGGGCTCCCCTTGACGGAAATCCCCGCCCACGACGGCCTGATTGCTGTAGCAGGCTTTAAATTCAACGTAACGGTCATTGAACAGGCCGGATACACAATCGCAATCGCAATCAAATTGTGATGCGACGTGTCGACGTGTCGGTTTTCAACAGATATATTCCACGGTTCGCAATACGGAAACGATATGTTCCCGGCTTAAGATTCTGCTGAACTATAAGCTGGCCGAGAATTGTGAACAGTTTAATCGGAGTTGTCTGACGCAAGGTGACGTACACATAACCGTCGAAGGTATAAACCGAAATGTCGTCAGGCTCCGGATTATGATCAACCGCCGGATTAGGCAGATTAGTCACCTCCTCCCACTGACGCTGCGAAGCGGAAACAGGAACAAGTGTGAAAATCATAAAGCATAGCAAAGCTAAAAATATGCGCATTAGGCGGATCATAGGGCAAAGATAGGAATAATTTTACTACCTTTGCCAACGTATGTGGAAAAAAATTTCGACAATAGCTGTTCTGATAGCACTGCTCGCGCAGTTTGCTAACGCCCAGATTATCGACAATAATCGCGGTGAAGTTGATACCGACAGCGTTAAACGCGCTTTCGACCGACGCCCCTCGTTCGGACTCTACAAGGACAACTATTTTATTTTCGGCACATCTATCGGCCCGCGACCCACACGCGAAAACTCAAACGTAAAGTTTCAGCTTTCAATTTCGCAAAGGCTCACCAAAAGTGTTCTTCCCTGGGGCACCTATCTCTATCTCTTCTACACACAGCGGGTTATCTGGAATGTGATGGAACGCAGCTTTCCCATGCGCGACCTCAACTTCAATCCCGGTATCGGCCTGGCAAAACCACTGTTCGTGAAAGGCCGTTTCATTGGCAAACTCACACTGCAGGCCGAACATGAAAGCAACGGGCGCGACGGCATTGAAAGCCGCTCGTGGAATCGCGTGAGTCTGGGTGCAAACATTCTCATCGACCCGAATTTCATTGTCCACGGCAAATTCTGGATTCCTTTTATCGACGGCGAAAACAACAAGGACTTGCTCGACTATATGGGAATCTATCAGGTAGGCACGCAGGTAATGAGTCCGAACCGCCGCTGGGGTGTAGGCATCACACTTGTGAAGCGGCGCGGCTGGGCCATGAACTACAACACCATCATCGAGTTCAGCTACCGTCTGTTCAAGCGCGACAACCAATATCTCTTCCTGCAATACTACAACGGCTACGGCGAATATATGCTCGACTATAACAAATTCCAGTCCGTGCTCCGCGTTGGCTTCGTGATAAAGCCCCGCCTTTTCAGCGATTATTGAGCAATAACCGCACTTTACATAGCCAAAACTCCGCCCTTTTTTCACGAAAAGTTTCAAGATATACCCGAAACTTTTGGCGTTTTCACAAAAAGTTTCAAGGTATACCCGAAACTTTTGGCATTTTCATTTGAATCTTTCTGTTACAAACGTTAACTTTGCGGCATATCAATTTCAAAACTATGGAAATAATTGAACGCCCGATTTATATAAATAAAATAATCCGACAACTTGATAGAGGTTTGATTATAGTTTTGGTAGGACAACGCCGGGTTGGTAAAAGCTTTATTTTAAAAGCCACTGCAAATTGGCTAAAACAAAATATACAAAACCCTAATATCCTTTTTATCGACAAAGATTTTGATAGCTTTAATTTCATTAAAACAGCTGCAGACTTATATGCATATGCAACTGAGAATCTACCCGTCGGAGGAAATAACTATCTACTCATAGACGAAATTCAAGACATAGAAAATTACGAAACAGCATTAAGAAGCCTATATGCTGAGGATCGATGCCAAATAATCGTAACAGGAAGCAATGCATATATGTTTTCTACTGAAATAGCCACCAAATTTTCAGGTCGATATATTGAAATACCGGTAAGAAGCCTCAGTTACAACGAATTTCTCAAATTCCATAACATTACCGATAATCATGAATCATTATTGAAGTTTCTTGAGTTTGGAGGCATGCCGGGACTCAACAAATATCATTTTGATGAAATACCTGAAATAAAAGCTTATCTGCAAGGAGTATATAATACAATTGTCCTTAAAGACATTATTGCCCGTGAACAGATCCGAAACATCAAGTTCCTTGAAAATCTAATGCAATTTCTTGCAGATAATTCGGGTCAAATGGTTTCCGTTAACAGCATTGTAAAATATCTGAAATCACAAGGGACAAAAGTTAACAATGACATAGTATCTAAATACATAAAAGCAGCGTCCAACGCCTTAATAATAGACCCCTTGTCTCGCTACGACATACATGGAAAACGTATCTTTGAACAAATTGAAAAATATTATTTCTGTGATCATGGCATACGCAACTACATAGCCGGTGAAATGCCTGAAATGTTCGGAAGCATAGAAAAAGTTATGGAAAATGTTGTTCGCAATCATCTGCTGATACAAAATTTTGAACTTTATGTTGGTGTGCTTCCTGTCGGAGAAATTGACTTTATAGCTAAAAAGGGTAATCAAACCCATTATTTTCAAGTATCTTATAAACTTTCAGAATCTCAGACAATTGAACGAGAATTCGGAAATCTATATAAAATCAAAGACAATTTTCCGAAATATGTTGTTACAATGGAAGATATACCAGGGAATATCAAACAATATCCTGGAATAAACCACATAAGCTTACACAATTTCCTCCTTACGGAATTCTGATCATCAGAACGTGAGCATGGCCGAAAGGTTGGCGCGGCGGGCGCTTTCATGTCGTCCTGAAAAATTGCGGCGCATGCCCCAGTCCAATTCACCCACAAAAGTGACACGCGGCAACACACTCCAGAAAACATTCACACACCCGAACATGCCATACTTATATTCATCAGGCGAAACAGAGTGTCGTGGCAAATAGCGCGTCTGGCTTGCAGAAACACTTGCAAACAGATTGGGCTTGAAATTATACTGAACACCCACATTCCACCCCAATGAACGCGGTGCATACATATGTCCGGGATTCTCTGCCGAGCCGACAAGATCGTAGGCGCCATACATCAGGTCACCACCCAACGAACCGTAACCCTTTCCGTAATTAGCTGTGATATAGGTGGTGAGGTGACGCTCCGGATGTGCGACACAACTAAGCTGCGTGCCCCAGCCGGCAAGATTGTGCGTTTTTGAATCCTGACGGTTCATATAAGAAAGGCTGCGGACAATTCCGCTTAAACGCACATGCTGACCCTGCGCCCACTCATACTGCACGAACGCGGCGAAATCAGGAAGCCAGTTGGTTACGGAACTCACGTCAGGAACTCTTGTGTCTACAGCCGTTTTAGGCGTTTCTATCGATCCGGCCACATACCATTCGGGCTTGAACTGCTTCATATATCTCACCAGCACCGAAGTCGTCGAGATTTTATTGTTGGCACCGGCGGCATCTATCACAGGAGCCTGAGCGGCAGGATCGGAAAATGTTGATGTCGCATAACCCACCGTAAAATCGCGCACATTCACATACGCCTTCTTCAACCGGAAATCGAGACCCTCATAGCCGGTGAAATTGCCCTCTACATAAATCTCGTAATCACCCATAACCTTGTTATGGCCGACACCGCGCAGAAAAAGATATGTGCCTGAAGGAGTGGTGCGGAAACTTCGTTTGGCTGCCGGATTTTTAGGAATGGAAATAGTGTAGGGCGAAAATGCCGACGAGGGCATCGACTCACCCCAGTCATAAAATGCCCGCACACGTATTCCGCCACCAAAGCCGAGAGTAAGGCCGGCATCCTTGCTCATGAACATAAAATAGGGCACATCCGGCTCATGAATGCCACGGAACTGGTCGTAATAGAACTTCCCCACTATTCTCTGAATGGAATCGACACGATGTTTCCGTTCGGCATCGTCAAGCTTCTCCCCATCTATAAAAAATATCTTGCCCGATCCTATCTTCTTTTCAATCTGCTCATCAACAAGCGATTGAGCATGCAATCCATTAACCGCCAACATAACCGCCGGCAAAATCCACAGGCGACTTATACACAACCTCAAATTCTTCATTCCCGACATCATTAAAACATGATTGGCGGGTAAAACGCCGCAAAGCCTACCCGCCAAACACCTAAATCATTAACATCATCCGTTTTATACGGTAAGAATTTCCTTTTCCTTCTGCGCGAAAATATCATCAATCTGCTTCAGATACTTGTCATGAAGTTTCTGAGCCTGGTTCTCGGCATCCTTCTCGACATCCTCGGGCATACCCTGCTTAACAGCCTTCTTGAGTCCGTCGATAGCCTCGCGGCGTGCGTTACGCACCGACACTTTCGCTGTTTCAGCCTCAGCCTTGCTCTGTTTAACCAGCTGCTTGCGGCGATCCTCCGTGAGAGGCGGAATGCAAAGACGGATAACCTCACCGTTGTTTTCGGGAGTGATTCCGAGTTCCGAATTTATAATTGCCTTCTCAATTTCGCGGAACATAGGTTTTTCCCACGGTGTGATGGCTATCGTGCGTGCGTCGGGCACAGAAATATTCGCCACATTGCTGATAGGCACAGTCGAACCGTAATACTCCACGCGGATTCCGTCAAGAATCTTGGCATTCGCTTTTCCGGCACGGATATGCGCCAAAGCCTCGTCGAGATAAGCCACTGCCATTACCATCTTCTCTTCCGCGGGTTCCAGATAATCTTTTACTTCCATGATATTATGTTTTTAATTGTTAATCGTTCAGTAAACAAGAGTTCCGATCGGCTCTCCGGCCACAACCTTTGCCAGATTTCCCTCGTGATCCATGTCGAACACCACTATGGGCAGACCGTTTTCCTTGCACATGACCGTAGCGGTGAGGTCCATAACCTTCAGACCGCGGGCAAGCACCTCGTCATAGGTTATTTCGCTGAATTTCGTAGCGGTCGGATCCTTTTCGGGGTCGGCGGTGTAGATGCCGTCCACTCGTGTGCCCTTCAGCATCACGTCGGCACCGACTTCAATTCCACGCAGAGCCGAACCGGTGTCGGTTGTGAAGAACGGATTGCCCGTTCCACCCGACATTATGGCCACAACACCGTTTTGCAGCGCCTCCAAAGCGCGCCACTTGCTGTAATGCTCGCCTATCGGAAACATATTTATGGCGGTGAACACCTTTGCCGGCTGTCCTATAGCCTCAAGAGCCGAACTCAGAGCCAGGGAGTTGATAACCGTAGCAAGCATGCCCATCTGATCGCCCTTGACACGGTCAAAACCACGGCTCGCACCCTGCAGACCGCGGAAAATATTGCCGCCTCCTATAACGATGGCAACCTCGACGCCATCCTGCACCAGCCCGGCAATCTGCCGGGCATACGCACCCAGACGGTCGGTGTCTATGCCGTGACCCGAACCGGCGGCAAGCGATTCGCCGCTTAACTTCAAAAGAACTCTCTTATATTTTGTACTCATATCTTGATTTTTTAATAACATACAGCTTTTACCGGCCTACGGTGTTCCGGAGCGGTGAGCAGATACACACCCGGTGCCAACGAAAGCTCGTAGCCGTCGTTTATATCGCCTCTGACGCGTTCAACCACCCTTCCGGTCACATCGATCACCGTGAGGCCCGTAAGAGGCACAGAGCAGCGGATAACGAGCCTTCCGGGGTAAGTCTCCACAACCATCGGACTGTCGGCATCTATTCCTTCGAGCGAAGCCGATTTATTAACGATAACGGCATCCGATTCGGGCGACTCATAGCCCAGACGCACACTGCGCACCGTAAACGATTCGCGGTCGGCATCCGCAAAATCCTCAACCGCCAGCGTATCGGTTTCGGCCATTTCCTCCTTGGTGGTCACATTGCTGCCGCTGTAAATCTGGCGCTTCACAATGTAATAGTCGGCCACCTCTCCCTCGGGCAATGTCCAGCGGGCAATATATCCGTCCCTGGTAATCTCCGTAGCCTGTGGCTGCAGCGGCTTGGTGAGCGTAGGCACAGGCATCGGTGTGCCGCGCAGCGTAACAAGAATAGTTCCGCTCGTTCCTGCACCCTGCACAATAAGATTCGCACGGTCCACATCGTTTGTCAAATCCTGCGGAGTGTAATTGATGGTTACTATCTGTCCGGAAGCAGAACCGGCCTGCGTTGGCGAAAGTGAAAGCGCTGTAGCACCCTGCGAGTTCTGGCTGGTGCCCGGAATATTGAAATACTTACACTCATAACCTCCTATGTTAACCGAAATGTTCTTTGTTGTCAGATCCTGCCCTTTGATAACAACCTGCGAAGAACCCGATTTGCCAAGGGCAACCTCGCCGAAATCTATATCCATGCCGTTGATCGGCGCAAGGAAAATCGGATTTTTGTCAGGATCAGGATCGGTTCCGGTTCCCGGCTTCCACTCCTGGCCGGCCTTGTTTCCCCATATGTATTCAGCGAGTTCAGGATAGTCGATAAACGGATTGCGGTTATTCTGCACCTTATACACAGCCTCGTTGCGGTTAATCTCTTTCTCCGAAACCGGGTCGTTGCGGTGCCACTTAAGCAACAGATCGATGGCCCACTGCTGCAGCGACGGGTACGCGCCGTTGGCAACCTGCCATGTCGTAACCCAGTTCATGTCCTGATAGCATGTAACCATGTAGAAATAAGTGCGGGCGAAATCGCCCTTATACTCGTCGGCCGGCTCGAACACATATGATGCACCGCCCGAATTAACGCCTCTTCCGAGCGACGACACACCGTTAGTCCAGGTCTGCGACGAAATTTCACCCAGCGGATAGTTGCTTTTCTTCTGATTGGCGGCAGCCTCGGCGGGATAAAGATGATAAAGATCCACATAGGCCGGAATATTGGTGCTTCCGCCCCACCAGCTTTTAGGAAGGGAATGCTCGCGGTTCATATATGTTCCGAACTGTATGTTGATGTTCACGGGCATATTGCTGTACATATCCCACCACTCCGAAGTTCCCGGCTTTACGTCGGTTTTCTTAAAATAGTCGGGCAAAGCATTGTAGCTCGACACCTGCTGGTGCGGATTAATAAGACGGTAGAGCGCCGTCTTAAGCTCGCTCGTTTTCAGATTAAGCGCTGAATTATAGTAGCCCGTCGGAACAGCGGCCCACATATTGCCTGACACAGCCATTACAATGGTCGCACAGGCGGCTTTGGCTAATTTGCGGAATAATTTCATATATTCGTCATATAACAGCATCAATTCACAAAAGTAATAACTTTTTCCAATAGTCTAAAATTTATTACCTTTGTTGTTGTTCTTAATGAAACATATTTCTAACGATGATAAAAAATCTGCTATTTGACCTTGGCGGAGTTATTATGGATATCCGCCGCGACAATGCGGTTGAGGCTCTGCGACAGCTCGGCATGGCCGACGCCGACAGCTTTCTCGGCGAATACAGCCAGCAGGGACCGTTCGAGGGGCTCGAGAACGGCAGCCTCTCCGTTGAACAGTTTCACGACGCCCTGCGCGGCATAATCGGCAATCCTGCGCTCACCGGCATTGAAATCGACCGGGCGTTCGGCAAATTCCTCCTCGGAATTCCCCGGCACCGTCTCGCCGAACTCGAGCAGCTGCACACCCGCTATGGAATCTATATGCTAAGCAACACAAACCCTATAATGTGGGCCGATGGAATTGACAAGGCGTTCCGCGCCGAAGGACACGACGTAAACTTCTATTTCGACGGCATTGTGCGAAGTTATGTTGCCCGGTGCATGAAACCGGCCCCCGGGATCTTTGAATACACCATAACCCGACTCGGCATCAAACCTGAACAAACGCTTTTCCTCGACGATTCGCAACGCAATCTCGATGCTGCCGCACATTTCGGATTCCATACCCTTCTGGTGCCTCCCGGCAGTGAATTCTACGAACTTCTGCGCACCTATCCCGGCATTCATGAACTCTAAGAAAATAGCAGCCGTGGGAATGTTCGACGGTGTTCATGCCGGACACCGACATCTGCTCGACACCCTATGCCGCGTTGCCGCCGATGAGGACCTGCAGCCCGCCGTGGTTACCTTCACCTCACATCCGGCCGCAACCCTTCGTCCCGACATGCAGCCCCCTGCCCTGATGCCGCTCCCCGAGCGTATCAAGGCTCTCGAATCGGCCGGAATCGGCAGAGTAATAACAATGGACTTCACTCCGCAACTCTCATCGCTCACCGCCGCCGAATTCCTCTCCATCCTTAAAAAAGACTACGGCGTTGAACATCTGCTGATAGGATTCAACACCAAAATGGGAAGCGACCGCATTGGCTCGCCGCAACAATTCCGAGCCATCTGCGAGCCACTCGGCATAAAAGTGACACAAGCCGATGAATATCTGCACCCCGAAACCACCGCCGTTTCCTCAACAACAGTGCGAAAGGCGGTTTCAGCCGGCGACATCCCCCTTGCCAACAAACTGCTCGGACGCCCTTACCGCCTTGAAGGCAAGGTGGTGCATGGCAATGCCGTGGGGCGGAAACTTGGATTTCCAACAGCAAATCTCGAACCGTTGCCAGGCATGGCGCTCCCGGCCAACGGCGTGTATGCCGCCCGCGCATTGGTCGGCGACCTTACATATCCGGCTATGGTAAACATCGGCAACCGACCCACGCTTAACGACAACCGTGAACCGACAATTGAAGCTCATCTGCTCGATGCCGATCTAAACCTTTACGACAAAAACATTACGCTCGAATTCATTGTCCGCCTGCGCGACGAACAGAAATTCCCGTCGCTTGACGCCCTGCAGGCACAGCTCGCCCGCGACGCCGAAGCCACCCGCCGTTTAAATATTTGATTTTCAATGCATTGTGCGGTAAGTTATCCACCGCTTTGTACAGACGTGCGTTCCGCACGTGTTATCCGGATGGTTCCCCAAATATAGGCACACATGCCAAAGGCATGTTCCTACAATTTACTGATTATCAATGCAATGTAGGGCACGCGATTCATCGCGTCCGTATTCGCATGGCGTGCTCCGATTTAGTATTTTGTAATGGTAAATGTTTTCTGCTCGTTGCCGGCCGAGTTATTGACATGCAGCTTCACACCCATAACAACAGGATTTCGCCACACATTATAAAGATTGAGCGACACAAGTGTCTTTGAAACATAGCCCAACCCTTCGCCCTTGGCCACAGTCGACAGATAAAGATCCGGCATTTCAGTGTTTACAGTCGCCTCATCAGCCATCAGAATAAACTCGCGCTCTGTAAAATTCGGCATATAGACATCAAGATTCAAATAATAACCTGTGCGATACATCGAAACCTTGCCTCCATCAAAAAACAGATTCAGCTCGGCATTGTTTGCAATCGCCTCATCATGGCTCACAATCTTAACACCTGATGTCGGCACAAGCACATACGACTTAATATCTATTGAACCCGTGGGATAGCCGGGATAATTTTGCGGAGTCGCCGCGAAAGCAACCACCATACGCTGACCCTTTTGCAATGTCTGCGGCAAACGGGTTTCAACCGTCGAGCGGAACTGACTCTCCGTTCCGTTCTCACCATAATATGTGAATAGCGAAACATATCCTGTTTCGTCACCATATTGCACATCCTGAGTGCCGTCATACGTTACAAGCGCAACCGTGCGGTTTTCCGGTTCCTCGCCGTCGTTTGTGGTTTTAGAACATGAAACGGCCGCAATAGCCATAAACAGAGCCAGCGCAGCAACCATACCCTTGATTATTTGTTTTATCATCTTCATATCTTACTGTATTTTAGTTTAATTACTGCAAATATAGGATAATCCATCAATATAAACAAATGCTCCCGGCTGATTTTACCGGGAGCATTTTATTATTGAAAATTTGATTTAAAAATCAATCGTGATTATCAGTTTGCCTTGTAGAAGTGCATCTGACGTAGACGCGGATTATAGTATGTGGAATTAGGATTATAAGCCTGTTTACCGCAAACAAAACGCATATAACGGAACGTCATCGGTTTAGACGGTGTAACCCACCAGGTCTGTTGCTGACCCATAGTCAGATTACCCCATTCTGTCCATTTAGTACCGTCTGTACTTACCTCAACATTCTGGAACTCGCTTGCAGAATAATAGTAAGATCCGAAACGAACCATAAACATATCACATGTTATCTCGCTTCCGAGATCGATATTTACTACACCACCTTCATTCATAGCGTAATTATTATAGCTTGTACCGGAATTAAACAAATTCGTGAATGTGCTGACAGCTCCGGCAGGTGATGCGTAAGAACATGTCCAGTCAGCACCCTTGGTTATCATTGTATATCCGGCAGGAGCATTGGTCTGGGCTATTGCGGTAAGGAACGGAGGCAGCGGTTCTACGGCAAAATAAGCAGTTTCAGTATCCAGTTCTGCGCCTTCACCTGAAGTGATTTCAAACTTAACAGGAATCAGATACATCTCGCCGGCTGTAACAACATTAGTGTAATCACCCAAAACAAGACTGAACGACGCTGAATTCTCGCCCTTTGCGATATTGACTGTGCTCGTCGTAATAGTTGTGCCGGGGAGAGGCAGATAATTCATGTCGTTTACGTTGTTGTAGGCTGTAATAAGGCTGTTGTCGATAGTTGCGGTGATGGTGATATCATCGTCAGCATACCATTCACAATTGAAGTAGTTGGTAATATCCACATTTGTGTAAGCTGACTCCCAGCCGTCAACACGTTCGTCGATATACACAGGGGTCACATATTTCATTGAAATATTATTTGCATTGTAGGTTGACGAGAACGTCAGGAATATGCGGCCGCTCTTTGCCAGGGTGATGCCGCTGTGGTTCACATATGTGATTGCCACCGGAAGCATAAGATCGGGATAACCGCACTGGAATGCAGAATGATCGCCGAAGCTTACAACAACAGAGTCGAGCGAAGTGTACTTGCCTGCCTCGATATGCATAACCGGGGTAAGTACAGAACAGCCTTCGAGGAAATGATAGTCAGTTCCGTGAGCCTTGTTATATTCATCAACGAGCGATGCGTCAATCTCAACCTTCAGGTCAAGGTCGGCAGGCGCCGGTTTGGTGAGACGGACAGGCATCAGATACAACGGATCCTCGACATCGATAAGGAATTCACCGTTTGCCTTATATTCAAGCTGTGCGTAGGTTGATTCAGGCTGATACATGTAAGCGTAGTTGAGCGTGTATGGATCAACTTCATCATTGTCGCTGCAGGCGGTCATCGGAGCGATTGCCACTGCCGCAGCCAGCCATAGGGCGTATTTATATAACTTTTTCATTTTATTCGTTATTTGCTTTTCAGAATTGACTTCCCATAAACATGATACCATCAACAAAAAGATATATACAGAGTTCCGCACACGCCAAATGCGTGCGGAACTCTGCGTCAAACTTATCTTTTCGGTTTAAATAACATATCAGTCAGATTCTGAAATTTAATTTAATCAATAAACAATATCACCGTATTATTGGAATGTATATTCGTTCCAGGATCGGGGGGTGTTCTGCGTGCCTTTGTCACCGATTGTTACATCATGACCGTTACCGGTAACATCGTGCAAAGTAGAGCCCTCACCTTCGTTCATCGGCAGATAGAACACAAGATTCGGATCATCGTATTTAACCTCTTTCTTGTAGTACTTGGCAATCTGCGCAGCTGTGCGGGTTGTCTTCCACAAACGAACCTGACACATCTCGATAACATCGCGGTGATATGAACCGGCGCCACACATTGTTGCACCGGCTATGTTAAACACCTTGCCGGCACCACCGTTCTGACGGTTAACCTCAACGCCGTTCTTATAAAGAACAACTTCACCGGTTTTTGAATCGAACGTGTGTGCCCAATGATACCATTCACCCCATTTTAATCCGAGACCATCGACACGTGGGTCACCTGAATCATAACCGTTATCTATGCCACAGGTCTTAATCTGAAGGAAGTTATACAGACTGCCGTATGTAACGTCGCCATAACGAACATAAAGATTCGGAGTTGAATCAAACGAGAACATCGCCTGGTTATTGATGGTGAAACCGGTTGTTCCGGCGGTATTCGCCACGCGAGCCCACCATTCAAGGGTGAGGTTCTCAAGTTCAATTGCCTCATCGAAAGGAATTGACATGGCATTTGCCGAAATAAAGCCGGGAGCTTTCTGAGTAAGGAACTTTCCGAATGTAATGACGAATGACCCTGCACCTTGAGAAACATCCGTTCCGTCAGCTTTTGTAATTGCAATAGGAGCAGCGTAATCCACACCCGGCTCACCGACAAACGATGTAACTATAACATTAACATCAACAGCCGCTGAACCTGCGGGAATGATAACTTCGGCAGGGAATTCCACATACTGGCTCGGAATAACTTCAAATTCAGTCTGGTTCTTACGGTTATATGCATCCAAGGCAGCCTGTGAAAGCGCAAGATTGATTTTTGTGTCTTCTTCTGCCTTCTGCGCAATGCGGATACTTACTTTCGAGGTTGCGGTCTGACCCTCTCCACCAAGAACAATTTCCTGGTCGTTTGAGGAAAGAGCCTCATTTATATAAGCTATGTTTTCGATAGGTTCGTTCTTCTGATCGCAAGAAACGAGAGCAAAAGCAAGCGCACCTAAAGCGAAAATACTGTTTACTATTTTTTTCATGTGTTAATCTCCTTAAAATTTGTGTATTAGTTTCTGATTGGTGGGTTTTGTGTAGCTATGCCGGCACGTACCGTCGGATAGTCGGGATTACCGGGATAGTCGTATTCAATGTGATAAGCACCCTGGCCTCCATGAGGAAGTCCGCCTGAGTACTTCCAGGTCGACTGTATCGGATAAAGATACTTGTCATTAGCGCGTTCAAATGTCGCGCATACAATTGATTTTGCAAGCGTGCTTTCGAAAATTTCAGGTTTCAGAGCCTTTACTGACGAAGAGAAGAAATAATCGAGACCGGCGTGATCAAGCTCGTAGGTCTGCCACATGATGTAGTCAAGCGATTCAACAACATCATCGTCAAGCATGCGGTAATATGTTCCTGCCCAACCGGCACCACCGGGAATATCCACGCAAAGCATCTTGCCCTGCTCGTCGAATTTCTCGCGCATGTAGCGGAGGAATGTGTTCACAACCTCGGGCTGATTGGAATTCATGAGAGTTCCCTGAGCCTCCATGTCGAGGTCGAAACCGCCGATGCGGTATTTGGTGCAGGTGTCGATAATTGCCTGGGCATAACGCTTAACGGCTTCACAACGCGATTCAACAGTGTTGTCGAATCCCCAGAACTCCTCGGCTGTGGTGTCGGGAGGCGTGAGGTTCTCACCGATGTTACGGGCAGTCCACGACATTACTGTGCGCGAGCCACGTGCCTGGAATGCATCGAGGTCAGCCTGCTGAGCAGGAGTTACATTTCCCCATATCAGCCAAAGACCTACAAAGTCAACAGAATCAGGAAGGCCTACAAGCTGGTTTGCCATCGCTCCGGCCGACCATGAGCCGAACCAGCCGAAAGTAACTTTATGAGGCGAAGCAAAGTAATCCTTCAGGTTCTGATAGTAACCCGGAGTCGGAGCCACATAGAAGTCCTTAGCTTCAGGCTCCGTCCAGTCGCTGCACGATGTTATTACGGTGGGAACCGCAACAAGGGCAGCAGCTGCAAAAACGATTGATTTAAATCCTTTCATTTTAAATTACTGTTTATTGATTAAGATAACGGTTTATTAATTCTTTTTAGCCCACCAGAGGTCGGTTGCGCCGGTGTCAGGACCGCCAAGCATACCAACTGCAGCCTTTACGTTAGCCTCGTTGGTGTTGAACTCTGACTGCGGGAACGGCAGACGACGCATGCCACGTCCAACAGTCACACCATCAACACTGCGGTTGTTGACAACCGGGAACCAGATAGGATAACCGGTGCGACGGAAGTCGTTCCATGCCTCCCAACCGTTCGGGAAGCTTGCAAGCCACTTCTGAACCACGATACGTTCAAGATTCTTCTCAAACGAAGCGCTTTCGTCGTACATCGGGCAAATATCTGTTGCGGGAGTTGCATTGTAAGATGTATTATCAAGCGCTACGTATGCCTCCGGGCCACTGGTAACGCTGAGATAGTTGCCGATCTGAACACCACGTTCAGCCATTGAAACCTGAACACCCTGCTCGTAAAGATCCTTTGCATTGCCGCCCATGTTCCAGCCGCGGAGAGCACCTTCAGCACGAAGGAACCATGATTCTGCTGCCGACATAACAAGCAATGTGGGGCTTTCCTGTTTATAATTGGTGAGTGAATATCCTGAAAAATCGGTTTCATTATAGTGGTAAACACCATTACGTGCTCCTTTATAAGTGTCGTCCGATGCCTTTGCACAGTAAACACCGATACGCGGGTCTTTATAGCCATTCATATAGGAAGTGATGTCGGCACTGACACGGCCTTCATTCCAGCCCTGTGTTACTTTCCAGAGTGAGTTACCGTTACCCACAATGGTGGTGTAGGCGGTTTCAGCTGCAGTTTCAATCAAACCGCCGGCATCGTTCACAGCCTCCTCAGCTTTCTGCTTTGCAAGTGTGGGGTTGGCGTTCACAATGCGCATAGCCATACGGAGTTTGAAAGTGTTGGCAAGTTTCACCCATTTTGCGATGTCGCCCTGATAGATAGCGTCGGCATTTCCGAAGATCTCAACTGTGATAGGTTCGCCAACCGAAGCTTTCAGACCTTCGATAGCCTCATCAAGAGTCTCGAACATAGCGTTGTAAAGGTCGGGCATATCGTCATAAGAAACGGTGTAGCTGTCACCGGTTCCGATCATAGAAAACGGAGTTGGACCATAACAGTCGCTGACACGCAACGTGCCGGCAACACGGAGGAAGTTCGCCCAGTGATAGGTGACGCCTTCGCCCTTCGAAATCTCACGAATCTTGAAGAAAGGTGTGTAAAGGTCGGGCATAGTGGTGTTGAACGGAATCTGAATCCAGCCGAGTGGCGGATCGTAAGTGGCGAAATAGGCGCCTGAACCCCACTGGTTCTTTGCTGAAAGCATACGGCCATATTCGCAGCCGATCATCTGGTCAAGCATCTGGAAGTCATTTTCCTGACCGTTCTGCAGAACGGGAATCATTGTATTGATCAGAGCAGCGGTCGACGCATAGTCGCCCTCCATCTGCTCGGGAGTCGGGTTCTTCGGGTCGGTGTTGAAGTTTTCAAACTCGTCAGTGCAACCCACTGCACCGAACATAAGTGCGCCGGAAAGCGCAACCGAAGTTATTGTTTTGAATATCTTATTGTTCATAATAGTCCGGAATCGATTAGAAGGTTACTTTAATGTTGAAACCATAAGAGCGAACACTCGGCTGCTGGAAGTAGTCAACACCCTGATAGAAGTTGTTGGTTGTAGCTGAAGTGCTTTCCGGATCGTACGGAGCCTTGCAGTAGATCATCCAGAGATTTTTGCCGGTGAGGCTGAGAGAAATGTCGGCCACATTCTTAACCCATGCCTTGGGAAGATTGTAGGTAAGAGTCAGATCGGCAAGACGGACATTGGTTGCACTGTAAACATAGTATGTGCCTGATGCCTGTGAAATTGTCTCATAATAGCTCTGAGCATCAACAGGTGAGTTGCCCGGAATTGAAACGCCGCCTGCATCACGTGCGTCGGCAGAAACCTGCGAAACACCGTAACGGTCAAGAAGCGCCTGAGTCTGGCCTATAACGTTGCCACCGAAACGTCCGGTAACAGCCCATGAGAGTGTGAGGTCGCTCCAGCCGAGCGAGCCGGTCCAACCCATGTGGAAGTTCGGCAAAAGATTACCTACCTTGAAGTAGTCTACAGTTTCGAGAACAACCTTGCCTGTCTGCGGGTCTTTCCAGATGTAACCGTTGCCGCTCTCGCGGAGACGACGGTTGCTGTAGATATCGCCCATTGAACCGTTCTTATAGATACGGATTGCGGGACCACCGTTCATGCCGAGAGTTCCGGCTGCCGAGAAGTATTCCATCTCGATGGGAAGACCGGTTTCAGGATCGAGCGCGCCATCGGCAAGTTCGAGCACCTTATTGCGGTTGAGCGAATAGGTGATGCCGGTGTTGAATCGCCAGTTGCCCCATGTGTTGTTATATGTAACGGCAGCTTCGATACCGCGGTTGCGGACATTACCTGTCTGAACCAGGTTCTTTTCGTAACCTGACGACTTGGAAGCTTCGATTTCGAATGTCTGATGATAAGTATTTGCGTTATAGTATGTGAACTCAAGACCGAGGGTGTTGTTCAGGAACTTGGCGCTCAAACCGATTTCATAAGATTTGGTGTTCTCGGGCTTGAGGTTCGGATTGTAGTGCTTGGAAGGCCATCCGTAGTTATCCATCTGTTCATTGTAAACATACTGCATACGGGTGAGATAGCGTGCGGGCGATGATGCGACTTCAGCCCACGAACCGCGGACTTTCAGGAATGAGATTGCCTGCGGAAGTTTGTCGCGGAATGTTTCGCTGATAAGCCATGATGCACCTACCGAGGGATAGAAGTAGCTGAGCTTGTCGGTGAAAGCGAGCTGCGAAGCCCAGTCGTTACGGCCGGTAAGTGTCAGATAATACTGATGATCCCAGCCGAGTTCAACGCTTGCGAACAATGACTGAGTCTGATCGTGCCATTCGCGGTCGTTTCTTTTGTTCTGCAGTTTGCTGATGTTACCGTAAGCGAAGAAGTTGGGTATGGTAACCAGACCGCCTCCATACATATCGCTCTCTTCGAGCTGATCGTTGATTGAAGCACCGAACTGGGCGTTCACGTTCAGACGATCGTTGATGAAGTTCTTGTTCATCGATGCCATTACGTCGGCGTAAGTCGAACGGTCCATTGTGCGGGTCTTGGTATAAGAACCTTTGTTTGAACCGGCAAGAGTCATCAGAGTAGTTGCATTGAATTTTTCCTCAAACACAGTGTTTGCATTGTCAACGCGTACACGTCCCATAACATACAACCAGGGGAGGATGTCATATTTCAGAGAAGCGTTGAACATGTAGCGCTGCTTGCGGGCTTCGCGAGCCATACGTTTCTGTGTCCAGTAGGGGTTCTGCATGGAGAATGCAGTGGGATATTTCTGTTCCCAGTACTGGGTGTAGATCTGACGCGAGGGGTTATAGCGTTCGAAAACGCGAACGTCATCGAAATTCTCACCGCGGGGGAAGAGATAAAGTGCGGGGAGAGGGTTATAGTATTCACCCGAACCTACCATGTTTTTATTGTTCTGAATGATGTATTGAGCACCGAGATCGAGTGTCATCTTGTCGTTCATGAACTTGGTGGTGTTGCGGATAGAGAAGTTATAACGGTTATAGTCAGACTCGGGCATAACGCCGGGAGCGTTGGTGACTGCGGCAGAAGCGAATGTCTGGTTGCGGTCGTTGCCCACTGTGAATGTGAGTGAGTTGATTTCAGTAACGCCGGTGCGGAAAAAATCGATGGGATCGTAGGAAGTAGGAGTTTCCAGACGATCGCCCCATGATGAGAATTCATTCAGCACATTGCCATATGTGTTCTGGAATTTCGGAGTCATCCAAACGTTGCTGAAAGTAGTAGAGTTGCTGTAAGTGAGTTTCGCACGGCCTTCCTGACCTTTTTTAGTGGTGATAAGAATAACACCGCTTGCAGCAGCCGAACCGTAAAGAGCGGCAGCTGAAGGACCTGAAAGAACCGACATTGATTCGATATCGTCGGGGTTGATATCGGCAACAGAGCTTGAACCGGGCTGTTTGTTCATTGTGCCACCACCTTCGTAACCGGTGTTGAGGTCGAACATGGGAACACCGTCGATAACGTAGAGAGCGTTATCATTTCCGGAAAGTGACTTGGTGCCACGCATAATTACACGAGCGGCAGAACCTGCGCCTGCTGAACCGGAGCTGATGTTTACACCTGCAACCTTACCGGCGAGCGAGTTGATAAAGTTGGCGTCCTTGTTTGTCTGAAAGGCTTCGCCATCAACTGTCTGCACATTGTAGCTCAGCGCTTTCTGTTCGCGCTTGATGCCGAGTGCAGTCACCACAACCTCGTCGAGGGTTTTGGTGTTCTCTTCCATAACCACTTTGAGCGGTTCGGTGGAGGTGAGTTTGATTTCCTGCGGGTGGTAGCCGATGTAAGAGAACGAAAGAACGTCGCCTACGGCAGCCTTTACAGCGAAATTACCGTCGAGATCGGTCGCTGCTCCGTTGGATGTGCCTTTAACTATTACGGACACGCCCATTAATGGATCACCGCTACTGTCTGTTACTGTTCCTTTGATGGTGGTGGGAGTAGCACCCATCACACTCATCACAGGGAAGAGTAAGAGAAAGAATAACAAGCTTGTTACCTTTGACTTCATAATGATGTGAATAGATCTAATGGTTAATAAATATGGTTTATTGTTTTTTACTACATCAAAAAACAGCCTAAGAACGAGCCATAAACACTTACCGTATGACTTTGTCAGCCACACGATAAACTTAATCATTTAATTATTAGCGGATTATTGATTATGGTTGGTGTTATTGGTAATAGTTTTAGGTGTTTATAACGCAAAGATAGGGTGTTCTATTGCTTTAAGCATCAGAATTAATGTTAAAACTTGTTAATATATACGATAATTCCTGCGCGGAGATGTCAGTATTTAAAGGAACTTCCACCGAGGAACTCACGCAAAATAGACGTACTGGGCACATATTGCTCGCTTATCTGCTCGAAATAACTCAGGAACGTGCGCAGCCTCGCGGCTTCGGCATATTCCGGAACATCGTGATGAACACGGCGTAAAATTTCCTCACCGCGCACCTTCAGCACGCCGAGTTCGAACAGCAACGATGAGTTGAATGTGGAATCGGCGTTTTCCTGATAAGGGAATATCCATTTCTCTTCGCCACGGCGGACACTCGGCCAACGACGTATGGTGCTCACCGCATCGGTTCCGCGATATTTGGCATCGCGCACAATCCGGCGCAGCAACCGGTTGTCGGTGGTCGGCACCCAATTATGATCGTCAAGTGAAATTGTTGTCAGAGCCGACACATACACCCGGTATTTCATATTGTCGGGAACACTTGCCGTAAGTTCCGGGTTCAAGCCATGTATGCCCTCTATAAGCAATATCGAATTGGGTGACAGGCGCATACGGTCGCCGCGATGTTCGCGCTCGCCGGTGGCAAAATTATATGTCGGCAGTTCAACCTCCTCACCGGCAAGCAAATGGTTAAGGTCGGAGTTGAACCGTCCGAGGTCGAGCGCATAAAGACTCTCATAATCGTAGTCGCCGTCAATGTCGAGCGGAGTGTGAGCGCGATCAACAAAATAGTTGTCAAGCGAAATCATTTTCGGCTCCAGCAAATTGGTTATCAAATGAATGGCCAGACGCTTTGTGAATGTGGTTTTGCCGCTCGACGACGGGCCGGCAATAAGCACCACTCTCGCGCCTCCCTGCCGGAAACGCTCGGCAATCCGGTCAGCGATAGTGCCTATACGCTTGTCGTGCAGCGCTTCGCTGACATTTATAAGCATCGGGGAATTGCCGCTTTCAACGGCATGATTCAGTTCTCCGGCGTTACGCACTCCCACAATTCTGTTAAAAGCCAGATAATCAGTGAAAGCCGCATACATTTTTTCTTGAGTAACCGGTTGAGGCGGCACATTCGGATTCGAATTGTCAAAGCCTAACAGCAACATGCCCTCTTTGTAAGGGATAAGATCGAAAACATCGAGCAGGCCGGTTCGCGGAGCCAACGGACCGTAATAGCTGTCGGCCGTGCCGTCAAGTCGATAGAATGAGGCATAAGGCTCGTGCAAAGTGCGCAGCAGTGCCACTTTATCATAAAGGCCCTGTTCACGGAACATCCTCTCAACTTCTTCGGCTGTCGCCTCAACTTTTTCAAACGACAGATCGGCCTCAACCAACTCGCGCATCTTACCCTTAAGACTTTCAACAACCTCCGGGGAAACTTCGACACCGGAAAGACGGCAATAGTAACCGGCCGAGATGCTGTGTTCTATGCTAAGGGATGCATCCGGATAAAGAGAGCGCACGGCACGGTAAAGAATCATGCAGAGCGAACGGATGTAGCATCGCTGCCCCGAAGCACTGCCGCGCGGAAGGAACTCAACGGTTTTCGGTGCATACACTTCATAGCCCATCCATTCCGATTTATTATTTACCCGGGCACATATCGGATTGAAATCCAACTCTTTCCCAAGTTTCTCCGCAATCTGTGCAAGCGTGATGCCTCCGTCAACTTCAATTTCTTTTCCGGTGTTGACAACCTTTACCTTTATAGCCATAATGCCTGAAAAAATTATGTTATTCCACATTAATAAACGTCCATCTCCGCAAAACTGTTGCCCCACTTGCTCATTTAAAGCTATTGAGCCACGGATTTACAGCACAAAGAGGAATGTTTTCCATCCACGACTGCGATTCATAGCCCTGCATAGAAAACCGATAGCCTTTTATTCCTGAACCGGCCATATCCACTGTTACAAATTGCCTTAACGACTTTGCCTTAACATTCAACTCCGCTTTAACCTCAATCGGTAAAATAGCTCCCCCCAACTGCACGACAAAATCAATTTCCAACGAAGAATTATGTTTGCTGAAATACCCGATTACAGCCGTAGGATCTGTTACCAGCTGAGTCAAAACATAATTTTCAGTAAATGCTCCTTTATACTCCTTAAATGCGAGATCTCCGACAAGAATCTGTGCAGGGTCAGCCATAGCCATAGCCCCTAACAATCCAACATCAAGCATATAGAGTTTGAACACGTTCGGCTCCATGTAAAACTTAATAGGACTAACTACTTTGCTCAAACAATTAACTTTATACACAAGTCCGGCATCCACCAGCCACTGAATTGCCTTTTCAAAATCAGCCGCACGTGCACCACTTCGTAATGCACTGAAAACAAATTTACGATTCTCACGGGCTAATTGCATAGGAATGGATTGAAAAACCATCCTTGCCCGCAAAGAATCCGCTCCGGCATGTTTTGCAATATCAGCCTCATATGCAGCCAGAATATCCAACTGCATTTTTCTTATTTCAGCCGGACTCTTGCCGTTAACATGATTCAAGACAACTTCCGGCATTCCACCCACAAAATAATATTGCCGAAGTAATTCCGTAAATCGACTCAACAAACTGTTAACTACACTATGATTTTCTTCATCGTTCAACAACTGAACCATAGCATCATTACCGGTAGCCTGCAGGAACTCTGTAAAAGTCATGGGATAGAGATGTTTTATGCACACCTTGCCGGTTGGGAACGATGCCGACTTTAAATTCAGCACACCAAGAAGAGAACCGGCAACAGCTAAAGCTATTTCAGGGGCATCTTCGTAAAAATATTTTAATGACCCCACAACATCCGGAACCTCCTGAACCTCATCAAGGAACAAAAAAGTGGTGTTGGGATTTATGGTTTGCCCGCTTATCGCCGACAAACCCATTAACAAAATTTTTACATCCTTTGTGTCTGCAAATAAAGTTGCTACGGCTTCATTCTTGTAGCAATTGACATACACTATATTTTCAAACTCCTTAGCTCCGAATTCCTTCAAGAGATAGGTTTTACCTACCTGTCTTGCACCATAAAGCATCAATGGTTTTCGGTCTGTAGAGTTTTTCCACTCCACAAGTTTCTGATACAATTGTCTTTTCATGTCAAACTATTTCCGGCAAATATACAAAATAAAATGAAAAAACAACAGCCCAATACACTTTTAAGGGGGAATAAGTGTGGGTTGACTACACTTTTAAGGGGGAATAAGTGTGGGTTGACTACACTTTTAAGGGGTAATGCCTCAGATTCAGTTATCCGAACGGATTTTTTTCTCGTGAACTTTGGCCAATGCCAGGAATCTGTAATGTGCATCGATAATCGAATGAATCAATCCCGGCACTCCATCACGGAAACCACCCCTTAGAAAATAAGAACGGAAAAAAACGACAGTCGGATCAAAGATTAACCGGAAAGGATTGGTCTGTGCCGCTCTGCGCACTGTCTCCGTATCTGTGTAATTGGCAATTTTTCGCTCAAGTGTGTTCAGATCGGCATCGTATAAATGAACGAGTGCCAGCTCCGTATGCTTCGACGGAATACTTTTTACAGGCCCGGCGGTTGTTGGAACAGAATGAATGGTTGTGGGCCATGTGGTTCCCTCACGTGGCATAAAACGATGCTGATAAGATGGATAGTGACTTTTTAGCCACCGTTTCATAAAATGATTCTTGCGAGGTATGCGCCAGCTGTGAGGTTCGGGATTGCGCTCAATATCATCATAGAGAAATTCCCTGAGTTGCGGCGTGACAAGTTCATCGGCATCCACAACCAGCACCCACGGGTGTGTAGCTTCATGCACGGCCCTTTCACGGTAAGCCTCGCAAATCCGATGCTCGCCACGCGGGTAAACCACCACTCTCGCTCCATGTTCACGCGCAATCTCAAGAGTGCGGTCGGTGCTTTCCATGTCGCACACCACCACCTCATCAAAATCCTTCACAGAATCCAAAACCCTGCCGAGGTGTTCCTCGGCATTGTATGTCTGAATAATTACCGAGATTTTCGCCATGGCATCAACAGTTTCTTAAATTTCCGCTTTTTTGCCAGATAGTCCTGAAATTTGCGGTGAACCGCAAGAGCAGTTTCAACCACTTGATTTGCCGGCAGTCCGGCAGCTTCAGCATATGAACGTGCAATCGTTTCAACCTGAGCGGGATACACAACAATGCTCCGAAACATGGTTTTCAGTTTTTCAGGATCGTGCACATCGAACGACATGCGGTTAAGATCCACATACATAAATCTATATCCGTCAGGAGCAGTTGAATCGACAGTAAAAAGAATGTTTCCGGGCGAGAAATCGCGCATCCACACTCCGGCTTTGTGCAAACGTGCCAGTTCCCTACCCAAAGCGCGAAGCAATTGCTGTTCATCGCTGCGGTTCTCGACATAACGGAACTCCTCGGCATCGACCTGTGTAGAAAAATAATAACTGTCGGAAAGTAATCCCGCACTCCGGCATTCAGCATAAGTAACCGGATAGGGCGTAGAAAAACCCATCTGAATCAATTTGTGGGCATATTCAAAGGAACGGCGGGCCTTGCTATGACGCAGATAGGTGTAAATAAACCCCTTGACAATTCCGGGACGAGCAAATGACTTAACATTTATTTTACCGTAATCAGTACTGAAAAAACCCACCACATTACGGCCACGGGCAATTTCCACCAAATCAGCCGGCAACCCGTTATGAGCTATCTGCGAGGCTGTGGCCTCGAAGCCGCTATATTTTTTGTCGGTCTTAACAATGCAATTCATCAAAACAAACTGCGGTAAAGATTAAAAATTTCAGCAGCGAAGTCGTTGAAGGAAACAGATGTTACCGGCTGCGGCTCACTTGCCACCACCTCCTCGATGGCCGCCGCTAGTGAATCAGCATCCTCCTCCTTGAACAGTCGGATAGCCGGATTAGAAGCAGCAAGCTCGCGATGGAATTCATTATCGGAAGCTACAACCGGCAGGCCATGAGCAAGATATGTTAAAATTTCATTTCCGGGATGAACTGTAAACCTATCAGGAGCAACCGCCAGATGAGCCTCGTCGGCAGCCGTATGCACAGATGCTTTTGCTCCCCTCCAGTCCATTCGGCCGCCAATACCGAAACGCCGCGCATCGCGGATTATAGGCATGACGGTCTGTCCGATTCCCTCACCAATCACTATTGCCCGGAAATTCACAGCCTTAAGCTTTGCCAGCGCCTTCACCAGTGTGTCAAGACCTTTTTCATGTGTAAGCGGACCGGACAATAGAATTGTTGTTTCGCTGGAATCGCGCACAGGCTGAGGGCCTGAAATTGACCGTGGCATAGCAACAGCCGTGGCAATTGTGTGCAATCGCGACTTATCAATTTTAAGCGCACCCTTCTCAAACTGACGACGGGCAAAATCGTCGGGAAAGACAATCGCATCGACCTCAGAATAAATCGATGAACCCGCGATAGAATCAATTCCGGGTGAGTATATGTGACGCGACAGAACAACTTTCGCATCCCCGGCACCGGCCAGCGAGCGTCCGCGCGAAGCTATGACCGCATCACCGAACTTATGCACATGAATAACCGCACGCCCCCCGGCCAGCCTTAACATCCTGCTCAAGCGTATGGGGCCGAGCACGTCGACCCCTCCACGCATCGGCGCTGTGGTTACGCGAATGCCTGCACGACGAAAAGGACCGGTTATGGCAGCCACATCCTTAGCCATAACCTCAACGTCATGACCCTCAGCAGCCTGATAACGTGCGAGCCCGAGAACCATATCTTCTGTTTCCCCCCAGGTTTTATTCGATAATAGATGTATTATTTTCATGCTTCTCTTCTATGTTTGATTGTTTCTGTAATTTTCGTGCATTATAACATGAGATATAACCGCAAACCATTCGTTCGCGACTTATCGCCAGACCGGTTGCTCCGGCACCTATGCCGCCCTGACGCAGATAACAGTCGAGGAATCCTTTAGCCGCCGCAAAAAAAGGCGTCATGACTCCGATTCTGTCACCCGATGCAAGCCTTTGGGCTGAAAGCAATGCATGTCCGCGCTCCTTCTGCCGGAAATCATCGGGTGTGGTGCAACGATAGTGAAGAATATCACCCGACAACGGTTCGGGATTCACCGAATGGCGAAAAACAACCTTTTCCTCAACCTCGCTGAGACTCCAGTTCGCAAACCGACGGTCGAACAGGCGCAACTGTCGGTCCGGATACCATCCGCAATGACGCACAGGCCGTCCGCAATAAAAATTAAGACGCGGAATTGTATAGACCCTATGCGTGAAACCCTCCTCCTTCAATCTGCAGATTTCATCGGCAAGTGCCGGTGAAAGAATCTCATCAGCATCAATCGACAACACATAGGGGTGCGTAGCCAACGATGTGGCAAACTGACGCTGAGCCCCATATCCACTGAGCTGACGCTGTCTGATTCTACAACCGTAGCGCTGACAAATCTCAACAGTTGAATCGGTTGAGAACGAATCGACAACAACAATTTCATCAGCCACTCCGGCAAGCGACTGCAGACACGCTTCTATGCGTGCCTCTTCATTATAAGTGAGTATTGTTGCTGTTAGTCCCTTCATATTAATTCGCAAATATACGAAAACAGCATGAATGTTATTGAATTCCAATATCAAATTTTGTAAATTTGCCGTTGATTTTATGACATCACAACCACTCATATCAGTTATAACCGTTTGTCGCAACTGCGCAAATCAGCTGGAAATCACAGCTAAAAGCGTGGAGGAACAGACATTCGACAATTTTGAATGGATAATTGTCGACGGCGCATCCACAGATGCCGACATGCTGTCAATTCTGAAAAAAGCCGCTGACAAAGGCGCCATAACGGTTTCCGAACCTGATAAAGGAATATTCGACGCCATGAACAAAGGCGCGCGGAGGGCTTCAGGAAAATGGGTGGTTTATATGAACGCCGGCGACCACTTCCCTGCGAAAGAAACATTGTTGAATGTTTCCGAAACACTAAAAACTACTGATGCCCAAATAGTTTACGGCGATCAATTTCTGAAAGCCGCGGATGGCAACCTAATCTTCCGACAGGCACAGGAACCGGCTAATCGCCACCGGATGTATTTCTGCCATCAGAGCGCCTACATAAAACGGACACTGATGCTTGAAATTCCTTACCGGCTGGATGTTGGACTGGCAGGCGATTATTGCTTTTTCAAGGAGGCCTGGCATTCAGGCGCAAAATTCAGTCATATAAACGAAACCTTGACCGTATACGATCTGTCAGGCGTCTCAACACAAAACCGAATGAATGTTATTCGGCAATACATCACCGTAATTAAGCGGTTCGACCCTTTTACAAGTCGCCTTAAATTCATTCCCCGCCTTCGTTTTGTATTGATATGTAACTCATTGCGTAATTTTTTTCACAAGAAAAAATAAATATGAGCCATAATCGACTCTCCGTGATAATTCCGGTTCGCAACCGCGCCGCCTTGATATGCAGAACTCTTGATTCCATATTGGCTCAGACCGTTGCGCCGGAACAAGTTATTGTGGTTGACAATAACTCAACCGACAATACCATGCGGAAAGTGGAACGGTGGAAACAACAGTACTCTCCACTTCCGTTTGAATTTGTCATGACTTCAGAAAAAACACCCGGAGCATGTGCGGCCCGCAATCATGGAGCCGGACTCGCTTCCGGAAATCTGCTTCTGTTTTTTGACAGTGACGACACCATGCGTCCGATGCTTGTGAAAAAACTTCTGAAAGCATTTACTGATTCAGACACGCAAATTGTTTACTGGAGGAGATTGATTCACAAATTAAACAACAAAATACATTTGCCTAAATGGAGCAAACGCCCTACACTCGACATGCAGGTTTTCCATAGCCTGTTCAATACCATTTGCTATGCAGTGCGGAAAGAACTGTTTGTTGAGGCCGGAAAGTGGAATGACGCGCTGCCATGCTGGAATGATTGGGAACTTGGAATAAGACTGCATCTCCTTGCGGGAGAGAACAGGATAAAAGGGATTGATGAAATTCTTGCTGACGGATTCTTACAGGAAGAATCAATAACAGGCACCGGATTCCTGCCAAAATACGGCAAATGGGAAAAAGCTATTGAAGCGGCCACGAAACATACCGATATGCTCCCCGCAAAAAAAAGAAAACATTTTTTGCGAAGTCTTAGCATGAAACATGCAGTGCTTGCCGCCCACTACCGAAAAGAGGGCGGACGCGAGCAAGCCGACGAAACGATGAAACAACTTCTCAAAAAAAATTCAAACGACACCCTATTGCAAATAATTTTAAAGACCGCCTATCGATATAGCGCGAGCGGACTGCGCGGCGTGTATACGATTCTGGGAAATCTGATTTAGAGCCCAAAATCCTGACAATTTTCAGGATAAACGGACGGTTCGCACGCAAATATTCATCTCTCCGGAAGATATTTTTGAAATAAACCATTGACATCTACCCCAATACACCCATTTTCCCATGTCACGGTTTTCACGGCAGAAAAATGCATTTTGGCGGTAAATAAAACTTTTGCTACATTTGCGAGTAATATTCACACGATGACGACTAATAAAATTGAATGGATGGCTGAAGAACCGGCCACTCTTCCCGAAATTGATTTCAAGGCAACCGAACAGTGGTTGGAACGCGTGGCAAAAGATCACGAAATGGAAATCGGAAGACTTGCATACAATTTTCTTGATGACGAAGCGATGCTTCAGCTCAACCGTCAGTTCGTAAATCATGATTATTACACCGACATCATTACATTCGATTACTCGCGCCCGCCACGTGTTAGCGGAGAAATTTACATTTCACTCGACACGGTAGCAACAAACGCCATGAAATTTAACGTTTCATACCGGCATGAACTTATGAGAGTAATTGCCCATGGACTCCTGCACTTGTGTGGAATTAACGACAAAGGTCCGGGCGAACGCGAAATTATGGAGAAAAACGAGGACAGAGCATTGTCAATGCTTTATTAACTCACTGCATATCAGTAAAATAATCATGAATTTCAATTACGATGTTATAGTTGTTGGTGCCGGTCATGCCGGCTGCGAAGCAGCTTCGGCTGCCGCAAGATTAGGCTCACGCACCCTACTTATAACACTGGATATGAATAAAATAGCCCAGATGAGTTGCAACCCTGCCGTCGGTGGAATTGCAAAAGGACAAATTGTAAGGGAAATCGATGCCATGGGAGGACAGATGGGCGTTATTACCGATCGCACCGCCATACAGTTCCGCATGCTTAACCGCTCGAAAGGACCCGCCATGTGGAGTCCGAGAGCACAGAGTGACCGGGCTAAATTTTCCGCACTATGGCGCGAAACGCTTGAAAACACTCCTAATCTTGAGATGTGGCAAGATGATGCCACCTCCCTGATTATAAATGAAAATGGAAGCGTAGGGGGTGTACGCACGGCGATGGGTGTGGAATTTAAAGCAAAGAGCGTGGTGCTGACAGCCGGTACTTTTCTCAACGGACTTATGCATATAGGCCGCGTTCAGATTGAAGGCGGACGAGTTTCCGAGCCCGCAAGTCATGGACTCACCGCCCAACTCAGCGAATTGGGCTTTACCACAGACCGCATGAAAACCGGAACACCGGTGCGCATCGATGCCCGAAGCATTGATTTCAGCAAAACCCTGGAACAGGAAGGCGACAACGACTTCCATAAATTCAGTTATCTACCCGATGTAAAACGCGAGCTGAAACAGCGTTCATGCAATATAATTTACACAAACAGCAGCACACACGAAATACTCCGGGAAGCACTCCCCGACTCCCCCCTCTATAACGGCCAGATTCAATCGATCGGACCCCGATACTGTCCAAGCATCGAAACCAAAATAGTTACATTTGCCGATAAAGGTCAGCATCAGCTGTTTCTTGAGCCGGAAGGCGAAACCACCACTGAATACTATCTCAACGGATTCTCATCATCGCTTCCGCTGCACATACAGATAACGGCACTTGAAACCATTCCCGCGCTTGAAAATGTACATATCTTCCGACCCGGTTATGCTATAGAATATGATTTTTTTGATCCCACACAACTGCGCCACACACTGGAAACAAAACTTGTGTCAGGGCTATTTTTTGCCGGACAGATAAATGGCACCACGGGATATGAGGAAGCTGCAGGCCAGGGGTTGATAGCCGGCATAAACGCACATCTGAAAACAGCAGGCAAAGAACCATTCACACTTGCACGTGATGAAGCGTATATAGGAGTGCTTATCGACGACCTTGTTACGAAAGGAGTTGACGAACCATACAGAATGTTCACCTCGCGCGCTGAATACCGCATACTTCTGCGCCAGGATGATGCGGACGTGCGCCTCACTCCACGCGCTCACGCAATAGGACTGGCCGATGACAAACGAATGGAATTACTGTCATCCAAAATTGCCCAACGCGATTCATTGATACAATTCGCAAAAAACACAACCGTGCATCCTGCCGACATTAACAAATGGCTTGAAGAACACGGCACATCACCATTGAAACAGGGGCTCAAGCTTCACGACCTGATATTGCGTCCGCAGCTCACACTTACAGAACTGGCCGAAGCAATTCCCTCACTGCAGAACTTCATCAATGAAAATATCGAATCGCAGAGAAAAGACGAAATTTTAGAAAGCGCTGAAATTGCAATAAAGTATCAGGGTTATATAGAACGCGAACGCACTATAGCCAACAAGATAGAACGTCTTGAAAACCTGAAGTTGAAAGGGAAGCTCGATTATGGCAGAATCCGCGCCATTTCAACCGAAGCAAGACAGAAACTTGAAAAAATAGATCCTGAAACAGTGGCACAGGCGTCGAGAATACCCGGCATAAGCCCTGCCGATATAAACGTGCTGCTTCTTCTGCTTGGAAGATAGACACCCTTTGTTCCACGTGGAACAATTTGTTTGAAAAAACTTAAATATCAGTAATATAAAGATGGAATACATTAAATCAAAAATTCGTGACGTGTACGATTTCCCACAAAAAGGAATCGTATTTAAAGATCTGACCACAGTATTCAAAGACCCCCGGGCCCTGCATATCATCGGCTGGGATCTGTCGCAGCTCTACCGCGACAAAGGAGTAACAAAAGTTGTCGGCATAGAAAGCCGCGGATTTATTGGCGGTTCAATTCTCGCCTTTGAACTCGGAGCCGGATTTGTTCCGGCACGCAAACCGGGCAAACTCCCGGCCGACACCGTGCAAGTGAGCTACGACAAAGAGTATGGCAAGGACACAATTGAAATGCATCGTGATGCGATAACTGAAGATGATATTGTGGTGATTCACGACGATGTTCTGGCAACCGGAGGAACAATGGCTGCGGCCTACGAACTTGTTAAAAGCATGAATCCGAAAAAAATATATATAAACTTCATAATTGAGCTCTCCGCATTGAAAGGCAGAGAAAACCTCCCTGCTGATGCCGACGTAACAAGTCTGATATCATATTAATTCATATTAATATACCCGACACAACAAATGCCGCCCACCTGACGTTAAGTTCAGTGGGCGGCATTCAATTAACCGCACATTGAACAAGCAATGGCAAAGCATAAAAAATCGAAAGAACTTGAAGAAAAAATATCGATACTCCCTACAACACCCGGCGTGTATATGTACTTCGACGCACATGGCGAAGTAATATACGTCGGCAAAGCGAAAAACCTGAAAAGAAGAGTATCGAGCTACTTTAACCGTACGCATGATTCCGTGCGCACCAACCTGCTTGTACGTGCAATCGCCGACATGAAATATATTGTGGTTCCAACAGAACAGGACGCACTGAATCTGGAAAACCACATGATAAAAGAATACCAGCCCCGCTATAATGTTCTGCTGAAAGACGACAAATCATACCCATGGATAGTGGTTACGAACGAACACTTTCCACGTGTATTCATGACAAGGCAACGGATAAAAGACGGCTCAAAATTCTATGGGCCGTACACCGACACAGCATCAGCCAAAGTAGTGCTTAACCTTGTACGCGACCTATACCAGTTGCGCACATGCCGCCATTCAATAACCCCCGATTACATAGCAAAAGGAAAAGGCCGTCTCTGTCTGGACTATCACCTGAAACGCTGTTCAGGAGCATGTGTCGGTAAAATTTCAGAAGAAGAATATGCGGCACATATTGCAAGAGTGAAACAAATTCTACGCGGCGATCTCACAGAATTGCTGGACCATCTGAAAAAAGAAATGGAACAACTCGCTTCTGAACTACGCTTCGAGGAGGCGCAGCTTGTAAAAGAACAATACAGACTCATTGAACGCTACACAGCCAAAAGCACCATCGTTAGCCAGACGATTAACGACGTGGATGTATTCGGAATAGATGATGACAACAGCGGAGAAGTGTTTATTAATTATATGCACGTGCGGCGAGGTGCGGTTGTCAGAAGCATAACCCTTGAATATAAACGGCGCCTTGATGAGTCGCCTGAACAACTGCTCGGCTACGCGATGGCTGAAATCAAAAAAGAATTTGACCTTGAATACGAGGATGTGCTCGTACGCATTCAGCCCGACGTTGAAATGAACGGAGTCAACTTCATAATTCCGCAGAGAGGCGACAAAGCGAAACTGCTTGAAGTGTCGGAAAAAAATGCCCGTCAACACAGGATTGACATGCTGAAGCATATGGAGAAACACAACCCCGAACAAAGGGTTAATCGCTTGATGGACAGAATTAAAGCAGACTTTCACCTTAGCGAACAACCTATCCACATTGAATGCTTCGATAACAGTAACATCCAGGGAACCAACCCGGTAGCTTCGTGTGTGGTGTTTAAATACGGCAAACCGAGTAAAAAAGATTACCGACATTTCAACATAAAAACCGTTGAAGGCCCAGATGACTTCGCTTCGATGAAAGAAGTGCTGACACGTCGCTACACAAGACTTATAAACGAAGGCGAAAGCCTGCCCCAGCTAATTGTGGTTGATGGTGGAAAAGGCCAGCTAAGCGCTGCCGTAGAAGCACTTGACGCAATGGGACTAAGAGGGAAAATAGCCGTTGTGGGAATTGCAAAACGACTTGAGGAAATATACTTTCCCGGTGATTCCTTTCCGCTTTACATAGATAAAAACAGCGAAACGCTCAGAGTGGTGCAGCATCTTCGAGATGAAGCGCACCGTTTCGGCATAACACACCACAGGAACCGTCGCAGCAAAAACCAGACAGTTTCAGCGCTTGATCAAATTCCGGGAGTAGGGCCGAAAACCCGCGAGGCACTGTTAAGCACATTCAAAAGTGTGAAACGAATAAAGGAAGCTAATCTCGACGATATAGCTTCCGTTGTAGGGCCGGCAAAAGCGAGTGTTATCTACAACGCCCTTAACGGCGAAAATTAAAAATCAAATTTAAAAATGTAGCCTTACTTCATCAGAGCTTTTCACCGAAAGCAAGGTCGCCGGCATCACCCAATCCGGGTACGATATAGCTGTGATCATTTATCTCTGCATCGACAGCACCGATCCATAATTCCGTCTCTGCATCAGGGAAAGTCGACTTAACATAGTCGACGGCATGTTGCGAGGCAATAACCGAGCATACATGTACCTTTGCAGGGGTTCCCTTTGTTAACAAAGCGCGGTAGCTCAATTCCATAGAAGCACCTGTAGCCAGCATAGGATCAACAAGCACAAGAGTCTTTCCATTAAGATCGGGAGATGCGATGTATTCAATAAACACATCGAAATTCTCCTTCTCCTTATACTTGCGATAAGCAGATACAAATGCATTTTCGGCATGATCAAAATAATTCAGAAACCCTTGATGAAAAGGCAGACCAGCGCGGAAAATCGTTGCCAGAACAATTTTCTCGTCAGGCACATCACACACAGCCGCAGCAAGAGGCGTGATGACATCAACCTTCTTATAGTTAAGCGTTTTGCTTATTTCATAAGACATTATCTCTCCGATACGTTCAAGATTGCGGCGAAAGCGCATCATATCTGTCTGAACGTTCACGTCGCGCAGTTCAGCCATATACTGACTGACAAGCGAGTTCTCCAGGGCAAAGTTATGTACTTTCATAAAGGTTAAATTTTCGCAAAGGTAAAAATTCAACTGAAAACGCACAAATTATTTTCAGCCACAATAGACTCAAGCTCCGCCACAGTTAATCCACGCACAGAAGCTATTTCGGCATAAGAATCGTAAATGGAATATTCGTCGCTTTCCACCAACAAACGATTATCGGGAGTTATACGCAGAGACTCGGCATTAAACCGGCTCCCGTAACTGAGAAAAAAACCGCATCCGAGCAAACGAAGTGCAAGTTCAGGCTTTCCTCGAAAACCATGTATGACCCACCGCTGCGAAGGCTTCACGTCATTGTAAAGCGAAAACAATTGATGCCATGCCCTTACACAATGAATAACCATAGGCTTACGAATCCGTTCAGAAACCTCGATCATGTGGCGAAACACCTCTGTTTGCCTAACGAGGTCAACCCCGCAAACAGCATCAATTCCGCACTCACCAATCGCAACAACTTCAGGCAAATCAACAACACGACAAAACCATTCCCTTACGGTATCATCAACCTTGTCAGCATTCCACGGATGAATACCGGCCGAGTAGATGAACCCCGGTTCAGGCGACTCCCCTACCGGCAGATTCACAACCGCAAGAGGAGAAAGAGAATGTGAATGTGAATCAATAATCATGGAACAGGATCATATCCACTGCCTCCCCAGGGGTGACAGCGTGCAATTCGTTTAACCGCAAGCCAAATACCTTTAACAGGACCATGCTTGCGAATAGCCTCCACAGCATATTGCGAACATGTAGGCTGAAAACGGCATGAAGGAGGCAGCATCGGCGAAATGCACAACTGATAAATCCTGATAGGAAGAATAAGAATTCCGTTAATAAAATCACGCATTTTCATTTTCGGAGGAATTAGTTGTGCATGAAGCCGACAGCTGTCTGAGAATGCGTTTAACGGACTTCGCCGAAACTTCATAAGGTAATGGCCGGTCAGCAATATATATGAACAGAACATCAGCACCGCAATTTTCAGACGGGAACAAATCGCGGTTAAGCCTATAAGCTTCACGCCCCCGGCGGCGCATAAGCACCCTGTCAACAGCGCGCTTCAGTTTTTTTTTAGGAACAGAAATCAGAAAACGGGCACAATGACCCTTACGGTCGGGATTAAACCGCCACACCACTTTCCATGGAAAAGCGAAATGAGAACAGACACCGGAATCACGCTTCCACGACGATGCGAAAAGAGACTCGATTGTGGTTACACCACACAATTTCTCCTTTTTATAGAGTCGCAATCCGGTCATGACAAAACACAGGGTTTACTTATTCTCCTTTGCAAGATAAATGTCGAGAGCCGCAGGCATTGAAGGGGCGGCCGGAGTCGGAGCCTCGACATCAAGACGCAATCCGGCATCGCGCACAGCCTTGGCCGTTGTCGAGCCGAAAGTAGCTATACGAATGTCGCCCTGCTCGAACTCCGGAAAATTCTTAAGCAACGACGCTATGCCGGCCGGAGAGAAAAATACAAGCATGTCGTAATCAAAGCTCTCATCGGCAGTAAAATCATTGCTTACCGTGCGATACATCACCGCACGCTTGTAATTTAGTTTAAGGGTGTCAAACAGGGTGGTGTCACCCTCCTTATGCACATCTGAAACAGCAAAAAGGAATTTTTCACCCGAATGTTTAGTGAAATATGACTCCATTTCATTAAGCTTACCGGAAACGCCATGAAAAATTTTACGTTTGCGGTAAACAATATATTTCTGCAGATAAAGAGCAATCGACTCGGTTGTACAGAAATATTTCATGTTGTCGGGAATTGAAACGCGCAACTCTTCACAGAGACGGAAAAAATGGTCAATTGCGGTTCGAGCCGTAAAAATAACAGCCGTAAAATCGGATATGTTGATTTTCTGCTGACGGAATTCCTTAGCATTCAATCCCTCAACTTTAATAAATGGGCGGAAGACAATATCCACACCATATTTGGCAGCCAACTCATAATAGGGCGACTTCTCAGACGCAGGTTTAGGCTGGGAAACAAGTATTTTTTTTACCTTCACGATAGCTTTTAGCTAATAAATATTAGAGTCAGATAAGTTGCTGCCTTACACATGATCAGAGGGGGCAGCAATTCAAGGGCGCAAAGGTACAAAATAAAGTAGATAAGGGAAAATGTATTTACATAAAAAATCCTAAAACCTTTAAAAATAAAGATGATACGTGCCAAAACGTAAGCTGCAAGCGCAAAACCGACAACCCACCGTTCAACACCCGGATTGAAAAGCACCACCATCGCAGGCACCGCAAGCACCATTCCGAGCAGACACTGACTCGCCCGATAGCCCTTTAGCCACTGACGTGTGTTATCGGCACTCGTAAAGGTATAGCCTACAATACGATAGGCGACAAACATTATAAAATACAGAACAACCGCGGCAAACGAACACACCGCAATTGAAGTGAAAACCGGAACCGATGGATAAAAAACACTGATCGCGCTGTAAAATATGATACCTTCGGCCAGACACAAAATCAGTATAAGCGACGTCGTGACACGTGTTTCGGAAACCGTGTGCTCATCGAAAGCATTTTCACGACGGCGCACCTTCCACAAATCCTGCGCAAAAGTTTTCAGAAAAGTGGAATAGTGACGGAAATTAACCGACAGAAACATGAAAGCCACTATAAGCAGACATATCACGCCAGCGTCATTGCCCGGAAGCATAGGCCGTTGAACGGCCGGAAGTCCGAGAGTGTAACCGACCCTGCCCACAGACAGCGAATCGGCCGGATTACGTCCGCAATTCGCCGACGGATTATCCCACTCCATGCAACATGAATCGGAAGAAACCGGAATAACAGACCGTGATATGAAAACAGAATCAGGCATTTGAAAAAATCATTCGATTTTCTGAAGCCAAACAGTTTCAGGAACAGGCCGCAGCGCCAGTTCCACCGCTTCTTCAGGCGTGGACGCCACAGAAAACAACCCTTCATGCTCGGGACGCATGAATCCAAGCTGCAAAGACTTTCTGAGCTGATCGATCAACGAGTCGTAATAACCATCCGTGTTGAGAATAACAATATTTCCACGCCACAGATTCAACTGCCGCCATGTGATAAGCTCAAGCAGCTCCTCGTAAGTTCCACAACCACCCGGAAAAGCAATCGCAGCGGATGAAAGCGCAGCCATTTTTTCCTTACGCTGATGCATTGATCCGGTAACCACAATCTCTGACAACTGCGGATGCTGCCATTTTTTTTCGATCATGAAACGAGGCAACACCCCCACAGCTTTTCCACCCGCCGACAATGCTCCATCAATAGCAGCACGCATAAGTCCGGCACGCCCACCTCCGCACACCAAAGTGCGACCGGCCGACGCCACAAGTTCACCCACACGAAACGCGTCGGTTTTAAAAACCGGAGCAATGTCCTCGCTTGAGGCTCCGTAAATACAAATTGCAGATTGATTGTCCATTTAAACGCAAAATTATAAAAATTCAAACACACCGCAAAAATTGTTAGAAAGAGCAGTTTTTTTATTAACTTTGCACAAAACGCCCCCTTGTGAAAACACAGGAGAAATAAAGATCGTAGACCCGCGAAATATATGTCAGTCAGATTTTCATATTTAAAACTGTCGCTCAGATACTTACATGGAGCGAAATCTACACCGATATTTTCGTATCCGACAGCAGAACCGGCTGTTCAGGCACCCTTCGATTCAGCAGCGATTGTTGAAGCATTTCTGAACATAAATGAATTTTACGTAACCGGATGCCATTCAAGCCGTCGGTTCTACACATACGTAAACGTTGACGACAGCAACGAGAATAAAGACCGTCTGGAACTGACACTGTCGGTGGAGAGCGATGTGCTTATTTCCGGCCGCTCACTGCTGAATCTGTTCGCAAACATAAAGGGGATGCTTGACGCGGACGAACACTTCAACGATGACTCACTCTGCAAAACATTACGCAACAGTGGATTTGAAGAAAACCCGTTAAGAGGCGCCGTGATGTATACAGGCAATGCACTTGAAGGAAAGCCCTGCTATCGCCAGTATATTTCGCCGACCGACCTCGGGAACCTGCTTTCATTTCCACGCCAGAATGCCTATGCTCCGCACAGCGAGGTAGTATTCGTGCCATCGTCAGTGATAGCAGACCAGGACAAATCACTTCCGCTCATAACACAGCCGCTTTCACAGGTGTACTCGGTGGTATGTCCTGACGATGTAAAATCATCGGCTGACACCGTGGAGCTTACCGACCGTCTGTCTCTCACCTACAGCTGCGAGGGCTTCGACCCCACAATCATAACCTGCGAAGTGGGGACCACAAGCCGATATGTGCGTATTTCCGCACCGGCACTCATTGTGAACAACGCGGAAAAAGCGGGAATCATATTCAGCCGACATATTCCCTATAAGGTTCTATCGGCAAAAGGTGGTGTCGTAAAAACCTACACCATACTGATAAACGGACGCACGGCAACCCGAAACGACGGAACATTCGAAATTACGAGCACTGACTTCAACAACAAAGGTAAGGTGAACATAACCGTATCATCTACCAATTATTTCACAACATCGGCCGACTACACACGCGAAGAACTTTTCTCATCGCAGCCGCTTGAATTCTTACTGGCACCGGAACAACTTAACGTGATTCTTCGCATGGACTTCGGTGAGGGACGCATAATCGAGCAGCAGATAACCCTTGAGAAAGCGGCCGCAGAATATCGCGACCTTCGCGCGGGCAGTTTCCACGGCTTCCGTGTCCATCGCCTTATGGGAGGTGAACCGGAAACATACAATGTCGATATGGCATTGCCGCACCGTATGGTCAGAAAGGAACCATACGATGCTGACGAGAACACCGTTTCCGGCACAGAAACAGCAGCCGAAGAAATACGGGAAACCCGTAAACCCAAAAGTGCAGCAGAACTGCGGGCGGAACGACTCGGAGCAGAAATGCCTTATGAAGTTACTGAAACTGAGAAAAAAAGACAACATAAACGCAGGGCGGCCTACGCCGAAGATCTGCCGAAGACAACAGACAGACTGACTGAAAACGATGCCGACGATGACGAAGGATTTTCACATGGCAAATCAACTCCCATTGTTTTAGCAATCATAGCGGTGATTCTCATAACAGCCGGAATTGTATGGTATCTTTTCACACTTCTGCCTTCCGACAAAAATCAAAACAAAATTCAGGAAACAGAAACATCGCTTCCCAGCGATGAATCATCGCAACGGATAACAGTTACCGACGATATCCCCGACGAAACCGTAGCGCAGGAATCCGGCAAAGCCGATGACACCAACGCCCCTGCCCAACCGACAGCAGAAGAACAGGCCGACATAGCATATCTGAACAATAACCATGTGTGGAAACTGTCTGATCTGAAATCAGACAAATACCGCACTTTCTTCACTACGCTAGGCGACGGTGACATCCAGTCCATAGCTGAAACGGATTACTTTGCCGTAAAAGACCTGGCATCAAACCCTACGGCATTGAAAATAATCGATATTCTTTGGCAGTCAAAAGGCACTTTTGCGGAAAAACGCATAAGCAAAGAACTTAAGACCCTGAAAAATAACGAACAAATAAATATAGACACCCTCTACGAGCGGTTAGCACGCATGCGTGATGCACAGTCGAATAAAGAACCGCGTCCGCAGAGATAAACCTTAAATTACCACTACTAAATTGAAACTTATATGAGATTTGCAGAACTCAGCGATAAAATTTTCAACGAGGCAACCGAAGCCTACCATAAGACCGATCATGTGGATGCGCCGCAACCGAATCCATATGCACCGGGAAGTGTGGAGCACACACTCTTTGCCAAAAACTGGATAGATGCTGTTCAATGGCATCTGGAAGATATCATACGCGATCCGGCCATCGACCCGGTTGAAGCTTTAGCGCTAAAACGACGGATTGATAAATCGAACCAGGACCGCACTGACATGGTTGAGGAACTCGACACATATTTTCTGAACAAATATGGCGACGTTCCAATTCAGGAAGACGCCAGCATAAACACCGAGAGTCCGGCCTGGGCCATAGACCGCCTGTCGATTCTTGCCCTGAAAATATATCACATGGCAGAACAGGTTGCACGCAATGACGCAAGTGAGGAACATCTGGCCAAATGCCGTGCCAAACTTGACGTTCTGAAAGAGCAGCGCACCGACCTAATCACTGCAATAGATCAACTTCTTGCGCAAATTGCGAAAGGGGAAAAATACATGAAAGTATATCGCCAGATGAAAATGTACAATGATCCGGCGACAAATCCAGTGCTCTATGGAGCAAAAAAATGAGACACGACACATAAAACCCACAGTGCTTGTCATGCGCTTTTCGGCGCTGGGCGACATTGCCATGACCATTCCGGTGGTTTACGGAACATGCAAAGCAAACCCTGATGTGCAATTTGTGTATGTGACTAAAAAGCCGGTAGCGGGTCTGTTTCAGAATCGTCCTCAAAACCTTGCCGTGGAGGGTGTAAATCTGAAACAGGATTATAAAAACTGGAACGGACCTTTCAAACTGTGGCGCTATCTCAAGCGCAAATACAGAATAACAGCCGTAGCTGATCTGCATGGCGTTTTGCGGACATTTATAGTGGATATGCTTGCAAAACTGAGCGGAGTTAAAGTGGCGAAAATAAACAAGATGCGCGATAAACGTCAGGAACTGATAAGTCGCGGAGCTGAAAATTGCCGCATAAAACTTTCCCCCATGCCTCTGCTCTACGAGGAGGTTTTCAAAAAACTGGGACTAAAAACCGACGATGAATTCGTAAGCTGGAAACTCCCCTATCCTGAACAAGCGGCATTCCACGAAACTAAACCGCAAGATGAAAAATGGATAGCTATAGCACCGTTTGCCGCTCACAAAGGAAAGATATATCCTTTGGAAAAAATGCGAAAAGTTGTGGAAATTATTTCACGGAAACCGGGTGTAAGAATATTTTTGTTCGGTGGCGCAGGATATGAAGCCGAAGTTCTGACAAAATGGGAAAAAGAAATTCCGGGAATCACCAACCTCGGTGGAAAGAAAATAGGCTTTGCAAATGAACTTGCCATTATGGGCAGATGCGACGTGATGGTGAGCATGGATTCAGCCAACATGCATCTGGCTTCATTGTGCGGAAAACCGGTTGTAAGCATATGGGGTGCCACACACACCGCAGCCGGATTCGCAGGCAGGAATCAGAAAGAGGAGTGGAAAATAGAAAAACCTATGCCGTGTCGCCCCTGTTCCGTGTTCGGCAACAAGGTGTGCCGGTTCGGCACATACGCATGCCTGAACAGCATTGAACCGGAGGAAATAGTTTCAAAAATTGAAAGTGTGATCGGATAATGACAGAAGAAAATTTTGACATACGCAATTCCCAACGTCCCATGGGATCGGAACGAGACATAGAGAAAGCTCTGCGTCCGTCGCTTTTCGATGCCTTCAGCGGTCAGGAAAAAGTTGTGGAACTGCTGAAGGTTTTTGTCGCTGCCGCGAAAATGCGTGGCGAGGCACTTGACCATCTTCTGCTTCACGGCCCTCCCGGTTTAGGAAAAACCACTTTGTCGAACATCATTGCAAATGAATTAGGTGTCGGATTCAAGGTTACTTCCGGTCCGGTTCTTGACAAACCGGGCGATCTTGCAGGCTTGCTCACATCACTTGAGGAGAACGATGTGCTCTTCATTGACGAAATACACCGTCTGAGCCCGGTTGTAGAGGAATATCTCTACTCGGCCATGGAGGATTACAGGATAGATATAATGATAGACAAGGGTCCGGGAGCCAGAAGCGTGCAGCTTAGTCTTGCTCCGTTCACTCTGGTAGGTGCAACCACCCGGAGCGGACTGCTCACCTCGCCTCTGCGCGCAAGGTTCGGAATAAACTGTCATCTTGAATATTACGACCACGAGGTTCTGGAACGTATAATTCTACGTTCGGCCGGACTGCTCGGTGTTAAATGCACTGCATCGGCAGCTCATGAAATAGCACTTCGCAGCCGCGGGACACCACGAATAGCAAACTCTCTGTTGCGCAGAGTCCGTGACTTTGCGCAGGTGAAGGGAAGCGGTGTAATTGACCCCGAAATAGCCAGATTCGCACTCGGCGCACTAAACATAGACCGCTACGGACTTGATCAGATCGACAATAAGATACTGACCACGATAATTACTAAATTCAACGGTGGTCCGGTGGGATTAGGTACGATAGCGACTGCTCTCGGCGAAGATCCGGGCACTATCGAGGAGGTTTATGAACCATTCCTGATTAAAGAGGGATTTATAAAACGAACTCCCCGCGGACGAGAAGTAACACCATTGGCCTACACTCATTTAGGAATAAAACCACAGAGTCAAACCGGAATACTGGATTTGTAAAATCAGAATAGATGGCAAGCATAAAAAGTTTGGCGAAAGACACAGCCATTTACGGTTTAAGCAGCATTATAGGGCGCTTCCTCAACTGGTGCCTTGTGCCGCTTTACACCACAATGTTCGTGGCGGCTGAATATGGTGTTGTCACCTACATCTATTCGGTAGTTGCGCTTGCGCTGATAATTCTGACCTACGGCATGGAAACAGGATTTTTCCGTTTCACCAATCATGAACGTTATGAAAACCCGATGGAGGTTTACAGCACTGCCCTGCTGTCACTTGCCGGAAGTAGCACGCTGTTCATGATTCTGCTGCTTATTTTCCTGAATCCGGTGAGTGAGGCCCTGCAGTGTGCCGACCATCCGGAATATGCCTGGATGATGGGCGCGGCGGTTGCGCTCGATGCATTTACAGCACTCCCCTTCGCCTATCTGCGCTACAAAAAGAAAGCGATACGGTTCGCTGCCCTTAAGCTTGTGGGTATAGGTGTCAACATAGGGCTTAATCTTTTTTTCATACTGATATGCCCGTGGATGATGAAAATGGCGCCTGCAATTGTAAGTCCCATCTATTCACCCGGTTTTGGCATAGGCTATATATTTCTGGCAAATCTGGTAAGTTCCGCACTGACCCTTCTGCTTGTAATGTCGGAATTGCGTGGCTTCAAATGGGAATTCAACCGTGAATTATGGATAAGAATGCTGCGCTATTCATTTCCCCTGCTTATTTTGGGGGTTGCGGGCATAATGAATCAGACCGTAGACAAACTGCTGCTCCCCTATCTTGTAAGCGATCCTGCCGATGCAATGACCCAGGTGGGTATTTACGGCGCTAATTACAAAATAGGAATAGTCATGGTGATGTTCATCCAGGCTTTCCGTTTTGCCTACGAACCTTTCATATTCGCTCAAAACAGAGAAAAAGGCGAAGACAAACTGCAGGCCTATCGCGATGCCATGAAATGGTTTGTGGTGTTTGCCATGATCATATTCCTCGGTGTGATGTTTTATCTCGACATATTGAAATATTTCATATCACCTGATTATTTCAGCGGACTGAAAGTAGTTCCGATAATAATGATAGCTGAATTTTTCTTCGGTGTTCATTTCAACCTGTCATTATGGTATAAACTCACCGACCGGACCATATGGGGAACATGGTTCTCACTGTTGGGCTTAAGCGTTACATTGGGGCTGAACGCACTGCTGGTGCCTCATATAGGTTATATGGGATGTGCATGGGCAGCCCTTGCTTGCTACGGCATAATGATGCTTGCAAGCTATTTTGCGGGCCGCTACTACTACCCGATAGGATATGATGTGAAACGGCTCTCAATCTATTTTCTAAGCGCACTGCTGCTTTGGGGCGCGGCTGTTTTGATTTCAACCGGAAACGAACTGATCAACATGTCAGTCCGCACACTTCTGCTATGCGGATACATTAGTTTTGTCCTTAAAAAAGAAAATATAAACATACGGCAGCTTATGCCGCATAAATTCAAAATATGAAAGTTACTATTCTCAGCCACAGCGACACAATAGGAGGCGCATCGATAGTTACCTATCGGTTGATGAAGGCTTTGCAGGAACAGGGCGTTGACGCCCGGATGATTGTTTACACAAAAACAATTGCCGACGACAGCATAGATTTGATAAGCAAACGAGGCCGCCGAGGATTCTACTTTCTGATGGAACGTTTGCGAATAGCTGTTTCAAACGGATTTTCACGTGAAAATCTGTTCAAAGTATCCATAGCCAACATAGGATTGCCTATTCATAAACATCCCTGGGTTAAAGATGCCGACATTATTGTGCTGGGATGGATTAACCAGGGCATGATTTCATTGAAAGAGATTTCAAGAATGGGAAAACTTGGAAAACCTATAGTATGGGTTATGCACGACATGTGGAATGTGACCGGCATATGTCATCATGCATACGAATGCGAAAAATACAAGGACAATTGCGGTGACTGTCAATTTTTAGGAAAACTATCGCATAAATATGATTTGTCGCGGAGAATATTCAATAAAAAGAACAGGCTTTATAAAAATATTCCCATAACATTCGTAGCTGTAAGCAACTGGCTTGCCGAACGTGCAAAAATGAGCGGTCTGCTTAAAGATCATAAAATAGAGGTCATACCCAATCCGGTGCCGGTTGAAACTTTCTATACGCAACCGCAAAACGATATTAAGATTGTTGACACTGACAAACAACTGATACTTATGGGTGCGTCGCGACTGGATGATCCTATAAAAGGATTTCAATATATGATCGATGCACTGAATTATCTTTTTGACAACCGTCCGGATGTTACTCGCCGTTCACTGGCTGTTTTTTTCGGAAGCATCCGTAATCCGGAATTACTTGACAAGATAAGATTCCCACATATTTATCTGAACAGAATCAACGATCCGAACATGCTCCGCGATCTATTTGCGGAAGCCAAAGTAGTGGTTTCGACCTCGCTTTACGAAAATTTACCCGGAACGTTGATAGAAGGACAGGCTTCAGGCTGCCTTCCCGTTACATTTGATCACGGAGGACAAAGGGATATAGTAACACATCTGCAAAACGGTTACATTGCCGATTATAAAAATCCGGTTTCAGTTGCAGAAGGAATTGTATGGGCACTGGATACTCCGGCCGTCAGTTCAGAACTTCATGCGAGCGTAAAGCGCAGATTCTCGGCCGAAAGTGTTGCAAAAAAATTCATAGAACTGTTTGATAAACTTCTAAAAGAAAAAAATAAATAATATAAAATTATATAATACAGAATATTATGGAAATAAATAATATACTGGCAAAAGGAGTGAGCAAAGCCGTTAAAGAATTATACGGCATTGAAACACCTGCGGAAAAAATTCAGGTTCAGACCACACGCAAAGATGTGGAAGGCAATTTCACAATAATGGTTTTTGCATGGGCAAAAGCAACCGGAAAAAAACCTGAAGAAGTCGGTAAGGAAATAGGGGAGTGGCTTGAGGATAATGAGCCTGCCGTTGGAGGTTTCAACGTTATGAAAGGGTTCCTGAATATAATTATAGAACCTACTTTCTGGAGTAAGGTTCTTGAAAAGATAGAACATACACCAAACTACGGTAAAAAGGAGATAACACCTGAAAGCAAACTTGTGATGGTCGAGTACTCATCGCCCAACACAAACAAACCACTCCACCTTGGCCATGTACGCAACAATCTTCTCGGTTACTCATTAAGCGAAATTCTGAAAGCCTGCGGCAACAAGGTGGTTAAAACCAACATTGTAAACGACCGTGGCATACATATATGCAAATCAATGCTGGCATGGAAAAAGTGGGGTGAAGGAATAACTCCTGAAAACAGCGGAAAGAAAGGTGACCATCTGATTGGAGATTTCTATGTGCTGTTCGATAAGCATTTTAAAGAGGAAGTAGCGGAATTGATGAATCAGGGAATGAGCGAAGACGAGGCAAAATCCAAAAGTCCGCTTATGTTGGAAGCCCGCGAAATGCTTCGCAAATGGGAGGCAAAAGACCCTGAAATTCGCGCACTTTGGGAAATGATGAATCAGTGGGTTTACAACGGATTCGATGAAACCTACAAACGCATGGGTGTTGATTTCGATAAAATATATTATGAAAGCGACACTTATCTTCAAGGAAAAGAACTTGTTCTGAAAGGCCTTGAAGAGGGTAAAATGTATAAAAAAGAGGATGGTTCAGTATGGGCTGACTTAACTTCCGATGGTCTGGATCACAAACTTCTGCTAAGAAGTGATGGAACATCAGTCTACATGACTCAGGATATAGGAACAGCCCGGCTGCGTTATCAGGATTATCCTATCGACAAAATGATTTATGTTGTTGGTAACGAACAGAACTACCATTTTCAGGTGCTTTCTCTTTTGCTTGACCGTCTTGGATTCAAATGGGGCAAAGGACTTGTACATTTCTCCTATGGAATGGTTGAACTTCCTGAAGGAAAAATGAAAAGCCGCGAGGGCACTGTTGTAGATGCTGACGACCTAATGGAAGAAATGGTTGATACAGCCCGATCAGTAAGCGCTGAACTCGGAAAACTTGAAGGATGTAGTGAAGATGAAATAAAGGAAATTACTGAAATGGTTGGCCTGGGAGCACTTAAATATTTCCTTCTTAAAGTGGATCCGAGGAAAAACATGACATTCAATCCTAAAGAAAGTATTGATTTCAACGGCAATACAGGTCCATTTATCCAGTATACCCATGCCCGTATATGTTCAGTGCTCCGTAAAGCCAAAGAAGAAGGTATGGAAACAGGCAACTACACTATGGTTGAACCGGGTGAACGGGAAATAACGCTTATTCAACGTCTTGCCGATTTTCCTGCTGTTGTTGAAGAAGCAGGAAATAATTACAGTCCGGCTCTTATAGCTAATTACACTTATGAACTTGTAAAGGAATACAATCAGTTTTATCATGATTGCTCGATACTGAAGGAAACAGACGTTGAAAAACGTTCATTGCGTCTTGCATTATCGAAAATTACGGCTGAAACTATAAAGACAGCTATGGAAATGTTAGGCATAAAAGTTCCGGAACGCATGTAATTCTAAACTTTCGTCATAATAATTTGTCTTAATAGAGTAAATAAAACCATTATAATATGCAAAACTATCCTAATTTTCCACCAATTCCGGGTGAGAGTGAAAGAAATATGTCGCTCGACATGCGCGTTTCATCTGTAATGAAAAAAGTGTATGTGAAAATGTTCCTTGGTCTTCTTGTAACAGCTTTCACAGCTCTTTTCTGCACACAAAGTCCAGGTATTATAAATTTCTTCGCATCCAACAGTTGGTCGATGTGGGTTTTGATTATACTTGAATTCGGTCTTGTGATAGGTATATCATCTGGTGTAAATAAATTATCTTCAAGCACCGCGACCCTGTTGTTCTATCTGTTTGCAATAGTGAACGGACTTATGCTGTTCCCAATTTTCTACGTATATTCTCCGACTGTCATTTATAAGACATTCTTCATTACAGCCGGTGTGTTCGGTGCAATGAGCATATACGGTTATTTCACTAACCGTGATTTAACTAAAATGGGGAGTTTCCTTACCATGGCACTTTTCGGACTTATCATTGCAATTGTTGTAAATATATTTTTGAAAAGCTCACAACTTGACTGGATCATATCCATTATAGGAGTATTGATTTTTGTAGGACTCACAGCATGGGACACCCAGCAAGTAAAAAGAATGGCACAATTTGCAGGTGATAATTCTACAGCATCGCGCCTTGCCACTATAGGAGCGTTAAGTCTGTATCTTGACTTTATAAACTTATTCCTCTATCTGCTCAGAATTTTCGGAAACAGAGATTAAAGTTATAAACTTTTAATACTTAATAATATAAGGGTGTTGCTGATTGAATAAAATCATCAATACCCTTATTTTTTTTCACTGTTTATAAACAGTGTTAATAAGTAAATAGAATAATCAGCAATTAAATTTGTTTTATTCAGACAAAACAGCATATAAGGCTTCATAGCATTATAAAAAATAAATTAAAGTAATTATATAATGGAATTGTAGACAGGTATTTCAACAGAAAAAAATAAAATTATGGAGGAAAGTTATTAAATTTGCATGTTATTAACACTATGTTCATAATATCCATAACTAACTAATAGGCAAAGAAAAAATATGTTGATTAAATTAAGATAAAGATATTTAGAATAATGATAACGTAAAAAGCAATATAATCATTAAAAAGTTATCTTTACAATCAACAGTTATTATTCTTACTATTTTATTTTTTATTTTTCTTAAAATTTAAACTTATAAAATAAATATATATGGATGTTGAAAGCCGTGACGCGTGGCTGAAGTCGGAAATAAAACGTCTTAAAAAGGAAAAAGGAGCTGTTATAATGGCTCATTATTATCAGCGTGATGAAATACAGGAACTGGCCGATTATATAGGTGATTCACTTGCGCTGGCACGAAAAGCAACAGAAATAGAGGCTCCGGTGATTGTTTTATGCGGAGTTCACTTTATGGGTGAGACCGCTAAAATTCTATGTCCTGAAAAAATTGTGCTTATACCTGATAAGGATGCCGGATGTTCATTGGCCGACAGTTGTCCGGCCGATAAATTTGAGGAATTTATAAAAAATCATCCCGGACATACGGTTATAAGTTATGTAAACACTTCAGCAGCGGTGAAAGCTGTTACGGATGTGGTTGTAACGTCGGGAAATGCCCGTAAGGTTGTTGACAGTTTTCCTAAAGATGAAAAGATAATATTCGGCCCGGATCGAAATTTAGGCGATTACATAAACAGAATGACAGGCAGAAACATGGTTTTGTGGAATGGTGGATGTCATGTTCATGAAACTTTTTCATTGGAAAAAATATTGAAATTAAAGGAAATACATCCTGAAGCAGAAATTCTTGTGCATCCTGAGTGTAAGAAACCTATTCAGATGATAGCCGATAAGGTTGGAAGTACGGCTGTGTTGCTTAAACACGCAAAGGAGAGTGATTGCAAAGAATTTATAGTTGTAACAGAAAGCGGCATACTGTTTGAAATGCAGCGCGAATGCGGAGATAAGAAATTTATACCGGCTCCGCCTGAAGACAGCAGTTGCGGATGCAATAATTGCAATTATATGAAATTAAACACTCTTGAGAAACTTTACGAGTGTCTTGAAAAAGGTGAACCTGAAATAAAAGTAGATAAAGAGATAATGGAAAAGGCCGTAAAGCCTATAGAAAGAATGTTGAAATTAAGCTAATCATGGAATATAATCACAGGGAAATAGAGAGCCGCTGGCAAAAAGAGTGGAAAGAAAAAAAAATATATAAGGCTGAAGCTGACGAGAAAAAGCCAAAGTTTTATGTTCTTGACATGTTTCCTTATCCTTCGGGAGCCGGCTTGCATGTCGGACATCCGCTGGGTTATATAGCCAGTGATATATATTCAAGATATAAAAGACTGCAGGGATTCAATGTGTTGCACCCTATGGGTTATGATGCTTATGGATTACCGGCGGAACAATATGCTATTCAGACCGGTCAGCATCCGGAGGTAACTACTGTGCAGAATATAAACCGTTATCGTGAACAGCTCGATAAGATAGGTTTCTGTTATGACTGGGACAGAGAGATACGTACTTGCGATCCGGAATATTATAAATGGACACAGTGGGCATTCATAAAAATGTTCAACAGTTATTATAATACCCGTCTGCAAAAAGCTATGCCTATAGGACAACTTGTTGAAAAGTTTGAAAAAGAGGGTAGTAAGAACAGCGAGGCTGCTTGCAGTGAAGAAATTGAATTCACTGCCGATGAGTGGAAGGCAATGGATGAAAAAAAGAAAAGTGATGTGCTTATGAATTACCGCATAGCTTTTCTGGGGCATACTATGGTTAACTGGTGTGCCAAATTAGGTACGGTTCTTGCAAATGATGAGGTTAGCGAGGGTGTATCGATAAGAGGAGGATATCCGGTTGAACAGAAAAAAATGTATCAGTGGTGTCTGCGAGTTTCAGCTTATGCACAGCGTTTACTCGACGGACTGGATAAGCTTGACTGGACCGATTCACTTAAGGAAACACAACGTAACTGGATAGGCCGCAGTGAGGGTGCTGAAATGAAATTCCATGTTGACGGCAGGGATATTGATCTTGAAATATTCACTACAAGGGCTGATACGGTGTTTGGAGTAACGTTTATGGTTCTTGCACCAGAAAGCGATTATGTGCGGCAGGTTACTACTCCCGATCAAAAACAGGCTGTTGAGGATTATCTTCAGGCTACACGCAGCAAAACTGAGCGTGAGCGTATGATAGATAAAAAGGTAAGTGGTGTTTTTACAGGTTCATATGCTGTTAATCCGTTGAGTGGTGCTTTGATACCTATCTGGGTAAGTGATTATGTGCTTGCCGGATATGGAACGGGTGCCATAATGGCTGTGCCTGCTCATGACAGTCGTGATTATGCTTTTGCGCGTCATTTCAATCTGCCTGTCATACCGCTTATAGAGGGTGCGGATGTAAGTGAACAGAGTTTTGATGCCAAGAGCGGAAAGATGATGAATTCAAGCAATGGCGAGCTTAACCTCAACGGAATGGATGTTAAGGATGCCATAAAGGCAACCAAACAGTATATTGAAGATAAAGGTATAGGAAAAGTTAAGGTTAATTATAGATTACGCGATGCTATTTTCAGTCGTCAGCGTTATTGGGGCGAACCGTTCCCGGTTTACTATAAGGATGGTATCCCTATGATGCTGGATGAAGATAAGTTGCCTTTGCTGTTGCCGGAAGTGGATAAGTTTTTACCTACGGAAACAGGAGAACCGCCGCTCGGACGTGCCAAAAACTGGGAAACGGCCGATGGTTACAAACTTGAATTGAACACTATGCCCGGATTTGCAGGTTCGAGTGCGTATTATCTTCGTTATATGGATCCGCATAATGACAAGGCTTTGGTCAGCAAGCAAGCCAATGAATACTGGAGAAATGTGGATTTGTATATCGGAGGTACCGAACATGCAACAGGTCATTTGATTTACAGTCGTTTCTGGAATAAATTCCTATATGATCTGGGAGTTGTTTGTGAGGATGAACCTTTCAAAAAACTTATAAACCAGGGCATGATTCAGGGCCGAAGTAATTTTGTATACAGAATAAAGGATACGAACACGTTTGTGAGCTATGGATTGAAGGACAACTATGATGTTACTCCTATTCATGTAGATGTAAACATAGTAAGCAACGATTTGCTTGATGTGGATAAATTCCGAGCATGGCGTCCGGAATTCAATACTGCCGAATTCATACTTGAGGATGAAAAGTATGTATGCGGTTATGCTGTTGAAAAAATGAGCAAATCCATGTTCAATGTGGTGAATCCCGATGACATTGTTGAAATTTACGGTGCGGATACATTGCGTTTATATGAAATGTTCCTCGGACCGCTGGAACAGAGTAAACCATGGGATACGAACGGCATTGACGGTGTGAATCGTTTTATAAAGAAATTGTGGGGACTTTTCTATAAAGGTGACCAATGGCTCGTGACTGATGGAGAACCGTCGGCAGAAGCGCTTAAATCGATTCATAAGCTTATCAAAAAGGTAACGCAGGACATTGAGAATTTTTCGTTCAATACATCGATAAGTGCATTTATGATTTGTGTTAATGAACTTTCACAGCAAAAGTGTCACAATAAGGAAATTCTTGAAAAATTACTGATAGTGCTTGCACCTTTTGCTCCACATGTAACAGAGGAATTGTGGCATGGACTCGGTAATGAAAACAGTGTGTTCGATGCTAATTGGCCTGAGTTCAATGAGGAATATTTAAAGGAAAAGAAAGTTAAGATGGCTGTCTCGTTTAATGGTAAACCTCGTTTCACAATTGAAGTAGATGCTGATTTGCCTGCTTCAGAAATTGAAAAGATAGCTCTAAACGATCAGGCGGCTGCAAAATGGATAGAAGGAAAAGCGGTTAAAAAAGTAATTGTGGTGCCGGGTAGAATAGTGAATATAGTACAATAACACATAAATAATCACGTTAATCAGTTGGGGGTTTCACACATGAAATTCCCAACTGTTGTGATGAATAAAGTGAGAGAAATTGTATTTGCAACCAATAATTCCCATAAACTTGATGAAATAAGAAAAATAATGGGAGGTGAATGGCGTGTATTATCATTGTCGGATATTGGATGCAATGTAGATATTCCTGAAACCGGAACAACTCTTCGGGATAATGCCTGCCAGAAGGCCCGTTTTGTTAAGGAACATTATGGTTATGATTGTTTTGCAGATGACACGGGTTTGATGGTTGATGTTCTTGACGGTGCTCCGGGGGTTTATTCCGCGCGCTATGCAGGTAATTCTCATGATTCAGAGGCCAACATGAATCTTCTTTTGAAAAATCTTGTAGATAAGGACAATAGAAAAGCTCACTTCAGCACTTTTATATGTCTGATTCAAGATGGCGAACCGGTTTTTTTCGAGGGAAGAGTGGATGGTGTCATACTTCGTGAACGCCAGGGTGCCGAGGGTTTCGGTTATGATCCTATCTTCAAACCTGAAGGCTACGAGGTGAGTTTCGCACAGATGAGCAGTGATGAGAAAAACAGTATAAGTCATCGCGGACGAGCAACGGTTAAACTTATTGATTACTTGAAAAACAGCAACATATAATAATGAAATATATAAATATAAAGTTAGCGGGTTTATTTACTTTATTGTTTTTAAGCCTTACAAGTGCATCGGCTGCAGAATGGACCGTTTATCCATATTATTATCCGATTCCTCAAAAAATAGTTGATACGGGTAATAAAGTATATTATGTTGCCGGAAACAGTTTGTTTTCCTATGATCAGGAAACTGAGGAAAGTGAAAGTTATACAAGCTTTAATAAGCTTAACGATAAGGAAATCACAACAATATTCTATAATCCGGAAAAAAAATATCTATTTATTCTTTATTCGTCGGGTGCGGTTGATCTGATGTATGATGACGGATCAATTTATTATTTGCCTGAATTACGCGATGCGGAGATAGACCATAATTTCACTGTAAATGATGTTAAGTTCGACGGTGACTATATTTATTTAGCCACCAGTTTCGGAATAGTGAAGTTCAATGAAGCGCGTAAGGAAATAAGCAGCTACGGATTATATAATAAGGCCGTGAATAATCTTGCTATTATCGGTGAAAGATTGATAATAATGTATGGTGGAACACTCTACTATACTGACAAGAAAAATGATTTACGAAGCGATAAGATTTTTACCAAATTATTTAATCGCGGAACTTTGAAATTTCTGGAAAGCTGGGGTGAGGATATATTGCTCTATGGCTACAGTTCAAAACCTAATGCTGTTAATTGGCTTCAGATAGATTTTGAAAATAATGTAATGGCTAAAGGCGGATCGTTGAACCCCGATGCGACTGTGGTTGATTATTATAAGAAGGATAGGGATGGTAATTTTATATATATTGCTAACAACAAGGTATATAAAATTGATAAGGATTTGAATAACGAGAAGCTCTTTGAGATTGCTTCAGATTATAGAGAAGGACTATCAGCTATTCATGACGTTTCAGGACAGGTTTGGAACCTGACAGGCGACGGTTTGATGAAGTATAGGAGTGATGGAAACGGAGGAATTACGGTTGAAATGGAACGTTTTCGTCCGGAGCAGCTAAATACCCGTAATGTGATGCAGTTCGACTATGATGCCGCTTCGAAAATGTTGTGGATAGGTAACATTACGCCTACATCGTTCAAATATAATAGTGCCAATACCCAGGCGCGTCTGAGTCCTCAGACAACTTCTGTTTATAAAATTGACGAGGATCGTTTTGTAAATGTCACTCCCTTTCCTGTAACAGCCCATATGGAGCCGGCTCTTACCCAGCAAAAAAATTATGGCAAGTATATCCTTGCTGCAAGTATGTTTGCTTTGGATCCGGATGATAAGGATACATACTATCTGGCGAGTGCTAACGACGGTTTATATAAGATAAAGAATGGAGAAGTGATTGGAGTTTTTGACAGTAATAATTCTCCGCTCGCATCATTCTGGGGCTGTAATGCTTTTGGAGTGAAAGTTGACGCAGCCGGTAATCTGTGGAGTGCCAGTTACAGTCTGGACGGAACATCAGGCATACATATTCTCCCCGCTGCCAAGCGCAATAAGCCGGTTAATCAGATAATGAAATCGGATTGGGTATCGGTAGTTACCGACCTGTTTGCCGGTGGTTTGGATTTTGTGTTCCTTGAGCATAAGAAACAGTACATGATTATGGGAACACAGGGTTCATCAGGCAAGATTATGATTTACGATAATAACAAGACGCCGAATAATTTCAATGATGACAAAATTAGTGTCGTTACATCCTTCATTGATCAGGACGGCAAGGTTTCTTCGCCTGTGCGTATGAGTTGTTTCGCCGAGGATAACAACGGACGTATATGGATTGGAACTGAACAGGGCATTTTTATTGTAAATGACATAACCTCTGTCAGCGGCAGCAGATTGAATGTGACAAAGATAAAGGTTCCGCGCAATGATGGTACGAACGAAGCTGACTATCTGTTAGGCAGTGATTTGGTTCTTGATATAGCTGTCGATGGCTCCAACCGCAAATGGATTGCTACAGCAAATTCAGGATTGTATCAGGTAAATGCCAACGGAAGTGAGATATTGCAGGTGTTCAGCGGTTCAAATTCGCCTCTCTACAGCAACTATGTGAATGCTGTTGAGGTTCTCCCCGGTTCTAACGATCTGTTTGTTGGAACAAATGAGGGCTTGTTCCGCTATAATTATGACACTGAAGGGAGTACGGAAAAACTCGATGAACTGTTGATTTACCCGAACCCTGTTAAGGAGGATTACATAGGCCCGGTTACTATTAAGGGATTGATGGACAATACACTTGTAAAGATAGTTGACAGTGCCGGCAATATGGTTGCGCAAGGCCGGTCGGAGAACGGACAGTATCGTTGGAATTGTCAGAATATTTGGGGCTCAAAGGTTCCGACAGGTGTGTACTATGTACTTGTATCGGAAAATTCATCAGGCACTTCAACATCATCGATAGGAAAAATAATGGTTATCAACTGATGCAGCTTGAAAATCAGAACAAAAGCATGAGGCCAATCACAGAAAGAGTGATTGACCTTTTGCGTTTTCCGCTTATTGCCGGAGTTATATTTATTCATGGTGTTTGTGCGCCTATGAGCGATGTTCCCGGTGAGCGTAGTTTTGAGATAAGTCCTTATTATAATTTCATATCGAGGTTGCTGTCAGAAATTCTTACTGCATCGGTTGTTCCGACATTCTTTTTGATTTCAGGTTTTCTGTTTTTTTACAAGGTTGATAACTTCGGAACAAAAGAGTATATTGGAAAATTGAGGAATCGTTTCCGCACACTGCTTATTCCTTATCTTTTCTGGAATCTTCTCACTTTTGCAATTCTCAATCTGGTTTTAACTTTTCCAGAACTGGATAAGGTGCTTCATGTGAATCATTTCAACGGATCGGAAAATATATTTACAAGTCTTTTGAAACCTGTCGACGCTCAATTTTGGTTTATAAAGGATTTGATGGTTCTTGTAGTGCTGTCGCCGTTGGTGAACTGGATTGTAACCCGTACGCGTCATTTGGGAATAATCTTTATTTTTATAGTGTGGTTCTGCGGTTTGCAGACATTTTATGATGACAGTTACGGGTTTAAGGTAACAAGCCTGCTTTTCTTTTCGGCTGGGGCGTGGTGTGCATACAATAAAGGCAATTTACATTGGATAGGCAGGGATTTCAAATATATATGGATAATGTGGCTCGGTGTGGCCCTGACATTATATTTTATTCGCGACGGATGGTGGAATCACTGGTTGATGCAGACCACAATAATGCTGGGTGTGCTGTCATATATTGCCATAGCTGTTTATGTGTGCGAGCGATGGAAGCTGAATGGCGGCGGTTTGCTTGCCGCTTCATCTTTCTTTATTTTTGCTGCGCATGTACGATATCTTCAAAGTCCGGCCAGAAAAATTCTCGTGGCAATTTTTCATCCGTCTAGCGATTTTGAATTTATTTTTATTTATTTCGCACATATATTGCTTTCGTTAGTTGTCGGAGTGCTGATTTACAAATTGTTAAGTGTGCTTACACCCCGCAGTATGGCATTTGTTACAGGTGGACGCGTACATAAACGTAGCAGGATTGTAAATAATCTGTAACAAATTTAACTGATTTTAACCATAAAATATTTTGAGGGGTGCAGAATTGCGTAATTTTGCAATGTAAAGCTAATAACAACTATTTATACAATTATCTATTAAAACACTTGTCACTCATGAACAACTTTCAGAATTCCGTAAAAAACATTCAGAGTAATCTTTTGAGTTATGCATTTATTTTGACATCAAACCGTGTCAATGCATACTCGTTGTTGAGTAAAACAACCGCCGCTGTTCTCAGTCATGAGAATTCAAAGCCTAAGAATATGGATCTGAAAGATTGGGCAATTGAAGTGATGAAAGCCATTTACGGCGCTCACTATAAAAAATTTCCTAACAATGTAACGGTTAAGAGAGAGTCATACAGAATAACTGTTAAGGCAGAGGAAACAATTGCTGAAGGTTTGATAAGTGAGTCGGAATTCAGCAGTGATTTTTCGACAATCGACTCGCATTGCAGCGAGGCATACAGAATGTATGTTACAGGTTATACGGTTGAGGAAATTTCCGTTAAACTCGGAGTATCGGTATCGGAGGTAAGCGGTCGTGTAAGGCAAGCAATGCGACAGATGCAGCAGGTGGCTGCCGATAGGGCATGAAATCAGAATCATGATAATAAAGGAAGCCGGATTAAAAATTTTTTAATCCGGCTTCATGTTTATTCAGTTATTTGTTTTATAGTCCGAGGAAAATTTCAGTGGGGAAGTGGTCGGAATATCCGTCGAGCCAGGCGCCGGCGGCGAAAGTTCTCAGAGGATAGCCCTGACGTTGTCCTTCGGTGTCAAAGAGGAAATCGAAGTTGTTGACACGGCAGCGAAGATAGTGAAGTCCTTTGGTGTTCTGTTTAAGTAGGGTTCCGGAAACGATGATCTGGTCGAACAGATTCCATGAGCCTTTATAGGCGAGTGTTCCTATTCCATTATCGAGCATTTTCCACCATGGGTTGTAAAATCCGTGAGGTTCAACTTTGTCAGGATTCTTTTGAGCACCAAGCACTTTTGCGCACGATTTGTTTTGGGGATCATCGTTGAGGTCGCCCATAATAATAACACCCTGATAGGGGTCGATTGCCCAAAGTGAATCGGCTATTTGTTTGCTTAGTGCGGCAGCGGCTTCACGAAGCGGGCTGCTCTGTTCTTCTCCTCCGAGGCGCGAAGGCCAGTGGTTGACAATTATGCTGACTTTAGTTTTGCCGAGCAGACCGGTTACACACATCTGGTCGCGGGTAAGGAAGTAAGGTTTGTCAGGGATTACAAGAGTGTGGTTTGTAACGTTAAGCACGCGGAACAGTTCCGGATTATAGAGAAGTCCGACATCGACACCACGGCGGTCGGGGGAGTCGTGGTGCACAATCTGCAGATTCCAGCCTGCAATCTGTTTGTTTTTAACAAGGTCCTGAAGCACGGTTATGTTTTCAATTTCAGAGACACCGATAATTGCTGGAGTTATATCGTTGTTTCGCGCTTTCATTTCCGAAATGCAGTAGGCGAGGCGGTTGATTTTCGACCAGTATTTGCGTCCGTCCCATTTGCGTGAGCCGGCGGGCGAGAATTCAAGGTCGTATTTACCATTGTTGTTAATGGTGTCGAAAAGATTTTCAAGATTGTAGAAAGCCACGCCATAAGTGCGTTTGGATTGGGCATGCATTGATGATGCTGCCGATAAAGCCAGCATCAGGATAGCGATTAAAGCAAAACGTTTCATATTTAGGGGAAATGATTATGATTTTTTATTTTAAGGGCAAATATAATTAAAAAAGGGGAATTACAATCGTGGTCAGGCCATAATTTGAAACAATGCTCCTTATCGGATGGGCTTTCAGAGAGAAAAAATGAGATTGTAGCGGAGAAATTTCATTATTTATTACTAAATTTGACCAGATTTAACCATTTCCGTTTCATTGTCAATGATAGCGGAGGGTGACTGTATATGTATATGACAAGATAATAATATATCAATCAATAATTTAATAATAAATCATTCAACAACACCCATGAGACTTAAACTGTTTCTGTTAATGTTGCTGACAGTCGCGCTTCCCGCTCTTGCCCAGAAATCGGCTTTGAGCGGAAAGGTTGTCGATGCCGCGACCGGTTTGCCGGTGGAAGGAGCGATTGTCATGCTTGACAACCAGGGGCTGTCGGTTACCACAGGCCCTACCGGTGAGTTTATCATCAACAATGCCAAAGCCGGCAATGATAATCTTCTGATTATCGCTTACGGTTTTTCCGATTTGACACGTCCGATAGAAATTCTGGCTACGGACAGCAGACTCGGTGATCTGCTTATTTCAAAAGGAACGGATGCCACGGCCTATGACGAGTCGCAGGCCGAAATGCGTTACGACCAGCAGGCCATTGAGGATGAGGAGGGCAATGCCCAGACCATCGGAGTGCTTGGCGGAGCGAGCGACAACATTTTCCATAATGCCGCCGCATATAATTTTTCGGTGATGCGTTTCCGCACACGTGGCTATGATTCCTATTTTTCCAAAACTTACATCAACGGAATTCCTCTGAACGACCTTGCCCGCGGACGTTTTAACTTTTCAAGTCTCGGCGGCATGACTTCAAGCGGTTTCCGTAACCGTACGAATACAATTGGTCTTGACGCATCGCTTTACGGGTTCGGTGGCATAGGCGGCTCAACCAACTACAACACTACTGCAGAAAGCTATGCACCCGGTTTCCGTGGTTCTGTTGCCTATACGAATTCAAATTACATGCTCCGTGCCATGGCAATGTATTCGACCGGCATAAGCAAAAGCGGCTGGGGTGTTACTGTGGCCGGCATAGGACGTTATGCTGATGAAGGTGAGATTCCCGGAACATTCTACAAGAGCGGCGGTCTGTTCCTTTCATTACAGAAGGTTTTCAATCCCCGTCACTCGTTGTCGCTAACCGGTTTCGCCGCTCCCACTCAGCGTGCCACCAATTCTGCGACTTATCTTGAAGCTTACGACCTTGCAGGCGATAATCTTTACAACCCCAACTGGGGCTGGCAGGATGGCAAGAAACGCAGTTCGAAAATAGTTCAGACGTTCGATCCCACCCTGTTGCTCAACTGGATATGGAAACCGCAGCACGGAACCGTGCTTAACACCGGCGTTGCAGTGCGCAATGTTAATTACAGCACATCGGCACTTAACTGGTATAATGCCCGCGACCCGCGTCCTGACTATTACCGCTATCTTCCTTCTTACTACAAGGATAACGAACAGGCGTTCGATCTTTACACCGAGGCGTGGAAACATGAGTCGTTCCGTCAGTTGGACTGGGATGCCATGTACCTCACCAACGAGTATAACAACATGGCGAATGCAGCTAATCCAGATGGCACTCAGAAAGGTTCAACCTACATTCTGGAGGACCGCCACAGCAATCAGTTCAATGCTATTTTCAACACCGTGCTCAATCATCGTCTGAGCCGTTATGCCACTCTTCAGGCCGGTGCAAGTGTAAACTATACAAAGGCCAGCTACTATAAGACTATCCGCGACCTGCTCGGCGGTGAGTTCTGGCTTGACATCGACCAGTTCAGTGAACGTGATTTCCCCGACAATCCCGATTTGCTTCAGAACAACCTTAACGATCCTAACCGTCATGTTGGCAAAGGCGACAAGTTCGGCTATGATTACAATATCTACGCTATTCAGGCAAACATCTGGGCGCAGAACATGATAAACCTCGCACACTGGGACATTAACTACGGTTTCGATGTTTCATACACACAGTTCTATCGCGACGGTAAGATGCGCAATGGCCGTGCACCTGAAAATTCTTACGGCAAGGGTGTGACTCACCGTTTTGACAATGCTTCGGTAAAGGCCGGCGTTACCTACAAAATCAACGGCCGCAATTCGATTTCGCTGCATGCCGATTACGGCACCCGCGCGCCGCTGTTTGAATATGCATATATTTCTCCCCGAATCAAGGACACGGCAATCGACGGACTCGAGAGCATGCGTATCGCTTCGTTCGACCTTTCTTACCAGTGGAACTACCGTCGTTTCCGCGGTCAGATTTCAGGCTTCTATACCGATATGTTCAATCTCACCGAACGTTCTTCGTTCTATGACGATCAGTATTCAACTTTCATGAACTATGTTCTGAAAGGCGTTCGCCAGAATTATAAAGGCATTGAACTTGGCATGAGCTTCAAAATTACGCCGAGCCTTACGCTTACTGCTGCCGGAACGGTTTCACGTTACCTTTACAAGAATAATCCCACCGGTGTGCGCAGCTACGAAAACGGAATGTCTGCTGACACTGCGACTGTTGTATATCTCAAGAACCATCACATCGGCGGCACTCCGCAGACTGCTGCAAGCATCGGTCTTGACTGGGCTGCACCGAAAATGTGGTTCTTCTCGATTAACGGTTCGTTCATGGGCAACAGCTACGTGAACCTTTCGCCGGCACGTCATGAGGTTATCAAAGACCTCTGGACCAAGTTCCCCGACGAGGCTGAACTTGCAGCTGCCGAGAAGTCGATTTTCAGCGACGACAAACTTAACAATGCGTTTACTTTGAACGCATCGGTCGGCAAACTTATATATCTTAACCGCAAGGTGAGCATGAATATCAATCTTAATGTGGATAACATTCTAAACAAGAAAGATATAATGACCTACGGTTATCAGCAGGGACGTTTCGACTATACCGACTTCTCGGGGCTCAAGTATCCTAACAAGTACTATTATGCCCAGGGCATCAAGGTGTTCCTTAACGTTGGCTTGAGATTCTAATCACACTTCCAATCCAAAACACAACAAATAGATATGAAACTATATAAAACAATGTTGGCTGCCCTGGCATTAGCTCTCGGCTCAGTTGCGTTCTCATCGTGCAGCGAGGAGGAAGCGATGCCCCCCATCACCATTCCGAAATCGGAGTGGAAGGCCAACACTACAATCCGCGATTTCAAAACAACCTTCTGGAAGTCGGATGACAATTATTACACTGAGATTCCGGCCAAAGCCAACGGTGAGTCATATGTTATTTCAGGACGTGTCATAGGAAATGACCTCACCGGAAACATTTATCAGAACATCACAATTCAGGACTCTACCGCTGCCGTATGTATTGCAGTTGCAATGAAGGACATGAATGTGAAATATAAGATAGGTGAGCAGGTGATTGTCAATTGCACAGGTCTGTATGCCGGCAAATATAGCGGTCTGTTCCAGATTGGCCGCGATGAGTTGTATAACAACACCACTCCTCAGGTTGGTAAAATGACAGAAGAAACATTTGAAAACCATGTTCAGCTCAACGGTTTTCCGCAGCCCGACAGCATTTATGCCATAACTATGGAAATTGGCGATTTAAACGCAATGGCTTCGAATGTTGATTCAGTTATCAAATATCAGAGCCAGTTGATTCGTCTGAACGATGTTTCGTTCAAGGATGGCGGCACTGCATTGTGGGCTGAGCGAGGAACATCGCACAATACCCGCTATCTCTATAATCAGCAGGGTCAGTCGATAGCCGTTGACAATTCAGGTATGTCTGATTTTAACGACCTGACTTTGCCTGACGGACATGGTGATGTAGAGGCTATATTGAGCTATTTCCGCACCAACTGGCAGCTTGTTTTCGTTACGAATGAGGATTGCTTCAATTTCGGTGGCGAAAACTATGCTCCTGTAGCACCCCCGGCTGCCGGTACGGGTACGGCTGACGATCCATACAGTGTAGGTGCTGTTATAGAAGGCGCATCGGGCACGAATGTTTGGGTAACCGGTTATATTGTAGGTTGGGTTGATGGAATGACTCTCAGTGACGGAGCTACCTTCACCACTCCCGCAACTTCGACATCGAACATGCTTCTTGCTGCAACTCCCGATGAAAAATCAGTCGGCAACTGTATTCCGGTTGCATTGCCTGCCAATACGGCCGTGCGTACTGATCTGAACCTTCAGAATAATCCCGGCAATCTTGGCAAGGAGGTAACTATCCGCGGAAATCTTACGGCTTATTTCGGAGCCAAGGGCGTTAAGGAGGTGAACCTCTATGTTTGGGGTGATAAGGGTGATGACAACGCTACCATTGGCGGTGGAGGCGGAGATACTCCCGATCCGGGTAACACCGTAACCTTCAAAAAGGTCACTTCAGTAACCTCGGGCAAGCAATATCTTATTGTTGCCGACGGCAAGATTGCAGGCCCGGAAACAAGCAAGAATTACGGATATCTTCCGGTGAGTGATGCAACGGAGACAAACGGCGAAATCAAGGCTTCGGAAGCAAACGCATTCACGTTTACCTCAACCACCGGCGGCTACAAGATTATGCAGAGCGATTCACGCTATCTGTACCAGACAGGCACATATAACAGCTTCAATTTATCAACCGCACCACCTGAAAACGAGGCTGTTTGGACAGTAGTGGCACAGGCCGACGGAACATTCAAAATCACCAATACGAGCGTTAATAAGTTCATTCAGTATGATTCGAATTACACATCGTATGGTTCATATGCTGATCAGCGCGGCACGCTTCCCGCGCTTTACGAGAGAGTAAATTAAAACGCCAACCTCATTTAAAAATTGGAAATGAAAAATATAAAATCACTGTTTGGCGCATTCACTGTTGCTGTTGCCGCGCTTTTGGGTTTGTCGGCATGCCAGGAGAATTTCAAGACGCCCGGTCTTGTTGCTCCGGTTGCTACAATCACAGCCAACACCACCATAGCTGATCTCAAGGCAAGCTATTGGGACGATGCCGCCAATTATATCGACACCGTAAAACTCAATGCCGCCGGCGAACATATTGTTATAGGCGGACGTGTTATTTCGTCGGATGCCGCCGGTAACGTTTACAAGAATCTTGTGATTCAGGATGCCACCGGTGCGATGACATTCAGCATCAATGCCAATTCGCTCTACAACACCTATCAGATTGGTCAGGAGATAATTGTCGATGTAACGGATATGTACATCGGTAAATACTCCACTCTCCAACAGTTCGGTTTCCCTGATTTTTCGGCCGGATACGGCTGGCAAGCAACCTTCATGCCGTTAGTGTTTTTTCAGGAGCATGCACAGCTAAACGGGTTCCCCGAGCCTGCCAAATGCGATACGCTTACCGTTTCAATCCCTAACCTGTCGAACGATGCTGCCAGCCTGCGTAAATATCAGAGCCAGCTTGTACGCATAAACAACGTTCATTTCACGGAGGGCGGACAGGCAAGCTTCTGCACCGCTCACAAAGAGAACACCAACCGCACGCTGGTTGATGAGAACGGAAATGAAATCATTGTACGCACATCGGGCTATGCAAACTTCTGGAGCATGAAGCTTCCGGAGGAGAGCGGCGACATTGTAGGTCTGCTCGGAACATATCAGCAGAGCGGTCAGATTAAGTGGCAGCTTACACTTGTCAACACTGACGGTTTGCTGAACTTCGGCAATCCGACATTGCCGAAGGGAACTGAAACAAATCCTTACGATGTTCTCGATGCCATAAAGGCTCAGGCTGATGAACAGCCTGTTTCGGGCTGGTTCACCGGTTATATCGTAGGTACTCCCGGTGCAGGCGTGCAGAGCATCACATCTGAAAGCGACATCCAGTGGACAGCCGATGAAATGGGTGGCATGTATATTGTGAGCAATGGCCTTATAATCGGTCAGACTCCGGAGGCTCATTCACTTGCCGATGTGGTTGTGGTTCAGCTTCCCGACGATTCTCCTTTCCAGAGCTACGGCAATCTGTTCGATCATCCTGAAAATTATCAGAAGCAGATCTGGTTAAAAGGCACAAGCGGAAGCTATCTCGACTTCAATGCCATCACCGGAAACAGCGGTGCCGTTTCTGATTTCCGCATTGAGGGTGTAACCGTTGGCGGTGGCGGAGGAGAAACAATTCCTTCGGGCGACGGTTCAGAAGCCAAGCCTTACAACACCACTCAGGTAGTTGCAATGGGAACTGATGCAAATGTTGCCGATGTATGGGTAACCGGCTATATTGTAGGTTGGGTTGACAACGCCAATCAGAACTATGCGGATGCCAACAACTCAATGTTTACCGTTCCGGCAACCGTGGCAACAAACGTGCTGATTGCCGATTCTCCCGATGAAAAGGACTACAGCAAATGCGCTTGTGTCAACCTTCCGAACACCAACGACATCCGTAAGGGTGTGAATCTTGTTGACAATCCCGGCAACCTCGGCAAGCAACTCAGTGTTTTCGGCACAATCCGTAAGTACTTTAACATTCCGGGCGTGCGCGACCTCACCAAGTATGTTCTTGACGGCAATGGCGGTGGCGGTGACACACCGACTCCTGTAAATCCGGTTACCTCAATTGATGAGAACTTTACGGGCGGCAAGCCGGCCGGCTGGGAAATAGTAACCCTTTCGGGTAACAAGGACTGGTTCTTCACATCCTACAGCAATGTTTACTATGCCGCTGCATCGGCCTACAACGGAACCGGCGGCGCTGACGGATTCGAGATGTGGCTAATCACACCTCCCATCGACATCAATAATGTTACCAACAAGGTGTTCAGTTTCGACACACAGGTCGGCTATAAGGATGCCGGGCGCCTGGAAGCATACGTGTTGACAACTGCCGATCCGAAGACTGCAACAAAGACCAAGCTCAATGCAAATATTCCGGAACCGATAAATGCATGGAGTGATCTGGTTAAATCGGGCGACCTGTCTCTTGCAAATTACAATGGAACCATCTACATCGGTTTCTGCTACAAGGCAGCTGCAACAGGCTCCTATACCACATACCGCATAACTAATGTCAAACTGGGAGAAAGCAGCGGCACCGGTGGCGGTGGCGGAGAAGTGGATCCTCCTGTAGGTTCGAATTCAGCCGATTTCAACACCCTCACAGCAAAATCGAGCTACGGAACATATACTACCGACGCTGGATGGGTTTGCGCAAACTGTGCAGTTCAATCGGGTAGTGACGATCCGTCGGCAAACAACAATCCAACCTTCGGATGTATCGGCGGGGCTGACGTTCGTGCCGTGTGTCTGAACGGCAAGGCTACCGCCCCCGGTTCAATAACCTCGCCCACATTGTCGGGTGGCATCAAGTCGCTTTCCTTTAAGTTCGGCTTCATGTTCGCCGAGGGTAGTCTCAAACCTAAGTTCACGGTTAACATAAAGCAGAACGGAACTGTGGTTGCCTCGGAATCGTATGTTTGCGAAGATACTGAAAAGCTTAAAGTTCAGGATTTCACAATGACATGCAACGTAACCGGAAATTTCGTGATTGAAATTGTTAACGACTGCGCCGGAAATCAGTCGGGCAACAAGGAACGAATTTCAATCTGGAATCTGACATGGAGCAATAACTGATAAGACAGTAACATGATATGAAAGCGGGGAACGCACCATGCGTTCTCCGCTTTTTTTGATTGACGGAACGGCTCTTGGCAAAAAATTATTAACTTTGTGGCATAGAAAACGCTCACTATGAAAATTGCTCTGATTGGTTATGGCAAGATGGGTCATGCCATTGAAAAAACAGCATTGCAACGCGGTCATGAGATAGTGGCCGTAATAGATGAAAAAAACATGTCCGATATTGATTCGGAACAGTTTCTTTCAGCGGATGTGGTGATTGAGTTCACATCGCCTGCCTCGGCGGTGGATAATTACATAAAATGCTTTGAAAGGGGCAAGAAGGTTGTTTCGGGCAGCACGGGCTGGACGGCGGATATGGAGCGCGTGAAGGCGCTTTGCGCCGCCACGGTCGGCACATTTTTCTGGACATCGAATTTCAGCATAGGTGTGAATGTTTTCTTTGCCGTGAACCGTTATCTGGCAAGGCTTATGGCTCCGCTAACCGATTACAGGCCGGAAATGATGGAAATACATCATGTTCACAAACTCGATCATCCCAGCGGCACTGCAATCAGTCTGGCAAAGGATATAGAGCAGGAATCGGAGCGTATCGAAGGCTGGACTGAGGCTGAAAACGATGCATCGGCTTCGACAATGCTCATAAGGCATGAGCGTGAAGGTGAAGTTCCGGGCACTCATATAGTGAAATGGGAATCGCCGGTTGACAGCATCACGATAGAACATCGTGCAAAAAGCCGCGACGGTTTTGCGATTGGTGCGGTTATGGCCGCGGAGTGGGTTGCCGACAAGAAGGGATTCCTCGATATGAAACAATTCATGAATCATCTCCTCAAAATATGATAGTGTATGAAAGATAAATTCAGCACCGATTTGAAAATGCGGATAGCCGACACGCGAATTACCCGCTGGGTGCGTTTCGGCATAGTTACGGCTCTGTATGTAGCCTGGGTTGCATGGCTCGGGAACTGGTGGTTTCTGCTGGCTGTGCCATTGCTTTTCGATATCTACATAACCGGTTATATACCTTTCACTTGGTGGAAGAAGAGTAAAAACAAGCTTGTGCGCGGCATAATGAGCTGGGTCGATGCCATTGTCTACGCACTTATACTGGTTTACTTTGTTTTCTGCTTCGTGGGGCAGAATTATCAGATTCCGTCGTCGTCGCTTGAAAAGAGTCTGCTTGTGGGTGACTATCTTTGGGTTAACAAGATGGCCTATGGGCCGAGGGTGCCGATGACGCTGGTTCATTTTCCTTTGGTGCAGAACACATTCCCCATTATTAACTGCAAGAGCTATCTCGATAATCCGCAGATAAAGTACCGCAGGCTGAAAGGCTTCGGAAATGTTGAGGCGGGTGACATTGTGGTGTTCAATTTCCCTGCGGGCGACACCGTGGCGACAAAGATGCCTAACCCTGACTATTACACGCTGGTGAAAATGTTAGGACGAGATGCTGTATACAGCAATCCGCAGGAATTCGGAGAAATAATTTACCGTCCGGTTGACCGGCGTGAAAACTATGTTAAACGTGCCGTTGGCCTGCCCGGTCAGAATTTAAGTATAGTAAACGGACAGATCTATATTGACGGAGTTGCCCAGAAGCAACCTGAGGATGTCCAGTTCAACTATTATTTCCAGTTCTCGCATCCGCTCACCACAATGGAATGGGAGTCGCTCGGCATAAGCGTCGATGACAGGCATCAGGTTGCGGTAGAGGCATCCGACATCGAGTCATTGCGTCAGCTCGGTTATGCGGTGAATGAGGACGGCACTGTTCCGCCGCTTTACATAGCGCCTCTCACCACCGATATGCTCAACAAGATGAAAACCATGTCGGGTCTGCTTAAGGTTAGCAGGCAACCGGCTCCTGTTAATGATTATCTGTTCCCTGACAGCGAGCTTTCCGCCAAATGGACACGTTCCGATTATGGCCCGCTGTGGATTCCCAAAAAAGGTTCTACAATTAACCTCGATGCTTCGAACTGGCCTGTTTACGAGCGGGTGATACGCAATTATGAAGGACATAGCGACGCGTATATAAAGGATGGAGTGGTTTACATTGACGGAAAACCGGCAAAGAGCTATACGTTTGCCATGGACTATTATTTCATGATGGGCGACAACCGTGACAATTCGTTGGATTCGCGCTACTGGGGCTTCGTGCCGGAGGATCATATAGTAGGCAAACCGATGCGTGTGCTTGTGTCGTTCGACAAGGACAAGGGTCTGCTTAACGGCGGCATACGCTGGAGCCGTGTGTTTAAAAACGCCAGTCCCGGCTTTTGATGGGCGAACCGCTTAAATTTGAAACCGCTTATCTTGGCAGTGTCGACCGGTTCGCTGCAATAGCGCGGTGCGACCATGCCGTTATATGCGGCGGGTCGCGTTTTAACAAGCGTAACAAAATAACGCACCGCGCCACTATTGCGGATGCAAACGGAGTTATCGACCTCACGGTTCCGATAACGAAGCCTGAGAGCCTTTCCAAAGCTCTGTGGAGCGATGTAAAGGTGTCGGGGCACAATCATTGGTGGAATGTTCATTTCACGGCTCTGCAGAGCGCATATGGCCGTACACCGTATTTTGAATACTATGCCGATGATTTCGCAGCCATCATAAATCAGTCGGCGGCGGATGAGATGCTGGTTGATTTCAACCGCCGGCTCGACGAGCTGATTATCCGGCTGGCGTGCATAGAGACGCCGGTTGATTTTACGGATGATGTTCCTGATGATTTACGGTGGTGGAACGGGGAGCAGACGGATGTGTCGCCTTACTACCAGACCCGGATGGAAAGGCGTGGTTTTATTCCGCATCTAAGCATAGTTGACATGCTGTTCAATTGCGGTCCGGAGACGGGCATATTGCTTGCCGGCGGGTAAATGATGTTCAGAGTAGCCCGAGCTCAACGTTCGATGCTATGCGTTCAATAATTCCGTCCTGTCTGTTTTTTTCAGGTTTGTAGTCAATTTTCATGTTCACGCCGAAGAAGCGGCCGAAGGTTTGCCAGAAGCCGGCACGGAAGCTTCCGAGAAAGGCTTTGATTATGTCGTAGCCACTCTGGTTGGTTTCACGGCGGATAAGTTTGCACAACACCTGTGCCTGCCCTTTGGTGAATTTTTTCAAGGCAGGTTTATACTGATTGAAAATGGCTCCTTCCATCTCCTTGAGATATTTTTCCCTTTCTTTCTTTGTGGGGAAAGTTTCGATATACTCATAAGTTTCAAGAAGGGTTTCGCAGATGAGTTTGGCGTAGGGAAGCGCTTTCTTCACATCGCGTACTGTCCGCCAATAGAATTCCTCCTCTTTTTTGTTTTTGAATTTCATGGGGGGGAACACATTGACATTGTTAAGCACAATCATTTTCACGGAATCGCCGTCGATAACAGTGTAGTAGTAGCCTTTGGCACCTTTGATCTGCGCGGAGAGGTTAGGAGCAGGAGTATCGGCAGGCGATTGCGCTCCGGCAGCTGATGCCACCAGAACAGCCATGCAGGTGAAAATGATGCGCAGGGTCTTTGTCATGATTCAGCGTTTTCTTTAGGGCGGGGAGGATAGTCGACAGTGTAGTGCAGTCCTCTCGATTCTTTCCGTTCCTTAGCCTGGCGCATAATGAGATAGCCAACGTTTATCATGTTGCGGAGTTCGCAAATCTGGCGTGAAGCTGTTGAACGTTTGAAAAGGCGTTCGGTTTCCTCATACAGTATGTCGAGACGATTCCATGCGCGGTCAAGGCGGAGGTCGGATCTAACTATACCAACGTATGCGCTCATTATCTGGTTCACTTCCCGGCAGCTTTGGGTTATGAGCACCATCTCCTCGGGGTTTGAGGTGCCTTCGTCGTTCCAGTCGGGCACGTCAGTGCGCAGTTCGTAGCCGGCAATATGTTCGCTTGCATGTTTTGCCGCGGCATCGGCATAGACCACGGCTTCAATCAGCGAGTTTGAAGCAAGCCGGTTGCCACCGTGCAGTCCGGTGCATGAGCATTCTCCCACAGCATATAGGCGTTTGATGGATGACTGGCTGTCGGTGTCCACTTTTATTCCTCCGCAAAGATAGTGCGCGGCCGGTGCGACAGGTATGTACTGCTTGGTGATATCTATTCCCAGCTCAAGGCATTTGGCATAGATGTTGGGGAAGTGTTTTTTCGTTTCTTCGGGGTCCTTGTGCGTTACATCGAGGTAAACATGGTCGTGGCCGTGGAGTTTCATTTCGGAGTCGATGGCGCGGGCCACGATGTCGCGCGGAGCCAGCGAAAGGCGGGGGTCGTAGCGGTGCATGAATTCCTCACCGTCGAGATTACGGAGCACAGCACCGTAGCCGCGCATGGCTTCGGTTATGAGGAATGACGGACGGTCGCCCGGATGGAACAGCGCGGTGGGGTGAAACTGTATGAATTCCATGTCGGCCACGGTTCCTTTCGCACGGTAAACCATTGCTATTCCGTCGCCGGTGGCAACCAGTGGGTTTGTGGTGGTGGTGTAGACGGCGCCGACACCACCGGTTGCTATAAGTGTTACTCTAGCCAGAAATTTATGCACCTGTTTGCTTTCGGGGTCAAGCACATATGCGCCGTAGCAGGTTATGTCGGGGGTTCGGCGCGTAACTATTTTTCCGAGATGGTGCTGTGTTATTATTTCGATGGCGAAATGGTTTTCAAACAGGTCGATATAAGGATTCTGCTGCACCGCACGGATGAGGCTTTCCTGAATTTCATATCCGGTGTTGTCGGCATGGTGGAGAATGCGGAACTCGGAGTGTCCGCCTTCGCGGTGCAGATCGAATTCGCCGTTTTGATTTTTGTCAAAATCCACACCCCAGTCAAGAAGCTGTTTGATTTGTGCGGGCGCACCTTTGACAACTTTTTCAACGGCAGCGGGGTCGCTGAGCCAGTCGCCGGCAACCATGGTGTCGTGTATATGTTTTTCGAAGTCATCGACTTCAAGATTGGTAACCGAGGCGACACCACCCTGGGCGAGGGCTGTGTTCGCTTCATGGAGCGAAGTTTTGCAAACAAGGGCCACCCGGTGTTTTTCCGAAGCAACTTTAAGGGCAAAACTCATTCCGGCAATGCCGGAACCTATCACTAAACAGTCGTATTCGTAGGTCATTGCAATTGCGATTTACACTAACGCAAAAGTAGTGTTTTTTTAGGTATTATTTGCTGTGTCGCAAAAAGAAATAGAGGAAGAGGCTTGCAGAGCATATCAGACTCACGGAAAAACTGAGCACAATGCCATAGGTTTCAAGTCGGGCAGGGTAGGCAAGGAGCAGTGTGGCGGGGATGCCGACCACAATGTAGCTTACGAGCGCAATCCACAGCATGGGCATTACATGGCCTGTGCCGCGCAGGGCGTTGGCGAAATTGATTTGAGTGGCGTCGGCGAACTGATAAAGCACAAGTGGGAAAATCATTGCAAGAGCTGCCGCTTCGACAACGGGATCGTTCGTGAAAAGGGTCATGAGCTGGTGTCCGAAAATGAGGAATACGGCCGAAGCTATTGCGGCAAGAAGGAGGATTATGTGATAGCCGGCGAATGCTGTGCGGCGCATCAGCCTGAAGTCGCCGGTGCCGGATGCGTTTGCCACCAACACGGCTACGGCCGCGGCCATGCTGTAGTAAACACAGAAGCCGAGAGTGCCGGTTATCATGACAATCTGGTAGGATGCGAGTGAAACGGCGCCGAACCATCCGGCGGCTACTCCGCTGAATGTGAATGCGGCTGTTTCGAAAGTCATCTGCAGGGCAACGGGCCAGGATGTGCGGTTTATCTGCTTCAGGTTGTTGGTTGTGTTGCCGCGGGTGCAGAAGCCGGCGCGATAAGGCCTATACTCTTTTTTTGTGAAGAAAACAATCATTATGGCTATGGCACAGAACCACCGTGCTATGAATGTTGCGATTCCCGCTCCTATCAATCCCATTTCATTGAATCCGCAGTGGCCATAGATGAGCATGTAGTTTCCGGCTATGTTTATCACATTAGAGGCGAGAATTATCCACATAGGCATTTTCGTGTGGTTAATGGCATAGCTCCATTGCGCGAAAATGTTGAAGACTGAAATTGGAAGAATTCCCGCTATGAATATGATGAAATATGGGCGGATGAGCGGCAAAAGTTCCGTGGGTTGTCCCATACGTCCGATTTGTGTGTAGGCGAATCCCATAATGGCTGTAATCACCAGGGCGAAGGCTATGTTGGCAATCAGAGCCGTGCGCATTAGCGTGCCTATGTCGTTGAGGCGTTTCTGTCCGAACAGGGCACCTACCAGCGGGGTTATTCCGTAGGTGAAGCCCACACAGGCCATTATGGCGGCGAGAAAAAGATTGTTTACGAATGAGGCCGACGCGAGGGCGCGTGTTGAATAGTGCCCCACCATGGTGGTGTCGGCGAATCCAACAACAATCATTCCGAGCTGACTCACCAAAATCGGTAAGCCGAGTTTAATGATGCGTATGTAGAGACTCCTTTTCAAAAAAAAGATGCTCAATATTGCTCGGCGTCGGAGGGGAATCCTTCGGATTTCACTTCGCTTACATAATTTTCAAGAGCGATGTGCATGCAATCGAACAGATTTCCGAATTTACGCAGGAATTTAGGCGCGAATCCGCGGTTCATTCCCAGCATATCCTGAACAACAAGAATCTGGCCGTCGCAACAGTGACCGGCACCGATGCCTATGGTTGGTGCCGATACGGTTTCGGTAACTTTTTTCGCAAGTTCAGCGGGTATTTTTTCAAGAACAATTGCGCTGCAACCTAGAGTATCCATGAGTTTAGCGTCGTCGATAAGCTTCCGGGCTTCAGCTTCGCCTTTTGCACGGAGTCCGTAGCCACCGAATTTGTTCACGCTCTGCGGTGTAAGTCCCAGATGAGCGACAACGGGAATTCCGGCCGAGAGAATGAGTTTCACGGATTCAGCGATTTCCCGGCCACCTTCGAGTTTAACGGCTGCAGCGCCTGTCTGCTGCATGATTTTCACGGCATTGGCAAGCGCAAGTGTCGGATTGCCCTGATAAGAGCCGAAAGGCATGTCGACCACAACCATGGCACGTGAGGCTCCGCGAACGGTTCCTTTTGCAAATGTAATCATCTCATCGACCGTTATGGGAACGGTTGTTTCATAGCCCATCATAACATTGGCGGCGGAGTCGCCGACAAGAATGAGATCGACACCGGCGGCATCGACAATCGAGGCCATTGTATAGTCGTAGGCGGTAAGGCAGGCAATTTTTTCGCCGTTCTGTTTCATTTTCAACAGGGTTGCGGCAGTTACACGCGGACGTGCATTTTCGTTGTAGGATGACATAGTATCTGAATTATTTTTGGCAAAATTACATATAAATAGTGAGAAAGTAATATTTGTGGTGAAAAATAGAGATGCACTAATTCGGTTGGTGTCGTTGTTGAATTTGCAAAAACTTGATGCGAAGGTTGGGTGTTTCAAAACTAAGTAGTAAATTAGCAGACTTTAAGAATGAAAATTGTATGACAGATCCACATAGATATTGTGTTATAATGTGCGGAGGCATAGGCAGCCGTTTCTGGCCGTACAGCCGCACTGACAAACCTAAGCAGTTCATCGATTTTTTCGGAACGGGTTCATCACTGCTGCAGATGAGCTACCAGCGCATTTTGCCGGTAGTCAAGAAGGAGAACATTTTGGTTGTTACGAACCGGCGCTATGCGGCAAAGGTTAAGGAGCAGCTGCCAGAACTGACCGACAGTCAGATTCTGCTTGAACCTGACCGGCGCAACACGGCTCCGTGCATAGCCTGGGCTGCTTACCATCTGCTTGCCCGTGATCCGCAGGCTTCGATGATTGTGACACCGAGCGATCATCTGATAACACGCGAGCCGGTGTTTACGCAGTGTGTTGAGCGAGGATTCGATTTTGTGGAGCATAACGACGCGTTGCTCACGCTTGGCATTAATCCTACGCGTCCGGAAACTGGCTACGGTTATATTCAGATAGGTAATGAAATAGAGCCCGGTCTGCTGAAAGTAAAGACTTTTACGGAAAAACCGAATCTGGAACTGGCCAAGGTTTTTCTTGAAACCGGTGAATTTTTCTGGAATGCGGGCATATTCATGTGGCGCGCGTCGACAATTATAGAGGCGATTCATAAGTGCGCTCCGGAGCTGGCCTACGAGTTTGACCGCGGTATAGGGAAATTCGGCACGGCAGAGGAAAATGAATGGATAAAGGAGCATTTCCCGGCCTGTCCGTCTATTTCGATAGATTTCGCGGTTATGGAAAAGGCTTCGAACGTTTATGTGGAGTGTGTTGATTTCGGCTGGAGCGATCTTGGAACCTGGGGCTCACTCTACGAAAATTCGCCGAAGAACCGCGACGGCAATGTTACCCAGCAGTGCCATGTAGCGGCCTATAACAGTCATGGCAATATTTTCATGGTGCCGGAGGGTAAGCTTGTGGTGGCGTGCGGGCTTGAGAATTATATTGTTGCCGATTCGGGTGATGTTCTGCTGCTGTGTCCGCGCAGCGAGGAGCAGAGCATAAAGAATATGGTGAACGATGTGATGGAGCGCTATAACGACAAGTTCATTTAGCGGTCGGTGCGGTTTCGTGGATGGTGCATAAGGATTTCGTTGCGCAGTAGCGTGCGGTCGATATGCAGATAAATTTCGGTTGTGGCAATGTTCTCATGACCGAGCATCTGTTGGATTGCACGCAGATTCGCGCCTCCCTCAAGCAGATGCGTGGCGAATGAGTGACGCATGGTGTGAGGAGAGATTTCCTTACGTATGCCTGCTGCTTCGGCAAGTTTTTTAATTATGTAGAAAATCATTACTCTTGTGAGGTGCCGTCCGCGTCGGCTCACAAAGAGATAGTCCTCCTCTCCCGGGAGAATTTTGAGTGAATTGCGCCAGGGCAGATAGTGTCGGATTTCGTTCAGAGCCACATCGGAAATAGGCACCACCCGCTCTTTGTTTCCTTTGCCACTGATAACAACATAGCCCTCGTCGGGGAAAATGCGGCTTATGCGCAGTTCGCAAAGCTCCGACACGCGCAGCCCGCATCCGTAGAGTGTTTCAATAATAGCGCGGTTACGTTGTCCTTCATCGGTGGATGTATCAATTTCAGCAATCATGGCATCGATTTCCTCAACGGTGAGCACCTGAGGGAGTTTACGGCCAATTTGCGGGGCTTCAAGTAACAATGCGGGATTATTGTCGAGATAGTTTTCCATGGTAAGGAACCGGAAAAAGGATTTGATTCCTGAAACTATGCGTGCCTGCGAGCGGGGCGATATGCCCATGTCGTGGAGTGTGGCGCAGAAGCCGCGCAATGTCGCCAGTGTTACCTGCGGCAGAGGTGTTTCGTCACCAAGGAAAGCCAGCAGTTTGTCAATATCCTCGCGATAGCTTAAACAAGTGTTCACGCTCAGACCGCGTTCAAGCTGCATGTGTGCTTCGTAGGTTTCGAGCAGATCGGAGTAGTCGGTCATAGCATGATATGGAATGTTTGTCGGGGGAGATCCTTACGTCCTACGTAAATGGCTGTCTTGCCGTCGGTGAATGTCATGCCGTGCGAGGCTGTGCTTTTTAATCTGTTGAACAACAGTGCGTTCTGCGCGGGGTGGTTGATATTGCCCAAAACAACAGTTCCTCCGCTCTCCGCGCATTTCAGGGTGATACCGGGGTCGGCACCGGAAAGAGCCACGATCATCGCCGGCTGATCCGATTCATGGGCGCCGGCAAGGGCGAGGGTTTTCAACAGAAGCTGACGGTGAGGGCCGAAAACGGCTATTTTATCTGTTTTAAGCACCACGGCAATACGGAAAACACGTCGGAGAAATTTACGCATGCTGCGCGACGACGACAGAGAGTTTATTTCAGCGTAGGCGTAGTAAGCGTGTTTTTGGCGTATTGCGTTGGCAAGAAATGAGAAGGCGAAAGGGGAATGCACTCCGAATCCACGCAGACGGAAAAACCTGCGCGGCGCAGAGAACAGCAATGCCGTTGACTTTAGGGCTTTAAGCAGCCGGTTTGTCATTTTCAGATTTGTTGCCTTTTTTGCGTATAAAAACGGGAACCAGTGCGGCTATGCAAGCGAGGTAGATTATGATGATGGCTACCCGGGCAGCGGCGGTGGTTGTGTGGAGCGACTGTGGATCGAATGTTAGCTCAAGCGTGTGGTTTCCGGCCGGAAGAGAAACAGCGCGCAGAATATAGTTTACACGGCCTATTTCAACCGGTTTGCCATCGACTGTGGCTTTCCATCCCCACGGGAAGTAGATTTCGGAAATTACCGCCACGCCACCGTTTTTCGATTCGGCATGATAGGTGAGCGTGTTGGGGGTGTAATGGGTGAGACGGATTGTGTCGCTTTCCGATTTGGGGGCTGATGTTCCGAGAATGGATTTGAAACGGCTGTCGGCCACGGCAACCGAATCGGGGGCTATAGAAGCGAGCGCCGCCATTTCAGCGTCGGCGCCGTCAACATAATTCACTTCATTTACGAACCATGCGTTGCCCATGGCTTCGGGGTTGCGGTGCACCTGTCCGGTCATATCAACAATATAGCGGGCGTTGAGCATGTTCAGCACATTCCAGTCGGCATCGGTTTCCGAGCCGTTGAGGAAATTGCCCAGGTGCCTGTCGATTATATCCTGATAGCGTGTTAGTTTGGCCGCGTGATATCCGCCTATGGTTTTGTGATGATAGGATGGGCCGGCCTGCCAGAACTCCGGAATGTTCATAACGCGGTAGTTTGCCGAAGTGTCGGCGAGGATAAGACGGTCGGCATCTGTGAGCGGGAACATTTCACCGCGGGCAAGCTGTCGGGGAACGAAACTTTCTGTGTCGACGTAGCGCTTGTTGACAAGGAAGAGGTCGCCGAGAACAATCAGACCGAGGAGTGCCGCAGTTGCTCCGGTTTTAATTTTATCGGTGAAATAGAGCAGAAGTATTCCGAGACCGGCTGCCACGATTATGAAGCTACGCAGGGCATCAGCTTCGAGCATGGAGTGACGGAGCCCTTCGACAGCGGAGTAGATGCGCGGATTGTCGAGGCTGAAATACTGTATTGTGGCAGCGTCGGCGCCGTTTGCTCTCAAGGTCTGGGTTATATAGTCGGCATACATGCGGTCGCGTTCCACAACGGCGTCACCGAAAACCGACGGAATTACAATTGCTATGAGGCAGATTCCCAATACGCTGCCAAAGCTCCAGAGCACGGCTTTTTTGTTGGTTTTCCACCAGAGCGCGGGCGACTCGGCCGCGAATATCTGCTGCAGTGCCATAACTGCGAGCAGCGGCATGGTGAATTCGGCAATGACAAGGATACTCTCCACTGTACGGAACTTGCTGTATATGGGCATGTAATCTATCTTAAGGCTTGTAAACCCCATGAAGTGCCCGCCGAGGGCGAGGAGAATGGAGAAGACTGTCATTATTACAAGTGCCCATTTCAAAGGTCCTTTAACCACGGCACAACCCAGAATGAAGAAAGCGAATATTAGTGCGCCGACATAAACGGGGCCGTTTGTGCCTTCAGGGTCGCCGAAGTATTGCGACATATACTGGAGGTAGTTGGCTTCTTCGGCTGACAGTGACCCGTTCTGCATCATTTCTTTTGCCAGCGGGAGGTCGGCGAGATTCATGGGCTTGTTGCCGCCTTTTTCAGGTTTGTTCGAGGCTCCGCCTTTTATGTTGGGGATGAGCAGCGAGAATGTTTCGGAGGGTTCGTAGCTGTATTGGGTTATGTAGTCGCGGTTGAGGCCGGAAGTGGCGGTTTCGGTATTTTCAGCTGCGGAGAGTTCGCTGTGTCCGCCACGCATGGTTTCCTTTGAGTATTCGTAAGTGTTGTAGAGACTCGGAAGATTCGCAACGACAGCCAGGCCACCGGCTGCGGCAAGAACCAAAGTTCCTATTATCCATTGTCTTACTTTTGAGCATGCTATGGCTTTTACAAGGAAGGCAATGGAGATGGCAACGATGACAAACATGAAATAATATGTCATCTGCACGTGGTTGCCGGCAATCTGCATCATGGCGAACAGTGCGGCAAGGGCACCTCCGGCCAGATAACGGCCGCGGTAGGCGAGTATTACTCCGGCAATTGTCGGGGGAACGTAGGCCAGGGTTATGAATTTCCATATATGTCCGGCACCGATTATTATTATGAAGTAGGAGGAGAAGGCGTAGGCTATCGCTCCGATTAAAGCCACATACCAGCGCATTCGCATTGTCAGAAGCAGGATGAAGAATCCCAACATCATCATGAACAGCAGATTGGCGGGATTGGGAAGTCCGAGCCCCATTACGGTTCCTATCCAGCGGAACATGTCGTTCGAGGGATAGTTGGGAGAAATCTGGAATGTGGGCATTCCGGAGAAGAGCGAGCCGGTCCAGCGTGAGTGTATTCCTGTTGCGTCGGCATAGGCTTTGGCTTCCTGGCCGATGGCAATGCCTTGCTGCACGTCGTGCTGGCGCAGGACATTGCCCTGCATGGCATCGGGATAGAAGTAGATGAATGCAATTAATGCCATGGCTGCAATCGAGCCTATGATGCTCCAGAAGTTGCGTGAACTGATGATTTGCTTTAATTTTTCCATATAATTCAGTTATGAAGCGTAAAGCTACGAAATTTTTTTGAAGGTTGTGCTGTGAATTTTATCGGAAGAGTATTCTTTGAGTAGTTCGTCGAGGGCGGCAGGGCGATTTTCAGGGATGATTCCGGCAATATGTGCAAGCCGGCCTAAAATTTGCCGAGGTGTGAAGTTGAGGCGCAGCTGCTCCATTGACATGGCGCTGTCGCGTTTGGAAAGGCGTGTTCCACCGCTGTTGCAGATGAGCGGCAGATGCATGAATTCGGGCGCTTTGCGGCCGAGAAGCGAGTAGAGGTAGATTTGCTGCGCGGCTGAAAGCAGCAAATCGCAGCCCCGGACCACACGTCCGACGCCCATAAGGGCATCGTCAACAACAACTGCAAGCTGATAGCTCCAAGCTCCGTCGGCGCGGCGTATGATAAAGTCGCCGCAATCGCGGGCCAGATTGAATGTCTGCGGCCCCATAACAATGTCGGTGAATGAAATCTGTTTGTCGGGAACAAACAGCCGTGTGGCCGTGCCCGGAATGAAATTAACGGGGAAGGGAGGCCTTGATGCGGGGCGGCATGTGCCGGAATAGATAATCCTGCCGTCAGACTGATGGGGTGCTTGCGTGGCCATGATGTCGGCGCGGGTGCAGCGGCACGGATAGGTGGCGGCGGTTTCGAGCAGCTGTTTGAAGGCGTGTTGGTAGAATTCGTCGCGCAGGCTCTGGCTGTAGGGGGCGTGCGGACCGATTTCGCCGAGGCCGCCCTGATCCCAGTCAAGTCCGAGCCAGCGAAGGTCGCTTTCAATTGCTTCCGCCCACTGGCGCCTGCTGCGTTGCCGGTCAAGATCCTCTATGCGCAGAATCCATTGGGCGTTTCGGCTACGTGCATCAAGCCACGACAACAGAGCTGTGAACACATTTCCCAAATGCATGCGTCCGGTTGGTGAAGGAGCAAAGCGTCCGGCTCCGTTGTTTTGATTGTCGTTGGCCATGGTTTTGCAAAATTAGGGAAAAAGAGCTGATTGGCGGAGACTTTTTTTGCTGATAAAGGAAATTTAATTACTTTTGCATTGAAAACAATGGGCGAATACCAGAGTGGCCAAATGGGGCAGACTGTAAATCTGCTGGTTTTTACCTTCGGTGGTTCGAATCCATCTTCGCCCACAAAATTTTGATTGTTCATAAACAAGCCCGGATGCGAAATCGCGTCCGGGCTTATTGAGTTAAATTGCATGAAGAAAATCAGTTGATACGTAGGTAGCTGAATATTTATTTATAATTAAGTTCTGAGGCCGGTTGTCAGAAGCAGTAGGAGAGGGTTAGTTTCAGATTGCCGTTGTTGATGGCGGGTTTGTAACCTCCTTCGGAGTGTTTGAATGCCGGAATGAAGTCGGTTCCATATTGCAGGCCGAAGTGGAATTTGCTGTATTGCACGCCGACACCTACGTGCCATCCCATCTGGAAGCGGTTGAAAGTTCCGTCATCGCCCATAACATCTTTGTCGTAAAGGCTTTCCCAGCCTGATGATTCCCATTCCTCGTTATAGTCGTCATATTCATCATATTTCTCGCGTGAGAGAAGATTTACCTTGAAGTTCAGACCCAGGTAGGGGGCAATACTGAAATCATCGTTTAATGCGAAACGGTAAACGTAGTTAACCGGCACCTGAATGTTGAAGTTCTGGTAGTTCTGTTTCCAGTCTGATCCACTGTCGCCATAGAAGTTGAAGTTGATGTTCGCACCGGTTTCAATGAACATTGGGAGAGATTTGCTGATGCTGAAACCATGTATGTAGTCTATGCCGACGCCGTTTGTTGAAAATCCGTCGATATATTCCTTGGCATCGGAGTTAGGGGAGTAAGATGTGTTGTTGTAGGAAACGCCTATGCGGTTATAGCCGCTGGGTGTGTCGGTTGATTTGCCAAGATCATACTCAGATGCGCGCTGTGCAGAGCAAATACCTGCAGCTGTAAGGGCAAAGACTGCGATAATAAATAGTTTTTTCATTTTTGATGGTTTTAAAATGGTTAATAAAATAGATGAGTAATATATAGTTGAATTCACATTGCGAAATCCATTTTCCAGACATTATACACTCCATCGGTCGACCCGCGCTGTGAGATGAAGTAGATGCTCTTGCCGTCGGGAGCCCATATGCCGGAAATATCATTGCCGGGATGGTAGGTGAGTTGGGTGAACTGAGTGCCGTCGGTTTTTACCACAAAGAGGTCGGTGTTGATATTTTTTCCTTTTTCATCCATGGAGACTCCGGTTACGAGTATCCATTTTTTATCGGGTGAGAGACGCGGAGTGGTGAAACTTCTGCCGGGTTGCGACAGAAGAATTTCCTCAACTCCGGTTTTCAGGTTAACGCGCCAAATTTCACTTTCAAATTTGTCGGTGTAGCGTCCGCAGTAGATAATATCCTCTTCACCCGGAATGAGGCACGGTGTCATTCCACGTGAGTAGTTTGAGAACAGGTTTTTATTGCGGTCGTAGCTCCAGATGCTGTAGTTTCCGTAGCCTTCGCCGCGGTGAAACAGTATGGTGTTGCTGTCTTTGGATATCTGGCCTGCGAAGTCGTTTTCCATGCCGGTTGTAATTTGGCGAACGACGTTTCCCTGATCAGCTTCAATGAGATAGATGCCGAAGTGTCCTGAGCGGTATTCGGTGAAACACAGGGTTTTGCCATCGGGACTCCAGTTGAAGTCGGTTACATTTGTGCGGAATGTGCGCTGAGTGCTTGCACCGCCTCGGCTGGCATCCTTAATCATTACGTTTGCAGTGCCGTTTTTCCAGTTAAGGTAGGCGATTTTGTCGCCTTTCGGTGAGATTGCGATTCGGGGGTTGACCCACCAGTCGATTTTCGACATATTTTTCAGTCCGAAAATACCTTTTGCTTTCGATACGAGATTTTCAGAGTTTACACAGTCGGCGTCGTCGGTTATACGTTCGAATTTAACGCCGCCTTCTTCAGGCACATTGACAAGTGAATAATCTAATTTCACTCTTTTTGCATCGGCATGTAATGAAGCGCATAGGGCTATCATTAAGCTAATTAACACTTTTGTTTTCATATGGTTTCGGTTAGGGATTGATTAAAAGTTGAACAAAAGTCTGCCAAAGGGCAGCCGGTTGTCGATCGAATCCCTTACCGACGGAAAAAGTGTTAAATGGTGATATGAAAAAGCGTGAGATCCGTACCTGTTGCACGTCCCGCTATCAGAGGCTCTGGTATTGCCCTTAGGAGTAGGAACGAGCAACGCAGAAGCCTCACGCCGAATATGAACGTATAACCATGACAAACGCTCACGCGCCTGGCAAGATCAGTTATATGCATATTCCACATAGACATCTACCGTTGCCGCAAGCCTTGACTCCTAATGAAATTTACCAGATTTCTGATAGCCAAGAAATGCGCTAAGTAAACGCTTTTCAAAAAAAAATATGTCTGCAAACCCACCCGCGTTACCCTTGACCGGGGCCGGCTCAGTGGAGCTAAACCTCTGCGTTCGGCGCTCCGCAAAATCGGTCTGCACTGGCAAAGGTAATAAAAACAATTAACAAATCATAATGCTCGGCACCATCCGGTTTAATTTTATGACCATGCGTGGGTGGAGACTATATGGATGGATTTCTTTGTGGGGTGTAATTATACCACTTGCAAGGTGGTATAATGGAGGGTTGGTGGTATGTTTGTATGGAAGTGGTCAACTATATCAGCAATCATATTGAAGGTAATACGGAGCAAAAACAAGCGAGCTTATATATAAAAGCTTTGGCTCTTGCGGATGCTTCGGTTGGTCTGATTCCGGCAGACGGCGGACATGTCTCGCTGCAATCCAAAAACAGGTGGATAACCTTGCCGAAAAAGGTTATATTACCCGTCCGGAAGGGAAAAAGCGTGGATAGATAGTTAATATTTCACAGTGAGGCCATCAAGGGAGAGGGAGTGTGCAACCCCGGCAGGGGTTGAGTGGTAGAGGGGATTGCCGGGCCCCGGAGAGTCGCTGCGCTCTCACTCCGGGGTTCCCATAATTGAGCCGCTGCTGCGGCTCTGCCGTGAGGGTGAGGAAATTACACCATGCGGGTGTGGAGACCATGCGGGTGGCACATGCGGAATGCACCTCCGTACAAAGTTAGAGTGGTCACTTCTTTCTCCAAGGGTAAATTAATTGGCATTGCCGATTCTTGTATCGTGAAGCTGTTACCGGCCTTTTGTTTGCATGTCAATTGCTTCTTTCGGCAAGCAATTTTACCGCACAGTGCGAAACATTTTGTGTGCAAAATGCGTGCAAACGGATGCAAGGTTATTTATTTATTCCATTTTTTAGCGTATGTGCCTTTAACCAATGGAGAGTATTTTAGTCTTTATTTAGGAATCTAAATGGCCAATTTTTTCGAGATTTATATTTATTATATAGCACCATGCTATTTTCTGGTCCAATATTTCTCCAGGCATTTATATCTTGGCTAAAGGTTCGGTATCTATCTAAATCTCGCACTGCTTCATTTAATATTACTTTTATATCCTGACACTCTTTGATTAAGGAATCAGGGTCGAAATCTTTCCACTTCTTAAGGGTTTGACGCGAATATTCAATTCTTACTACAGCTCTACTTTCTTTAATCCTTAATTCGCTACCATTAAAAATACGTCCACACGGCAAAGATGGTATAAACCAGTCATATTGCATCAGCCAATAACCTATTTGCTGACCATCTTGTGTATTGCTAAATTGCCGATTTAATTGTGTAAAAATTTCAACAAATTCATCCTTGTTTCTCGTATATCTATTCGCCTCTATCGCATTATGCTCAAATACTGACGCTTGTAGATAAAAAGCATTTGCAGAATTAATGAGTAATGGATAAGATGCCTCCATACTTTCATCAAATAGTATAGCATATTCCTCTTTATACCACTTTTCGTTTTGGTAGTTATTAATACCCCAAATTGCAAATAGGACTGAAACAATAACAAAAATCGCAAATATGCCGATTAGAAATGGTTTCTTTATTTTTTTCATCTCCTTATATTGATGGTAACTTTGCAGTGAATTGTTATATAAAGAAGTGGTTAGACCATCCGGAGGTGGACGCGATGAATCGGCGTCCGTACGTTATTGGTTGGTGGTCAGATGACGGGTGGTTGAGGTGGAGAGGAGGTGGGAGAATATGTGCCAGAGGGCGATGCCGGTGCTGACGGAGACGTTGAGGGAGTGTTTGGTGCCGAATTGCGGGATTTCGAGGCATAGGTCGCTGGCATTGACAACTTCGGGGTCGACTCCGTGAACTTCATGGCCGGCAACTATGGCATATTTTGCATCGGGGGCCGGAACGAATTCCTGAAGTGGGGTGCTTCCTTTGACTTGTTCGAGCGAGCAGATTGTATATCCGCTGTCTTTAAGATGGCGGATTGCGTCGATTGTGCCGGGGAAGTAGTTCCACTCAACGGAGAGTTCGGCTCCGAGGGCGGTTTTGTGTATCTCGTCGTTGGGAGGTGTGGCGCTTATGCCGCAAAGTATTATGCGTTCCACAAGGAATGCGTCGGATGTGCGGAAAATTGCTCCGATGTTGGAGAGCGACCGGATGTTGTCGAGCACAACGACAAGGGGGAATTTGCGACGGGCGCGATACTGCTGCAGAGTGTCGCGCCCGAGGTCCTTTATTGTCTTTTTTTCCAAAGTTATCAGTTTATGATTGAGAAACCTGTGTATTTCTGCAGGCACTCCGGCACAAGGATTCCTTCGGGAGTCTGGTTGTTTTCAAGAAGGGCAGCCATTATGCGGGGGAGAGCAAGTGCGGAACCGTTGAGGGTGTGGCAGAGGTGAATTTTTTTATCGGCGTCGCGGTAGCGGCATTTGAGGCGGTTTGCCTGATAGGTTTCGAAGTTGGAGACTGACGAAACTTCGAGCCATCGTTTCTGTGCGGCTGAGAATACTTCAAAGTCGAAAGTAATGGCGGATGTGAAGCTCATGTCGCCACCGCATAGGCGGAGTATGTGCCAGGGAAGGCCGAGTTTTTCGAGGAGTCCGCGCACATGATCCTTCATTTCTTCGAGTGCGGCGTAAGAGTTTTCGGGTTTTTCAATACGTACAATCTCCACTTTGTCGAACTGATGAAGTCGGTTCAGTCCGCGTACGTCCTTTCCATGGCTGCCGGCTTCGCGGCGGAAGCATGCGGAATAGGCGCAGTTTTTACGCGGGAGGGTGTTTTCGGCGAGAATTTCATCGCGGTAGATGTTTGTCACGGGTACTTCGGCTGTGGGAATGAGGTAGAGGTTATCCTCGTTCACGTAATACATCTGTCCTTCTTTGTCGGGCAATTGTCCGGTTCCGTAGCCTGAGGCTTCGTTCACCACGTAGGGGGGCTGAATTTCGAGATAGCCGGCTTCGTTGGCCTGGTCGAGGAAGAACTGAATGAGTGCGCGCTGCAGGCGGGCGCCTTTGCCGATGTAGACGGGGAATCCGGCGCCGGTTATTTTATTTCCGAGTTCAAAGTCGATAATGTTATATTTGCGTGCAAGATCCCAGTGAGGAAGAGCGTCGGCGGGGAGATCGGGCATTTTGCCTCCGGTGAGTTCCACAACATTGTCGTCGGCTGTTTTTCCTTCAGGCACACCTTTGTAGGGGAGGTTGGGAATCTGAAGGAGTTCGTTGCGGAGGGCTGTTTCAGTTTCAGCGAGCTTGGTGTCGATTTCCTTTTGCTGTTCCTTGATTGTTGCCACGGTGGCTTTTGCCTGTTCAGCTTCATCGCGTTTGCCCTGTTTCATGAGCGCGCCGATTGAGGCGGCAAGTTTTTTGAGTTGCTGCGCGAGGTTGTCGTAATCCTGCTGGAGGGCACGGCGGTTTGTGTCGAGTTCGAGCACGCGGGCAATGGGTTCTTTTCCATCGAAGCCTTTAACGGCCAGACGTTCTATGGTGAACTGTGGATTTTCTTTTATCTGTTGAAGAGTAAGCATAGCTGGAAAAATTGAGGGTTTGTTATGAAAGAAGTTCGCGCACTTTTGCGGATATCACGCGGCCGTCGGCCCGTCCGGCAAGCGCTTTTGAGGCAACGCCCATAACTTTGCCCATTTCCTTTGCCGAGGTGGCGCCGGTCTGTTCAATGATTTTTTTGAGTTCAGCGGTGAGTTCCTCGTCGGAAAGCTGTTTGGGGAGGTACTCTTCGATAACGGCTGCTTCGGCGAGCTCGTTTTCGGCGAGTTCGGGGCGGTTTTGCTCGGCGTAGATTTGAGCGGTTTCTTTACGCTGTTTAGCCATTTTAGCCAAAATTTTGGTTGCGTGGTCGTCGGTTAGCACGCCGTCGGCACCTTTTGCGGTTTTGGCTTCGAGGAATTCTTTTTTGATGCCACGAAGGGTTTCGAGGCGCACTTTGTCTTTTGCCAGCATAGCGGCTTTTATGTCGTTGCTGATTTTGTCGAACAGGTCCATAGAGTTGTTGCGTTATGATATTGATTTACAAAATTACAACTAATTTGTCAATCGGGCAAATTCAGGTTAAGCAGCGGGTCGATGATGTGGCGGTCGTTTGCCAGTCTTGGAACCTTGCGCTGTCCGCCGAGTTTTCCGGTTGAGGCGAGCCAACGGTCGAACAGTCCGGGCGCGGCGATTGTCACCGTCAGCCGGTCGAGGAAAATTGAGTCGGTGCGTTTAGCTTCATAGTCGGAGTTCTCATGCTGCAGGGCTTCATCGAGAATCTGTTCGAAGCGGGCAATGTCGGCCGGCGGAGTGTCGAATTCGATGAGCCACTGATGGCGGCCGTGGCTCTGGGATGATGTGAACACGGGCGCGGCGGTGTAGTTAAGTGCGCGGGCTCCGGTTTCGTGACAGGCTTTTGTGAGGGCCGCATCGGTGTTGTGCACCATAACTTCCTCGCCGAATGCGTTGATAAATGCTTTTGTACGTCCGGCAATTGAAATGCGGACAGGATTTATCGATTCGATCCGCACGGTGTCGCCGATGGGGTAGCGCCACAAGCCGTTGCACGAGGATATGAGCATGGAATATGTCTGTCCCGGTTCTGTTTTCCAGAGCGGGAGGGGAGGTGAGTCAGGCGCCTGAAGGGGTATGAATTCGAAGAATGTCGCTGAGTCGATGAGCAGAAGCATCGCTCCGGGGTTCAGGTGATCCTGCACAGCGAAGAAACCTTCTGAAGCGTTGTAGGTTTCGAGATAGTTCATGCGCGAACGGTCGATAATGGCATCGTAAAGTTCGCGGTAAGGTTTCATTGATATTCCGCCGTGGAAAAAGACTTCGAGATTAGGCCACACCTGATGCAGTTCCGTAGCTCCGGTGATTTCCAGGACTTTGAGAAGGACGGTGTGAAACCATGACGGAACGCCTGAAATGTTTGTAATGTCGGCGCGTGCGGCGGCTTCGGCCAGGGCGGGGAGCTTGAGGCTCCATTGCGGCATCAGTGCAATTTTTTTTGAGGGGACGCGCATCAGTTCGGCAAGCGGATTCATGGCGTCGATGAGGTTTGCGGAAAGGTCGCCCACTTTCACTTTTCCGTTTGTGGGAATGTGAAGCGTGTTCGCGAAACTGCCTCCGAGAATCAGCGAGCGTCCTGAAAAGATGCGGCTGTCGGGGAAAAGGTCGAGGTAATGTGCCACCACATCGAAAGTTCCGCGATAGTGAGCATGTTTCAGGGAGTCGGGGGTTACGGGAATGAATTTGCTTTGTCCGTCGGATGTGCCTGAGCTTTGTGCGAAGCGTGTGGTTAGCCCGGGCCAAAGCACGTTATGTTCACCGGCGACCATGCGCATGACATAGGGACGTAGATGCGGATAGGAGGTGATGGGAACGGTTTGGGCAAAGTTTTCGTATGACTTTATGGCGTTGAAATTATGTTCCTGCCCCCAGATTGTGTTTCGGGCATGGTTAATGAGCCATTCCAGCTGCCGGCGCTGAATGGTTTCGGTGTCGGATGCCCAGGTGAGAGTCTGACGCACACGACGTTGAAACAGAGGACGCAGCAGTTTGGTTATGTTCATAGTTATTTCCGCTAAAAATTAAGGCAAATTTAGGCAAAAAAGCCTATAAAGCAAGAGAGAAAGTGAGGAAAGCCACCGGTCGGGCTCCAAGTCCGTATTTCTGGTTTATAAGTCCGCTGTCGAGCAGGTTTGTTCCCGGTATGTTCGATGTTCCGAAGTCGAGGAATTGTTTTCCCTGACATTCGTTTTCAATAATCTGTCTGACAAGCCAGGGGAACGCTCCTGAATCGCGGCCTTCGTTGCTGACGGCTATGTACTGAAAATGAACGGTTTTATTGGTGATGTAGAGTATCGCGCCACAAAGGAGTGAGCCGCCGGCACTGCGGGCTTCGACCAGTTTTATGTTGTTGGGGAAGCGGTTCATGAGCAGTTCCATTTCCTCAAGGCTGTGAACCGGCTTTGCATTGTGGCGTTTGTCGAGAATGCCGGTAAGCTGATTCCAGAATCCGGAGAGAGGTGATGCGGTTGTGTAGGAAAAGTTTGTTTTGGCTGCGAGTTGCCGGGATGTTTCGTTGAAAAGGAGAGGTTGGCCGAGCGGAATAGCTGATGAGAGCCCGCATTGCGAGATGGTTGCGCCTAAACTGTGGAGTGCGAAAATGTCGGTTTCGGAGGGATAGTCGGTGAAGATATGCGGCACAGGCTTGTAGATCAGTTCAGTCATTCCAAGCGAACGGAAATGTTTGGCAAGCAGACTGAAGAGCTCAACCGTTTCAGGTACCTGCAAATGACGGCGGGGCAAAAGTAATCCGCCGTAGGTCAATCCTTTGTGTGAGTAGACTGTGGTGTTTTCGCGACAGGCGGGGAGTAGCGCCACGATTTTTCCTTTTTCATTGCGGATCAGCACCGAACAGTCGCGGAACCGGTCGGAATGGTAGTCCATATAATCGCGGCGGTGCAGAAAGGTTGCGTTGGCAGCGGATGAGATAAAGTTATCCCATTCGTTTTTTGATGCTTCAGTGTAAGGCTGTATGAGCATTATAGCATCAGTTTGTAAATTTCGGTGCTCTCTTTTGCCGTGAGAGGAAGATAAGCGCCCATTTTCTCACCTTTGTTTTGATGGAGGCGTTCAACCAGCATGGGAATATCGGGATTTTCCACTCCGAGTTCCTTTAATGTGACCGGCATTCCGATTGAGCGGAAGAACTGTTTGAGGCGCGAAACACCTTCGATAGCGTCGGATGTGAGCGAGCCGGTTGGTTCCACATCCAGCACACGAGTGGCGAGTTGGGCAGCTTTTTCAGGTTTGTGATGAGCCATATAGGTTATGTAGGCCGGAAAGACCACGGCCAGCCCGGCGCCGTGAGTAACACCGTAGAGCGCGCTGAGTTCATGTTCCATTCCGTGACTGCTCCAGTCCTCCGCGCGTCCGCATCCGCAGATGCCGTTGTGAGCGAGCGTTCCGCTCCACATAATGTTTGCACGTGCCTGATAGTCGAGCGGGTTTTCCATTACTTTCGGGGCCTCATTGATGATTGCCTTGAGGAGTCCTTCCGAAATGCAGTCGGTTGTCTCGACATTTTCAGTTGGAGAGAAGTAGCGTTCGAGGATGTGTGCCATCATATCCACAATTCCGGCTGCTGTCTGATAAGGCGGGAGCGTGAATGTCAGTTCCGGGTTAAGCAGAGCGAATTTGGGGCGGAGCCAGAAATCGGTGCGTAATGAGATTTTGCGCATTTCCGGAGTGAGAGTGATTACGGAATTGCCTGACCCTTCGCTTCCGGCCGCGGGGATGGTAAGAACAACTCCGACGGGGAGTGCTTTTTCAATGACAGCCTTAACGGCCCAGAAGTCCCAGAAATCACCGTCATAGAGAGTGCCGGCGGCAATTGCCTTGGCGGTGTCAATAACTGAGCCTCCGCCCACGGCAAGAATGGCATCTGTTTCGTTACGGCGGCAAAGTTCAATGCCTTCCCGCACTTTCGGATCGGTGGGATTGGGCTGTATGCCGCCGAGGGTGGTTGCAGTGATGCCGTTCTGAGAAAGATTTTCGAGTACACGGTCAAGCAAGCCGGAACGGACGGCAGAGCCACCGCCATAAACCACAAGCACATTAGTAGCATTAATATTTTTAAGCTGCGAGGCGGCTTCGAGTTCGGCACCGCGGCCGAAAATGTAGCGCGTAGGCGCGCAATATGTGAAGTTGTTCATTTTTGAATAATCAGTTTTTGTTGAGGTTTGTTGGTTCCCAGACGTAAAGACGGTCGGAAGGACGGATTTTTCCCGGGACTTTCATAGAGAAACTGTCTCCTTTAACCGCTTCGTCGACCGGTTTGAGGTTTACGCGCAGTTCGTCGATTTTCAGAATTATAGCTCCGGTGGTTGGACCGGTTATAACAATTTCATCGCCCACTTTCACGCTTCCGTTCTCAACAAGGAATTCGGCGACTCCAATGTTGGAGAAATAGCGTACACCTTTTGCGGCATAGCGTTTAACGCGTGTGGCGCTCGAGCCGTATTTGGCCGACCACTCGCCGAGCCGCTGACCAAGATAGTAACCGTTCCAGAAACCGCGGTTGAAAATCCGCTCAAGGCGGCTGTCCCATCCCTCAATTTTTTCCTGAGAGAATGTTCCGCTGCAGATTGCTTCGATGGCCTGCGAGTAACATTCCACAACTTCCTTAACATATTCAGGTCCGCGGGCACGTCCTTCGATTTTGAACACGGTGACTCCGGCATCGACCATTTTGTTTAGGAAATGGATGGTTTTCAGGTCCTTCGGCGACATGATGTATTTGTTTTCCACATCGAGCTGCTCGCCGGTTTCGCGGTCGGTCACCGTGTAGCCTCTGCGGCATATCTGAGTGCAGGCTCCCCGGTTTGCGCTTGAATTGAGCTGATGCAGGCTGAGGTAGCATTTTCCGGAGACGGCCATGCAAAGGGCACCGTGGCAGAACATTTCAATTCTGACTGGCTTGCCTGCCGGTCCGCATATGTTGTGTTCCTTGATGGCTTTGCTTATCTCCGCAACCTGTTCGAGATTGAGTTCACGAGCAAGCACCATAACATCGGCAAACTGCGAGTAAAAACGTACGGCGTCGATGTTTGTGATGTTTACCTGTGTTGACATGTGAACTTCGATTCCGAGTTGCCGGGCCATCAGAATAGCGGCCATGTCGGCAGCTATTATGGCTGATATGCCGGCTGTTTTAACAGCTTCGAGAATCTGGAGAAGTTTCGGCCGGTCGCTGTCGTAGACCACGGTGTTTACGGTGAGATATGTTTTTACGCCCGCTTCGTTGCAAGTAGCTGCGATTTGTCGAAGATCATCGAGCGTGAAGTTGGCCGATGAGCGTGATCGCATGTTCAGGCCTTCCACACCGAAGTAAACAGCATTGGCACCGGCATTGATTGCTGCGGTGAGGCTTTCATAGCTTCCCACCGGGGCCATTATTTCAAAATCGGAACGTTGCATTGTGTCTTAATTAAGGACGCACCCCGGGTAAAGGGTGCGTCCGCTGGAGTTTATTGTAGGTTTTACTTTGCTGAGAAGAAGAAAGTGAAGCTATAAGGTTTCACTTCCGGAATGTATTTTGGCAGAACACCGGGGCCGCATGTTGCTGTGCCGACACCGGTCTGAACGAAGTCGACATGAACGGTGGTCAGACCGTCGGTGGCGAGATCGGAAGTGTGTTGTGCGGCGTCGACAGCGGGGTCGAAGAAAGGATAAGCGCTGAACTGGAATGGGTTAGCCGCAGTGATGGTGAGGTCAGAGCCATCGAGGTTAAGCCAGCGTGTGTCCATGTGGTTTCCGGCTGCCGAAGGTTTCACATAGTGGTGGAAATCCTGGTCGGGAACTACAGTCCAGAGTCCGATTCTGCCGGCTGCCGTGCGGTCGGCATAGGCTTCTCCGCTTCGACCGAGATAGGTGACGGTGGGACAACCGCCGTTAGGCACACGGAATGTGAGTCCGACGCGAGGCAGAGAGGTGACTGTGGCTGTATCGGGTGTGAAGTTGCAGTTAATTGCCAGCTGCCCGTCGGTGTTAACGAAGTAGGTTAGTGTGGCGGTGCCAACATTCTGATTACTCTTTCCAAGGACTGAAGTGTTGAGAGTCAACACATTGTTCTTGAATTCAGATGAGAGTACCTTTATGTTGAGAGAGTCGAGGCCGGCATCGCGCCATTTTTTTGCTTCGCCACCCCAGGCGAGGTCATTTTCCGTGGCAGGGCGATAGAGTGAAAGTTCGATTGGCGATGCGAGCAACTGACGTCCGTCGATCGAGAGTTCGTCGATGGCTCCGGAAACGGGGTTCACCTTGAATGAGAGTTTTCCTGCGGTGTAGGTTTCTTTTTTACGTTTCAGTTTAGCAGGGGTGGCGGAGGGGGTGTTGAAACCGGCTCCAGGGAGCACGAACTGATCGTAGGCCACTTCATAGGTGTGGTCGATCATCGGTGCATCTTTTTTTGGGGTCCAGCTCAGGTCGAGGTATGCTTCCGGTTCGGTTGTGGAGTAATCGCCGAGTGAGAATTGAACGGTTGCGTGAGGAGCGCATTTTATTGTCTCCGTTCCCTGTTTAAGCACTTTTCCGGAGGGAGTGGTAACCTTCCAGTTAAGAGTGTAGGCGTCGAGATTTGTGAAATCGAACCAGTTTTTAACCGATACGGTAAGGTTTGCCGGGTTTACAAGCGTGCATTTGATGTTCTGGTAAACTTTTTTCACTTCTGCAAGAGCGGGATGAGGTGTGCGGACTGCGGTAATGAGGCCGTTGCAGAGGAAGGAGTTGTCGCTGGGAACGGTTGCGGGTCCGTAGTCGCCGCCATAGGCAAAGAAGTGGTTTCCGTTTTTGTCGGTTTCAACGAAAGCCTGGTCAACCCAGTCCCAGATACAACCGCCGCCGAGTTTGGGATATTTTTCAAACAGATCCCAGTAGTCCTTGAGTCCACCTACGCTGTTGCCCATGGCATGTGCGTATTCGCAGAGAATGAACGGACGGGCTGAGGTTGAATCGGCGCCGTATTTTTCAACGTCGACATGTCCGCGATACATGTTTGCATATATGTCGGAGTTCCAGTCCTCGAGAGAGCGTTCGTACTGAACGGGACGGTTGTTTTCAATGCGTTTGAACCATTTGTAGGCTTCTTCGAACACTATGCCGTTGCCGCATTCGTTGCCGAGCGAGTAGAAAGTTACCGAAGGATTGTTTTTCGATTTCATCCACATGCGGTTTTCACGGTCGATGACGGCATTAATCCATTCAGGACGTTTTGCAAGTGACTCGGGGCCGTAGCCATAGCCGTGGCTTTCGGCGTTAGCTTCGTCAATGAGGTAGATTCCGTATTTATCGCAGAGATAGTACCAGTAGCGATCCTGAGGATAGTGGCAGTTTCGCACGGTGTTTATGTTGTTTTGTTTGAGGAGTTTGATGTCGATAAGTGCGGTGTCGCGTGGAACGGTTCGTCCCATCTGCGAGTGGGCGTGACGGTTAACGCCTTTGATTTTTACAGGCACGCCGTTAACCATGAAAACGCCGTCCTTGGTTTCGGATGTCTTGAAGCCTACGTTGCAGCCCACGGTTTCGGTTATTTCGCCTTGGGGATTGGTTAGGTCGATGACCATTGTGTAGAGATAGGGATCCTCGGCGCTCCATTTGCGCGGGCTTGGTAGTGTTGCTGTGAAATTGACGGTTTCTGCAGCGGGTTTGCTGCCTGAAAGGACGGTTTTGCCATTGGCGTCGACAAGTGTGTAGTTTACGGTGAATGGTTTCTGTGCCGGCTGTCTGGCGGCGCGTCCGTTTTTCGGTTTTGCTGCAGCTGACGGGATTCCGTTAACGTTCACGTCCATGTTCAGCAGTCCGTCGGTGTAGGTTGCATCGAGCGGAGAGCGGACGGTGAAGTCGGCGATGTAGGTGTGAGGGGTGGAGTATAGGTAAACGTCGCGCTCCACACCGCTAAGGCGCCAGAAGTCCTGACACTCATAGTAAGCGCCTGCACTCCAGCGGTATATTTCAAGAGCTACGGTGTTTTCACCCGGCTGCAGTTTGTCGGTGATGTCGAATTCGGCAGCAGTTTTCGAATCCATGTTGCATCCGAGATACTGGCCGTTGACCCAGGCGTAGAAGAATGAGATTGTTCCTTCGAGCGCAAGCACAACGCGACGTCCTTTCCAGTTTTCGGGCACGGTGAATGTGCGCCGGTAGGAACCGACTTCGTTAGTGGCCGAAGGCACGTTAGGCCAGTCTTTTTTAAATCCGGCCCATTCGGTGTCGAATTCGTAGGTGGTGTTGACATAGACGGTTGTTCCGTAGCCCTGTCGTTCCCAGTTTCCGGGAACGTTGATATCGGCCCATTGTTCTACGCTGAAGTCGGGGTTCTGGAAACCGACCGGGCGGTTCTCAACACCTTTGCACCAGTTGAATTTCCATTTTCCGTTCAGGCTTTTGTAGTAGGGAGAATCTTCGTATTTGAAGTCGGCGATGTTTTTTGCGGCGTTTTCCGAAGCGTAGGGCACCACGAGCGCGTGGGCGTCGATTTGTCCGTTTCGGAAGGCGTCGATTGTTTGCCATTCAGGTTTTTCGGCAGCGCCGGCCAATGATACTGATGCCAGAATAAAGGCACCTGTGCATAATGATGAAAGTTTAAATTTCATGGTTTATGAGTTGGATGAATTGTAGAAACGTTTCAAAGATTCACAAAAATAGGAAAAAATCGGCAATAAATGATTAATTTTGTGAGAAGAAAAGAATGCGAGGAATAAAAGGCCATAGAAAGCGAGTGTATGTGCTTGCTGTTTCGGTTGCCGCGGTGTTGACCGCGGCGGTGGTTGCGGGCTATGGCTATTTTCGCGGTGGGGAGGTTGCGAATCCGTCGTGGGAGGAATATCCGGTGAGGGGCATAGATGTTTCGGCTCATAACGGAAATATCGATTTTCAGGATGTAAAGGCTGACGGATATTCATTTGCCATAATAAAGGCCACGGAGGGGAGTGCGTTTAAGGATGCGCGGTTTCACGTTAATGTTGCCCGTGCGCGCAGGGCCGGATTAAAAGTGGGTGCATATCATTTTTTCAGGTTTGATGCCGCGCCATATATGCAGGCTCTTAACGTGATGCATTCGCTGAAGGGTGTGCCGCTCGATTTGCCGCTTGTGGTTGATATAGAGGACTGGACCAATCCGAACGACCGACCGGCACCTCGTGTGGTTCAGCGTCTGGTGAGTTTTATAAATGAGCTTAAGCGGAACGGGTATGAAGTTATGATTTATACCAACAAGCAGGGATATAAGAAGTATGTGGAGCGCAGGCTGTCGGGGTTGCCGTTGTGGATCTGTTCGTTCACCGAGGTTCCCGCCGATATGGACTGGACGTTCTGGCAGTTCACGCACCGTGGTAAGGTGAAGGGTGTCGAAGGGGCTGTGGATATAGATATTTTTAAGGGTAAAAGCGATGATTTGCAACGTTTTTTCACGCAATAAACGGTGTTGATTCACGTTATATAAGGACATGAACCGAAGCGGTTCAAATAATAATGTACGAAACCAATCGGATGAAAAATATTTACTTTCTGATTCTAAAGACTTTAATTTGTGTGGTTATGCTTGCGTGCGGTTTGCATGCGGGGGCATTTCCCACTGACATATATTCGGGAGAGAGTGTTCTTGCCCGTGGCAAATGGGCTAAGATAAGTGTAGAGACCACGGGGATGCATTTCATTCCTGCGGCTACGCTCCGCAGCTGGGGTTTCAGCAACGTTGAGTCGGTGCGTGTTCACGGTTACGGCGGTCAGCGTATAAGCGATGTGTTGTCGCTTGCCAATTATGTGGACGATTTGCCAATGGTTCAGAGTGTCAGCACGGCACAGGGCTTGTGGTTTTATGCGCAGGGTGTTGTCAGTGAGACGGTTAATCGTTCGGGAAATATTGAGCATGCGCTGAATCCGTTTTCGGAGCGGGGCTATTATTTCATAACCGAGAGCAATGATGCGGTGCGTCCGTTCGAAACCGTTGGCAAGGAGGGAGCGTCGAATCCTGTCACTACTTTCCGTCAGATGGTTTTCCATGAGGTTGACAAGGTTACTTACAGCCAGACCGGTCATGCACTGTTCGGCGAGAGTTTCATTGAAAATCCGACCGTTCAGCTGAAGTTCGCGATGCCCGACCGAGTGAACGATGAGAGCGTGTGGATGAAGGTTGCGGTGGCAACCGACGGCAAGGCAAACTGCTCGCTTCTGATATCGGCAAACGGTCAGTCGACCGGAAATTCAAACACAATCCGTTCAACGTCGGTTTCGGGCTGGGGTACATCGGGTGAGTTCGAGCGTTATTTTACGCCAGACGGCACTGATTTGAATCTGTCGCTGAATTTAACACGCGGTTCGGGTGTGTCGAATGCCAATCTCGATTATGTGACATTGAATTACAGCCGTCATCTGAGGATGAACGGAGGTATTCTCGAGTTTTTAAGTAACAGCGGTCAGTTAAGGCTTGACGGCGTAACGTCGTCGACGGTGCTCTGGGATGTTACCGATCCGCTGAACATAAAGGTTGTAAATGCGCGTCAGGATGGTTCGAGCCTGCTCTGGACTGTGTCGGGAAACGGTTATCGCCGTTATGTTGCGTGGAATGAAAGCGCGAGTGTTCCCCAGCCTAAGCTGGCGGGGAGTGTGGCCAATCAGAATCTGCACGATGAGTCGTTGCGTCCCAACATGATAATTTTTACTTTGAATGACTGGGGGCGGCAGGCTGAGCGTGTGGCCAATCTGCACCGTTATGGACAGGATTCGCTTGATGTTATGGTTGTGGATCAGCAGCTTGTGTTCAACGAGTTCAGTTCGGGTGTGCCTGATGCGGGTGCTTTCCGCAGAATGCTCAAGATGTTTTACGACCGTGGCGAGAAGAACGGCAGTCCGCTGAAGTATGTTCTGTTTTTCGGGCGTCCGACTTTTGACAATCGTGTGCTTACGGACCAGATGCGCGGTTTGAATCAGAAATTCATGCCGACGTGGCAGACGGATGATGCGTTGTATGATGCAACGTCGTATACCGCCGATCAGATTTTTGCATTTCTGAATGACAATTCGGGTTCGAATCTGGCGCGTGAGCACAGTAATATAGGAGTGGGCCGTATTCCGGTGCGTTCGGTGTCGGAGGCTCAGGACTATGTGGACAAGATGATAGGTTATCTTGAAAAGAGCAACACTTCATCGTGGAAAAACAATGTGATGACTGTCGCGGACAATGCCGACCGCGCTACGCACATGAAGCAGGCCGATGCCATGGGCGATGCCATGGCGGCGAGCACGGGTGGTAAAAAGATGGATTACACCAAGATTTATCTTGACCTTTATGATGTGGTCGGCGGTGTGTGCGAGGAGGCCCGTTCGAAGATGTACCGTTGTCTGGAGGAGGGCACTTCGCTATGGAACTATATAGGACACGGTTCGATTTCGTCGCTTACGGGTGAGAGCATGCTGCGCCCCACGGATATAGAAAAGAATATGTTTCACCGCAATCTGCCTGTGATGATGGCGGCAACCTGTACGTTCATGCGCTGGGACGGAGCGACGGTGAGCGGTGGTGAAAAGCTTGCGTTTATGCGTAACGGCGGTGTGGTGGCAATGATATGTCCTACGCGTACGGGTGGCATAACGGCCAACGGATATTTCACGGCTGCTTTCGGCAAGAATGTTTTTGAAACTGATTCGCTGGGCCGCACTATGCCGCTCGGAGATGTGCTTCGGTTGCTTCACAATGATTTGAAGGACCGTAAGAATGAGCAGGGTGTTGCAGTTGGCGATGCCAACAGGCTTCGTTACTGTCTGCTGGGTGACCCGGCTATGCGCATGAATCTGCCAACGGCTTCGTTGCGTGTGGAAACGATAGATGGTGAAACGGTGAGCGCTGACAAGCAACTGACCATCAAGGCCCGTCAGAATGTCGAGCTTACGGGTGTGGCTGTTGATGCGTCGGGCGAGATTATAAGTAATTTCAATGGTCCGCTTCATGTTACGCTTTATGATGCGCAGCGCAGTCTCACCACAAAGGGACTGAATTACGACGGCACTGATGGCGCCAAGTTTACGTATGAGGATAAGGGACAGCTTCTTTTCCAGGGTCGTGGAACCGTGGAGAACGGAAAGTTCAGCATACGTATGGCCATGCCGAGTGACATCGCCGACAATTTCCGGCCTGCCCAGCTGAGCATGTATGCAAATTCAACGGCGACGGGCATGGAGGCAAACGGTGTATGTTCGGAGTTCTATGTTTACGGGCTTGATGAGGATGCCGTTAACGATACGATTGCTCCGAGCATAGAGACACTGTATCTGAATCATGAGAATTTCCGTGACGGGGCTACGGTTAACGAGAGTCCGGTTCTGCTGGCGTTCATTTCGGATAATGTGGGAATAAATCTGTCGAACGCGGGCATAGGTCATCAGATGACGTTGCGTCTTGACGGGCGTTCGGTTTACTCGGATGTCGCGTTATATTACACTCCGTCGGCCGACGGTTCGCCGTCGGGAACCATAGCATATCCTTTGGACGGTTTGTCGGAGGGTAGGCATACACTCAGTCTGCGCATATGGGATACGTCGGGCAATTCCGCTACCCGCGACATAGAATTCAATGTGGCTTCGGGTGTTGAACCTACCATAATGGATGTTTATTCCGATGCCAATCCGGCCACTACGGAGGCAAATTTCTATATACGCCATGATATGCCTGACGCTACGCTTAACGTTACGTTCGAGGTGTTCGACATGATGGGCCGTCGGGTGTGGACTTCGTCGGTTACGGACCGGAGCGATATGTTTCAGAGTGCTCCTATAAAATGGGATTTGCGCACAATGGGCGGTCAGCGTGTTCAGCGTGGCATTTATATTTACCGTGCTATCGTTAAGACGGACACGAGCATAATCCGCTCGCACGCGAAACGGATAGCGGTTACAGGCCGCTGATTGTCACCATAACGGCATTGTGGTCGGAAATGTTGAATGTGTTTCCGGCTGTAGGGGTTGTGGGTATGATGCGGTAGCTGTCGACTTTGATTCCGGGAGTTACGAATATGTAGTCGATTATAAGCCGGTCGGTTATTGGCTGTCGGTCGAAATCGTGGAACGACCATTGCGGTCCGTCGGTTTTGGCGGCTATTTTCCGTGCGTCGACAAGATGGAATGGAAGGGTGGAATCGGTTATGTGTTTAACGGGTGCGCTTGCGGGTCCGGAGTTGAAGTCGCCTGTTACGACAGCCGGCACTCCGGGAGCAAGATCCTTAAGTTTTTCAAGGATAAGGTTGACGCCTTCGCGCCGGGCAATGGCTCCAACGTGGTCGAGGTGAGTGTTTACGGCAAGGATTTTTTTGCCGGAGGCTTTGTGGCGGAGCAGAGCCCATGAAGCCATGCGCACGCAAGCGCCGTCCCATCCGAGTGAGCCTGCTGTTTCAGGGGTTTCGCTGAGCCAGAAGTTGCCGGTGTCGATTTTTTCGAAGATGTCGGTTCTGAACCAGAGGGCTTCATATTCGCCGGCTTTTTTGCCGTCGTCGCGTCCGCATCCCACCACTTCGTAGTTTGATAGTCGCTGTTTCAGGTCATCGTACTGATGGCTGAGCACTTCCTGTGTTCCGATGATGTCGGCTCCGCTGTTTATAATGAGGTTCGCCACGGCATCGCGTCGGGTGCTCCATCCTTCGCCCTGCGCGGTGTCGCCGGGATTGTCGTAGCGAATGTTGAAGCTCATCACTTTAATGTCAGGTTGTTGACTTGCACAGGGTTGCGTCAAGACGGCTGCAATGGCCAGCAGAATGGCGAGGCTTATTTTTTTCATCATGTTTCAGAAAAGTATTGGATTCGAATGAGGCAAATTTAGGGAATAAAATTAAAAAAGCGTAATTAAAATCTTGTTGAACGAAAATAAATGTTTAACTTTGCAATGATAAACCGCTAAGGAAAGATGCCGGAGTGGTCGATCGGGACGGTCTCGAAAACCGTTGTGCCCTTACGGGCACCCAGGGTTCGAATCCCTGTCTTTCCGCCAGAAAAGAGCTGCAAGCATAAAGCTTGTGGCTCTTTTTATGTAGGAGGTAGGGTAAGAAGCCCGGAGGGTTTGCAATAGGTGTTTTCTTGTTTATTCGATTGAAGCAATTGCGAGCGGGTATGTAGTGTATGCCGGCTTTAGAAGGTGCGCTGTTGTAGAATAAGATTCACCACAAAAATATCCGTATTATGACTCTTTCTTCTTGTCTATGAGTGGGATAGTTTAACGATTTTTACGCACAGCGTTTTGGAAAAACTGTAATAATTGCGTAACTTTGCATCTAAATATTTGAAATAGCGTTTACTTACGCTTTTTTCTTGCCTATCAGAATCTCGCAAATTCAATGTTAGAGACAAGAAAATAGCAGCGGTAGATGCCTTTGTATGATGTTTTTGGAGATTACCAAATTGGTGACCTCTTTTGTCATATCATACAGCGTGAGGCTTCGTCGTTGCTCTTTTTTTCTCTAACGGGCAATGCGAGAGCCTTGATAGCAAAAAGAGCAATAAGTAAGGTTCTCACGCTTTTTCTTTCTCAATAAACCGTCAGAGAACCGCGATGACAAAAGATAAATCATGAATAAAATGGACCCACTCAGAAATATCTCTTTTCAAAAATTCCGCATGTTTTGGCTGTTACCAATTTTCTGCCTTTTGACTGTTTTGCAAGTCAAGGCAGTTCAGATTGGGGGTGTAGAATACACTCAACACAGCCTGAGTAATATCACCGGCAACTCACCTCAAACCCTGGGTGAAGACGGTAAGAACCAATATTGGGAATTGACTAACTGCGACCTTCAAATTTCAGAAGGTCAAGGAGCCGCAATAACAATCCGAGGCAACGTAATTATCGGTGTCAAGGGCACTCTAAATGTCAAAGGCGGCGATGCAAAAGGCTACCTCGGAGCCGGCGCAGGTATTCATGTGCCCAATGGCGCTAATCTTACGATTATGCCTGCCGTGGGTCAATCTTCTTGCTCGGTGACTGCCTATGGCGGCAATGCCGGGCAGCCTAACGTGATGCTTGACTTTGAATCCTTTACAGGCCGATACAACAACGGCGCAGGTGGTGCAGGTGCAGGCATCGGTGGTAACGGTGGTAATGGTGGCATAGCACGAAATATCTTCAACTCAAACGGCAGCTTCTCCAATGGAAATAACGGACAGCCGAGTGAAAAATGCGGCAACATCATTATTGAAAAAGGTGTGACGTTGACAGCCGTAGGCGGACGTGGCACCGGCGTTGAACAAACCGACGCATATGGCAAGAAAATTTACAACTTTGATGTTGTCAGCGCAGCAACCGGTCAGAAGAACCATGGCTATGTGGCGGCCGGTGTTACATTTTACACAGAAAACAACATAGGCTTATCCACTGAGACAGCCAACGCCGGCGGCGACACATGGAGTACTACGGATAACTACGCCCGTGGCTCCGTCGGCGGTCAAGGCGGCGGTGGCGGTGGCTATCCCGCAGCTGGTATCGGCGGGGGTGGCTCTGGCGGTGGTGCCGGAGGTTTCGGTACTTATGGTTCAGAACAGACCAATAAATCCACGGCCGTGGGCCACGGAGGTAATGCCGGTGGAGGCGGTTCCGGCTATGGTTTGCCGGGGCAGTTTGGAATCGGCGGCGGCTATGCCAAATTCGGTTTCGGCATGGAGCGCCCCATAATTATTTCCGTAGCTTCTGAGAACAAGGAAGCCGGCGAATACGTGGTAAAAGACGGCCTCTATTCCGGTCGCAATGGCTATTGGGGCCAGAAAAACTTTTCCGGCACCGGTCGCGCAGCCGGTCAGTCAAGTTCGGCTACCCTCAACGGAGTGCGCCCCGGAACATTCCTCGATGGAAGCAAGGCCACTGAGGCAGTCAGCGGCTCTCATGTAACGACGCAGGGTGTTCCCGGCGGCGGTGTGCTTTTCGATTCGCAATGCGGTGAAATAATCATCCGTGGCAACGTAACCAGTCTCGGCAACGGTGGCCACCAACCCAAGCAATACGAAACCATCGGCTCCGTTACTTACAATAACCCCAATAAGCCCTACTATATCAACGACATAGGCACCGCCCTCAACGGCGAGCATAATCCTTTCAACGTCAAAGTGGATGGCGGACGGCTCACTACTTACCGTCAAGAGGGTCTGACCATGACCGACGGCAGCGGCTATCCGGCAAAAGAATATACCGTAACTGTCACCCGCTGGGCATTAATTGGTAACGGTATCCTTTACTCTCCGCCGCCGGAGAAAAAAACTGTTCGTGTTTCCGGTATTCAGCATTGGAAGGAATCGTTTGGTGGCACCAGCCTCTATTTCTCATATATTGGTCTTGAACAAGGAAAAGAATATTTTGTCCACGCCAATCCTCGTCCGGAAAAAGCTCACGGCGCTCATTACAATGGAATAAGCGTAGCAGAACGCTACTATCCCGACAAAAATTTGCCGTCGGCTGACTGGGCTTACACCACTTTGCCGTCATGGAGCACTCGCACCAATGCCACGCAGACCGACTATGCGTTTAACGGTCGCGTAGACACCTCTACCTCTGAGGATCGCCTCGGAATAATGACCTTCCAGACCAACGTCCACGGCGGCACACTTAACTTTGGGGGCGTAGAAATTGGCCCAACCAACGGCATGGAGCCGAAAAGCATAGTGCTTACTACTAATAATTTCCAGACCCGTTTCCACCGCACTTCTTCCGACGGCGGATGCGACCTTACCTGGATGAAATGGAACCCGATTCCGTTAACCTATTCCGGCAACGGCAGCAAGGATTACGTCCTTGAAGGAGGTACCCCCGAATTGCTCCCCACGCTGAAAAACAACAACACCGACGGCTCGGAAATTTACGGATTCTACACTGAACCTACAACCTTGAAGGACGGCTATCTGCAAATCAAGGGCGAGAAAGTCAACTCCCTTCAGGAATTTGTGGACAACGGCAACTCTAACCTCTATGCCGTTTCATGGAACCCCGCACGCGAAATCGTTGCCCCCGAAGCTCGCGGCCTGATGACTGTTTCCCTCGGTCCAAACCCCGTTGACTTCCGCGAAGTCTCCGGAGGCGACAAGCGTGCTGTTGCCACCCTCAAATATGATGAAGAAGCGCGTAATAGTATTATCGTTTACCTCCATGTTGATGAACCCACTGTTGTGGGCTGTTCTTACGCCGGACCACTTATAGTCTACGTAGATGGTGAAAAAAATGGTCACACCTTTGAAGGCAACATATATAACAGGAATTGGGGCTTGGCCACTATTCCCCTTGAGCAAGGAGACCACACAATAGAAGTTCTCTCCGACAACTCTTATTATATCGGAAATCAGGTATCCTATGTTTACGATTTCCGTGAAATTATGCCGCTCGCTATAGATGATCAAGGTTACTATGTTATCCGCAGCAGTGAAGACCTTGACGCGGCTGCTACGCTGGTAAACGGTGCAGGTGGTACTCCATTCAACTTCCGCGTTATTGGTACAGTTGAAACTTCACCAAATTTTGAGTCCATTGGCAATTTAATGAACAGGTTTACCGGAACAATGACCGGCGGTACTATTAAGCTGACAAATAACAAACCGCTTTTTGGCATTGTTCAAAATGCAACTTTCACCGATATGACTGTTATAGGTGACCTTACGGTAGACTATACAAATATAACAACTGCAATTTTTGCCCAAGAAGCAAGTTCATCAAAATTCTATAATTGTAAGGTAACCGGTTCAATTACCAGTTCAATATACCATGATATTGCGGGATTTGTTAAGGGTGACAAAGTAGAGTTTTCAAATTGTATCTGCGACGTAAGAGTCGTCGGCGGCTGTGAATACTACGATGAGAACCATGCATATATTAGTAAAATGGCTGGTTTTGCTATTGGTAACGAAATCACTTTGAATAATTGTGCTTTCACAGGCCAAGTCTATGCAATAGATTGGAATGGCATAACCATTTACGGTTCACCATTTGTTACCTTAAATTATGAGGATAGCGATAATATTAACTTCGCTAACAACAGTTTTTCTACCTTCGACCCTCACATGGACGAACTGCCCGGAACACATACTTCTAACGTCTTTATTCTTTCCGACGAGGACAAGGAGATGGCAAAATATCAGACCAAGACCGCAGAGCAGTTTGCCAATGGTGAAGTTGCCAATCTGCTTGCCGAGGGTGGTGTCAGCGGTTGGTATACTCCTGCCGGCTCTGATGTCCCTGTGTTTGATACAGAAAATGAGTATTCCCATGCGCATATTATTGCCGGTGAGAATCTGATAGTTACCAAGAGCGTCCGCAGCCGTAGCGTCGCATCTGACGCAAGCCATGTGCATCTCTTTGAGGGCGACGAGTTCACCGTGCGCCACGTTGCTAACGAGCCTTGCCTTATCACGCTCAACGGCAATTTGGTATCAATTGACGGTACCTATACTGGCCAAGCTCCTGCCGGTGAAAGTGTTCTCGCAATCAAGGAACCGGCACAAGCAGGTGAAGGCTTCGAATATAACGGCATAAACTACGTGATTTTGACCACTCCTGAGGGTGAAAATCTTGGTACCGTAATGACCAAGCCGGGCGAATATAACGCCTATGGAAATCCGAACCTTTCAGGCGAGTTGGTTATTCCATCAGTTGTTTATTTCGAGGGTTCCGTCTACAATGTTACTGAAATCGGCGAATATAGCCTCGGCGGCAGCGGAGTTACTTCCGTTGAACTTCCCGAAACCCTTACCGCCATTGGCGGCTCCGGACTTCGCGGGCTTACGAGCGTGGAGAGCGTTGTAATACCTGCAAGTGTTGAAACCCTCGGTTACGAGCTTTTCAAGAATTGCAGCAACCTCAAATCGGTAACTTTTGCGGAAGGCTCAAAGATAACTTCCCTTCCTCAAAGTGCATTTGAGGAAACCGGCATTTCCACTCTTGATATTCCCGAAACAGTAACTTCAATCGGACAATTCGCCTTCTTCCGCTGTCCCAATCTTGAAACTATCGAATTGCCCGAAGCCTTGACCTCACTTGGGTGGATGGCATTTGGCGAAAGCTCAAATCTGAAAACCATAGTCTATCTCTCAGACGAACCTGTTTCAGGTTCATCTAACGACTTCGCCGATTACTCTACTCTTACTCTTTACGCCCTTAAATCAGCGAAAGAGGAATATGAGGCGGTTGACCCCTGGAAAATGTTCACAAACACTGTTTGGGTTGGTGTGCACCTTGACAAATACGATGTATCGATGCGTTACAACGAATCCGAACAGCTCACGGCTGATGTCGTTGTGCCTCCCGGCAAAACCGCATCCGACGTTGTTTGGACGTCAAGTGACCCCTCCGTAGCTACGGTTGATGAAAATGGTAAAGTGTACGCTGTGAGTGGTGGCACCGCAACCATTACGGCGACCGCAGGAGATTACAAGGCAGATTGTGATGTTAAGGTTACTGATTTCACCACCGGCATAAATGAAATATTTACTGACGAGTCAGATACTGCCGACATCTATACTTTGCATGGCGTCTGCATCAAGCGTGATGCAACCGTTGAAGATGTTAAGGTTCTAACCCCCGGCTTCTACATTATTGGCGGACACAAAATTTATATCTCCCGATAATCAATTCATCCCTCTTTCATACAAACCCTCTCGGTTATCGCTTTGCGCTTTGCTCCGCAAAGACTCCGCCGAGGGGGCTTGTTGTATTCGGACTGTCGCTTGGAAGTGGCGAGCACTCGCTGGCATAAGGTTATCGTTTTGAGCTTTCGGCCGGTAGAGAAAGACTTTTACCGTGCATTATGTGTCCTTTTGGGGAGGGTGTCAGGTGAGGTTGAGGGCGGTGCGTGTGGCTTTTGTGAGTTTTTTGACGATTAGGTTGTAGCCGTTTGTGACAAGGTGTTTTATTTCGCTGTCGGGGATGTCGGAGTTGAGCATGATTCCGAGCCAATGTTTTTTGTTCATGTGCCAGGCGTTTACGGCTCCGGTGTATTTTTCCTGTGCGCGGGTTATGGTTTCAAGGTCGGCTTTAATGTTGCATGCTTTTTTGTCGAGGTCGAGCAGTATGAACCATTTGTCGCCGACGGTGAATGTGATGAGGTTTTGATATTCGGGTTTGGAAAAGGGTGCTTTTTCATGTGCGGCGGGTAGGGAGAGGCAAAATTCGCGGAAATCTTCAATGTTCATATTTCGGTTTTCAGGTAAAGGGTCATGGTATGTTGATTATTTTATGTGTCTGGAGGGAAAGCCGCCATTTGGGGTGGGTGAGTATGTAGTCGATACACGCCCGGAGGTTGGTTTGGGTAAGCTGCGGGTCGGTGCGGTGGCAGGGTTGCAGGAAGTAGGCGTGTGGATTTTTTAAGATTACGGTTTCGAGGTTTTTTATGTGGCGGGGGTGTTGTGTGTCGAAAACAATTTTGAGTTCGTCGATGCGTTGAATCCGCGGAATTGCTCCATTTTTGGGGGATACGGTTATCCAGTCGATGAGGTTCAGGAGTGTGTTTGTGAGGGGTTGTGTGCCGTTGGTTTCTATCTGTATGAATTTTCCGGCGTGGTGGAGTTTTTGGAGTAGTTCGCAGTTGAGCTGGAGTGTGGGTTCTCCGCCGGTTATGACAATGTGTTTTGCGGGGAATTTCGAGATTTCATGGATTATTTCGGATTCTGACATTTCGTGCCCCGGGTTGTGGTTGGTGTCGCAGAAGTTGCAGTTGAGGTTGCAACCGCTCATACGGATGAATACGGCGGGTGTGCCGGTGAAGAAGCCTTCGCCTTGAAGTGATTGGAAGATTTCGTTGATTTTCATGTGGCAGGGATGAAGGGGTTGTCGTCGATGGTGTAGGTTGCGGTGTTGCCTTCGGATTCCTGCACGGTAGCCATGTAACATTGTGGAATCTGGTCGACAATCCATTTGGCAATGTTTTCGGCGGTTGGGTTGAAGGGTAGGAGTTCGTTTAGGTTGGCGTGATCGAGATAGCCGTGTATTCTGTCTTTTATGTGTTTGAAGTCTATAACCATGCCGTCGTTGTTGAGCTGGTGTGCGCGACAGTAGACGGTTATTATCCAGTTGTGTCCGTGGAGTTTCTGACAGGGGCTGTCGTATGACAGGTTAAGGTGGTGGCAGCCGGCGATTTCCATTTTTTTGGTTACGTAGAACATAGCTGAATATGGGGTGGGTTGTTTGGTTTCGGATTGATTAATTTTAATGCAAATATAGTAAAACTTGTGATTATTAGCGGATTTTTTAGTTTGTTAGATTGGGAAATGGTGAGATGATGCAAAAAAGTTGAAAAAAATTTGCAGATTGAAAAAAATGGGAGTACCTTTGCAGCGATTTAAGGGTAAATGACTCCGTAGCTCAGTTGGTAGAGCAAATGACTCTTAATCATTGGGTCGAGAGTTCGAGCCTCTCCGGGGTCACAGAAAGGAATTGCGCAAGCGGTTCCTTTTTGTTTTTGGAGGCGCGAGTAGAAGTGGGGTGAAAAGGCTCCGCAGCTCAGTTGGTAGAGCAAATGACTCACCGTGTCTACTTTTTCAGGCATTGGGTCGGGAGTTCGAGCCTCTCCGGGGTCACAGAAAGGAATTGCGGAAGCAGTTCCTTTTTATTTTTGGAAGCAAGGAGGGTGGAATGAAATGACTCCGTAGCTCAGTTGGTAGAGCAAATGACTCACCGTGTCTACTT
>CAZMAO010000004.1:0-108139 GCA_964564465.1 uncultured Bacteroides sp.
GGCATCTGTGGATCACTAATTATAATCCTGCCGAACTCGGACAATCTACGATGGATCGCAATATCGGGGCTATGGAGTTGGGTGGAGTAGGTTTTTATTATCAGTGGAATAGAAAAGACCCATTTCCACGTTGGAATGCTAAAGTTTATGACATTAACGGCAATGAACTGACAAAACTCAGGCATACACTCGCATCCGGAGAATCAGCCAGCATGCTCTATTATCAACACGCAGGCAAAACCACCACCAATGACATTCGGGAAACACAAACAAATGCTGTAAAATGGCCTTACAAGCTGTTTTACCATACCGGTGGTACAACTGCCACGACATTAGCAAACAAGAATTATATTGGTCAGACCGTTGGTAGAACAACTGCTTGGACTGTAAGCTCCTCTGCAATGAATTGGACTCCTCAGGATCCATCTCCACAAGGATGGGTGTTACCGCCGGACGAAAAGCAACGTGAAACCCCTCCTGGATCATGGACTATGATCTCCTCCTGGGAAGGCTTGGGTGTACCACCTAAAGGAGGATTACGGGCTGACCCATACAGATATACTACATTATTTGACTTATATCGTGGAGAGAATGCTTTCCTTTGGGTTACAGGTCCCAATAGCGCGCTTCCTACTTCTGCCACAAATACAGAAACTTATGCAGCCCCTTATTACTCTACAGGCATGAAAAGCATGGTTGACGCTCTCCCCGTCCGCTGCAAGAAAAGATAAAAATAAGTATCGGAAGTTAAAGCCGACCACTACATTCGACAGTTGCGCTTTATATGCTACCAAAAAAAATGCAGAGATACTCTCTGCATTTTTTCAGCACCTCTTTTCCCAAATGTCCTTATAACCCCTATGTTCCCCCACGTCTTTGACAAGGACTTCTGTCGGAACCCGCAAAGATATACCGGCTCAAATCTGATATAGAACCCATGCCGATACCTTTGTTTACACTGTATTCCGTACAAACTGAACCAGAACTGTTTGACAGGGAGAAAAAGGGGCTTGATGTCCGCAGCGGCGATGTCTACGCATAGTCAGCTGGTACAGGCTTATGAAGCTACATTATATAGAGGACTGCAGGATGTGATACCGAGAAATACCATAAACAGAATAATCAGTTTAGACAATAAACGATTATGAAGGATTTCAATATTAACACAAATGACAAGGAAGGAAAAAGAGGGAAAGGATAATGACCCGAAATTTACCTGATTATAATTTTCCGGGCATTGCCGTTCTGCTTAATGATATAGGTTCCTTTGTTTAACTCCACTAACCCCGACATATCTTTTTTCGAAATCATCACTCCGTTAAGATTATAGATTACGACTGTTCCCGACATGTCAGCTGTGACAGACTCCATTCCGGCAGAAATAGCCTGATAATCAACATCTTCAAGCCACTTCGAAATCATTGAATTGCTTTCGCCGACTTCCGAAGACTTCACCCAAAGCGCCGGTTCAAGAAAATCACCATCCGGAATTAATCTTTTTGCATCAGACACCACGCCGCTTATTCCTGATGTATGACTCGACACAATGACTCCTATTTTCTTTCCGGCCATCTTCTTGCCGTTATTGAACAGGAACGTCTGCAACGGTGCAGCCATCTGACTCCACCAGAGTGGAGCTCCAATTATGATTACATCATAGTCATCAAAATTAATGTCAACGGCATCAATTTCAGGATATGACGACGGACTGTCGGGATTATTACGTATGGCTGAAATCAACGCGCTGCCCAGAGCATAGTTGTTCGCAGCATAATCCAAGCCTTTTTCAGCAGGCTCTATCCTAACAACATCGCAAGCAATCTGACTTCTGAGATTATCTATAATTCTTTCAACATTGTTAGTATAACTATAATATACGACCATAGTTTTTGCATTCAGGCACACAAACGCCACAATCGTGACAACCAATAGGGACAGGATCCGTTTCATCTCTTTATCACTTACAAATTCAACTTAAATGTCTAATTAATTTTGCCGGAACTCCACACACCACCGTATTCGGTTCAACGTTCCTGCTAACCACCGCACCGGCAGCAATAATTGAGCCGTCGCCAATGTTCACTCCGGGCAAAATCGTAACATTTGCCCCAACCCAAACCTTATTACCTATCTTCACCGGCAAGCATGTCATATCACCACGCCAATCCGCATCTTTTGAATGATTCACCGTACATATCGTACAATTATGACCTATAAGGCAGTCATCACCAATAATGATTCCTCCCCAGTCCTGAAAAGAGCAGCCCATGTTTATAAACGTACGGCGCCCTATAATGATATTCTGTCCGCAATCAGTGTAAAACGGAGGGAAAAGTCCGAATCCCTCGTCAATGGGTCTGCCGGTAAGCTCCGACATTAGCGTTCGCAATTCTTCCGGGTCATGATAAGTGTTATTGATAAAGGAGGTCAGCCTAAAAGCCCGCTGACTCAATGCATGCATTTTTTTATGAACATCACTGCCCGCTGCAATAAGATTACCTGACGAGACATAACTGAGAAATTCCTTTTCGGTCATATTTCATATAATTTTCAACATTGCAAAATTACATCATGACTCATAAGACATTCATACCAGAGTCACTGAAAAATGAACCAAGATTACGGAATAGCACACTCCGACACACAAAGGAAGTACAAACAAAACCATTAAGCGCTCAGGTCGCCGGTATTATCTGGGCGGGATTTTCGATAAGAACCGGATTCCGGCCAAGCAAACGGAACAAATCATTATTTGAAATAGCTATAAATCCGCATGGGTCGCCATCGGTCAACACAATTTTTTCTCTATCCGCCACATCCTTGTCCATAACAAATATAACATCGCGTGCCTCCTCTCTCAACAATCCGAACGGCGTAGCCGCACCATGACGCGTACCGAGCACCTTTATCATCAGTTCCTCGTCGGCAAACGATACTCTTGGAATTTGAAGCGATGCTCCGAACTCCTTTGTTATGAATGACTTCCTTGCATGGGTTACATACAGCCAAAATTTATTTTTCTGTCTGTTGGTAAGCAAGATGGTCTTAACCGTCTCGATTCCAAACGCCCGGTCAATGTTCAGACAATCATCCATCGATACACCGGGATCGCTTTCAATTCTTAAGAAATTGATTCCCGCTTTTTCAAGAGACTCATAAATTAACCGTTGCGTATCGGTTTTGAACTCATCGGGCACACCGGTCATTACTTCGCTCGTATAAAATTGTCTGTTGGTCACGACAGTCTATTTTTCTATTTCCTTAATATCGATTATATGATGCAGAATTGCGTACACGGCCATTGCCGCTGCTGAATGAATGTTGAGCTTTTCCGCAATATTTTTACGATGAGTGGTCACAGTGTGATGCGACAGACATAAAACATGAGCAATCTCCTTTGTGGACAATCCTCTGGCAATTTCGCGCAACACATCCTTTTCGCGTTCCGACAGAATCTGCGTTTCACCTTTATGAACATCCTCCCCTGACATGACACTCTCCGTAGAGACAAGTTCTCTTTCAAGCTTCGCTATGGCTGGGAACAAAAGTCTATTTTCTATTTCACAATGCTCCGTAAGGTCTTTGCCAATTCTCATCAGCTGTAACAACGCAGTGCTTAAACGTTCGTTATTACGCTGCTCATATTTATATATGAACAACTCGACCAGATCGGTTAGCTTACCGGCCATATTGTCATGATGAGTTGAAAAATCGGAAATCGCAAAAGAATCACTCTGTCTTCCTTCGCAAAGCTGCTCTACATGCCGGAAAATTACCGAATCCTCAAATGCCATGTGTTCACGCACCTCCTCAAGATATTCATCAAAGAACTGCAGGATTACAAGATCGACATCGGAAGTTGATTCACGTTGCAGTCCATCTATCAGCATCCGTTTTATACCCGGAAGCAAAAACTCAAGAAATCTTACATGCGAACGGCGCAGATAACCAGTGATCGCCGGCAATGAAATTTCCAGATGATCATACCTTTTACCGGCAATCAGATTTGCGACTGCGAGAAAAGTTGCCGTATCCACGCCACTGCGACGGCAAACCTCATCGATAGAAGCATCACCGAAACCCAAGGGAATATCAAATCTGCTCAACACCATAATTATGCGGTTATTGTCGCTGATAACATCCCTGAGCGACTGCCCTGAACTATACGGTTTCTGCATTGCCATAATATATTGACCTGAAAATTCACATGCAAATTTACCTTTAATATATAAAATTGACAATACCCGAAAATTGGTAATCACATCCGTCTGCGCATTTACATATTGCCCGACGCACATAAGTATATGTCTAATAATCTGACAAATACAACATATGGAATTTGACCATTTTTCGGTATTGCAGTGCGGATTACACGTAATTAATTTTGCAACCAAAATCAAACAACCGTTTTAAACTATGAATATAAAAATTTCTACACTTACTCTTTTATTATGTGTCGGGGTGTCGTCCCCTATCTCAGCAAATCCATCGGGAACACCTGTTGAACGCCCCGACACATTTTCAAGAAGCCTGAATCCGGTGGTCGTTACCGGAACCGGAATGCACCAGCGGCTTAAATCGACACCGGTTCCTGTTGAAGTTATAACAGGTTCGGAATTACGCGCTGCATCTCTAAACGACCTTCAGGACGCACTGACCATGATGATTCCGTCGCTCACCTTCTCACCTTCGGCCATGGGCTCATATCTGCGCATGAACGGACTTACAAACCGCCACGTGCTTGTACTTGTAAACGGCAAGAAACTAAGCGGCGACATAAGCGGCAATGTCGACTTAGGACAGATTGATGTCAACCTGGTTGAGCGTGTGGAGGTTCTTAACGGAGCTGCATCTACACTATATGGCTCAGATGCCGTGGGGGGTGTCATCAATATCATAATGAAAAATCCCGAGGACACACCCCATGCCTCATCGAACACATCATTACGCCGAGAACGTCAGTTCGATCAGGCACTGTCGTTGAACCTCCCCATGGGAAAAGTGAGCTCGCTCACCGGCTACCATTATATGCATTCAAACGGATGGCAGAATTCAAACCTGACAGAGTCAGACGGAGAACTCATACCCACACTCTCGCAGTTGTCGCTCGGATTCACATCTCATAACTTCACACAACGGTTCACATACGACCCCCGCGAACGTCTGTCGCTTTATGCCGAAGGTGCATATTACAACCGTATGCTCGACCGACCGGCTGAACGCAGCGACATTCAAGGCGGAATGAAATATAACACCATGTCCGAAAGTTGGTCGTGGGCTGCCGGAGGCAAGTATAAACTTGGGAAATTGGGCAATATAAGCATCGATTACACAGGACGTCGTTTCGGACAATGGTATAAATACATGTTACCTTCCGGCGACTTCAACGTTGGCGACTATAACAAAACAAAAAGCCAGTCGCTCCACGATCTTGAAGCAAAAAGCCAATTAAGCTTCTCCGAATCATCGTCAACAATCTTTGGATTAACCTATCGTTATGAGACACTTATAAGACCCGATGAGGATTTTGACAAAGCCATTAACTCGTTCTCGGCATATGCACAGCACGAACAGCATTTCCTTAAAAATTTCACAATCCTCGCAGGCGTGCGTTTCGACACCTATCAACGCATCGGCAGCCGATTCACCCCCAAAGCCACATTGATGTATAAACTGGGCGACTTCCGCGCACGCGCCATCTACGCAATGGGCTATCGTGCACCGGGACTCGATGAGCTTTACTATCACCTGATGAAACCAATGGGCTCACGTCATATAATAACCTTCGGCAATCCTGATTTGAAAAGCGAAGTCAGTAACTATTTCGGCATAAACTTCGAATATCGCACTGACCGCTTCTCAGCCTCCGTAACCGGATATATAAATCAGGTTTCAAACATGATTACATCATCCTCCACCAAGTTCACTGCGCTCGACGATGACCGCAAAGCAGAACTTATTGAAGAATTCCCGCAGATAAATGATGTAAAACAGTCATCTCTCACCGTTAAAGAATATTACAACTTCTCGCGCGCAAAACTAAAAGGTGTGGAAGTGAATATTACAGGCATGCCGTTGCCCGGACTGACCCTCTCGGGAAACTATTCATTTGCATACGGACGCGGTCTTGAAGCCGATGACTCATGGAGCAGACTTAACAGAAGCGTAATGCACACCGCAACACTTACTGCAAACTATGCAAAGCAATGGGGCTGGTACAGACTGAATGTCAACCTAAACGGACGCATCCAATCAAAAACCTACTATCCCGACGATGCAGATGGTGACGCACCGGGCTACGGATTATGGAATCTGATAACCCGCCACACATTCAGCTGTTTCAAAGGCTTCACACTCACACCGGGCGTGGGAATCGACAATCTGTTCAACCGCCGCGACATGCGCCCGCTCAACTCCAATTTTGCGCTCTACTCTCCGGGACGCTCATATGTAATTAGTCTTGCAATCAATCTCTGATAATATGAAAGCAGTAATACTATCAATTGCGTTGGCCGTTTCATGCATTTTAACTGCGGAAGCAAAAAAAGGGGTAGTCGTTGCTCACTATGGAAGCAGCGATGATAAAACACGAGCCCTTACACTCGACAAGATTACTGCCGGAATAGCAGAAGCGGCAGGCACCGATATACCGGTTTCAGAAGCCTATATTTCCCCCGTTGTAAGAAAAAACCTTAAACGCAAAGGTAAAACAACATTTTCGCCTGAAGAAGCATTTCTTGAAATGCGCGTAAATGGAGTGGACACTCTGATTGTGCAACCAAGTCTGATAATAGACGGCGGAGAAATGGAGGAAGTAAGAAAAGCAGTAAGCATGGTAAAACCCTTCTTCAACCATATAGAGTTAGGTCGACCGGTGTGCTACTATCCTTCCGACTTTGAAAAAGTAGTTGATATTCTTGCAAAAGAAAATGCTGATGGTGCCGATGCAGTAATATTTGTGGGACACGGCAACGAACTTCCTTCAACAGCCACCTATACACAGCTTGACTACATGCTTGCCGACCGCGGAATAACAAATTATCATGTTTCAACCATCGAGGGTTATCCTACGGCTGAAGCCACTGCCCGCCAGCTGCAGCGTACGTCGGGAAATATAAAAAATATAAAGCTTGTACCTTTTCTGCTGGTGTGCGGGAATCATACCCGAAATGACATTGCAGGCGAATATACCGAGGCCTTACATAAATATGGATATAATACAACTCTGTTGATGCGCGGACTTGGAGAAATTGATGAAATCCGGAATATTTACGTTGACAGGGTAAAAGAAATGTTAAAGTAATAAATTCAAGTTCTGTTTTGCGTAATCATGGCGCAACAGGTTGCCGATGTGCTGCCGATGTTCGGCAGCCACGGCAACTTTTCATTTCAATTGGAACACTGTTGAGGGAAATTTTCAGTGCAGTGTATAGCCCAGGGTGAGCGACTTTTTGAAGGAGCAATCGTTATTAGCATAGCTTCAGCATCGGGCCACTCTCTGATCATACGTAATGCCAGTGATGCAGGCATTGCCATACACGCGGTGGCCAAAGCATCGGCAGTCATGGCATCGGTGGCAATAACTGTGGCACTCAATGTTGTCGACACCACCGGCTTTCCGGTTAACGGACTGATTGTATGACCAATTCTGACCCCGCTTTCAATATTTCTATAATTCCTGTAATTTCCCGACGTAGCGATACCGCATGAGGAAACCGCGATTGTAATTATTTTATCCGTCCCCGGATTCTCATCCAAAGGCGCTTCAATCAACACATGCCAGTCATCCCCCTTGCTGTTTTTACCTGACAATGCCATCTCGCCACCAATTTCCACAAGATAATCATTACATCCGTTTCGTTTAAGCATCTCCCCTATCAGATCGCACCCGTAACCCTTTGTTATGGAACTGAAATTAAACGATGTATTCTCGTTATATTTAAGAATATCCGAACCCTTCAATGAACATTTATCAATTCCGACACTCCGCATCGCCTCAGCTATCTGTCCGGCTGTCGGTTCAGGGCATTCGCGGTTCTTGCCGAATCCCCATAATTCAACCAAAGGAGCAACCGTAGGATCATACATTCCCCCGCTGGCCTTATTAATTCTTTGAGCTGTCAGGAAAATCCGACGGAAAAGAGAATCGGTATGCGTTGTTTCATTCCTGTTTATCGCTGAAACTGTTGATGAATCGCAAAATGGCGAAAGCGACATTTCAACCATTTTCATAACCGATAAAATCGAATCATTTAAATTTTTATCGCTTTTATATGTTATATGAAACGATGTGTGCCATACCGACCCGTCAAAATGCTCGTAATCAGCATTTTTTACGCACGACACAGCCAGAAAAAGTGAAAATGCGCAAGCTGCTCTATGGATAAAAAACTTCATTTGTTAAAATTATTTTTGTCAAAAATAACATTTTCTCACGGTTTTAATCTACTTTTGCGCCACAAAATTGTTTCAAAGAGACACATTAATATATAATGTCGAACCCAAATAAACGAAAATTATGAAAAAATCATACTTATTGCTTGCTGACGGATTCGAGGAAATCGAAGCGCTCGGAACTCTTGACATACTACGCCGTGCCGGTATGGATGTGCTCACCGTTTCGATAAACGCCGGCTTTGAAGTAACCGGAGCACATGGCGTTACAGTGAAGGCAGATGTTATGATGACATCCGATATGGGAGAAATGGATTGGGTAATTCTCCCTGGCGGAATGCCGGGAGCAAGTAACCTTGCAGCCGATCCGCGCGTGCGTGATATGTTGCTTAAACAGCATAACCGCAACGGAAACATAGCGGCCATCTGTGCTTCGCCGGCGGTTGTTCTTGCTCCACTCGGAATTCTTGACGGAATTAAATCCACATGCTATCCGGGCTTCGAACAACAATGTCCCGACGCTTTGATGCACGGTGACCGGATTGTAGTGGCAAATAACATCATAACCGGAAAAGGGCCCGGTTGCACATTTGAATTCGCCCTTGCCATTGTTGAGAAAGCTGTAGGGTTAGACACCGCTACCCGAATAAGCGGAGAAATGATAATGCAATAACGAACAGTCTGCAGATGAAGAATCTTGTTATAGTAGAATCTCCGGCCAAAGCAAAGACAATTGAAAAATTCCTTGGAAAAGACTACAAGGTTATGTCGAGCTATGGCCATATACGTGATTTGAAAAAAGGAGACGGTGCAATTCAGAAAGATAAAAATTTCAATCCGGTCTACGAAGTTTCAGATGATAAAAAAGAGCTTGTAAAACAGCTTAAGAAAGCAGCAAAGGAGGCCGAAATGGTTTGGCTTGCATCCGATGAAGACCGCGAGGGAGAAGCCATTGCGTGGCACCTTTACGAGGTTCTGAAACTCAAACCGGAAAACACAAAACGAATTGTTTTCCACGAAATTACAAAAGATGCGATTCTCAATGCAATAGCCAATCCGCGCGACATTGACCTGAATCTGGTTGATGCGCAGCAGGCGCGTCGAGTCCTCGACCGCATAGTGGGTTTTGAACTTTCACCGGTTTTGTGGCGGAAAATCAAACCTGCACTTTCGGCCGGACGTGTTCAGAGCGTTGCAGTGCGCCTTATAGTTGAACGCGAAAAAGAGATAAACAATTTTAAAAGCGAACCGTTTTTCCGCGTAAATGCCATAATGACAACAACCGACGGAAACAGTTTCCGTGCCGATCTGTCGCACCGGCTTCATACATTGGAAGAAGCACGCGCTTTTCTGGAGGCCTGCGCCAAAGCAGAATTTGAAGTCGGCAAAATTGAAGTCCGTCCGGTTAAAAAGAGTCCGGCACCGCCGTTCACCACATCAACCCTCCAACAGGATGCCGCGCGCAAATTAGGATTCTCCGTGGCACAAACCATGATGGTGGCCCAGCGCCTTTATGAAGCCGGACACATAACCTATATGCGTACCGACTCGCTCAATCTGTCATCATTAGCCATAAATGCCATAAGCAAGGAAATAAAAAGCACGTTAGGTGACCGTTACCTGAACGTCAGGCACTATCACACAAAATCGAAAGGAGCGCAGGAAGCACACGAAGCTATCCGTCCCACTTACATTGAACAGCATGATATCGACGGCACTGCACAGGAGCGAAAATTGTATGCACTTATATGGAAACGCACCATCGCTTCACAAATGTCAGATGCCGAAACGGAAAAAACTAATGTTGAAATTAAATCAGCCGGACTCGGCAGTCATTTCAACGCTTCGGGCGAGGTGATTAAATTCGACGGTTTCCTGAAAGTATACATGGAGGGGATAGAAGATTCAAGCGACGCAAATACACCGTCCGAGGGTCTGCTTCCGGCAATGAACACAGGCGAAACCATAAAAGTAGACAGCATAACGGCAACCGAACGCTACACACAGCATCCTCCCCGTTTCACAGAAGCTACGCTTGTAAAAAAAATGGAGGAACTGGGAATAGGACGTCCATCAACCTATGCTCCGACAATTTCCACCGTTCAGCAACGCGAATATGTGATTAAAGGCGACCGCCCCGGCGAAAAACATGTTTTCGCAATGCTCACCCTGCACGACGGTAAAATTGAAGAAAGCGAAAAAACCGAAACCGTAGGCGCCGATAAGGGCAAGTTGATTCCGACCGACACCGGCATCGTTGTAAATGAATTCCTTACAGAGCAGTTCCCTAACATTCTCGACTATAACTTTACGGCAAACGTTGAAGAACGCTTCGATGAAATTGCAGAAGGAAATACACAATGGCAAAACGAAATAGGTGAGTTCTACGATGTGTTCCATCCGGAAGTGGAGAAAGCCAACACCACTCACACCGAGCACAAAGTCGGCGAACGTGTGTTGGGAACCGACCCGGCAAGCGGGAAAAACGTATCTGTAAAAATAGGGCGTTTCGGTCCGGTTGTACAGATCGGCGACAGCAGCGACTCCGAAAAACCGAAATTCGCATCCCTGCAGAAAAACCAGAGCGTATTCACAATCACGCTCGACGAAGCTCTTAAACTATTTGAACTCCCCCGAAACTTAGGAGAATTTGAAGATAAAGAGATAACTGTGGCAGTTGGACGTTTCGGCCCGTATGTCAAGCACGACGGCAAATTCGTATCTATTCCAAAGACAATTTCCCCCATGGAAATTACTCTTGAACAAGCTGAACAGCTTATTATTGACAAACGTGAAGCTGATAGCAAAAAAGAGGTTAAAACATTTGAGGATGATCCGGAAATGAAGATTCTTAACGGTCGTTATGGTGTTTATATCGCATACAAAAAGAGCAACTACAAAATACCTTCAACCGTTACCGATCCGAAAGCTCTCACACTCGAAGAATGCCTGAACATTGTCGCGGAACAGGATTCGAAACCGAAAACCCGCCGCACAGCCACGCGCACCCGTAAAAAATAGAAATAACAACAATTATGTCAGCTAAAATAGCAAAAGTAAAACCGGGCGCGGAACGGGCACAACACCGCTCCGACAGAATTCTGACACTGAATGTTGAAGAACCGGCGAAACTCATGGATTTTCTTCGTAAACGGATGCCTGAGCAGAAACGTACAACCATAAAAGAACTTCTGGCTCACAATCAGGTTAAAGTAAACAACACACCCACCCGTCAGTTCGATGCGGATTTGCGTGCCGGTTCCACTGTATGCATAAATTTCACACGAGCATGGCGCACATTCTACAACCGCCGCCTTCAGCTGGTATATGAAGATGATGACATAATTGTGGTGAACAAAGGTTATGGTCTGTTATCGATGGGTACTGACAAAGTAAAGGATCAGACAGCATATTCATTCCTTCGTGAATGGATTAAATGGGAAAATCCCGGCAACAAAATCTTCATCATACATCGCCTTGACCGCGACACTTCCGGCCTGATGATGTTTGCAAAAACAGAAAAGGCCAAAGACACCATGCAGCATAACTGGAACAATATGGTGCTTAACCGCAAATATATTTGTGTCGTTGAAGGCAAAGTTGAAGAAGAAAGTGGCGTAATAAAAAGCTATCTGGCTGAGAACTCACGTTTTGAAGTTTATTCAACCCCCACCCCTGAACCGGGGACACAGCTTGCTGTTACACGATGGCGCAAACTCAAATCGAAAAACGGCTACACGTTGCTCGAAGTTGAACTCGATACCGGAAGAAAAAATCAGATTCGTGTTCACATGAAAGATTTGGGCCACCCTATTGCCGGCGACCGTAAATATGGCGCGAAAAGCAGCCCGATCAAACGTCTGGCACTCCATGCTCAGACACTGCGTTTTGTCCATCCTGTTTCGCGCAAGGAAATGAACTTCCATACCGACATACCCATTTCATTTGAGAAAATGGTTAAATAAAACTTGACTCTTATACTCAAATTTGCTAACTTTGCAAACAGGAAACATCCCATCCCAAAATCCTGCATGGCAATGAATAGCAACAGCCTTGTGTCCATAAGCGACATATCGCGCCATGAGATACTCGACCTCATAGAGCGCGCCCGGTTTTTTGAAGAGCACCCTGACCATAAAATCCTTGACGGGAAGGTCGTGGCGACTCTTTTTTTTGAACCCTCCACTCGCACCCGTCTGAGTTTTGAAACGGCTGTTAACCGTTTAGGAGGAAGAGTGATAGGTTTCTCTGATGCGTCCACCACATCATCATCTAAAGGAGAAACCCTAAAGGACACCATCAAGATGGTGAGCAACTACGTGGATCTGATAATTATGCGCCACTTCCTTGAAGGAGCCGCACGATATGCGACTGAGGTAACCGAAACTCCCATTATCAATGCCGGTGACGGTGCCAACCAACACCCGTCGCAAACAATGCTCGATCTATACTCGATTGCCAAGACCCAAGGCAAGCTCGACGGACTTGAAATCACGCTTGTGGGCGATTTGAAATATGGACGCACCGTTCATTCACTGCTCATGGCAATGCGCCATTTCAACCCTACGTTCCGCTTCGTTGCATGCGAAGAGTTGAGAATGCCTAAAGAATATCGCGACATGTGTATTTCCGAAGGTATAAAATTTGAAGAGTATACCGAACTTACGCCTGAAGTTATCAATTCAAGCGACATTATATACATGACACGCGTGCAACGCGAACGCTTCACCGACATAATGGAATATGAACGCGTAAAGGATCTGTTTACTTTACGTGCCGACATGCTTGAAAACGCCCGCCCGAACATGAGGGTGCTTCATCCACTGCCACGCGTAAATGAAATAAGTGCCGATGTAGACGATTCGCCGCATGCCTACTATTTCGACCAGGCCCGCAACGGCCTCTATGCACGCCAGGCAATTATATGCAAAGTATTGGGAATTGATACAAAGAACTTATGACAACAGACAAACAGGAACTTGCAGTGGCCGCTCTGCGTCACGGAACCGTGATTGACCGCATTCCGTCGAACATGTTATTCAACGCCGTTCGCATACTCAATCTCGAAAACACCACTCATGCCCTTACAATCGGCAACAATCTGAACAGCGCGCATCTTGGTAAAAAGGGAATTATAAAAGTTGCGGATATGGAATTTCCGGAGGATACACTCAACCGCATAGCCTTGATTGCTCCTAACGCAAAAATAAATGTTATCCGTAACTATGAAGTGGTTGAGAAACGCAGGGTAAGTTTGCCTGATCATATAATCGGAATTGTAAAATGCGCCAATCCAAAGTGCATCACCAACAACGAGCCTATGGCAACCCGCTTTGAAGTTACCGACCGTGAAGATGTGACAATAAAATGCTGCTATTGCGGTCAGTCGGTAAAAGCAAACAAAGCCAATATCCTTTGAGATGAAAGAGAACTGGAAGCCCGGCACAATGCTCTATCCGCTGCCTGCGGTTCTTGTGAGCTGCGGCACTCCCGAAAAATCAAATCTTATTACAGTAGCATGGACCGGAACATTGTGCACCAATCCGGCTTTGCTCTACATCTCCGTTCGGCCCGAACGCCATTCCTATGCCATAATAAAAGAACATATGGAATTTACCGTAAACCTCACCACTGCGGCAATGGCAAAAGCTACAGACTGGTGCGGAGTCAGGAGCGGAGCCGATTATGACAAATGGGCGGAAACCGGACTCACACCTGAACCGGGCATCAAAGTGAAATGCCCTTCCGTTGCCGAAAGCCCGCTTAACATTGAATGCCGTGTGCGGGAAATAATGGCACTCGGCAGCCACGACATGTTCATTGCCGAAGTTTTGAACGTCCGCGCCGATTCATCTCTCATTGATTCTGAAACCGGACGATTCTGCCTTGAAAAAGCAGGGCTCATGAACTATACTCACGGACACTATTATGCCCAAGGCGATCAGCTCGGACACTTCGGATTTTCAGTTAAGAAAAACAAATAAAAAGTCAAACAATATTTATACCATTAATCATGCAACGCGACAACGCAATTTTCAATCTCATCGAAAAAGAACACCAGCGTCAGAAAAAAGGAATCGAACTCATTGCTTCTGAAAACTTTGTCAGCGATCAGGTAATGCAGGCCATGGGGTCATGCCTTACAAACAAATATGCCGAAGGCTATCCCGGCCACCGCTACTATGGCGGTTGTGCTGTAGTCGACGAGGTTGAACAGTTAGCCATTGACCGTGTAAAAAAGCTGTTTGGTGCTGAATATGCCAATGTTCAACCCCACTCGGGCGCACAGGCGAATATGGCTGTATTCATGGCATGCATGCAGCCGGGCGACAAATTTCTGGGTCTTAACCTTGCTCACGGAGGCCATCTTTCACACGGCAGCCCCGTTAACTTCTCCGGCCTTATGTTCCAGGCCCTGGAATATAACGTACGCCCCGACAACGGCCTGATCGATTATGATCAGATGGAGGAAGTTGCCCGTCGCGAACGCCCGAAACTGATTATAGGCGGAGCAAGCGCCTATTCACGCGAATGGGATTATGCACGTATGCGCAGATTAGCCGATGAAATAGGAGCAATTCTCATGATCGATATGGCTCACCCTGCCGGACTAATTGCTGCCGGATTACTCGACAACCCTGTTAAATACGCTCACATCGTAACATCTACCACACACAAAACCTTGCGCGGTCCGCGTGGCGGAATAATCTTGATGGGCAAGGATTTTGAAAACCCATGGGGCAAAACAACTCCGAAAGGCCAGATAAAGATGATGAGCCAGTTGCTTGATTCCGCAGTGTTCCCCGGCACCCAGGGCGGACCGCTCGAACATGTAATCGCTGCAAAAGCAGTTGCCTTCGGTGAAGCACTCACCCAGGAATTTGTCGATTATCAGAAACAAGTACGCGCCAACGCACGCGCCATGGCAAAAGCCCTTATGGATCGCGGCTACAAAATTGTGAGCGACGGTACCGACAACCATTGCGTGCTTGTTGACCTTCGCACAAAATTCCCTGAACTTACCGGCAAAGTTGCGGAAAAAGTACTCGTTGAGGCTGATATAACCGCCAATAAGAATATGGTTCCGTTCGACAGCCGCTCGCCCTTCCAGACATCAGGTATCCGTCTCGGCACTCCGGCCATAACCACCCGCGGAGCCAAGGAAGATATGATGGAACCGATTGTGGAACTTATTGACCGCGTGCTTTCAAATCCTGATTCAGAAGAAACAATAGCATCCGTGCGCGAGGAAGTTAACCGTCTGATGGAATCAAAACCCATCTTCGCCTGGTAACCTTCTCAAGAAACAGCTATAAGCCGGCTCGTCATTTAATTCTGACGGGCCGGTTTTTTCGTAGGAGTTCGCCAATAATAAGAACCGGAGCGGTGAGCAGCAGAATCAAAGCCCATGATTCGAAACTGAGGGCCTGAACATTAAAGAACGGCCCGCCGAATGTGGTTATTAAAATCTGCCCTACAAGAATAATGACGAGAATAAAAACAAACTCACCGCAATGACTCAATTTGAAAGCAGATTCCCTGGCTCCGAACGCGCGGGCGTTAAACAAGTTCCACCACTGCAACATTACGAAGAAAGTAAAGAAAATGCTATGCTCTTCCGGCGACAAGTTCTTATATGCGGTTAACATCGGACGGAAAACTTGAGCAACCGATTCTACAGAACAATGTTCAAGCACGTAAAGCATTCCAAGCATAACAATGGCGAAAATAGTGCCGACCCAGCCTATGAAACGAGCCATGGAAGGAGTTATTATAAACTCAGCTTGCGAACGGGGTTTAAGGTTCATAACGTCGCGTCCGGGTGGAAGTGATGCCAATGCCATGGCTGCAAATGTATCCATAACAAGATTAACCCACAACATCTGAGTGACAGTCAGCGGTGCCTGTGTTCCCATAAATGAGCCCACCAGGACTGTAAGACACGCCGCCACATTGACCGTCAGTTGAAAAAGAATGAACCGCTGTATGTTTCTGTAAAGCGAACGTCCCCACATCACGGCATTACTGATTCCGGCAAAAGAATTACAAACAATAGTTATATCGCTCGCCTCCTTGGCAACTGCCGTTCCATCGCCCATTGACAGTCCGACATGCGCGGCCTTTAAAGCGGGCGCATCATTGGTGCCGTCGCCGGTTACGGCCACAATTTCACCGCGTTTCTGCAAGGCTTCCACAAGACGCTTCTTATCCATCGGACGTGCTCTGGCAATTATTTTCATGTCGCGGCAACACTCCATCAATTCACTGTCGGACATCGCTTCCACATCGGGGCCTGTATAAACGGCGTTGAGTCCGTCATCAATTTCAAGCCCTATTCTTCTGCCTATTTCGCATGCAGTGGCCGGAGTGTCGCCCGTTACTATCTTCACATCAATTCCGGCCTTAATTACATCGGCCACAGCTGCCGGCACATCCTCACGCACAGGATCGGAAATCCCCATAAAACCGATAAGTTCCATGTTTTCCGGATACAGACCACCGTTTTTAATTTCAGCCCGGCCTTTCTGCCATGCCAATGCAAGAGTGCGCATGGCCTGATGCTGAAATCTTGAAAGACTGTCGTTGACAGATTCGGCATTTAACCCTTGGGCATAGCCCGAACACATTGTCATAATTATTTCAGGGGCACCCTTAACCACCGTAACCTCACATTCCATTGAAGGCGAATAGAACGTCGATGCCATGTATTTGTTTTCAGTGGAAAACGGCAACTGTTGCAATAACCTTATTTTTCTATATTCCGAAATACATTCGTGCCCCATATGTTCCGCAAGCCATATAAGCAAAGCTCCCTCTGTCGGATTCCCAAGCACCTGCGGCTTTTCAGTGCTGAAATTAACATTAGCGGTTGAATTGACCGCTATGCTTTCCATAAGCAGGCCACGTAAATTGGGGGTCAATTCTCCTGTAACCGCCTCCTCAACACGCATTTGATTATGGGTGAGGGTTCCGGTTTTATCCGTGCATATAACAGTTACGGCACCCATGGTTTCACATGCATGGATTTTCCTGACAAGATTTCCGGTGCGCAACATGCGCCGCATGCTGTAAGCCAGACTCAGTGTAACAGCCATAGGCAAACCTTCAGGAACAGCCACAACAACCAGCGTAACCGCAAGCATGACCGATTTAAGCACATACTCAAGGAAATGAATCCAATCAAAATCATTTACCCCCTGCTCGGAAAAGAACATTACAATTCTGCCCAATATCACAAGAATACCAATTATGTAACTCGCAACCGAAATCAGTTTGCCAAGACGTCCAAGCTGAATGTCGAGTGGAGTCTTCACACTCTTGTCGATACGTGCAGCCTTGTAAACCTTACCATTTTCAGTAGAATCACCAACTGCCGAAACGCGAGCCACACCATGTCCTTCCATAATCTTGGTTCCGCGCAAAACAACATTCGGCGGATATGTCGACTCCCTATCCGGATTATCGGCCTCTGTCGACTTGTGCGCCAATGGCTCACCGGTTAGTGTTGATTCATCCACACTTAAAGCCACAACCTCTATCAAAACCGCATCAGCCGGAATTTCCTGTCCTGTTTCAAGAACAATAATGTCACCAACCACAACCTCGCGCTTTGGAATCATACGGAATTCACTTTCACGAATAACCTGCACCGGTTCTTCATCGTTAACCTGATTCAAAAGCGCAAATTCCTTTTCTGCACGATGCTCGAAAAGGAAACTTAATCCGGTTGCCAGGAATATAGCCATAAAAATTCCCACTGGCTCAAAAAACACCTCGGCACCACCTGAAAGGCAATAATATTCATAAAATGAGATTCCCACGCTTACTATGCCCGCAAAAAGCAAAATAATAATCAGCGGATCAGAAAATGTTGCCAGGAACTGCATGAAAGCCGACTTCCTTTGCGGAGGAGTCAGCAAATTCTCACCATGAAGATTACGGCTTTCAACAACCTCGGCCGCTGACAAGCCGGTCAGTTTATTATCAGTTGAGCTAATGTCACTCATAAAACAATCGAATATATTAGACAGAGACACAAAATTACGTAAAAATGGGTTATATTTGCATCAATATGAACCGGAATCAACAACATGAGGTAATAAACCCGTTTTCGCGGGTGCTTTACGTAATGGCCAAGCCGGCCGGAGCATCATGTAATCTGGCTTGCCGATACTGCTATTACCTTGAAAAAAGCAAAACTCTCGAGTGTGAGAATCCCCGCACTCAAATGAGCGATCATCTTCTTGAAGAATACATAAAGCAATATATAGCCGCCCAGACGACTGCAGAGGTGTGTTTCACATGGCACGGTGGTGAAGCCACGTTGCGTCCGCTGAATTTCTACAAGCGGGCAATGGAGCTGCAAAAAAAATATGCCGCCGGACATCAGATTTTCAATTGTCTGCAAACCAACGCCACCCTTCTTACAGATGACTGGTGCATATTTCTGCGACAAAACAACTGGCTCGTTGGTGTGTCAATTGACGGACCGCAGGAATTTCACGATGAATACAGGCGCACACCTTCCGGAAAACCGACCTTCAATAATGTAATGCGAGGCGTAAGGATGCTTCAACGTCATGGAGTTGAGTGGAATGCAATGGCAGTTGTAAACGATTATAATGCAGACTATCCGTTGGAATTCTATAATTTCTTCAAAAGCATAAGTTGCAGATATATCCAGTTCACACCCATTGTTGAACGAGTTAAGGCTGACGGAACATTATGCAATGCATCGGAAGAGGGCGGAATTATTACCGAGCATAGTGTTGCCCCGCGGCAATGGGGCAATTTCCTCTGCACAATTTTTGACGAGTGGGTTAAAAAAGATGTTGGAGAGGTATTCATTCAGCTTTTCGATGCCACTCTCGCAGGATATATGGGAGTGGAGCCTGGAATATGCACATTGGCGGAAACATGCGGCCATGCCGCCATGCTTGAGCATAACGGCGACCTTTACTCATGCGATCACTTCGCTTTTGCCGAATACAAACTCGGCAACATACGCCATAACAGCATTCTTGAACTGATGAGTTCCGACCGGCAGCTTGATTTCGGCAACCGCAAGCGAAACGGTCTCGGCCCCACATGCAGGCAATGCGAATTCCTGAAACTATGCCACGGAGAGTGTCCGAAAAACCGTATCGCCGTCGATTCTATCGACAATAATAAAAAAATGAACTATCTTTGTGAAGGATATAAAATGTTTTTCAAGCATACGCGCGACGCAATGGAATTCATGGCAAACGAACTCCGTGCCGGCCGCGCTCCCGCCAACATAATGAATCGATAAATAAAAGAATTAAGACGATGCATAAACTTACATTACATGCAATGCTTCTATTTGCTCAAGGTGTGGCTATGGAAGCCGGCGAGAAACTTCTGGAATATTTCCGCAATCCGAATCTCAGAATCAACACAAAATATAATGAAGCTGACCTTGTTACCGAAGCTGACCATGCTTCTGAAAAGATTGTGATAGGATCTATCCGCCGGGAATATCCGGAACACGCCATCCTATCGGAAGAGAGCGGCCGGTCGGGCACACTTGAGTCGGAATGGACATGGGTTATTGACCCGCTTGACGGCACTACCAACTTTTCGGCCGGATTGCCCGGATGGTGTGTGGCTATAGGAATAGAGCATAACGGTGTAAAGGTTGGAGGAGTGGTTTACGCACCTTATCAGCGCGAAATATTCGTAGGCGAACATGGACGTGGAGCCACCCTTAACTGGAAACCTATAAAATGCCGCACCAACCCCATTTTGAGTCAGGCTGTGGTGTCAACCGGATTCCCAATTGACAAGTATACAAATCCGGACAATAATATAGACAACATTGCCCGTGTAATGCCAAAAATCAGAGGAATGCGCAGACTTGGCTCGGCAGCGTTGGACATATGTTATGTTGCAGCCGGTTACCTTGACGGATACTGGGAAATGAACCTTCACGAATGGGATGTGAGCGCAGCACTTTGCATTCTTGGGGAAGCCGGCGGAAAATATGAGTTTTACCGCAACGACCGGAATGTGTCAGTTTGCTGCGGCTCACCAGAAATATTACCGCAACTTCTTCCGCTGCTCAAATAAATGGCAAACTGTCAACTGATAGATTCTCCGTCGCTACAAACCATCTCTACTGACTGGCTAAAAAAAAACATAAGCCAATCAGACAGCAAATGGGTTATACTTAAAGAGGAAACCGCCCATATAACGGACAAACAGGTTAACAGACTTGTCGATGTTGGTGAAAGCTGCGGTAAAGCTGTTATTTACAGCGATTATCTGGAACTCGGGGATAATGGCATAGGATTTAAACCGGTAAGCCTGATTGACTGCACGCAAGGCGGCGTTTTGCGTAACGACTTTCAATATGGTCCTTTACTGATGATAAACTGTGAAAAGGCCATAAAAGCCCTGGATAAAATAGAGGAATACGACTATGCCGGATGTTATGCACTTATACTTAGCCTTGTACGCTTATGGGGCCTGCCGTTCCATTTAAGAGAATTCAATTATACCTTCCGTGCCATTGATTTGCGCTCGTCCGACAAAAAGCAGTTCGACTATGTAGATCCGAGAAACAGAATGGTGCAACAGGAAATGGAACTGGCATGTACAAGGCATTTAAAAATGATTAATGCATTCATTCAACCCGGAACAGAAATCACTGACTTTAGCACATATCCAAACGAAGCAAGCGTAATTATTCCGGTAAAAAACCGCGTTAACACCATTAAGGATGCGATAGAAAGTGCGGTTACTCAAAAAACTGATTTTAAGTTCAATGTAATTGTAGTTGATAATTATTCAACCGACGGCACAACTAAAATCATATCCGAACTAAGCGCAAAGAACCCTGCTGTTATTCATATTGTACCTACTGACAGACATTTAGGAATAGGCGGATGCTGGAATGCTGCCATAAATCATCCTGAATGCGGTCGATATGCCGTGCAGCTCGACAGTGACGATCTATATTCCTCACCCGACACACTTCAGCAAATTGTAGATAAATTCCATAGCGAAAAATGCGGTGCGGTTGTTGGAAGTTACTCACTCACCGACTTTGAGCTGAACCCACTCCCTCCCGGATTAATTGACCACAAGGAATGGACCGACAGCAATGGTTCAAATAACGCACTTAGAATAAACGGATTAGGTGCGCCAAGAGCATTCCTCACATCACTGCTTCGAAAATATCCTTTCCCAAATGTGAGTTACGGCGAGGACTATGCCGCAATGCTGCGAATAAGCCGCTCCTACAAAATAGGAAGGATTTACAGCGATCTATACAAATGCCGGCGTTGGGAAGGTAATTCAGATTCAGCATTACCTCAGGATAAAATCAACCGCAACAATGAGTATAAGGACATGCTGCGGACAATAGAAATAAAAGCCCGCCGCTCCCTGAACATGCCTTGCAAACGGCTTAATGATTTCAGGGAAAAGGAATTGCAAAACTGGGAAACGGCACGTATAAATCACGAAGGGTTAAATAAAACCTCAATCCGACGTTCGGGAGGGTTTCTACTTCAATGCAACCCCGAACGAGTCCGTTCGACCGCTGCTGACATTACACCGGTAACGGACGGGTGTTTCCTATGTGCGACGCGCCGTCCGGAACAACAGCATTCGATTGAAGCCGGCAACTATGAAATACTTCTGAATCCCTACCCAATCTTTCCCTCGCATTTCGTAATAGCTCACAAAAAACATATACCTCAGCAACTTGACATTGACGCATTTGTGCAGTTTGCTGAACAACTTGAAGGATTTGCTGTGTTTTATAATGGTCCTACATGCGGAGCTTCAGCTCCCTCCCACCTTCATTTCCAGGCTGTTCCTCACGAATGCCTTCCATTGCTGAAACAAACCGACAAAGCCGGAGTAAATGATTTTAACGGTGTTGGCCACATTGTTGTAAAGGCAAAAGACTCATCGGTATTTAAAGAAAAAATTAAAGATATTATTATTAAAACGCTAACCGATATAGATAAAAATGTGCTTGCCTACCATAAAAATAATGAATTTACCGCCGTTATTATTCCACGCAAAGCACATAGACCGAGTTGTTTTTACAATAAAGAAAAGCCGCTGCTTGTTAGTCCGGCATCGGTTGATCTGGCCGGAGTCATTATCCTGCCACGCATCGATGACTTCAATTCATTGACTGACACTGATTTGAAGCAAATAATTAAAGAAACCAGTTATACACGCGATGAACTCACTGCCATCATCCGAACCGGAAATTAGGGTCGGCCTGCTGTCCGCGCCAAGAATAATTGTCACCTTTCATGGGAAATACATAGACAATAACGGCAACGAATACACCGGCACCCATTCCTTTAGCCATCCGGAGCAAAACAAATTTTTCAGGCACACCGACAAAAACTGTTACTTCAGCATTCAGGTAACCATAGGCATAAATTTTCATTGGCAAAGACATGAGCACCAGCAATTTTCCGGAGATTTGGAAATAATTTCCGAAAACGATTGCCTGACAGCCGTAAACATAGTAAAGACAGAGGATTACCTGCAGAGCGTTATTTCATCGGAAATGAATGCCGGAAGTCCCCTTGAATTTTTATGCGCGCACGCGGTGATTTCACGCAGCTGGCTGTTAAATCAGATTTACCGGAATGAGCCATATGAGGGAGAAACGGTAGAAACAGCCGATGAAATAATTAAATGGTACGACCATCAAGCCCATACGTTATTCCACGTTTGTGCCGATGATCATTGCCAGCGCTATCAGGGTCTGACAAAAATCTGGAATGAGAACGCACGCAAAGCTGTTGAACTGACACGCGGATTGGTGCTGACATATAATGATAGAATTGCCGATGCCCGATTTTCGAAATGCTGCGGCGGAATCATGGAACAGTTCTCCACATGCTGGCAGAACACCGACCTTCCCTACCTTAAGCCCATGACCGATACGCGTAGCTCCTATGCCGCTCATGAAAAAAATGAAACAGAGTGGGAAAAATGGATTAAAAGCCGGCCGTCAGAGCCTTTTTGCGCAACACGCTCGCACCGGATTTTAAAGACAGTTCTGAATAATTTTGACCTTGAAACAACTGATTTCTATCGCTGGCAGATAACATGTTCAGCAAAGGAAATTAAAGAGACCATAACTGAAAAATCCGGGAAAGACTTAGGTGAAATACTGGCATTGAAACCTCTTCACAGAGGTCTGTCCGGGCGCATTGACCGTCTTGAAATCATTGGCACCAAAGGGAGAATCATAATCGGTAAAGAACTGGAGATTCGACGTGTTTTGTCGCGCACGCATCTTTATAGTTCCGCATTTGTAGCTGAGCCTCAGGATTTTGACCAAAACGGCATTCCGGGCAAATGGATTCTTACGGGAGCCGGATGGGGTCATGGTGTAGGTCTTTGCCAGATAGGTGCTGCTGTCATGGCAACAGAAGGGATAAGACACCCGGAAATACTGCAACATTATTTCCCCCTGACAAAATTGAAAAAACTATACTGATGAAGAAGACTCCGCATAATTCCACATTGCGCGCCTGGACATGGGTGCCCAGTCTGTATTTTGCAGAAGGACTTCCGTATGTTGCTGTCATGACCGTATGCAACATAATGTATAAACGAATGGGAATCAGCAATGCGGAAATTGCATTCTTCACCGCTTGGCTCTATCTGCCGTGGGTTATAAAACCGTTCTGGAGTCCGATTGTTGATGTTATCGGTTCAAAACGCCGGTGGGTTGTAGCGATGCAGCTTCTTATGGGATTGGGATTCGGCGCAGTTGCCCTGTCGCTAAGCCTTCCGGGATGGTTCGCCGCAACACTTTCGGCATTCTGGATAGTGGCATTCCTGTCAGCCACACACGACATTGCTGCCGACGGCCTGTATATGCTTGGCCTCTCCCAAAAGAATCAGAGTCTTTTTGTCGGAATCCGCACGGTGTTCTACCGTCTGGCACTCATAGCCGGTCAGGGCGGACTGGTTGTCGTAGCCGGCTGGCTTGAAAAAACAGAAGGAGTAAAAAGCGCATGGCAGATTTCATTCGCTTTAGTATCGCTGTTTTTTGTAATTGCATCACTTTACCATTACATAGTGCTTCCGCATCCGCAAAAAGCAGATAACCGGAATGTTACGTCAGTTAAACAAACCATTGATTCATTTTTTGATTCATTCCGGAGCTTCTTTACTAAACCGGGCATAGGTGTCGCATTGCTGTTCATGTTGTTATACCGATTTCCCGAAGCGCAATTGGTGAAACTCATAACACCCTTTCTGCTTGATTCTCCCGCACAAGGCGGACTTGGTCTGAGCACACTGAATGTCGGGATGATTTACGGCACAGTCGGCACAATCGGATTAATGGCCGGTGGTGTTATAGGAGGCTATGTCGTTTCGAAAGGAGGACTGAAAAAATGGATGATGCCAATGGCATGGAGCATGTCGCTCACATGTCTTACCTTTGTTTATCTTGCCTTCATTCCTCAACAGCCTATGTGGGTAATAATGATGTGCGTGGCCGTGGAACAGATTGGCTACGGTTTCGGAGGAACAGCCTATATGCTTTATCTCATATACTTTTCGCAAGGGAAATGGCAGACCTCACACTACGCTATGTGCACCGGCATTATGGCTCTTGGAATGATGATACCCGGAATGTGGGCCGGATGGCTGCAGCAAACCGTGGGCTATGATACATTCTTTATCTATACCGTTTGTTGCTGCGCACTAACCATCCGGGTAGCGAAACAATTGAAAATTCCGGAAAATTACATATAACTCGAAAACAAAAGTTAAATTAACATTGTTAAGAATGATGAAACGCTACAACTTATATACTATGTTGCACACCGTTCGTCACCTTTTGCTGTTATTGACGTTGTCGGGAGTAATCTCGCTCCCGGCAGCGTCTCAAAATTCTGAAGAATCACAAAGCGTCGGACTGGTTCTGAGCGGAGGCGGCGCTAAGGGCATAGCACATATTGGTGTGATACAGGCCCTTGAAGACAATAATATCCCCATCGACTATATCACCGGCACATCAATGGGATCGATTGTGGGAGGCCTGTATGCATGTGGCTACACCCCTGCTGAAATGATGGAACTTATAAAATCGGCCGGCTTCGCACGATGGTCGACCGGACAAATAGATCCTGCGCTCACCTATCGGTTCTCGCAACCGGAACAAACACCGGCCATGCTTACATTAAACATCGGAACAGGCGATTCAATCAATTCATCATCACCGGTTCTGCCATCATCACTGATCAGCCCGCTGCCGATGAATCTAGCATTCATGGAAATTTTTGCTCCATACACGGCTCAATGTCATGGCGATTTCAACCGACTTTTCGTTCCGTTCCGCTGCGTATGCTCCGACATCACGGCCAAACGCAAAAAAGTTATGGGAAGCGGCTCGGTTGGCGACGCCATAAGGGCATCGATGAACTTCCCCATTGTGTTCCATCCCATTGATGACAATGGGAATCTGCTTTACGACGGAGGCATTTATGAAAACTATCCCATTGAAACAATGCGGCAGGTGTTCGCTCCCGGCATCATGATTGGTGTAAACGTATCATCATCCGACTCAAAGCCATCGGAAAATGAGACGATAATGGATCAGCTTGAGGCAATGATTATTCAACGTCAGGATTATACCATGCCACCCCGACATGGAATAAATCTGAAAATAAATCTGTCGGAATTCGGTTTGTTGGACTGGAGCAAAGCACAGGAAATATATAATATCGGCTACCGGTACGCGAGGGAGCATATGGATTCGATAAAAATCAGGGTTAAAAGCCGAATCAGTCCGGAAGCAAGGAAACTCCGCAGGGAAGTGTTTAAAAGCAAGACACCGGCACTTGTTTTCAATAAAATCAATGTTACGGGAGGCAGTCAGTCGCAAAACAAATTGCTGACATCACTCTTCCGGACCAAAAACGACACAATAGGAATTAACGGCGTGCGCAACGCCTACTATCGTGCCATTTCCCCCGGAAACATCCGGAACATGACAATAAACACGACATTCAATGACACCACGCATCTGTTTGATTTGAAGATAAATGCATCGATAAAGGATAATCTGACGTTAGGCGTAGGCGGTTTCATTACCTCAAGCACCAGCAGTATGCTGTTCCTGTCGGCCGCATACCGCACCCTTTCGTTCCATTCCCTCGACCTTTCATTCAACGGATGGCTTGGACAAAGTTACATGGCCGGCCAGCTGAAAGCGCGAATGTCTATAATAAAATCACAACCGGCTGCATTGACACTCGAAGCAATTGGTTCACGTCAGAAATTCTATCAAAGCGACAAACTTTTCACAAATTTCAATCAGCCGAGCTTTGTCCAGACAGATGAGATGTTCGCACGAATATATGCAGGCACAGCTGCGGGCCGCAACGGTGTGGCATCGCTTGGATTCGGCGGAGGACATATGGTTGACAGATATTATGCCGACTTATCGGAAGAAACTCCGCACAGACATGTATCCACCCGCAACCTTATGCAGATAACCGGCAGAATGAACTACTCTACATTGAATTCGGAAATATGCCCGGTTAACGGAGCATTCTATACAGCTAACCTGATTGCGGCAACCGGAAATTACAAACTTGAAGGCGCCGGCGATGCAGATGGCAAATTACGCAGATCGTTTCTGCAGGCAGAACTGAAAACACGCAACTACTGGGATCTTAACAAATATATTTCCATAGGTTTGGAAAGCAATATCATTCTTTCCACACGTCATCTGCTGAAAACCTTCTACTCTACCATGGTTGACGCACCCGAATTCTACCCGTGCGGGTGGGCTCCGTCGGTGTTTGATCCTGATTTACGCTCATATAACTATCTTGCTGCGGGTGCCATGCCTATATGGAAAATAAGCAGTGTGGTTCAGTTACGCACAAGCGCCTGGTGTTATGCGCCGTTACGTCAGATAAAGCAGACTGAAATAGGCGGAGCCGCGCGAGGACGTTGGTTTGGCGTGTACAGATTTTTGGGAGAAACAGCGATTGTAGCGAATCTGCGTTCTGTAACAGTTACAGGATATGCTCGCTATGTTTCGACACCGGCAACCCGCTGGGCATTCGGCATCACATTAGGAACTTATCTGATAGCTCCGAAATTCCTGCGTTGAGTAAGATAATCAGTCGAGCATCAGACTGATATGAGGTCGTTCAGATGGGAATCCGATTACCGAGCCGATGTTCGGTGAGCTGAATGCAATACGATTAAGCACCTCAATGTCCACATCAAGCGCAAGCCGACGCACAGGAATCATGTCGTTAACAGTTACAACACCGTTCCTAACCACAAAAATATGATTGTTTTCCGGAATTATGGAATCTTTTACACGTATAACCGTTTCCCATTCCTTGTGTGCAGATGCACACACATCAAGCAGTTTCATGACATTAACAATCCTTCCCATGCCACGCGCAAACAAATTCCGTCGCGAAGGCTCGGCCGGAGCAAGAAGTGTGAAATGTGTGTCGGGGAATCTGCGACGCAAAGCGCGCATGGCCGCCTTTCTTGCATTTTCATCGCGTCCCAACAATTCACGTACCTCAACCTGCCCGTGGCCTACGGTGGCCCATGCCATGGAAGCGACATTTCCTTCCTCATCGGATAAGGCGACAAAACGTGCGTCCGCATCAAGACTTACGTCGTCCATTATGTTCAGGAAATCGCGGTGAGAATGTATGATGCCACATCCACGCTTTATTTCCATTTCCGCCATTGCGACATAAACGTCATCGCGAAACGGGTCATCTATTTCATTATAGATTCCCTCACCAAAAAAAGAGTGCAATGATGTGAAGCGCTGTTTGTCGACATAGAACACCGTGCTGAACCCGAATCGATCGTAAAAGAAATATAGCCACCGATGGGCCGGTATAAGGGCACACAACATATCGCCCCGTTCATATGAAGCCCGGAGAGCCTGTTTCATCAACTGCCCCATGTAACCCTTACCGCGTTCCGAACGACGTGTGGCAGCCCCGGCGATATAACCCGCCTTAAGCATCTTGCCATGCATAAGAAAATCATATTGCTGAAGGAGCAGGGAACTTACCGGTTTACCCTCTGACTCAAGCAACATTCCCTGCCGGTCGTTATAGACACGTGTAAAGAACATCTCAACGAATTCAGGAGTATCATGAAAACACTCCGTCCATAATTTTCTTATTTCCGCTTTCTTATCCATTTATATTAAAACACCTGTTCAGCCCCGGGGGTTTAAAAATTGAATTAAAAACAAACAGACAAAATAAATTACATATAATCTGAAAAACAGAAGTAAAAATTATAAATTTGCATTGTTAACCGCAGATTCCCATCCAAAAATTGTTCATGTAATGAAACAGATTTCTATTCCCGCAAATAATAACGCATCGTTTCTTCGCTATGGCATGTTGATTCCGTTAGCGTTAATGATTACGTCGATAGTGTCGGGCTGTTTTTCATATCAGAATGCAAAACAGAATCTGTACGATGACCTGAACCGCACCATGATTGCCCTGGCTAATGAGAACTGCAAATTATGGACCCGACAGGACACAATTGCCGCTTTGCAGCAGATGCATGAAGCGACACACAAACCACTAATCTATCAAGCATCTGATCTGAATTTCAAAAATACATTACTTAAGAATGAAGCATTCTATTCAATTACATTGGTTGATGATAAAAATACGACGCCTTCTGTTCAAGGTCATAAAATAGCTTCAGATTCCATAATCATTTTACCGGAACAGGCACCAAACGGACTTGCAATAAAGGTGCAAGGATTTGCCGACTGTTCAATAGCATCGGTGTTCGCAGCGTCTGACCAGACTCTACCCGGATTTCTTCTGGCACTTTCCGTTTTATCTATGTCTTGCATGTTTTATTACAAAAGAAAACAGAACTCACTCATGCTGACGCAAGCCCCTGTAAAGTTTCCCACGGTTCATGATCTTGACAAGATAAAACTCACACCCATGCAGCGAAAACTTGTTCAGATGTTTCTTGACGCTCCAGGCAACAAAGTGGACAAAAACACCTTATGCGAAACGCTGTGGGGGAATAAAAGCAATGCCGAGGAATCGCTCTACACACTTATACGTCGCACTAAAACAGCCCTTGCAGAAGCAAATCTCAAAATTATCTGCAACCGTGGCAACTCTTATGAACTGCATATAACTGACTGAAATCCAACAGTGTCAGCATTTGTCAGATAAATGTCAGACAAATTTCAGATGTTGAAAATGCTTTTTTCATTTGCTTTGCGGGAAAAAAGAAAAAAGCATGAAAAAAATTCTTATTACAATTGCAATGCATATTCCGTTTATTATGCATGCACAGCAGACTGTCTCAACCGACTCCACAGCTACCGAACTTAGCGAAGTCATAGTAACAGCCGATAAAAAAATCGAGACGGCAAAAAAAGTAATTATTCGTCCCACCAAATTAGAAAAGAAACATAGTGCCAACGGCTATATGCTTCTGGAAAATATGAATCTCCCTGATTTTAATGTGAACGCCTCCACACAAACTGTTTCCACAATAACCGGACGCAATGTTGTAATCCTTATAAACGGTGTGGAAGCAGCACCTGATGAACTCGCAACCCTTGCTGCCTCGGAGATTCTGCAGATCGACTATCAACGCAATCCGGGAGGCAAGTATGTGGGTAACGGTGCCGTAATGAATTTCATAACCGCTCAGTATGATTACGGAGGCAACATCTATCTGTCGGCCGATGAAGGTTTAGCGCGCCAATACGGCAACTATATTGGCATGGTGAACTATAAGAAAAATGCAGTCACACTTTCATTAACAGCAAACGGGAAATGGGATGAGGTTTCGCAACCATACAGTTCGGAAAACATGTTTATGCTGAATAACGGCATTTTAAACCAATCAACATCACCGGTTTACAATAAAACATGCACAAACTCACAGTATTTGAACTTTAAAGTAGCACATACCGATAAAAACCATTCCTTTGATATTGCGCTTGCTATTACACGCAGTGCCACACCAAAAAACGTGCAGACAACCGATGCAGCATATTCAGGCATCTACAATTTCAATTCAACCACAAACCGTTCCAGTAATGAACAAGGTTTATCACCCAACATGAAACTGCACTACAACCTGTTTTTGCCCGGAGGGCATACCTTAATGGCAATCAGCACCATCAAACATGCTCACACCAACTTCCGGAGCAGCTATTCCGAAACCAACGTTGAAAAAATCAAGAACAACACCAAAGAGAATAACATTCTGGCAAGCGCGACATTAGGCTATTTCAAATCATTTAAAAGCGGATTAAGCCTTGGAATGACTGTCGATGAATACTACAACTATTACCGCGATATATATTCCGGAAATTATTCAAGCAAACAGATATTAAAAAACAATCATTCTATGGCTATCCTTCATGTTGACCATACATTGCCTTTCGGTTTATCATATTACATTTCAGCTGGTATTACCGACTTATATTCCACCATAGGCAATCACGACGACAATCAGTTCGCACCATTAACCTATTACGGCATAACCTACGCCATAAACAACAGACACACCATTTCCGCTACCGGATCATATAATCACAGCATCTACGATCCATCCTATAAAAACGATGCGGTTATACGCACCTCATTTTTTGAGGCCACGGCCGGTAATCCCGATCTTGAACAATTAAACGCATTTCAAAACTTTATAAGCTACAATGGCCGTATCGGCAATATCGGCATATCATTCACATACGATTTCCTGAAATATTTTGACAACACATCGCACCGCTATTTCGCGGAGAACGACATTATGTATAACCAGCTTGTTAACGATGGCAACTTCTTTTATAACAGACTGATTTTCGGGGCATCGGCAAACTTGCTCAACAACCGGCTCCGGATTAAGGGTAATGCGATATTCAGCATGAACCGGTTCAATTCAACATACCGGCCTGCACGCAGCAACGATTGGCGAGCTGATTTCAGCGCTTCATATATGTTCGGTGACTGGCAGGTCAGAGGCAACTATGCACTTCCGTTCAATGTATTGGGAATTGAAGGAACAAAAGTGCACAAACCTATGCAGTATGGTCTGTCAGTCAACTGGCAACACGACAACTGGTCAGTGGACTGCTGCGTGGAAAACTTCCTCGACCGAAGAATGAAAACGCGCAGCTATGCCGACTACAGCGTGTATAAATCCACATCGGAATCATTGAGCGACCTGACCGGAAGGAATATAAGTGTGACACTAACATACACCCTGCCTTACGGGAAAAAGACAGAAAAAGAACGGATTCATACTGAATCCAACATAAATTCAGCAATCCTCCGTCCTTTCTAATCAGTTATGAGAATGCTTAACGATGATAACGTTGCACTATATAATTATTTAGGATTGGTGAGCGGAGCGCAGCAAATCATTAACGGTCTTTACGGGGTTGAAGGTTTCAACCGGCACTTCTACGAAAGCCGTATTCCAGTCGGACATAGCCCCGTTCCACAATCCGGGAAGTTCCAGAGCTCTCAAAGGCTTGCCATGCGAAGACTTCTCGGATATGAATCCTGTGGCATGATCAACAAAATCGGGCAAATTGAATTTTTCACCATGACGATTCTTAATGTAACATACCAGATCAACCGGATTGAAATGCGTAGATGACTCGGCCATGCGCTTGCTAAGAGGATTATTCATATCAATCTGGTGGCTTTCAAGAATCTGCAACGAAGCAGACCCGTCGGAATTGAAAGCTACGAACGGACCACCGCCAGGTTCGCCTTCGTTACGCACCATTCCGCACACACGCAGGGGACGCGAAAGCTTATTGTAGATGTAAACCGCAACATCCGTATCATTCTTTCCATCAACCGACCGGTCGCACATAGAGAACGTGAAGTGCATGAAATTAAGCATTTCCTGCAAAGTTCCGCGCGTGTAGTTGCCGATTGAAAGCATATCGAGATATTTCATTATCTGATCATGAAGCTGAATAAGATAGCCGCCGAGAACCTGCTTGTAATGCACTGTGGGTTTACGCTTCGAATCGGGCACTACATTATCAATGTTCTTAATGAAGACAACCGCACTTTCAATGTCATTCAAATTCTCTATAAGAGCGCCATGTCCGCCCGGACGGAAAAGCATTTTTCCATCCTCAATGAACGGAGTGTTATCCGGATTGACCGCCACAGTGTCAGTCGACGGCTTTTGTTCGGAAAGCGATATGTTGAACTTAACACGATGTTTCCTTTCAACCTCAGGAAGCACTTCCGCAATTTTCTCTTCAAAAAGCTTGCGGTGGTTTGCCGAAACCGTGAAATGCAAATTAACAACTCCTTCGCTGTTAGCCGCGGTCTGGGCACCTTCCGTTATGTGTTCCTCAACAGGCGTGTGACTTCCTGTTTCATATTTATGAAACTTAAGCAACCCTTTTGGCAAACCGCCATAGTTCATCCCCTCTGGTTTTATGATGGCACTTATAACATCCTTATATCTTTTTCCTTCAATCAGCTGATCAACTGACAGTCCGTAAAGACGAAGAGTTGTTGCATTAAGATCATCATAGAAAGCGACGTTGTGAATATCATTAATCAATGCTTCAACCGCACTTCCGGCTGCCGGAACATCAGCATCAGAATCGACGAATTCAAAAAGAGCCTTGAACATGCGTGAAGCCGCACCCGATGCAGGAACAAATTTTGTTACCTCTCCACCGTCAGCCAGATATTTCTTCCAACGCTCAACGGCCTTTTCCTCCTGTTCCGGAGTAAGCACTGTTATGCCGAATTCAGGACGTGCAGCCTGCATTATTTTAAGATATGGGAAACCGGTGCGGAAACGTTCGAGCTGAGCTTCGAGTTGCGCCTCGGTAATTCCTTTTTCATCAAGTTGCTTTAAATCTTCAGGACGAATCATAAGGTTATATTTAAGGTTTTGGTTATAATTGTCAAAACTAACAAATTTTCATGTAAAAAAAGCATAGTTCATAAGTTTTTTTACAATACGTAATATTTTTCATGCAATGAACGCGTAGATGTGGAAAATTACATTAATTTTGCATAATATGACGCAGAAGTTAGCATTGTCAGCCAATTTTCACAACACGCCTGAAAGCGACGCCAAAAAAAGCATTGCACACCGGGAAGTGCCGGCGTATGACAAGCATGAGTGCTTCACAAGTGGCTCACAAGCTATGGATGAAGCATTTAAAACAGACATTTCAGAGGCCGTCAACTGCCTGAAGTCAGGAGGCATTATCCTTTATCCGACAGACACTGTTTGGGGATTAGGCTGCGACGCTACATGTGCCGATGCTGTGGAACGGATTTTCAAACTGAAACGCCGCGTCGACAGCAAAGCCATGCTATCGATTACTGACAGCATGGCGACACTTGCAAAGCATGTCGGTAACCAAGCAGCAGAAAAAGCATTGGCGCTTACTTCGGCATACAAGCCACGGCCTGTTACAATTGTAATGGACAATGCCTGCGGATTAGCGCCTCAGCTTATGAGTGAAGATGGAAGCGCTGCGTTCAGGCTCACTGCCGAAAAATTCTCCGGCACAATTTGCCGCGAACTCGGCCATCCGGTTGTAAGCAGCTCAGCCAACATCAGCGGCCGACCGACTCCTGCGCTTTTCCACGAAATAGACAAAGATATTACCGATGGCGTGGATTATGTGGTCAAATACAGGCAAGACGATGAAACCCGCCACAAGCCGTCGAAAATTATCAAACTAAATGCCGACGGAACTATTACGACTATAAGAGAATGATGAACGAAAGGCGACAGCAGCTGCTATATGTGGTGTGTGACTTTTTTGGAGTCGCACTTGCAGTGTTGCTTTTCAACATCTACCGACATGACGTTCTGTCACCCGACTCACCACTCGGTCAATACATTTCCTCTAAAAATGTAATACTCGGACAGATTATATTTCCAATCCTGATGATGGGAATATTCTACATATCAGGATTCTACTCATCCATCTACCGTCGATCAAGAATGCAGGACGTATTCACGACCTTCAGCAGCTGCATAGCGGCAACCCTGCTGATTATATTCGCGGCATTGATCGATGACCTTACTTCCGACCGCGGACGCGACTATACGCTGTTTCTTGTTCTGTTCGCCATTCTGTTCACATGCGTAATGATTCCGCGTGCGCTCATAACGCGCCTGACGGCCAGAAAATTACGCCGCGGAGAGTTATACACTCCGGTTTTAATTGTAGGTTACGCGGCCTCGCGTGAGGCAATAATAAACCAGATAGGACAACTTAAAACGCACATGGGGTTGCGTCCGGTTGCCATTGTAACGGTTGATTTTCCGCTTGAAAGCGCAATCGGCAACCTGCCGGGCTACGAACTTTCACAAATAAAGGAAGTGATTGCCAAAACCGGTGCAACCCACCTGATACTTGTACATCACCCATCAGGTAGCTGGGAAAAAACACTTCCGGATCTGCGGAACCTGATGCTGCTGAATCTGCCCATTCTCACAGCTCACAATTTTAACGATCTGGGAGCGATACATCACCTTGATGTCGCTTCCGAACCGCTTGTCAACGTAACCCGCATTTATGTGTCACCGTTCACAGCCAATGTGAAACGGCTGATTGATGTGTCGGTTTCAAGCATAGCGCTATTGGCTGGCGCTCTGCCTATCGGCATTCTGGCGGCGGTGATTAAACTGACTTCGCCAGGAAAGGCATTCTATTCACAGGTCAGACTGGGCCGCGGCGGACGACCGTTCCGGATTTACAAGCTCAGGACAATGTATGAAGATGCAGAGATTAACGGCGAGCCTATGCTATCGACCCTAAACGATCCGCGCATCACGCCTGTAGGTCAGTTCTTGCGTAAATACCGGCTTGACGAGCTGCCCCAGTTCTGGAATGTGCTTAAAGGCGAAATGTCGTTAGTGGGTCCGCGTCCTGAAAGAAAATTCTTTGTTGACCAAATTGTAAAAATCAAACCTCAGTATGTTCTGCTACATCAGGTTCGTCCCGGCATAACATCGTGGGGCATGGTTAAATACGGATATGCATCGAAAGTAGATGAAATGATTGAACGCATGCGTTATGACGTGCTCTATCTGCACAACATAAGTCTTCTGCTCGATCTAAAGATTATTTTTTACACCATTAACACCGTGTTTACGGGCAAAGGATTATGAGTGCGACAGCTTCGAAATCGGAAACCGGATGGCAATGGCGTGAAAAACGTCATAACTGGTTGCTTTCAATTGTACTTTGGCGTGAAAAGCACATAAAGGAACGTCCGTTCCTTGTGTTTCTGGCTCTGGTTGTCGGCACACTCGGCGGTTTTGCCGCACTGCTGCTGAAATGGATGATAGCCAACATATCGGGTTTGTTAACTTCACATCTCACCATAAACACCGGTAACTGGCTTTATTTCATATATCCGGCAGCCGGCATACTTATAACAGTTCTGTTTGTACGCTTCGTTGTCCGCGACAACATTTCACATGGCGTGACACGGGTTCTGTATGCCATTTCACAGAATAAAAGCCGGTTGAAGAGACACAATCTATGGTCATCGATTGTATCCAGCTCCGTGACAATAGGATTCGGCGGTTCGGTAGGAGCCGAAGGCCCTATAGTCTATACCGGGGCTGCAATAGGCTCCACTCTCGGACAGATGTTCCGCATGTCGCCGAGGGTGCTGATGATAATGGTTGGATGCGGAGCCGCCGCAGGCATCGCCGGAATTTTCAAGGCTCCAATAGCAGGTATGCTTTTCACCTTGGAGGTTCTGATGATCGACCTCACGACAGTGTCGGTAATGCCGCTGCTGATATCAAGTATTGCAGGAGCGACAGTGGCCTACACATTCACCGGCTACGATGTGGAATTCTTCTTTGCCCAGAGTGAACCGTTCATCACATCGCGCATTCCGTTCGCTGTTCTTTTAGGCGTGTTCTGCGGACTTGTTTCCCTTTACTTCACCCGAACTATGAACATGATGGAAAACATGTTCAAACGGCTTAACAGCCGCTGGCTGAAATATCTTGTAGGCGTAACCATTCTCTGTACACTGATATTCCTGTTTCCCCCGCTCTACGGCGAAGGCTACGGATCAATAATTGATTTGCTCGGCGGAAACATTCAGGGCATATTCGATGGCTCGATATTTTATAATGACCGAAATTCAATGATATCAGTGCTGGTGTTCATAGGACTGATAATTCTGCTCAAAGTCTTCGCAACCTCCGCCACCAACGGAGCCGGCGGCGTGGGAGGCACCTTCGCACCATCGCTCTATGTTGGATGCATGTCGGGGTTTTTCTTCGCATTTTTCATAAACAACATATTCGGACTTGATCTGTCGGTTAAAAATTTCGCGCTGATGGGAATGGCCGGGGTTATGTCGGGCGTTATGCATGCTCCGCTCATGGGAATGTTCCTTACCGCCGAACTGACAGGTGGCTACGAACTCTTCCTGCCGCTGCTCATTGTGTCCACATTAAGCTACGGCACAATAAAGATATTCGAACCGTTCAGCATCTACACCATGCGACTTGCCCAGCGTGGCGAACTGCTTACCCATCATAAAGACAAAGCGGTGCTGACTCTGCTTAAAATCGGCAGTGTGATAGAAACCGATTTCCGGACGGTCAGTCCGACTATGGACCTCAGACAGATGGTTGCGGAGATTGCACAGAGTAACCGAAACCTTTTTCCGGTGCTTAACGATGAGGGTCGACTGCTTGGAATTGTGCTTCTCGATGACATCCGCAACATAATGTTCCGGCCCGACCTCTACCGCCGCATGCATGTTGACAAATTCATGAGCATGCCACCGGCTAAAATCCGCATAGACCAAAGCATGGAGCAGGTGATGAAAATATTCGATGATACGGGAGCCTGGAATCTGCCTGTGGTTGATGGTGACGGAAAATATGTGGGATTTGTGTCAAAATCGAAAATATTCAACAGCTACCGACGCGTTCTCCGTCATTACTCCGAGGACTGATTACAGATTATTTAACAAAACAGTGTCCGATTTCTTGCCCGGCAGGCCGGTAATTTTGCCCTACCGTTTTAAAATTGCAGGGATATGCTGGCTCTTGTTGATTGTAATAATTTTTTTGTGGAATGCGAACTGACCCAGAGGCCACAATTACGTGGACGTGCGGTTGTGGTTGGAGGTAACGGAAAAAACGGCGGCTGTGTAACCGCAATGTCAAACGCCGCGAAACAGCTCGGCATAAAAAGAGGCTGCCCGGTGTTCCAACTCACAGAGATGGAAAAAAGAGGCGAAGTTATTATTCTGCCTGCGAATCCTCCTCTTTATAAACGGATATCAGGACGAGTGATGGATGCAATCGCACGCATTGATCTGCCTACAGAAGTATATTCAATTGATGAAGCCTACATACATCTCCCCGCTCTGTCGGGTGAAAACACAATTGAAATGTGCCGCTACATACGCAATGAAATCAAACGTGTGGCGGATGTTCCGGCGGCTATAGGCATTTCCACGACCAAAACATTAGCAAAAATAGCGACACGTTTCGCAAAAAAATATGCCGGCTATAATGGCGTGTGCCTGATGGAGTCCGATGAAAAAATAGCCAAAGGACTGTCGCTATGCGACATAGGCGATGTGTGGGGCATAGGGCCAGGAATCGAAGCCAGGCTCAAAGCAATGGGCATAACAACAGCCCTATCCTTCGCCAGGCTATCACCGCGCGAAGTAGAGAGCCGGTTCAGCGTTCCCCTGCAATGCACGTGGCACGAACTGAGAGGAACACCGTGCATGGAAAGCAATGTGAACCGTGCAAAACATCTCACCTGCCGGTGCACACGAACATTCGAACGGAGCATAACCGATGCCGGCCGGCTGTTGAGCTTACTTGCCGGATTCTGCGGAAAAGTCGCCAGGCAATTACGGCAATACCGCAGACTGGCCTGTGAACTTGAGATATTTATGGAAACCAATCGTTACAGCACGTACACAAAGCAATATAACGGTGTGGCACACGAATCGATAGTTGATCCTACGGCCGACACCCTGACCCTGACTGCAGCCGTGAAACGGGCATTTAAAAAAGCATATGTTGCCGGTTACGCATATAAACGCGCCGGGGTGTGCATAACAAGAACCGTCGGGCTTGACGCCCACACCGAATCGCTATTTGCCGACCATGCCGATCTGCGCCGGCGTGAACGCCTTATGCACACCGTAGACACTCTGGCCCACGGAGGAATAGAGTTACGCACCGGCACAGCGATTTGAAATTATACGAACATTTTACTACTTTTGTAAACCTATGGCAAAAAAACGAACCAAAAGAAAAAGAAAAAACGGGCAGTCCTTTATAACCCGTCATGCGCTTATGCTCGCAATCGCGGCGCTTGTGTCCTTATGCGGCGTAATCACGGTTGCATGGTTCGGATTGCAGCGCCACAAAGGGGAAACCGCATGGATTGTTATTCCCGGAAATGCCACATCATCGGCAATTGCCGACTCACTCAAGAGTCAGTTGGGAAATGTCGAGGGCACACGCGTTCACATGCTATGGAAACTTTCAGGTGGCTCGGCCTCGCGTGCCCGCGGACGATATAAAGTTGAACCTGGACAATATTCCGCCCGCACGGCATGGCGTCTTCGGGGCGGTATGCAGACACCGGTAAAAATACACTGGAGCGATGTGCGCACCATGACTCAGCTTGCCGACCGGATAAGCGCTAAAATGGAATTCGATTCAGCTGATTTTCTGGAGGCATGCAACACCATCCTTCCAGACAGCGGTTTCTGCAAAGAGGAATTTCCGGCAGCCTTCGTTCCTGATTCCTACGAATTTTACGCCACAACAAGCGCCGTGAATGTAGTCAAAAAACTGCTGTCATATAGAAACCGGTTCTGGAATCCCCGTCGCCGCTCCGAAGCGCAGGCTATAGGCCTCACACCTAAAGAAGTGGCCACACTCGCATCCATAGTGGAAGAGGAATCGGCAAAAAGCGATGAACTGCCGGTGATTGCACGTCTGTATATGAACCGCCTCAACAAAGGGATGCCTATGCAGGCCGACCCGACTGTGAAATTCGCAACCGGCAATTTCAAACTACGACGCATAACCGGAGAGCATCTGCAAATTTCCTCACCCTATAACACATACATGCATAAAGGTCTGCCTCCCGGACCAATCAGAATTGCATCTCAAAAAGGCATCGATGCCGTGCTGAATGCCCCCGAGCATGAATATATCTACATGTGCGCAAAGGAAGATTTCAGCGGCAGACATAATTTTGCGGCAAACTATGCCGATCACAGAAAAAATGCACAACGCTATCAGGCGGAATTAAATAAACGCAACATACATTGACCATGGGAAAACTAAGCGTGGTAGGAATTTACAACGAGGACTGGCAGGCACACATAGCATTGGCGGAGCTGGCGGAAAACGGTATAGAAGCAATAATAAACAACGAAATCATGTCGACCGTCTACCCCATCGGCGCCATGGGCGGCATTCGGATTCTGGTAAGGGAGGAGGATGCTGAAGTTGCCGCACGCCTTCTGAATGACCTTGTTTTTGACTAAAATTCATTGTAAAAATTTGGAAAGCAAAAGATTAAAAGTTAATTTTGCCAGACAAACCCAAAATTCAATTACAAATCAAACATTATTCATCATGAAGAAAATTTTAATGAGTGCATTAATGGCAGTAGCTGCTATTTGCGCAAATGCAGAAGGTTTCTATGTAGGTGGTTCCGTAGGTTTCTGGCATCAGGGCACAACCGAACAGTCAACAAACCAGCTTACCATCCTTCCTGAAATCGGCTATAACCTGACTGAAAAAATTTCTGTTGGTGCTGAACTCGGTTATGACTACACCCACCTCTGCAATCAAAAGACATCAGTTAATCTTTTCGAATTCAACCCCTATGTCCGCTATACTTTCTTCAAGAGCGACAACAACTTCGTTAATCTGTTTGTCGACGGCACCGTAGGTGTAGGTGCCGGCTGGGCATCGTTCGACGGTGACAAATCAGACACTGCGGTTACTTATCAGGTTGGTCTCCGTCCCGGTCTGTCACTCAACTTCAACGAACATTTCAGCTTCGTTACACATGTAGGTATGCTCGGCTACAAGGGTGCAAACGACAATGCTCGTCTTGCCGGCTATAAGAGCGAAGGCGGCCTTTTGCTTAACGGCAATGCCCTGACTTTCGGTTTCTACTACACTTTCTAATGAATTAGAAAAAGATTCACTTTACAGAGGGAGTCCGCATAATTATGCGGACTCCTGTTTTTTTTCATTCAAGCAGTCAGTTCGCATGCTTGACGGGATATACGGGATGTAACTTTGCAGTGCTATGAGAAAAATAAATGAAATAATTGTGCATTGCACAGCAACAGCAGCCGGAAAAGAAGTGAGTGTGAAACAAATTGACGCATGGCACAGGTCGTGTGGTTATAAATCAATAGGCTATCATTTCGTAGTCACAATCAACGGAACTGTGTTGACCGGACGTCCGGTTAAAGAAGCAGGCGCACACTGCAAAGGTCACAACGCACACAGCATAGGGATATGCTATGTCGGAGGAATTGACAGCTACGGAAAACCGGCTGATACACGCACTCCCGCGCAACGGGAAGCACTGCGTAAAAAAATTGATGAACTGAAACATGAATATCCTGATGCTACTGTTCACGGACACAATGAGTTCAGCACAAAAGCATGTCCATGTTTCGATGTTAAGAATGATTTATGAAAATTCCTTATGCAAGGCATCGAAACGCTTTAACGAGTCGGCTCCGAAACGCTCCATCTGCATACGGATCTTTTCAAGCGGCTTCCGCTTCATATCACCGCTTTTAGAATAAAATTTATCGGCATAACAAATCAAGCGTTCCAGAAGTGTTTCAGGCAGAAAATCGCGATGCGGAAGCGGAAGATTCTGTGAAATAATCTCCCCGGCTGAAAGACCGGAACCTGTATGAAGTTCAGCCACGCGTGCAAACACCTCATCCATTCCTTCACGTCTCAACAGTTCGGCGCCAAGCAGTCCGTGGCAGATATAAGGATGGCTACCAAAACAATGAATGGCGGGAGCGTTTGTAAGAAAAATACCGATGTCGTGAAGCATTGCAGCCGAGGCCACAAGTTCATCTGAAAGACACAGCTGCTTCCTGTGGGCTATTTCAAGCGCCAACGCTGCCACTGATTCGCAATGTTTTAAATATATATCCCGCAGGATGGTTCCTGCGGGATAATATTTATCGATAGTTTCCCTGACGGCGGGAAGCAGTTTCAATCCGGTCATACACCCTCGATAATGGTGTTCCATCCATGAGTGTCAGGAAGTTCACCGTGCTGAATTCCACGCAGAGTGTTGTAGAGGGAAGTCGTGACAGGACCGGGTTTGCCATCTTTGGCGATATGATAGTTAATGCCGGTGTCCAGATCATGTATCTCTCCGACAGGCGAAGCAACAGCGGCGGTGCCGACAGCAGCAGCTTCCTGAACATCGGCAAGTTCGTCGACCGTTATGTGACGCTGTTCAACCTCTATGCCCATATCCCTGGCCAACTGCATCATAGAACGGTTAGTGATTGAAGGCAGAATTGAATCAGATGCCGGTGTAATATATTTTCCGTCCTTAATTGCAAAGAAATTAGCCGGGCCACACTCATCGAGATATTTCTTCTCCTTAGGGTCAAGGAACAACACGGCCGAATAGCCCAAAGCATGTGCATGCTCACCGCTTTTTAACGACGCGGCATAGTTGCCACCCACTTTCCACTTGCCCGTGCCTTGCGGAGCAACGCGATCGTACTGACGCATTATGCATATGTTGGTGGGCTTGAAACCGGTTTTAAAATATGGACCAACAGGTGAAACAAGCATTATAAACAGATAATCCTCCGATGAGCGCACGCCGACCGATGGCGAAATGCCTATTTCCATAGGACGGATGTAAAGTGAAGCACCACTTCCATAGGGTGGAATGAAACGGGCATTCAATTTCACAACCTTTTCAACCATGGCACAGAATATTTCCTCGGGCAGAGGCTGCATGCATAACCCCTTTGCGCTCTCACGGATTCGTTTTGCATTTTCCTTCATGCGGAACACACGAACCTTGCCGTCCTTTCCACGAAAAGCCTTGAGGCCTTCAAAAATTTCCTGACCGTAATGAAGACAAGTTGCAGCAATGTGCAGATTAACGTAAGGGCTCTCAGACACTTCGATTTCACCCCATTTGCCACCGGAATACGTGCAACGCACATTATAGTCGGTTGGCAGATAACCAAACGGAAGCTTACTCCAATCTATTTCTTCTTTCATAACTGTTGACAATTTTGTTCCGCAAACCGGAATTCAATGCAAAGGTAACAATAATTTTAAAATGGAAAGTTGAGAAGATAGAAAAAGGGTTAAAATGATGTTAAATGCACTGAAAGGTTGCACAAAATGCTACAAAATGAGCAACAAATAGTGTCGCAATATAGGTGACGTAATCAACTTTTTTGTAAATTTGCCAACGTTTTTGAATGGAAAAGTAGTTTTGAGAAAATCTCAAATATATATAATCATATTGTTGGGGATTCTATGCCTTTCTGCAGCCGCTTCGCAAACCATGCAACAGCCGGCATTAGCGCCTGCAACCGCGTCTGAAAGCATCTCTGCAGTACAGGACAAGCTGACGGCTGAACGTCCCGATTCGCTGAGCCATTCGGCCACACAGCGCCGGCGCGATCGTCTGGCACAGGCCCGACGCAACAAACAGAACCGCGACAGCATCCGTCTGTCAGAAGAACAACGTGAACGCATAAGCCTGACCGACGACACCATAAAGCCCCAGAAAGCACGCGGGCCTAAAATTCAGCGAATAAAATCCGACCTTGATAATCCGGTGGACATTACCGCACGCGACTCAATGGTTCTCATAGGCCAGAACAACGCCTATCTCTACGGTGAAAGCAATGTAACTTACGGAGACATAAAGCTCGATGCCGCATTGATTGAAATGAACATGGACAGCAGCATTGTTTATGCAGTAGGCGTTCCCGACACCACCGGCGAAGTAATCGGCACCCCTGTTTTCAATGACAAGGGCACCGAGTATGAGTCAAAGACAATGCAATATAACTTCAAAACCGGAAAAGGCTACATAACCGATGTCGTTACCCAACAGGGTGAAGGATATATAACCGGCGGACGTTCAAAAAAATATGATGAAAACACCATCTATATAGAGGACGGGTTCTACACGACCTGCGACCAACACGATCATCCTCACTTCGGATTCAAACTAACCAAAGCCCGCATAACGCCGAAAAAGAATGTCGTAACCGGTCCGGCCTATATGGTTCTTGCCGGCGTTCCGCTTCCGCTTGCAGTTCCTTTCGGATTTTTCCCTTTCAGTGAAAAATACTCTTCAGGAATAATAATTCCGACATTCGGCGACGATTACAACCGAGGTTTCTACCTTAACAACGGCGGCTATTATTTCGCCATAAGCGATAACGTAGACCTTGCGCTGACAGGTGAAATATACACAAAAGGCTCATGGGGACTGCAGGCACGCTCAACTTACGCCAAACGCTACAAATACACCGGCAGCTTCAACGCGAGCTATTTGAAAACCGTTCTTGGCGACAAGGGATTGCCCGATTATTCGAAGCAGACCAATTTCCAGGTTCTGTGGAGCCATACACAGGACTCAAAGGCGAACCCGATATTCAACTTCTCGGCATCGGTAAACTTCACTACCAGCGGATACTCGCGCAACGACCTAAACAGCTATTACAGCAACTCGTTTACGGAAAACACCAAAAGTTCGACCGTTAACGTAACATGGCGTCCGCCGGGCTCGAAATGGAGTGTATCGGCCAACATGAACATTTCTCAACGCAGTCAGGACAGCACCCTGGCGGTTTCATTCCCGAACATCAGCGTGTCACTGAGTCAGGTTTATCCGTTCAAACGCAAACGCAAGGTTGGAGCCGACCGATGGTATGAAAAGATTCGCCTGAGCTATTCAGGTCAGTTCAATAATTCGCTGACCTCCAAACAGGATGAATTCTTCAAGAAAAGCCTGATAAAAGACTGGCGCAACGGCATCCGTCATTCAATTCCCATACAGGCCACTTTCAATCTGTTCAATTATTTCAACCTCACGCCAAGTGTGAACATCAACGACCGCATGTACACAAGCAAGGTGCGCAGGCAGTGGGATCCGAATGCCTCACGTGAAATCTGTGACACAAGCTACAGCTTATACAACGTGTGGGATTTTAACGCATCAGTGTCGCTCGACACAAAGATTTACGGTTTCTATAAACCGTTGAAAATTTTCGGCGACAAAGTGAAAATGATTCGCCATGTCATTACGCCTACTGTAAGCTTCCGCGGTTCACCCGACTTCGGTTCGAACTTTTTCGGATATTACGGCCAGTATGAGTATCCCGACACACAAGGCAAAATGATGAAACGCCGTTACAGCTACTTTGCCAACACCCTGTTCGGAGTTCCGAGCGAAGGCAAAGAGGGCTCAGTTAATTTCTCACTGGCGAATAACGTTGAAATGAAGGTGAGGACCGACAACGATTCGATTGGCGAGAAAAAAATATCGCTTATTGAAAACTTCACGGTGTCGCAAAGCTATAATTTCGCAGCCGATTCATTGAACTGGAGCAATATCAACACGTCGTTGATGCTACGTCTCGTCAAGAACTTTAACCTTAACCTGGCCGCGACATGGGATGTATATACCTACGCCCTTAACGCCGCCGGCAACCCGGTTAGGGTAAACGTGCCGCGCTGGAAGGCGGGAAAAGGCCTCGGCCGACTGTCGAGCACAGGCACATCGTTCAGTTACACCTTCAACAACAACACGTTCAAACGCAAGGACTCCGGTAAAAAGGACGATGAAAACAAAGGCAACGATCCGGCCAGCCGAAACCGAAACAACGGAAATCCGAACCGAGGCAGAAATGATACAGGGACGACTGACGGCGACATGCAGTTCAACCCCGACGGATATATGAAATGGGAAGTGCCGTGGAGCCTTACGATGAACTACTCCATAAGCTACGGTTACGGACGTTTCAATAAACGGAAAATGGAATATGACGGAAAAATCACCCAAAACCTGAGTTTTTCCGGCAATATACAACCAACGAAGAACTGGCAGTTCAACTTCACGGCAAGCTACAATTTCGACACTCACAAACTTGCCTATATGAACTGTAATATCTCGCGAAATCTGCACTGCTTCACCATGCGGGCAAGTTTCGTGCCGGTCGGTCCATACAAAAGCTATAATTTCCACATTTCTGTTGACGCCTCAATGCTCAGTGACCTGAAATATGACAAACGCTCGTCGCTCAGCAACGGAGTAACCTGGTATTGATAACATCACTCACTATGCTGAAAAAGACGGTTATATGGATTTTAGGGATTCTGCTGTTCATAGTGGTGGCTGTTCCTGTTGCCGTCTACATACCTGCCGTGCAGGACTTCGCCAAGGACTTCGCGCTGAAAAAAGTAAAGGAAAGTACCGGCATGGATATATCAATTGACCGTCTGCGTCTGAAATTTCCACTGAAGGTCAGTCTGCAAGGAGTAAGAGTTATCGAAGCCACAGGCGATACCATGGCTACCCTCGGAAGCGCTGATGTTGCCGTGAAACTCCTCCCCCTCTTCAAAGGAAATGTTGAAGCGGGTGGAATCGACATCAATAAACTGGCCTACAACATGGGTACGCCTGATTCCGTGATATGCCTGAAGGCGGAAGTTGACAAATTCACTCTCGACGGTGGTGAAATGCAGCTGAAAAACAACCGTATAGATATTGGTGATGCCCTGCTCGACGGCGGCCGTGTAACCCTGTTGCTTAAAGACACGGTCACACCGGAAAAAACAGATACAACCGCTTCAAACCCGTTGTTTATAAAAGCACGGCGTATAGAGATAAGGAACCTTGACTACAGAATGGCGATGCTTCCCACAATCGACAGTCTGTACACCCATATACCGGCTATAGAACTTCGCAATGGAGTGATTGACCTCGGTAAAAACAGCGTTGACGCCGATCTGCTGCGCGCCGACTCAATCAGCGCCTCGCTTTTCACACCACCCGTGGGCTATCAGCCGAAAGAAAAAGCAACCGCAGCTGCCGACAGTATCGCACAATCGACCTCCGCGCCTATGCTGATAAAAATAAAGCGGATTGAACTTAGTGGCAAAGAACTGATTTATGCAGTGAAAAATGCGAAACCTTTGCCCGGGTTTGACATGAACTACATAAGCGTAACCGACGTGGGGGTGGAGATTGATTCGTTACGCAATTACGGCGCGGAAATCACAGTGCCGCTACGGCTGCTCGAGGGAACCGAACGTTGCGGACTTAAAATAAGCGCCAACGGTCTGTTCGACATGGACAGCATAAAAATGCAGCTTAAAGATTTTTCACTGGACGTCGGCAACAGCATGTTCCGTGCCGATGCCTTGATGGGTATGGGCGACCTGGCCGCCGAAAAGAATCTGCCTCTTATGCTGAAGGCCGACGGACGCATTGAGCTTTCCGACATTGAAAAAGCTTTTCCGGCAATGAGCACGACCTTGCGCGGCCTTCCCCGTCAGCCAATAACCTTACATGCCGATGCCAAAGGAACAACAGGGAAAATAGCTGTAGAGGATATTACGGTTGAATGGCCTCAATACATACGCCTTCAGGCTGACGGCTCGGTTGAAAACCCGATGGACTTTGCCAAAATGGGAGGACGGATAAATATTGATGGCTCCATCCGCAATGTAAATCCATTCAAACCCACGCTTTTAGGCGCGGCGATGTCAAAACAGATAAATATTCCGCCTTCGCGTATTACAGGATTCGTAAATTATCATCCGAATCTGATTGACGGCGACATAAAAGTAATTTCCGGAGGAGGAAAAATTCAGCTGGCGGGAAAATGGAACGGCCGCGCCGAAGGCTATGACGCAAATATGCAGGTTAACGATTTCCCGGTGGCCAACTTCATGCCATCGTTAGGCATAGGCAACGTCAGCGCGACAGCAAAAATAAACGGAAGCGGTTACAATCCGTTTAACCCCCGGATGCATGCCGATGCCGACATCATGATCAAAAACCTTGAACTCAACGGAAAACAATACAGCGACATTTCGCTGACAGCGCATCTTAAAAATGGTGACGCCACCGGGCACATCGAGAGCCGGAATCCTGGTGCCGACCTCGACATGGATTTCAAGGCCGCAATAATTGCCGATGAAGCTCACTGGAATTTGACCGGCAGCATTCACGACCTTAACCTTCAGGCTCTTGGCATGAGCAAGGATCCTATGGGCGGAAAACTGAACTTTACCAGCGAAGGAAGCTACACAGCAAAATCAAAATCGATTGACGGGAACCTCGGCATTGACAATCTGCAATGGCAGATGGGTGAAGAACAGATTTCAGCGGCAAGCATTGAAACCGATTTCATTGCCAATGATTCCATAACCGGACTTGACGTTAAAAGCGGTGATCTGGACCTCACGGCAAAAGCCTATTGCAATGTAGATACTCTGATTAGTAAATTGAGCGCGATAGGCCCGTTCATCGACCAACAGATTGCAAGCAAACAGCTTAACGTAACCGGTCTGCAAAAGCTCATTCCGGCCATGGATGTACGCCTCAGCGCCGGGGCTTCGAATCCGGTAAGCAGTTATATGTCGCGAAGCGGCGACATAGGCTTCAAACAGTTCAGCACCGTTTTCCACAACGATTCGCTTCTGAATCTGCAGATGAACGTTCAGAATCTGTCGAGCGGCAAAACACGTGTCGACGACATTTCGCTCAGCATAAATCAAAACGGAAAATTCCTGGTTTATGACATTACCATGAACAACAAGCCGGGAACAATGGACGATTTCGCACACGTAGTTCTAAAGGGAATTCTGGCCGACAACAGATTTTCAGTGCTTATTAACCAGCACAACATAAAGGATGAGCAGGGATTTTTCCTCGGATTCACCGCGCTGATGAACGACAGCGTGGCAAACATGAAACTTGTTCCTTATGCACCGGTAATAGCCTATCAGAAATGGAAAGTAAATCCCGATAATGAAATAACATTCAATTTCAGGGAGAAACATCTCGACGCCAACCTTCAGCTCAGCAATGAACAGAGCTATCTGCGAATATACACCGAACATAACGACAGCACCAGGCATGGCAATGTTCAGGAAGATGTTGTTGTGCAGCTGTCGCAGATAAAGCTACAGGACTGGCTGTCGATTTCGCCCTTTGCTCCACCGATAAAAGGTGATCTGGGTGCGAATCTGCGTTTCCGTTGGAACAATGAATATATTACAGGTAAGGGTGATGTTTCACTTGACAACCTCTACTACGGCCGCGACCGGGTGGGCTCGTTCGATCTTGGTCTTGATGTAAGTACATCGAAAAGCGGCGCGCTGAATGCTGATGTTGCGCTCATGGTTGACAGCGTGAAGGTTATCACCGCCAAGGGAGCGTTGAACGACACCACACTCCAGAATCCATTCCTGCTTGACTTCTCCATGATTCATTTTCCGCTTGCCGTGGCAAATCCGTTCCTGCCGAAAGATGTGGCACAGCTACGCGGCATGCTGAACGGCAACATGAAAATAACCGGAAACCTTAAGGAACCGCAGTTCAACGGTTATCTCGATTTCGATTCGACAGCTGTTAAAGTAGGAATGACCGGTGCGGAGTATGCTTTCTCGACAGATAAAATTCCGGTTGACAGCAATATTGTGAAGTTCAACAATTTCGAGATAATGGGCCTCAACAAGAAAAACCTTGCCGTGAACGGCACTGTTGATGCCCGCCACCTTTCAAACATAGCTGTAGACCTCGCCATGCGCGCCCGCGACATGCAGATTGTAAATTCCTCGCGGCCCAAGGGTGCAAATATTTACGGCAAAGCATACATTGACCTCGATGCTCAGGCCAAAGGAAACATGAACTTCATGAAAGTGTCGGCCGACCTTAATCTGCTGCCCGAAACAGATGTTACTTATGTAATGACTGCAGCCGACAATACAATACAGAACCGCAGTGCCGGCGACATGGTTACATTCGTGCAGTTCTCAGACACAACCCATGTCGCAGCCGACTCCACTGCCCAGTCATTAGGCATGGCTATGATGCTCGACGCCACACTTAACGTTTCGGAAGGCAGCACTATAAATGTCGACCTCTCCACCGACGGCAAGAATAAGGCACAGATAAAGGGCATGGGCTCGCTCGACTTCACCATGAACCCGATGGACAGCGGCCGCCTGACCGGACGATTCACCATAAACAGCGGATATGTACGCTACTCTCCCCCGCTGCTGTCCGAACTGAATTTCAAAATTCAGGAGGGAAGTTATGCGGCGTTCACGGGCGACATGCTTAATCCGTCGCTGAATCTGAAAGCCGTTGAGGAGAAGAAAGCCAACGTAACGCAGGAGGGACAGAATTCACGTCTGATTAACTTCCTGATTGAACTGAGTGTTAGCGGAACATTACAGAACATGAATGTTGCATTTAATCTCGCCACTAACGACGACCTGACCATTTCAAACGAGCTGCAGGGCATGAGCCCCGAACAACGGGCCAACCAGGCGATGAACCTGTTGCTCTACAACACTTACACCGGTCCGGGTACAAAAGCAACAAGCAGCCTGAGCGGAAATCCGCTATTCTCGTTCCTTGAAGGCCAGATAAATTCGTGGGCGGCAAACAACATACGTGGTGTTGACATTTCGTTCGGAATTGACCAGTATGACAAGACCACCGACGGCTCATCGGAAACAACCACAAGCTACAGCTACAGAGTGTCGAAATCACTGTTCAACAACCGCTTCAAGATTGTGGTTGGAGGCAACTATTCAACCGATGCCAACGCCGATGAGAATTTTTCGCAGAACCTGATCAACGACATCTCATTTGAATATATGCTTAACCGCAGCGGATCGATGTTTGTAAAACTGTTCCGCCACGTGGGCTATGAATCGATTCTGGAAGGTGAGATAACCCAGACAGGCGTAGGTTTCGTTTATCGTCAGAAACTCAATTCCCTATGGGATATTTTCCGCTGGGGGCGTTCTAAAAAAGCATCCGGACCCAAGGAGGGGGAAGTGAAGAAATGAAAATTGACAGAATAATATTGCTGCTGCTTATAGCGCTCACCTGCGCCGGATGCTCCACCACCCGGCGCCTCGGGCCTGACGACATTCTCTACACCGGAGTGAAAAAAGTAAACATTGAAACATACGAGAAGCAGCGACTGGCCGACGGTGTCGGCGGAGATATTAAACAGGCTGTTAACGTTAAACCTAACAACTGCCTGATTTCACCCTCCATACGCTATCCGTTTCCGTTGGGACTGTGGGTTTACAACAACTGGCCTAATCCGCCGAGCGGCTTCAAACACTGGATTTATGAAAAACTTGTAGCCGAACCGGTGCTGATAAGCGATGTGCGTCCGGAAGTGCGCATTAAAATGATAGATCAGATTCTTGACAACAACGGCTACTTTTCGGGGCAGGCCGGTTATGAACTTGTAAAAGGGAAAAATCCTAAAAAAGCAAGAATTATCTACAACGTAAGCACAGGCCCCGCCTACCCTATCGACAGCATCATACTGCTTTCCGACTCCACACGGCTGGGAGCCATGGTTGATTCAATTATAAACCGCGGCACCTATCTTCATGCCGGCAACCGCTATTGTGTTGATTCGCTCAGCAGCGAGCGCGTGCGCATAGCAAATGCCCTCCGCAACAAAGGCTACTATTTTTTCAAACCCGACTTTATTGAATATCAAGCCGACAGCACCATTACCCGCGGAGCCATAGCACTGAAGGTGGTTCTCAATAAAAAAATTCCGGCATTCGCCCTGCAGCCTTACAAAACCGGAAACATTGTCACGACCGTGCATCGCCGCGAAGGTGGCGGCGAACCTGACACATTCCAGACCCGACGCGGAACAGTGATTCAATACAAACCCTCGCGGCTGCGTGAAAATCTGATTCCAAGCTGCATAACATTCCGTAAAGGAAAAACATTCAGCGTGCGCGACATGAACCGCACGCAAACCTATCTGTCGCGTTTAGGCATATTCAACTCCATAGAAATAAACGCCGTTCCCGACAGCGCCGACCACAGCCTGCTCAACGTCGCTATTGACTGCACCTTCGACAGCCCGCTCGAAGCGGCTGTCGAAATGAATGTCACCTCAAAATCGAACAGCTATCTCGGGCCGGGACTTGATTTCCGCGTGACAAACCGCAATATATTCGGAGGTGGCGAACAGTTCAGCATCGACCTTGTGGGCAGCTATGAATGGCAAACCGGCAAAAAGGCGAAAGGTAGTGTTTTCAACTCCTATGAGGTCGGCATAAACGCATCTCTCGCATTCCCCCGGCTGCTTGCCCCGCGTTTCATTCCACGGTCGCGCCGCGAACTTAACTGGACACGCATGAATCTCGGAGCCGATCTGCTGAACCGTCCGCACTATTTCAAAATGGCGCAGTTCAACATGGGCATCACCTACGACTGGCGCGTGAACCGCCATGTAAACTCCTCGCTCACACTCTTCAAGCTGACCTACGCCAATCTTCTGAACACCACCCATGAGTTTGATTCGATTATGGATGCGAACCGTGCGATAGCACTCAGTTTCCGCAACCAGTTCATTCCGCAGATGAGCTATCAGTTTATAATGGACCGCAAACTCAACAACAACAATCAGCTTAACTGGCAGTTCACCGTGCAGCAGGCCGGAAACATATTCTGGGCCATTTACCGCGCATGCGGAGTTAAAGGCGAAAAGGAGCTGTTCGGCACACCGTTCTCGCAATTCGTAAAAGGCCAGACACAATTGGTGTGGAACCGGCGTCTGACAGGCGACCAATGGCTTGTGAGCCGCGTTCTGGTTGGCGCCGAACATGCCTACAGCAACTCGAAGGAGGTGCCTTACAGCGAGCAATTCTATTGCGGCGGTGCGAATTCGGTCCGTGCATTCGCCGTCCGCTCGATAGGTCCGGGAAGCTATCGCGTACCCAAAGGTCAGGTGAACGGGTATTTCGACCAGACCGGTACATTCAAATTTGAATTCAATGTTGAATACCGTTTCCCGATAATAGGGCCGCTACATGGTGCCCTGTTCCTCGACAGCGGCAACGTGTGGCTTCTGAAGAATGACCCGCAACGTCCGGGCGGACTGTTGCAAGGGAAAACATTCTTCAAGGACCTGGCCGTGGGCACAGGTGCCGGTCTGCGCGTCGACATAGGCATGCTGGTGGTTCGCGGTGACCTCGGTGTGGGCATCCACGCCCCTTATGAAACCGGCAAACGCGGCTACTATAACATGGAATCGTTCGGAAAATCACTTGCCTTCCATTTAGCCATAGGCTATCCCTTCTAAATTGGACACACTGAAAAAAAGAACCGTAGAATTTTTTCTATGGAACTGTAACTTTTTCTTAGTGTAAATCGTCTATACAAAAAGTGCCCGATACAAAAATCAGCACTTCGTTAATTACCAATCTGTTAAACTCATCACTTATGGGAAAGATTCCGTTTACCACACTCACCATACTATTGCTAATATGTTCGGCTCTGTCCGCACAGGGGCAACAGAGCGCCACAAACAAAGCATCCGAAACCAAAAAGGAGGTGAAAAACGACTCGACCAAAACAAAAGCGGGACTCGACTCAATAAAACTTGGTGAAGTGGTGGTTACGGCCGACAACATCCGTTTTGAAAACGGGAAAGTGGTGATGACACCCACCAAACAGGCCAAAAATCTGTCAAGAAACATACCATCGCTTATTGAAAATATGAACACCGGCATACTGACTGTGGATGATGGTGAAATCAAAACATCCGGTGGTCAGAGTGTCAGCCTTTTCATAAACGGTGAGCCAGTCAACAAATTTGATGAGTCGACATTCTGGGCCAAAAATGTTATAAGCGTTGAGTATATGCCGGGGTCAAATGATCCGAAATATCTCGGCAGCAATCAGATTGTCAACCTTGTAATGAAAGAATATGTGGCCGGTGGTCTAACCAAATTAAATGGCTATCAAATTTTTCCTAACCTCGGACAATATACCGCAGCATCAAAATTAGTGGTAAAAAAAATGACCTACAACGTCTTGTTTAAAAGTGAATATAGCAGAGACCATCGCGCACACGACACTCGAACCGAGAATTACAGAGATGTGTGGTATGACGGCGTGAAATACGACGACATTACCCGCACAGAGGAATCATCAAATAAAACCAGGAATGATGAATTATATGCCGGTTTTAATGCGCGATATAAAGATGAAAAACTTACCGCCACCCACACTTTCAATTTCAGCTGGCAAAGAGAACCTGAAACCGTTAATTACGGAAGTCTGCTCTACAAACCGGAAATAATTCCGGGCAACAGAATGGAAAGGTCCAATTATTCAAGAAACTACTCCTACGGACTTAACGGAAACTATATATACCGATTTACCCCTACACTTGTAATACAAGCCTCATGGGGTGCAAATTATAGGAAAAACAGCTCGCTCACATCGTATTCGGAAACAGGATTGAGCCCGATAATAAACGACATAGGTGAAGATGTGTGGAACGGTAACTTTTCATTTACAATCGGTAAGAATTTCAGTAAAACTATCTACAATTCCTATACAGTTTCCGAGATGATTACAAACTACAACACACTCTATTCCGGCGCAGGGATTTCAAATCAGAAACAGACTGTGAGCAACACAGAGATAAAGGGATATCTTTACTATAAGCCGATTGAACCATTGATTTTTACAATAAACCCACAACTTTCAATATATTCACGCAATATTAACCATAATTACAAAAAAACCGATTTTTTGCCAGGGTCTCAATTTCAAACATATTACACGATTAACTCCAAAAGTGCGGTTTCTTTGAATATGATATATTTTTTAATAAATCCCGGTTCATCGCAAACAAATGACCTGATTCTGCGACAGACCGAACTGAAGTGGATAGAGGGTTCCCCTTCAATAAAGCCGAGTGATTTCTATGGTTTATCTGCCGCCTACAACATTATTCCCGTGAAGTGGTATAATCTGTCACTGCACGCCGGGGTTCTGATAAATAGAAATCAAACATACTTGTCATATTATTCAGGTGGAGAAAATTATGATGGTGTGATAGGCCGTTACATCAATGGAATCAACAACAACCAGTATTCTTTTAGTTGCAATATGACTTTCAAACCGTTCAACGGCAAATTAAATTTGACAGCTCAATTACAATATGTTCACTACCGGTTTCAAAACGGAACAACAAACAACTCCTTTCACCCTCGTTTCAACGCCCGGCTTCTTGCAGGGGACTGGAGCATTAGCGCTGGCGTTAACGGAACGCAAAAATTAGTAAATGATGGCGGCCTGTTAATAGAAAAACGTCCCGGGAATTATTACATGCTCATTGACTACGGAAATGGAAATGTAAATGTATACTTAGGGTTATCTAGCATTTTTACGAAAAAACGCTATAAATACATGTACTTAAACAATGGCCCTTACAGTTATAATTCAAGGAAATTCGATAACCTCACTAGTCAGAATGTCTCGCTATCGTTAACATATACATTCGACTACGGCAAAAAGGTTGATAAGAGGATTGACATTAATTCATCAAGTGAAAAAACAACCTCGATTCTCAGCACATACTGACAAATAGACCAAGTTAAAAATAGTTAACGTATTTGCACTTCGCAATATATTTCCATAACTTGCAAAACAATAATTTATTAATCATCCTTAAACCCAATCATTATGAAAGCTAAACGCATTGCTGATTTCATCGAAAGTATTCCGGAGTCAAAAATCGAATCATCAACAATTCTTTTGGGTGGCGCATGCGAAGGCCCGGCCGATCCAATGAGTACGAATGGGAGATGTAAAAATGAAGGTTTGTTTGAATGTATTGGAAGTACTAATAAGGATAGTTGTACAAACACATCTGCTTGTTATGGAAGTACAAATAATAACAAATGTTCTAATTTAGTAACGCAAAATCCGTCTACTGATTCATGCCCGTCTTAAACTAAATATTGTTTGACAATGAGAACTAAACGTATTGCCGATTTCATTGAAAGCATTCCGGAGTCGGCAATCGAGTCGTCAACAATTCTTTTTGGCGGAGCAGCTGATAAACCATCAAAACCGACTTCTGCCACCAACAGAAATCATTGCAAAAATACCGCACTTGACTCGTGCAAGAGATCGACAAATTACGGAAATTGCCGTAATTTTTATGACATGTGCATTGATTCTTTAAACCATGGCAAATGCCACAATGGCGATGAAATGTAACCACTGATTTTAAAATTACAAGTTTAAAAGTATAGTCAATGGCAACTAAAACGAAAAGAATTGCTGACTTTATAGATAGCATTCCGGAATCGATAATAGGATCGTCAACAATTCTGCTTGGCGGCAAATCAAAAAAAGAGGAGAAAAGCGGTACAACCAACGGCGGCGATTGCATTAACGGCACCACTGAAAGTTGTGACAGAAGCACCAACCGCAGCAACTGCAGAAACGCTGCAACCACCTGCAATCATGCCCAAAACCGCGGTGTCTGCGACAATTCATATAAACGAAGCTGAAAATTTCAGCCATAACTAAAACCAACAACCATTAGCTTATGAAACTCAGTCTCTGGAACTCATATATCAATCTGGATAACAGGTCGGGACTGATATTCAATGCCCTCAACGACTCGTTTTTAGTTGTAAAGGATCTGAAACTCTTTAATCTTGCAGCCGAGGGGAAGTTCAACGACTTTCCCCCGGAGTTTTCAGAAAGGTTGAAAAAAAGCGGTGCTTTAGTGCCGGCCGACAAAGATGAGGTTAAGGAGATTGACGAAATGATAAGCTCAGTTGACAATGACGACTCAACTCTTCAGATAATAATCAATCCCACCCTCGACTGCAATTTCCATTGCTGATATTGCTACGAGAACCATATCAGGGGGTCGAAAATGCCGAAAAATATTATTTCTGGCATTAAACGCTACATTGCCAACCATATAAACTCAAATCAAAATTTAAAACATATATCCCTGTCATTTTTCGGAGGAGAGCCTTTGTTGGAATTCTACAACGTGGTTATGCCTATAATCGAAGCAACTAAAGAGTTATGCCTGCCGAAAGCCATTAACATGCATGTGCATTTCACCACCAACGCCGGCATGTTCACGGATGAAATGATTGCACAACTCAAACCTTACAATCCATCTTTTCAGATTACACTCGACGGCGGGAGAGAGTCGCATGACAATACCCGCTTTTTCAAAGGGAAAAAGCCGTCGTTCGACCTTATTCTTGACAATATCTTCAAATTGGTTGAGGCGGGACTGGAAGTGCTCGTAAGAATTAACTACACGCACAAAAACATTGAGAGTACAAAAGATGTGATTGAACGCCTCAACCGGTTGGATTCGGAGAAACGCCGTCTGGTTAAAGTTGATTTTCAACAGGTGTGGCAGGACAGAAACAACGATGAAACTGAAACCGCGACAGAAAACATGATCCGCAATTTTCGTGAAACATTGAGAGAGTCCAAAATAAACGTCACCTACTCGCGGCTTTTCAATTATGTGCTCAACTCCTGCTATGCTGACAAGCGTAACGAAATACTGATAAACTTTAACGGCGATCTGTTTGCATGCACGGCACGCGACTTCAAGCCTGAAAACCGCATGGGGGTCCTTCAAGAGGATGGAGCCGTTGCGTGGGAAAATGATGCGGCAAACAAACGAATGAACTGCAGATTTAAAAAAGCTGTTTGCCGGAAATGCCGCATTGCACCTATCTGTGGAGGTGGCTGCCGTACAAAATGCTTGGAACAAGCTCATCACGAACAATGCAATCTGAATTTCACAGATAACAAAATCAACGATATTATTCTTGAGCGATTTGAACAATATTTCATGAAATAATTGAAAGCTCATTAAATTTCAACCTTTTAAAATCATCACTTATGGCAAAGATTCCGTTTACCGCGCTCACCATACTATTGCTTATATGTACGGCTCTGTCCGCACAGGGGCAACAGAACGCCACAAACAAAGTGAGCGAAACGAAGAAAGAGGTGAAAAATGACTCGACAAAAACAAAAGCGGGGCACGACTCAATAAAACTTGGTGAAGTGGTGGTTACGGCCGACAACATCCGTTTTGAAAACGGGAAAGTGGTGATGACGCCCACAAAACAGGAAAAAAATCTGTCGAAGGACATAGAATCACTTATCGAAAACATGAACACCGGCATCCTTAAGGTTGAAAATGGAGAGATCAAGGCATCGAACGGTCAGAGTGTCACTCTTTTCATCAACGGTGAACCTGTCAACAAATTTGATGAGTCGACATTCTGGGCCAAGAATGTTTTAAGCGTAGAGTATATGCCGGGGTCAAATGATCCGAAATATCTCGGCAGCAATCAGATTGTTAACCTTGTAATGAAAGAATATGTGGCCGGTGGTCTGACCAAATTAAATGGCTATCAAAATTTTCCTAACCTCGGACAATATACCGCAGCATCAAAATTAGTTGTAAAGAAAATGACCTACAACGCCTTGTTTAAAGGTGAATATAGCAGAGACCATCGCTCAAACGAGAAGCGGACAGAAAGCTATAAAGATGTGTGGTATGACGGCGTGAAATATGACGACATTACCCGCACAGAGGAATCATCAAATACACAACGTAACGATAAATTATCTGCCGGTTTAAATGCACGATATAATGATGAAAAACTTACCGCCTCCCACACGTTCAGCTTCAACTGGCAAAGAGAACCTGAAACCGTTAATTACGGAAGCCTGATCTACAAACCGGAAATAATTCCGGGCAACAGAATGGGAAGGTCCAATTATTCAAAAAATTACTCCTATAACCTCGATGGAATGTATCGGTACCGAATTAGTCCCACACTATTCATAACAACCAGGTGGGGATTAAATTATACTAAAAACAATTCGCTATCATCATTTTTTGAAACCGGAGCAAACCAAATTATCAACGATGTAAGTGAAGATGTGTGGAACGCAAATATGTTATTGTTTTTATCTAAAAGATTAAGCCAAAAAGTTAACATAAATTTGGCAGCATCGGAAAAAATCACAAACTATAACACGCTCTATTCAGGCACGGAACTCTCAAATCAGAAACAAACTGTCAGCAACACAAATATATTCGCATATCTTTATTACGAACCCACCGAGTCTGTGATTTTAACACTAATGCCACAACTCACAATATATTCGCGCAATATTAACCATAATTACAAAAAAACCGACTTCATGCCGGGAATTGACTTCCAGTCATATTATACGATTAACCCCAAAAGTGCGGTTTCTCTGAATGTGGTGTATCGTTTAATAAATCCCGGTTCATCGCAAACTAATGACTTGATTCTACGTCAGACCGAACTGAAGTGGATAGAGGGTTCCCCATCAATAAAACCGAGTGATTTCTATGGTTTATCTGCCGCCTACAACATTATTCCCGTGAAGTGGTATAATCTGTCACTGCACGCCGGGTATCTCATAAAGAGAAATGGAACATACTTGTCATATTATTCAGGTGGAGAAAATTATGATGGTGTAATAGGCCGTTACATCAATGGAATCAACAACAACCAGTATTCTTTTAATTGCGATATGACTTTCAAACCGTTCAACGGCAAATTAAATTTGACAACTCAATTACAATATGTTCACTACCGGTTTAAAAACGGAACAACAAACAACTCCTTCCACCCCCGTTTCAACGCAAAGTTTTTTGCAGGGGACTGGAGCATAAGTGCCGGCCTTAACGGATCGCAAAAATTAGTAAATGACGGTGGCCTGCTAATAGAGAAACGACCGTGGAATTATTACATGCAACTTGATTATGGAAATGGAAATATTAATGTAAACATAGGGTTATATAGCATATTTACAAAAAGACGCTATGAATACACGTACTTAAACAATGGCCCATACAGTTATAATTCAAGGAAATTAGAAAACTTCTATAGTCAGAATGTCTCGCTATCGTTAACGTATACGTTTGACTACGGCAAAAAGGTGGATCAGAGGATTGACATAAATTCATCAAGTGAAAAAACCACCTCGATTCTCAGCACATACTGATTGAAAAGTGGGAGCGCCACGTTTTAAAAGTTTCAGACAGCTTGAAAGGTCGGATTGCGGCATTACGTGTGTCCGCATGATTGCCAACCATTACGGCAAGCGCGTTTCGCTGACGCGCCTGCGTGCAATGACCGAATCGAACAAACAGGGCATTTCGCTGAACGACATAAAACAGCTGTTCCATGAAATTGGCATGGAAAGCGAGGCTATGAGGATTTCGCAGGCTGATGTTCGGCGGATGCCGCTGCCCGCCATTATTTTCTGGAATCAGAATCATTTTGTTGTTCTTCATCATATTGACCAAAAGAACAGGATGTTCTATGTGGCCGACCCCGACGAGGGGAAGCTGAAGCTGAACGAAACCGACTTCACAGAGCATTGGAAACAGGAGGGTGACAAAGGAATTGTGGTTGTTGCGGAACCGGGCGAGAATTTCAGTACGCAGACCGAAAACGACGAGCCGGTGCATAAGCGCATGACTGCGATGCTGACAAATGTTTTCACGCGGCACCGCAGGCAGTTCCTCACGGTGATGGCAATGTCGCTGATATGCATGCTTGCCGACCTGTTGATGCCGGTGCTGATGCAAACCACTGTCGACAGAGGCATTGAGAATCATAATCCGGGCTTAGTATGGCTCCTGGCGGGATTTCAGATGATGGTTCTGCTTGGGAACGTGGCGGCGACAAACATAATCCAGTTCCTGAGTTCAAAGCTGGCACTGATTGTGAACATGAACATGATGCGCGACTATCTTACGAAACTCCTCGCCCTGCCGCTTGCGTTTTTCGACAGCAAATCGTCGGCCGATCTCATACAGAAGTTAGAGGATCAGATGCGCCTCAAAGGTTATATAATTCAATTTCCTACCACAATACTGACGGTTGCTCTGAACACGATTGTGTTCATGGGGCTTTTGATTTGGTATAACTATTTTCTGTTCATAATTTTTATCTGCTTCACCGCACTGGAAATAGGCTGGAACATTCTGTTCCTGAAAAAGCGCAAGGAACTCGACTATAACTACTACAGATATGCCGCTAAAAATCAGAACATGGTTTATGAAGCGGTAAACGGCATTACCGACATCAAGACAGCCGGAGCCTCGCAACCTATTCTTGACAGCTGGGGAACCCTGCAGGAAAAAATAGTGAAACTGGGAATAAAATCGACCAATTTAGGAATATGGACCTCGGGAGGACAATCGGTTATATCGGGATTGAAAAGCATTCTGCTGACAGCCATCTGCTCTACGCTTGTAATTTACAATAAACTAACCATCGGCGAAATGCTTGCGGTTGGATATGTAATAGGACGGCTTTCAGGGCCTTTCAGCAGCATACTCTCGATGGTGCGTCAAACTCAGGACGCACAAATATCCTACGAACGCATCGACGAAGTTATGAGCGCCAAAATCGCCCCTGTGCCCGCGAACGAGAAACTGACATCCGACATTGACTTCAGTAACGTATGGTTCAGATATGCCGGCAAATCGAGTGCCTTCGTAATCAAAAACCTGTCACATCACATTCCGGCCGGAAAAACAACCGCAATTGTCGGTGAAAGCGGGTGTGGAAAAACCACACTGCTGAAACTGATAATGGGACTTTACACGCCACAGAAAGGCCAATTGCGTCTGGGAGGATATGATATAGAGAACCTCAATCAGTCGGAATGGCTCGACAAGTGCTCCATTGTTATGCAGAACGGTTACATTTTCAGCGACACCATAATGAAAAACATTTCAATTTCAGATGAAGAAACTGATTTTGAAATGGTTAAGAAAGCTGCTGAAATTGCCGGCATTTCCGAATTCATCGAAACCCTGCCGCTGAAATACCACACGCTTATCGGTTCGACGGGTATGGAATTAAGCGGCGGACAAAAGCAACGGATTCTGATTGCCCGCGCTCTGTATAAAAAACCGGAAATACTGATTTTAGACGAAGCGACATCATCGCTCGACGCTGCGAATGAAGCGCTGATAACGGCGCGCATAATGCAATTCCAAATGGGTAAAACAATGATAATAGCCGCGCACCGGCTGTCGACAGTGAGGAATGCCGACAACATCATTTTCATGGCAAACGGTGAAATAACCGAACAGGGAACACACCAACAGCTGATTGCCCTCCGCGGAAACTACTATAACCTGGTCAGCTCACAGTTGTAATCAAATATCATCTCAATAAAAGCAATCAGCAATTAATTCAGGCGCATGCGACACAAGCAAACCGCAGCCACAAAATCCGATCACAGATTCATGTTAACCAAGTAAATTTTTATAAATGAAAAAGATAATAGCACTGATTTTTTTAATGATATCGACAGGATGCATGACGATTTCAGCGCAAGACATTTCAAACATACCAACGGCAAACGACTCTACCAAAGCCACAACTTTGCCTGACTCCATTAAATTAGGTGAAGTTGTGGTTAATGCAAAAAGCGGATGGCTTGAAAACGGAAAGGCTGTTTTTATCCCTACAAAACAAGCCAGGAACGTGGCACGCGACATCAATTCACTTATTAAAGCAATGAACACCGGATTGCTTATCGTGGTCAACGACAAAATAACGACATCGAGCGGTGAGCCGGTTACAGTTTTTATTAACGGAAATGCATCGGATAGAATAGACAAAGCCACTTTTTGGGCAAAAAATGTATTGAAAGTCGAATACCTTCCAGCTTCGGACGACCCGAAATACCAAGGCAAAAACAATGTGATTAACATTGTTATGAAGGAATATATTTCCGGCGGACTTACACGCATTGCTGGCGACCAAAGTTTTCCGAATAACGGTGACTACACTGCTGCCTCGAAACTTGTAACCCGACGTATGACTTTCAATGCCATGTTCAACGACCGATATGAATGTGACCGGTTATCAGGGAGCAACACAGATGAAAATTTCTCAAATATATGGTTTGACAATACTCCGCATGAAAATGTAAGGCGTGAGGAAAGAAATAATTCAAAATCCAAAAATAATGCAATATTCGGAGGAATAAACGCACGATATATCGGGACGAAACTTACGGCGACACATTCGTTCGGATTCAACTGGAGCAGAAATCCGGGAAGCATAACATGGGGTAATGTGAACTATTTGCCTGAAATAATCAACGCAAATGAGTTGAAACATGTGCAATCATCAAAAAATTATTCCTACGCGTTTAACGGTAAATATATTTACCAACTCGACCAAAAATCGACATTAGTGGGAAACTGGAGTTATACTACAGGAAGAAACGAATCACTGTCAAATTACTCCGAAAATAATTTTACCGATATAATAACGGATGTAAATGAAAACGTTCATCGAGGCACGTTTTCATTGGCCTATGGCCGAAGAATAAACAAGAAAGTTTATTTTTCCATGACTTTATCCGACAATTTTGAATCATTCAGCACATCTTATTCCGGAAGCTGTTCTTCACATCAGAAGCAGTTCACAAATATGCTTGAAATAATTCCATATCTCTACTTCAAGCCTATTGAATCATTAACGATAAAAACATATCCGAGCCTGTCAGTTTATTACCGAGGCATGAATGACAATACGCATTATCTACAATATATGCCGGGCTTAACCTTAAATGCCGACTATACAATTAACAGTAAAAATTCGCTCAGCCTGCAAACAAATTACAGTTATTCACCGCCGCGTCCGTCATTGACATCCGATCTCATTCTTCAGGAAACAGAATTGAAATGGCTTGAAGGCTCTCCTTCCTTAAAAGCACCCACAAACTACGGCCTATCGCTCAACTATTTTGTCATGCCCACGTATTGGTTCAATCTCTCCGCATCCGGATCATATACCTTATCAACAAACAATACCGGCATATTATACCGCGCGGGAGATGAAAATTATAACGGTGTCATTGGACAATATGTTAACGGATTGAACCAGAATGACTATACGCTTAACTGCACGATGTCATTCCGTCCGTTCAGAGGGAAACTGATGCTTTTAGCGTCAGCCTATTATTCAGGCACCTGTGTTACACATGTAAACAGTGTAACTTCATTTACTCCACGTTTATCCGCAAACTGGTTCATTGGGAACTGGTCGATAGGCACTTCAGCCGTCGGAGGTACAAAATTGCTGGCAAACTGCGGAACAGAAACTGTCAAAACAGATTGGACATACGACATTGACGCAAACTATGGCAACGGAAATATAAACTTCGGAATAGAAATTGCCAATATATTTAATAAATACAGATTTTTTACAACCAATCTGAATAGTGGCGCGTATAGCACTGCTTCCCGTGAATGGCACCGCGGACGTTATGTAAAGCTTTCATTCTCCTATACTTTTGATTATGGGAAAAAAGTTGACCGGCGAATCGACATAAGCAATTCGTCAAACAATAATACAGCAATTCTTGGCAAATAAGTTGGGGTTAAAGCGCACAAAAAGGAGGGCGGAAAATTCCGTCCTCCTTTCATATATGGTTTAACTGTCAGTTTTTGGGATTGAGATTGTCGGTTGACTTCTGCGGCTGCGGCTTCTTGTAAAGACCACGGTTGCGCAGCAGTGCGTCGACATTCGGTTCCTTTCCGCGGAATTTGACATAGAGGGTCATGGGATCGACGCTGCCGCCCATTTCAAGTACATTCTCCTTGAATGATTTGGCAGTGGCGGGATCGAACACGCCTTTCTCCTTGAACAATTCAAAGCCATCGGTGTCGAGTACTTCAGCCCAGAGATAAGTATAGTAGCCCGACGCATAGCCGTCAGAGCCGAAAATGTGGCGGAAGTAAGGAGCGCGGTAACGGAATTGAACTTCACCCGGCATGCCGAGCGTGTTTGCCACAGAAGCTTCGAAAGCAGCCACATCGACCTGCGTAGTGTCGGCAGGATTAAGTTTGCCGAACTGAAGGTCGAGCAAAGCGGCACCGGCAAGTTCGGTGGTGGCGAATCCCTGACCGTGAGTCGAAGCGGCTTCAAGTTTCTGAATCAGCGAATCGGGAATAACCTCGCCGGTTTTATAATGGAATGCATAGGTTTTAAGAAGTTCCGGTTCAAGAGCCCAGTGCTCGGTTATCTGAGAGGGAAGCTCAACAAAGTCGCGGTCGACATTCGTGCCGGCCTGGCTGCGGAGACGTGCCTTTGTCAACATTCCGTGCAAACCGTGTCCGAACTCGTGGAACATGGTTTCGAGCTCGTCGAGAGTGAGGAGCGAAGGAGTGTCGGCAGTGGGTTTTGAGAAATTACCCACATTGTACACAATAGGACGCTGAGTCTTGCCGTCAGGATCGATGAAAGCGCCCTGGAACTCGCTCATCCATGCACCCTGACGTTTTGATGCGCGTGGGAAATAGTCGGTCATAAACACAGCGATGTGCTCGCCCGTCTTTGCATCGGTAACGTCGTAAACAACAACTTCCGGATTATACTTGGGCGCATCGGGCATTTCAGTGAACTTAACGCCATAAAGACGTTCAGCAAGATTGAATATGCCTTTGCGGACATTGTCGAGCGGGAAATATACACGGACGTCGTCCTCATTCAGATTATATTTGCGGGCGCGGACTTTTTCATTATAGTAATAATAATCCCACGGTTCAATGGTTATATTGGCACCTTCGGAATCGGCCACGGCCTGCATTTCAGCCACCTCCTCGGCAACACGTTCGGTGGCCGGTTTCCATATCTTCATAAGAAGCTGCTCGGCATTCTCCGGATTCTGCGCCATTACGTTCTCTGTCATATAAGTGGCAAAATCGGGATAACCGAGTAACTTAGCCTTCCTGGCACGTTCAACCAATATTTTTGCAATCACAGGCTTGTTATCGTAAACTCCCTCGGAAGCGAGCGAAACATAAGCCTGATACATCTGTTTGCGCAATTCGCGGTCGTGTGCGCTCTGAAGCAGAGGCAGACGGCTGGGAGCATGGAGTGTGAACACCCACTTGCCTTCAAGACCGCGCTGGCGGGCTTCATCGGCCGCAACAGCTACGTTGCTTGCAGGAATGCCGGCAAGACGTGAGGCATCGTCGACAACAAGCGTATATGCATTTGTAGCGGCGAGAAGATTTTTGTTAAACTGCAGATAAAGATCGGTGAGCTTAGTGTTGATTTCCATAAGCTCCTTTTTCTGCTCCGGACTAAGCAAAGCGCCTGCGCGGACAAACTTTTTATACGTTTCCTCGACAGCACGCAACTGGTCGGGTGCAAGCCCGAGCGAGTTACGGTTGTCGTAAAGATATTTCACACGCTCAAAAAGCTTATGGTTCATCATCATGCGGTCAGAAGCATTAGATACCATGGGATATATCTTCTCGGAAAGAGCAGTCATTTCAGGGGTATTGTCAGTTTCATCGAGACTTGAGAACACCATTACGACACGGTTAAGCAGCTCACCGCTTTGTTCCATAGCAAGAATGGTGTTGGCGAATGTGGGCTTCTGCCTGTTGCCGGCAATTGCCTCGATTTCTTTTTCCTGACGGGCAATGCCCTCCTCGACGGCGGGAAGATAGTGCGATGTCTTGATTTTGTCGAACGGCGGAATGTTGTAAGGTGTTCCGTAAGGTTCGAAGAACGGATTTTTTTCAGTGCCTGATGCCATAGCTGATGATGAGGAAGCCAATAGCACGCCGGCGACGGCAAAGGCTGCCAAAAAACGTTTAGTCATAGTCGGTTTATTAAATTATTATTTTTGTCAAAGTTAGCAAAAAATATGGAAAACATCCCGTTTGCCTGGCGAAAATCACCTGTTGTTCCTGAATGTGAACAAGGTAAAGATAGGATAATGATCGCTCTCACCCGCCGCAAGCACCTCCGAGCCTAAAGGCTTCAGCGATTTAGAACACAACATCTGGTCAATACGATAATAGAGGTTATGCTTGCGATAAGTAACCGACGGTCCGAAGCCTGAGGCAGCAAAAGCATCGGTTAAATCACCTCCTTTAATCTCACGCACAGCCCAGCAACCGGGCACATCGTTGAAATCTCCACAAATAACTAAAGGTTGTGTAGTTATAGAGTCAACAAGCCTGCGCACAGTCTGCGCCTGAATGGCCCGGTTACGGAAAGCATAGCGTATTTTATTCATAATAGCGCCACGCGCATCGGCAATGTGCCTTGCCTCCCCTCCGGCTATACGTGACACAATGCCAAGCTCCGCCGGTGAAAAGTAAAGGCTTTGCAGATGAACATTAAAAATGTTGAGCAGAGAATCGCCAATCTGAACTTCCACACGCTGAACTTCAAACGATTGCTCGCCGGTGGGATTATAATTAGGCAAAGGGACAGACCGGAAGGGATATTTCGACATGATTGCCAAAGCATTGCTTGTAAATTCCCTGTAAGGATAAAACGCCCTTACTTGCGCGGAGAGCGCGGGCGAAACCTTTTTACGGCCTATTGCAAACGGATCGAAAGTAAACACCTCCTGAAGCACGACAATGTCGGGGTCGGCATTAAGAATAGCAATCACAGCCTCATCGGCCGCAATAGAATCGCGCGACACATTAATATATGAATTGAAATAATATCCGTTGAAAGTCATTACGCTGAAGGTGTCGGTCGACACACTCTCATCAACCACAGTGCGTGAAAAATGCAACGGACAGAAAGTCAGCGCCTGCGGCAGACAACAAGCCAGCAAAACCACACCAACTCCAGCAAGTTTCCTTGACCAGAAAAATGTGACAGGAACAAGAATCAATCCTATAATCAAAATAATAGGGAAAACCATATAGGCCAACGGAGCAATAGCGCTTCGCATCGGGCTAATGTGGTTTGACCACGCCGATGCCACGACCGCAAGCCATAGCATGATCACAACCAACCCAGCCAATAAACGCATAGTTCTTCGTAACTTCATAACCACAACCGTTATTTAAATTTGTGCGCCGACCTTAAATCGAACAGCCGCATCCGCTCCTGTGCCGTTAGCGATGACAATCCCGACTGACGCACTTTTTTTAGAATATGATCCGGAACTTTCCCCTTCTTTTCTTTTCGAACAGATAAAAAACGGATAATAACCGCAGCAAGCGCACCGGCACAAGCGCCACCCAAATGTGCCACACGGGCAGGATTCAAGGGAGCGATAGCCAATATGATATCTACGGCAATAAGCGCGATGCAAATCCACAAAAGCCTCACTGAAAGACCCGGCAATACTTCTACCACCCTTTGAGGCATCAGGCAAGCTACCGACCCGACCAATCCCATGGCAGCCGCACTCGAACCTATAAGAAATTCATGCTCTGCAGGCATAAAGGCCGATACAATCATAAAAGCTACCCCTCCGGCAATAGCTCCGGCAAAATACACGGCAAGTGCTCTTGCAGTTCCAACTGCCGAAGCCACCAGCACCGTTCCCCACCCTACGACAATGCAGTTGAAAAACAGATGCAAGAAAGAGAGTTGAGCAAAGGCGTATGTAACAAGAGTCCACGGACGTCCGACGAAGATGGCAGGAGATGCCGGAAGTTCAAAGCCAAATCGCAACAACGCCTCAAAATATCCGACCGGCAACATGAACGAGAGGAGTGAAAGGAACATCCACACACCTACATTCAAACCCACGAGCCACACGGCTATGCGGGGAAAAGTCATCACCGCAACTCGGTTAATAGATAACATGTATGTCGCCTTTCTTCTTCCAGTAATAAATCAGAAGGAATCCGAAAATCATTCCTCCGAGATGCGCGAAATGCGCCACAGTGCTTCCGGGCACTGAAAGAGCAAGCAGAAGTTCTATCGCGCCGTAGCCCAGAACCATCCATTTAGCCTTTATCGGGAAAGGAATAAACATAATGTAAGTAGGCAGATTGGGATAAATCATAGCGAAGGCGAGAAGAACGCCGAAAACCGCACCAGAAGCACCTACCGTTATCATGCTGTTAAGAAATGGCAGCGGCTCAGCCATGTCCATTGCCTGAACAATGGCATTGCGCATAACCGACACATCCGTATGATTATATATTGCCAGTTCCTTGCTCCATGTGTCGAACCATGTAAGCGCCCACACACCTTCCTGAACAAGAGCTGCGCCTATGCCACACGTAATGTAATAGAACAGGAATCGGGGACTACCCATAGAGCGCTCAAGCGCAATGCCGAACATAAGCAGGGTGAACATATTGAAAAAAACATGTAAAAACCCTGCGTGTAGAAACATGTAGGTTACAAGCTGAACGCCATTGAAATCGGACGCACTGAAATAATGAAGCGCAAGATTATCGTGAATGAAGGCATTGGTGCCGGCTCCGCACAACTGCATGAATATCCATATAATTACATTGATAATTATAAGATTTTTAGTTACGGGAGGGAGATTGCGGAACAGATTTGAAAAATTACCGAACATTATTCAAAGAATTATATTATGCACAAAATTACGAAAAATGGACATTTTAGTGCAAAAAATTAGGAAAATGCAGGAAAAATTCAATATTTTTTAATTTTTAGTAAAATTTAATTTGAAAAACAATATTAAAATATTATATTTGTGCCACAATAGTCTAATAAATTATCATTAAACATTTTAACAATGAACAAAACTGAGCTCGTAAATGCAATCGCCGAAAAGGCAAACCTCAGCAAGGTGCAGGCCAAAGCCGCTTTGGAAGCTGCCGTAAATACCGTTAGTGAAGAACTCGCCAAAGGCGAAAAAGTTGCTTTGATTGGCTTCGGCACATTCACCGTAACAGAGAAAGGCTCACGCAAAGGCATCAATCCCCGCACAAAGGAAGTTATTGAAATCCCTGCACGCAAAACAGTTAAATTCAAAGCCGGTGCAGAGCTCAATGATGTTGTAAAATAAATTGAAATTTTTCAAACAGCTTTCAAAAACACCCCATAGCGGTTTGCATTTAAAAAGATGTGAACCGCTTTTTTTTGTTGCACAATACCGAATTTTGTGTAATTTTGCATCCGGAACAATAAACATAATTTAACAATGAAAAAATCAATTTTAAGCGCAGTTATCGCATTCGTTGCAGTTTTCTGCACCGCATTCAGCGCACAGGCTCAGTTTAAGTATGGTTTACAGGTTGGAACAAACGTAAACACCCTTCACTTTAACAAAGATGTTTTTTCCGGTGAAAACCGCATGGGCTTCAATGTTGGTGCGCTTGTTGAATTCACTGTTCCTGTTGTTGGTGTAGGAGCCGATCTCGGTGTCCGCTATGTGCGCCGCAACGCACGTTTCGAAGAGGCCAACGGCAGCTTTAAAAATGACCGTGATTACATTGAAATACCTCTCAATCTCAAATATAAACTCAACATTCCGGTGATAAACAACATCGTACGTCCATACCTCACCACGGGACCGAGCGTATCGATTCTCACCTCGAAAAAAGCTTTTAAAGATTTCCAGAACAAAAAATATGACACTGCGTGGAACTTCGGTTTCGGTGTTGAACTGGTTAAACATGTTCAGATCGGTGCAAGCTACGGCCTGGGTCTCACCAAAGCCATGAAAGCGATCGGAACCACAAGCAGCGCCGGCATTAACGGAAAAAACCGCTATTGGACAGTAACCGCAGCCTATCTGTTCTAAAAAAATAAAAATTAAGGGTTCAAAAGGTCGGGGTTAAAAAACTGCTCGACCTTTTGTGCCTGAACAAGAGCCAGACGGGCAGGTGAATCAGGGTCGATTGACACCGCCTCACTATAGGCTGTCACAGCCTTCGAACGCTCTCCGGCTTTCCAGAAGGCTTTGCCCAACAGAAAAAAAGCATGCGCATCTGCTGAATTTTCAGACGTGTAATGAATCAGGGAATCAATGGCTTTCTGCAGGCTTCCGCAAGCAATTTCAGTTTCAATATTTTGCAAATCGGTCATAAATAACTATTTTTGACTACGCAAATATAACAAAAATGATTCGAAAAACAGTATTCACCATTGCACTCGCACTTTGCGCGACACTGTGGGCAGCAGACCCTACGGCAACAAACTACAGTTGGGAAGAATGTCTCGGCACATTCCGTCCCTATCCTGTTCCAACTGTTTCAGCCGCTTATCCCGACACCCTTGTGCCGGTTATGATTAACCATGTAGGACGGCACGGCTCACGTTATCCGTCGAGCGCGAAGCAAAGCACTATACTCAGGCAAGCCCTTGTTAAAATCGATGAAAACACGGGACTGAACGCAACCGGTAAGAATCTTCTTACCATCACCGACCGTCTTGTCGAAGCAAGCTCCGGCCGCTGGGGAGCGTTGAGCGCACTCGGTGTGGCCGAGCAGAGAGGAATTGCTGCACGTATGCTTCAGAACTACCGGCCATTGTTCAAGGACAGCCGGGTAAACGCCATAAGCAGCTACTCCCCACGTTGCATAATGAGCATGTATGAATTCGTGCATCAGCTTTCGCGGCTCGATAACCACATAGATGTCTCCACTCTATCCGGTCGCTGCAATTCGCCTATGGTGCGGTTCTTCGACCTCAGCGAGCCTTTCAGGGAATTTTTGGAAAGCGATCAGCTTGCAAATGCAATTTCACAATTCACACGCCAGCAGACACCCGTCGAGGCTTTAGGACGCCTGAGCGCCAAACCAATTGCCGATCTGTTTACCATCGACGAAGCTCAGGATGCCGCTTTAGCTGAATTCGCCGTGCTCACTTCGCTTGCGCCTATCGACATGGCTGTGAATCCTGCTCCGTTTCTCAAATCAACCGATCAGAACGAATTATGGAGCGTAACAAACCTGTCGCACTATCTTAAACGGAGCGCTTCAACCTTAAGCACAATTCCTTCCGACATTTCCGCACCGCTTCTTGATGACATTGTACGTACATTCGATGAATTCATAAAAAATCCGCAATCCATCGCACCCGTTCAGCTTAGATTCGGACATGCCGAAACACTTATGCCCCTGCTGGCCCTGATGCGCATGCAAGGGTGCTATTACCTTACAAATTATTTCGACACGGTTGGCCTGCATTGGCGCGACTTTTATGTGGTTCCGATGGCTGCGAACCTGCAGCTTGTACTTTTCAAATCAAAAAAAGGGAATTACTATCTGCGCGCCCAGCTCAATGAAGTGCCTGTTCCGCTTATGGCAGGCACAGACACAATGTTTGTTCCATGGACCCAGGCCCGCGAATATCTTCAACGGTGCTTGCCGTTCGATTACGGAATCTGATAGAGGCAGTTTTATTTCCGAATAAGCTGTTATTATTTTGCAGATTCACATATAAAATTTATCTTTGTCGCGACAAGTTAGTTTTGTCGCGACATATTTTAGAATAAGTAAAGAAACGTTTTGCTTATCTTGCGGAAGAAAACCTGAGAAATTTTCAACGAATGCAAGAGATAACAAGGCGGTTCTCACGCTATAGCGTGGGCTGCTATTTTCATTTCTCGCATTCAAGGTTTTCTCAGGACCGTCTTTCGCAGATGTGGTAAATCAGTCCACGTTTCTAAATTATATAACGGCCTGAGGGGCTGCATGCCAAACAATATTAAAATTGCCATGATAAGTATCATAATCGCAGCAATCGCACTGCTCGGATCATTTATTCCGTTTGCATTTGAATTTATCTGCAGAATCTTCAATTAAAATCAGAAAACCATGATTTTGTGATTCATTATATATAGTGGGCGTAATTAATGCCCACCAGGAATATACTTTTGCATTGAAAACAAACAAAATATATTCCTGTAAAATGAAACACATCACCCAATCCGACACAATCTTCGTAACAATCGTCCAGCTTGGCCGCACACTTGCGAACATTCGCCTGAGCGGAATCCGCAGCGTTTCGCATCTTAAAAACGCCCTGGCGGAAATTGCTGCAAAATTCAACGGTATGGTCAGCGTTATGCTCAGGAATTCAACCCAAGGATGGAGCTACCGCTACAACCTGATGGTTGGATGACCGGCAACAGTAAATACGGAAAACAAAAAAGGTGCTACACGAGCACCTTACACAAAGTTAGTTTATCATTACACATTATATCAGTTATTTACGCACGCGGTCACCTTTCATATCATGGCGCGGACCCTTTTTATCGTGCTGACCATGATGTCCTTTAGCTCCTTTTTTCATTCCTCTGTCACCTTTAACGCCCTTTGCGCCATGACCGGCACGCTGGTTCACGAAACTATTTTCGAGGAACTGAACATATTGTGCGGGAGTTAAAACCTGCTGAACCTGCTGCAGATAATCTTTGCGGACGGTTTTTACAAAATCCTGCGGATTCACATTTACAGCGGTTTTTTCAGTTTTTGAAGCCTTCATCACCTCACGTGGAGTAGGAATCGCCTTAAGCTTCGTCTGCTGGTCGGCCGTAAGTTCAATTCCCTGGAAAGGATTGAAACATTTCTTCATATCACCTTTCTTACAATCTTTTCTCTCGCCCTTCTTGCTGTTCTTTTTGCAATCCTTCTTTCCTTCGCATTTTTCAGTTTTAACGCATTTTCCTTCCTTCTTGCAACCTTCTGTTGTCTGCGCGAACGATGAGAGAGAGAACATAGTTGCAAAAGCAACGGCAAGTGTCATAATTTTCTTAGTCATAATTCTAATTTTAAGTAGGGTTATTAATTTGTTTTCTGATATAACTGACAAGGCAAACATAACCAAGTTTAATCTATAATGGTGATTTTCACGTTTTTTTAATTTTTACAACTTTAGAAAACAAAAAAACACAGGGCATATTGCGGGTAATCAACACAAATTTCTTAACTTTGAGAAATGAAAAAGACAGGTGTACTATTTGCAATTTTGCTCATAACCGGCTGGTTCTGCAACCTAAACGCAGCCATTTGCGGGAACGATGTGCTCCCCCGCCCTACAGAGATAAAAAACAGCAAAGGTGAAATACAAATCACCGACCTGAATCAGCTGACTTTCAGCCTTACCGGTAATACCGAACAACTTGGCGCCTGGCTAAAAGCAAAGACTTTTGAAACAGCGGCTACAAAAAAAGCATTAGTGCACATAAAGGCCGGCACAGATTCTGCCAATGAATCATATACCCTTACCATCGCACCAAAGCGCATAACCATAGCGGCACCGGGTGAGGCCGGAGCTTTTTACGGTGTTCAGACACTGTTGCAGATGGTTCGTTCGGCCATAGAGGACTCATGCGGAATACAATGCGGTACAATTACCGACACTCCCCGCTTTACCTATCGTGGACTGCATTTCGACGTAAGCCGCCATTTCCGCACTCCGGAATTCCTTAAAAAACAGATCGACGCAATGGCCGCCTTAAAGATGAACCGCCTGCACCTGCATTTCACCGATGGTGCAGGATGGCGCATGCCTGTCGACAAATATCCCCGCCTCACAAACTACGCAGCCTGGCGTCCGCAACGCTCATGGCAGGACTGGCGTGATAACGGATCCGAATATTGTGATGAAACAGACCCGCGGGCTGAAGGTGGCTATTACACAAAAAGTCAGCTACGCGACTTAATTGACTATGCCGCCAAACACCACATCACAATCATTCCTGAAATTGAAATGCCGGGACACAGCGAAGAAGTCGTGGCCGCTTACCCTGAATTTTCATGCAACGGAAAAGGCTCGGATCTATGCCCCGGAAAAGAAGCTACCTTCAAATTTCTTGAAGATGTTCTTGATGAGACAATGGAAATTTTCCCTTCAGAATATATTCACATAGGTGGTGACGAAGCAGGGAAAGAACAATGGAAAAGCTGCCCCGACTGTCAAAAACGGATGGAGCAGGAAGGTCTGGCAAATGTCGACGAACTGCAGAGCTATCTTATCAAACGCATAGAACGTTACCTTAATTCAAAAGGACGGAACATAATAGGCTGGGACGAAATTCTTGAAGGTGGTGTGGCACCGAACGCAACGGTAATGTCGTGGCGCGGCACCGAAGGTGGTATCAAAGCTATAAAAAGCGGGCACGACGTGATAATGACTCCCGGCGCCTATTGCTACATTGACTATTCGCAGGACGCTCCTTTCCGCGAGCCTGTTTCAATCGGCGGCTACACTCCGCTGGCAAAGGTCTATTCATATGAGCCGATCGACAGTGCCATAACTGCTGACGAAGCCAAACACCTCAAAGGAGTGCAGGCAAATTTATGGAGTGAATACGTAACTGAAGATTCACATGCCGAACACATGTATTACCCGCGCGCGTATGCCATAGCGGAAATTGGGTGGAGCAGCCCCGAAAAGAATTATAACGACTTTCACCGACGCGCCCTGCGTCACAATACACAGATGCAGGCCGACGGTTATGATGTGTTCGACCTTGCCAATGAATATGGCGAACGTCACGAAAGCCTTTCGCCGGTGAATCATCTTGCCAAAGGTGCGAAAGTAATTTACAAAAGCGGATATGCCGACCGCTATAAAGCTGCAGGCGACGAAACGCTTACCGACGGCATCCGCGGAGGCTGGGCAAACGGTGACGGACGCTGGCAAGGAACCACTGAAAACATGGACGTAACCGTTGACCTCGGCGAGCAGAAACCGCTGCATTTCGCACAAGCCACCTTCATGCATTCGGAAGGCGCCTGGATTCATCTGCCGGAATATGTAGAGATATCCACGAGCACAGATGGCAGGAATTTCAGCGAACCGGTGCGCATAGACACCGATCTTGATCCCTCGTATGCCAAAATAACTGTCAAGAGCTACGGCACTCCGCTAAACACCACCGCCAGATACGTCCGGCTGAAAGCCCGCCAACATTCACGCCCCGGCGCGTGGCTGTTTATTGATGAATTTGTTATAAACTGACATATTAACACAACAACTTATATTTCAGAATGAAAACCGGTGTATTTTTAACGATTCTATTCATTGCCGGCTGGTTTAACAATATAAACGCAGCCATTTCGGGGCATGATGTCCTGCCGCGTCCGTCAGTGGTGAAAGAAACCAAAGGCGAAATCGTTATAAACACTTTAAATCAACTGACTTTCAACATTAAAGGAAACAATGGCACATCTCTGAAAAACTGGCTTGAAACGCAACAGTTTTCAGTAAATAAAAACAAAAAAGCCTTAGTAGACATAACAGCCGGAGATAATCCGGACGATGAATCCTACACAATAAACATCACTCCGAAACAAATAACGATAACGGCACCGGGCGAAGCCGGAGCTTTTTACGGTGTTCAGACGCTGTTGCAGATGGCCCATCTTTCCATTGATGACTCGTGCGGCATACAATGCGGAACCATTACCGACAGTCCCCGTTTCCCTTACCGTGGGCTGCATTTCGATGTTAGCCGTCATTTCCGCACCCCGGAATTCCTTAAAAAACAGATCGACGCAATGGCCGCTCTAAAAATGAACCGCCTGCATCTGCATTTCACCGATGGCGCCGGATGGCGCATGCCTGTCGATAAATATCCCCGCCTCACCAGCTATGCGGCATGGCGGCCGCAACGCACATACAGGGAGTGGCGGAAAAACGGAGCAACCTACTGCGATGAAACCGATCCGCGTGCCGAGGGGGGCTACTATACCAAAAATCAGTTACGCGATTTGGTTGACTACGCCGCCAAACGTCACATAACAATTATTCCGGAAATTGAGATGCCGGGGCACAGCGACGAAGTTGTGGCAGCATATCCCGAGTTTTCATGTAATGGAAAAGGTCCGGATATTTGTCCGGGGAAAGAGGCGACCTACACATTTCTAAAGGATGTTCTTGACGAGACAATGGAAATTTTCCCTTCAGAATATATTCATATAGGTGGCGACGAAGCGGAGAAAGATGCCTGGAAAACATGTCCTGACTGTCAAAAACGCATGGAACAGGAGGGATTGGCAAACGTTGACGAACTGCAGAGCTATCTTATTAAACGCATGGAGCAATATCTCAACTCAAAGGGAAAAAGCATAATTGGTTGGGATGAAATTCTTGAAGGAGGTCTCGCTCCGAATGCTACAGTAATGTCGTGGCGCGGCACCGAATGTGGGATTAAAGCGATTAACAGCGGTCATGATGTAATAATGACCCCGGGAGCGTACTGCTACATAAGTTCATCGCAAGATGCTCCGATTCGTGAGCTGGGAGGCAGCTACACACCTTTGACAAAAGTTTACTCCTATGAGCCGCTCGACAGTGCCATAGCTCCGGACAAGGCCCATCATCTGAAAGGTGTGCAGGCATGTGTATGGGGCGAGGGAGTGACAAGCGACTCATTGGCTGAATATCTTTACTATCCCCGCACATATGCCACCGCTGAGATCGGCTGGAGCAATCCGGAAAAAAATTACACCGATTTCCACAGACGTGCCCTCCTGCACAATGCACAGATGAAAGCCGCCGGCTATAATGTGTTTGATCTGGCAAACGAATATGGAGAACGCCACGAAAGTCTTTCTCCGGTCAATCATCTTGCCAAAGGAGCGAAAGTGATTTACAATAGCGGATATGCCGGGCAATATAAAGCTGCCGGCGACAAAACACTTACCGACGGAGTGCGAGCCGGCTGGGGATACAGCGACGGACGCTGGCAAGGAACTCAGGAGGATATGGACATTATTATCGACCTTGGCGAACAGAAGAATCTTCACTTCGCGAATGCATCCTTCCTGCAAACGGCAGGCGCCTGGATTCAGCTGCCGGAATATGTGGAAATTTCCACAAGCACAGATGGCAAGAATTTCAGCGATCCGGTGCGCATCGACACCGATTTTGATCCGACATACGGCAAAATAACCGTTAAGGACTACGGCACTCCCCTGTCTGTTACGGCCCGATATGTCCGGATGAAAGCCCGACAGAACCCGCGCCCCGGCGCATGGCTGTTCATTGACGAATTTATCATTAACTGACACAAACTTTCAAAACATATAAATGATATGAAGAAACATAACTTTTATGCAGGTCCCTCTATTCTGAGTCCCTACACAATCAAGAACACAGCCGATGCAATTATAAACTTTGCCGGAACCGGATTATCGGTTCTTGAAGTCAGCCACCGCAGCAAAGAATTTCAAGCCGTAATAGATGAGGCAATGGCTCTTGTAAAAGAGTTGCTCGATGTGCCTGAAGGCTATTCGGTGCTGTTTCTCGGCGGAGGCGCAAGCATGCAGTTCTGCATGGTTCCCTTTAACCTGCTTGCAAAAAAAGCAGCTTATCTTGAAACCGGAACATGGGCTACAAATGCAATAAAAGAGGCCAAACTGTTCGGTGAAGTCGATGTGGTGGCATCATCAAAGGATGCCAACTTCAACTACATTCCCAAAAACTATACCATCCCTGCCGATGCCGACTATTTCCACTTCACTTCGAACAACACCATCTACGGCACTGAAATGCGCTACGACCCGGAGAGCCCGGTACGCCTTGTAGCCGACATGTCGAGCGACATATTCTCACGTCCGGTTGATATTGCAAAATACGACCTTATCTATGCAGGCGCACAGAAAAATCTGGCTCCCGCCGGCGTTACAATAGTAATTGTCCGTGATGAGGCTCTCGGCCACGTTGACCGTCCTATCCCCACCATGCTCGACTATCGCACGCACATTAAAAAAGGATCAATGTTCAACACCCCGCCCGTGCTTCCTATTTTCTCAGCGCTCCAGACCCTACGCTACTATAAGGATTTAGGCGGTGTAAAGGTGCTTGAAAAAATGGACCTTGAAAAAGCCGGACTGCTGTATGACACCATCGATTCAAGCCGCATGTTCGTAGCCACAGTGCCCGATGCCGCCGACCGTTCCATTATGAATGTATGCTTCGTTATGAAACCCGAATATAAGGAACTCGAAAGCAAGTTCATAGAGTTTGCATCGGAAAAAGGAATAGTCGGCATTAAGGGACACCGGTCGGTTGGTGGATTCCGCGCTTCGCTTTACAACGCGCTCCCGCTTGAAAGCGTGAAAGTTCTTGTCGATGCCATGAAAGAATTCGAATCAAAAAACTAAACGTTATGAAAGTACTTGTAGCGACTGAAAAGCCCTTTGCCAAAGAGGCAGTGGAGGGTATAAAAAAAGTTGTTGAAGGAGCCGGACACGAGCTCGTGCTGTTGGAAAAATATACCGATCCGGCTGAATTGTGTGAGGCTGTGTCGGATGCCGACGCCCTTATCATACGTTCCGACAAAGTTACTCCCCAAGTGCTTGATGCCGCTAAAAATCTGAAAATAGTGGTTCGTGCAGGCGCAGGATATGACAATGTTGACCTCGAGTCGGCCACCGCTCACGGAGTAGTTGTTGAAAACACACCCGGACAAAACGCCAATGCTGTTGCAGAACTTGTTTTCGGCATGCTTGTCATGGCTGTACGCCAGATGTATAGCGGAGCATCAGGTTCGGAATTGAAAGGGAAAAAGCTCGGAATACATGCTTTCGGACAAGTTGGCCGCAACGTTGCGCGCATAGCCAAAGGCTTCGGCATGGAGGTGTCGGCGCTCGATCCATATTGTTCTGATGAAGTAATGATTGAGGCGGGTGTAACTCCTGTCCATACGGTTGAGGAACTTTACAGAAACAACAATGTTGTTTCACTGCATATACCGGCAACTGCCGAAACCCGCAAATCCGTGGGTAAGACACTCGTCGAACTCATGCCAAAGGGAGGCGTGCTTGTAAATACCGCCCGCAAGGAAGTTATCGACGAAGAAGGGTTGCTCGAAGCTATGAACACGCGGACCGACCTTAAATATGTTGCCGACATACGGCCTGATTCAGCCGAAAAGTTTGAAAAGGAATGCGAGGGACGTGTTTTCTTCACTCCTAAAAAGATGGGCGCGCAAACCGCCGAAGCCAACATTAACGCCGGCATTGCCGCCGCCCGTCAGATTGTGGACTTCTTCGCCACCGGAAAACCTGTTTTTCAAGTTAATAAATAACCAGAAAATATGAAATTTTTACGAAACTTACTATTTCTGTCTACAATAATTGTTACAGGCATGTTCGTATCATCTTGTAACGACGATAAAGAAACAGACCGATTTATGGTGCGTTACACCGCTTATGTGCCAAACAACGCCGGCAACAATAAAATAAAATTCATCGTGTTTGAGGGCGGTGTGGTAAAGACAGACTCGGTTGAAAACGTACGCGGCACCTGGTCGAGAGAAATAGGTCCGGTGTTCCGCGGATTCACTGCAGGAATAAACGCCGGTGACCAGATGGTTTCATACGACGTTATGATTGAAGTGGCTGAAAACGGCGGCATGTACCAACAAAAGGTAAAAGGTCTTGCTCCGAAAACATTCACCATAGAATAAAAATCAGTTAATAACTATTGAAAGCTGCATTTCCCCCCGGAGATGCAGTTTTTATTTAAAATTATTCATCTTAAGGTTTAGTTAAGCAAAAGATATGTGTCTAATAGGTGTATGACAGACATAAACCAAATAGAACAGCTTTTTAAAACACATTATGCGCGTTTGCACAAGGTTGCGATAGCACTTCTGCACGATGAAGATGTTGCGCGCGACATGGTGCATGATGTGTTCGAAGCCTTGATCTATAATAACCCCGACACATTAAAATCAGAGAGCTATCTCATACGTGCTGTAAGAAACCGATGCCTGAACCATATCCGGAATTGCTCGATTCACCAAAGAATCATAAACAGATTCTTTCTTGAAGATGAAGAGTATGATGCCGATGATTGGCCCGACGAGGAGACGATGGCTACAATAAACCGCCTTATAACCGATGACCTTTCACCTATGGCTAAAAAAGTTATGGAACTGCGCTTCAACAACGGCTTTCAGTTCGCAAAAATCGCAGCTGAGTTAGGCATCAGTGAAACGGCCGTTTATAAACATCTCCGCAACGCTTTAACAATAATACGCAAAAAACTGAATAAAGATGGATAAATATGAACTTCTGCTTGATGTTATAGAGCATCCTGAAAAATACACTGCCGGGCAGTTGAATGAAATCATGATCGATGCGGAACTCCGCGACATGTACAACATTCTGTGTAAAACCGATTCCGCATTGGAGAGTGAAAAAACTTTAGACGTGGAAAAGGAATGGAGACATTTCGCTGACAAACACGCAATGATCACACGCAGCCGACGTCTGTCCTTTTTCGGCAGCCGGGCCGCTTCAGTGGCATTGATTATAGGCAGTTCACTTCTGGCAGTTGGTGCCGGCATTGCCATAACCCTTGCTTCGGGTGATGATAAATCGACAACTGATTCGGTCACCGAAGCCGTTGTGACCGAATCAGCCGATAACGTTTCAACCGCCGGTGGCGTTATACACCGCGACACCTCTGTCAGAGTTATTTCCGCACCTGTGACATTTGAAGATGAAACCCTTAAGACCATCATAAAAACGATTGAGGAGAGCTATGGAGTTAAAGCGAAATTCAATAATCAGGAGGCAGCCGACCTGCACCTGTATTATAAACTCGACCAATCACTTCCTCTCGATGAAGTGGTTTCTCAGTTAAACACTTTCGAACAGATAAATATAACACTTAACGGCAACACCCTGACAATTGACTGAAATGAAAGCCCTTACCACTTTACTGCTGGCTTTAATGACATTCATTTCAGCCAATGCTGCGAAATTCAACTATTCGTTCAACAACACTCCCATATCGGCTGCCCTGGTAAAAATATGCAAGGAACATCCCGATGTAAACATTTCGTTCATCTACAAGGAACTCGACAGCTACAGAACCTCTGCTAAAATCCACACCGACGACCCCCTCGATGCAATGCACCGGTTGGTGGGACTCAACCCCATTTCAGTTATTAAAAGCGGAGAACACATATATGTTGAAGCCCTGCAGCATGGAAAATATATCTACACCGGACGCGCCATAGGCAGCGACAGAGAACCGGTGGTGGCGGCAACCGTCATGCTCCTGTCGCCTAACGACTCGTCGGTCATAACCTATGGAATCACCGACCATGCCGGACGGTTTTCAATTCCATGCGACAAAGAAAAAGTTATCGGAAAAATTTCATGTCTGGGTTATAAAACCGTAATTAAACCATTCAACCAGTTCGCTGCCGGCACAATTGTTTTGCCTGAAAACTCCATCGCGTTAAGTGAGGTTAAAGTTGAAGCTGACAACGCCCGGTTATATTCCGACAAATCTGTTTATATACCCACATCCAAACAGAAAAGAGCATCACAAACGGCGCAGCAACTTATCAATCACATGGCAATTCCGCAGCTCAGAATGGGTGAGGAGCTGGTTACCGTAACCGGACAACCGGTCGAAATATACATCGACTACGTGCCTGCTACGGATAATGACCTGTCAGGCATAGAAATAAACGATGTGAAGCGTGTGGAATACTATGACTTTCCCGCCGACCCGCGCTTTCAGGGAAATGCCCACGTGCTCAACCTGATTATGCAAAAATATGAGTATGGTGGCTATGTAAAAGGAATTTACTATGATAATTTCGTAACATCACGTCAGCTAAATACCTACGCCAAAATACAATATAAAAAAATGACATTCGACTGGGCCGGCGGACCATTTTTCTTCGACAACAACAAATCATACGAAGATACCGACGAGACATTCCGTCTGCTGCAGCCCGACGGTTCAATAAAGGAAATAGGACGTAAAACCGAAGTTGACAAATCGAGAGATAAGTATAACACTTACTGGGGCTCACTGAAGGCACTTTACAAAACAGACAAAGTGTCGATGAGCAACATGATTTCCATGCAGTTTTACAATAATCCGAAACTCTATAATTCGGGAACGGTTACATACACCCCTGCTGAATATGAACAAACCAATTATTACTCGGATGTAAAGAAGAAGAATAATTCCGTTTCTTACTACGGCTACTGGTTCTTCATGCTTCCACACAACAGTTCCATAACATTCAACCCCAACTATGCATACTCGCACACCGATCAGAATTCAATTTATTCGGAAAGCGGCCTCAACGCCATTATAAACGGAGCTGTCGACGACTCACACCAGTTTTCGGGCGATCTGACACTGACCCATTCATTCGGCAAAGCCGGAACAATAAAGGGAATGGTCAAGGGCAGATTCCTGCAGAACCGAACAACATACTCCGGCACATCAAACATATCGGATAAGGCGCGCACCTATAGGGTTGGCCCCGGAGTAACCTACAGTTACAGTTCCGACAAGCTGAGCGGTTCACTGGGAATCGGACTTAACTGGGACAAATCGGAATACGGAACTATTTCCGACAACACAACCGCACCATGGACAACCATTGCGTTGCAATATGCGTTCAACAAAAAGAATTCACTTTCATTTGAGCTGGAATATGACAAATCAATTCCATCGTCAAGCTACAGAAGTGCTGCTGTTGTGCAGGCAAATCCGCTGATGAGCTACACAGGAAACCCGGAGTTGTATCCTATGAACTCGTTACAGTTTCAAGGAGTGTACACACTGATTCCCAACAACCGCAGCAGCATATCGGCTTTCGCATATTCATGGATTGTAGGCAACCGTTACGTATACGATTATGAATCAACGCCGGACGGCATTCTGCGAACCATAAAGCAACCTATGGGAAGCTACGCACAATGGACTTATGGTTTTCAAGGTTATGTTCGCTTTTTCAACAATAACCTGCAAATCGGAGCGGCATTGTATATGGATCAGGCTCACAACGGCACACCTTATAACTGGACAAAATCGAATCCAACCGGATCGCTTTCAGCGTTCTATTATCTTAAAAACGTGACATTCGGAGCAACTTACGCCACCCCGCAAGGCTATCCCGACGGCTGTATGGTTGGAACATGGATGAAACCCCGTCAGTCATATACGTTTCAGATAAATTATAACATAAAGAATTGGAAATTCCGCTTTTACACCCGTAATTTCCTTGTCTACAACAAGTATGCCACAAAAGGCGTGATGAACAGCAAATATTATGACTCGACACGCTACATCTACTCTTCATCCTACGCCGGATTTTTCCAGATAATGGCAACCTACTCCTTCTCGTTCGGTAAAAAAGTGAAAGCCGAAAACGAAGCTTATCAGGCAGGCGGGGCAGCTTCAGGTATTCTGAAATAATCACAGCTTTCCCATAATAGAATTGAGGCGACCCTACAGATGGTAAGGCCGCCTCAGTCATATTGTATCAAACGATAAATCAGTCACCCATAGTGCGTAGAAGTTCATCGTTATCAGAAGTCCGTTCCATTCTGTCCTTTATAAATTCCATAGCCTCGATGCTCGTACGGTCAGAGAGGAAACGACGCAGAATCCACATGCGGTTGAGGGTTTCATCACGCAGCAGCAAATCATCGCGTCGGGTTGATGAAGCCATGATATCCACTGCCGGGAAAATACGTTTGTTAGAGAGTTTGCGATCGAGTTGAAGCTCCATATTGCCGGTTCCCTTGAACTCTTCGAATATAACCTCATCCATTTTAGAACTCGTTTCAGTGAGGGCAGTAGCAATTATTGTTAGCGAACCGCCATTCTCAATGTTACGGGCCGCACCGAAAAAACGTTTGGGCTTTTGAAGAGCGTTAGCATCCACACCGCCGGAAAGAATTTTACCGGAAGCGGGAGCACATGTGTTATATGCGCGGGCCAGACGGGTAATGGAATCAAGCAGAATAACCACATCGTGACCGCACTCAACCAGGCGTTTCGCTTTTTCAAGCACTATACCGGCAATCTTTACATGACGGTGGGCCGGTTCATCAAATGTAGAAGCGATCACCTCGGCATTAACGCTGCGGCTCATGTCCGTAACCTCCTCCGGACGTTCATCAATAAGGAGAATCATGATATATGTTTCCGGATGATTCTCTGCAATTGCATTTGCAATATCCTTCAACAAGATGGTCTTACCGGTCTTCGGCGGAGCGACAATCAGACCGCGCTGACCTTTGCCGATGGGTGAGAACATATCCACAACACGAGTTGAAAGGTTTGATGTGCGGCCCGAAGTCAAATCAAACTTCTCATCGGGAAATAACGGTGTTAGATGCTCGAACGGAACACGGTCGCGCACATATTTCGGCTCACGGCCATTTACCATCAGCACATTGCAAAGCGGGAAATATTTCTCGCCTTCACGTGGCGGACGAACGGTAGCCTCAACCACGTCGCCGGTTTTAAGTCCATAGCTCTTTATCTGCTGCTGAGTCAGATAAACATCGTCAGGCGAAGAAAGATAGTTGAAATCGGCGGAACGAAGGAATCCGTGCCCCCCCTGCTCTACTTCAAGCACACCCTGAACAGTTATAAAATCAGCAAAATCATAACCGGGATCGCGAGGCAACTTGTAATTCTGCTGCTGAGGCTGATTGTTACGGTTCTTATTTTTCTTATTTTTCTGATTGCCGGGCTGCTTTTCCTGAATCCATGGTTCACTTATCAGCACCGGACCCTGATTCTGCGGTTGCGGCTGAGGTTGTGTCTGAGACTGCTGATTCTGCTGAACATGTGCATTAGCGGCCTCCTCACGCTCACGTTGCGAACGTGGCACGAACTTACGGCCTTCGGAACGAGGGAAAAATTCACCTAACGACGAATCCTTCTGCGGCCGGAAATCGCGACGAGGCTTGTTTGGCTGCTGTTCAGATGTTTCTTCCAGCTTCACAGGCTCCTGTGGAGCGACTTCCGCAGTTTCCTCCTTAACCGTATCTGTCTTGGAAGCCAGATCGTCGGGAGCAGGCAGTTCAAGCGGCAACTGAACTGCATTTTCAGCAACCGGTTGAGGAGTTTCCATGCGTTGACGACGTTGACGTTTCTGAACCGGTTTCGAGTCAACATCCTCAGTCGAAACAGTTTCAGAATCTGTCACAGTTTCAGCATTTTTCGCTTTTCGTCCCCGGCGCTTCGGGGTTTCAACGCTTTCAGCCTCGTTATTTTCAGACTGAGTTTTATCTTCCTTCTTTTTCCCTTTCTTAGCAACCGACTTCGTAACAGTCGCGGCGCTTTCAGCCTCGGATGCCGGTTTGACATCGGCCTGCGGCTCTGAATTCTGCTTACGTTTTCGGGGAGCAGCCTCTTTTTTATCCTTAATCTGCCTCGACGCACGCTTTGAAACGGCACCTGTAACAGCTGCATCAATAGCCTGCTGATCAAGAATTTGATAAACAAGAGCATCCTTATCGGATGTGTCAATTTTTTTCATACCCATTGACTCGGCTACTGTCTTAAGCTCCTGCTCGGACATAGCATTCAGGTCGGAGATATTATACATAAACTATATTAATAGAGAGTGTAAAGGCACATGGTGTGCCGTTATGAAAATAAATTCAATATTAAAGGAATAAACGAACGACCGGACTTATTGCCGGAAATTCCGCGAACCGGAACTATTAAAAAATATAATATGTAATAGTTGGAATGGTGATATCAAAACCCTTGAGCCAAATAAACATCAGGTTTTCGTATTGCAAAGGTAAACTATTTTTATAATTCACACAAAAAATTAACCAAAAAACCTGCCTCAGGGTTCAATTTTCATTAAATTTGTGAATAAAACATCATGAAATCATGAAGCATCATATTGCCGCCATAGCATTAGCCTCCATGCTGTCGCCCATGCTTAAAGCAGAAGATAAAGGACGGCCCAACATTTTGCTGTTTCTTGTCGACGACATGGGCTGGCAGGACACTTCGGTTCCGTTCAGCGGCGACACCACTTTCTATAACCGTCAGTTTCATACCCCGGCAATGGAAAGACTTGCAGCGGAGGGCAAAATATTCACCCAGGCTTATGCATGCCCGCTAAGTTCCGCATCGCGATGCAGCCTGATGACCGGCATAAACAATGCACGCCATAAAGTAACGAACTGGACTCTTCACCGCGACCGGACCACCGACCTGCCAAACGACACGGTTATCCTTCCTGACTGGAATCTGAACGGCATACAACCTGTTGAGGGAGTTTCACAAAGCTACGTGGCACGAAGCTACGTGCAAGGGTTGCATGATGCGGGCTACAGAACAATACACGTTGGCAAAGCTCACTTCGGAGCCAAAGATACGCCGGGCGAAAATCCATTGAACTGGGGATTTGACGTGAACATCACCGGCACCGGAGCCGGAGGACTGGCAACATATCTCAGCGAAAAACGATTCGGTCACGACGAAAAAGGCGAACCTTATTCACCGATGTCTACCCCCGGACTCGAAAAATACTGGAACAGCGGTACATTTTTGACCGAGGCACTAACCCGCGAAGCAATTTCAGTGTTGGAAGATGCCCGCAACAACCATCCTCAACAGCCATGGTTCCTTAACATGGCACACTATGCCGTGCATATACCTATTGACCGTGACGAACGCTTTTTCAATAAATATATAAAACAGGGATTAAGTGAAAAAGAAGCCGCCTATGCATCACTTGTGGAAGGAATGGACAAAAGTCTGAACGATTTGCTATGCTACCTCGACAGCACACGACAGGCCGAAAACACTGTGGTGTTTTTCCTTAGCGACAACGGCGGCCTCGCCACACAACCTGAATGGCGTGACGGAGAACCCTTCACTCAAAACACACCACTTTCATCCGGAAAAGGCTCAATGCATGAAGGGGGTGTACGGATTCCGATGATTGTGCGATGGCCGGGCAAAACAGCACAGGCATCCAAAACCGATTACCCTGTAATTATCGAGGACTATTTTCCCACTCTGCTTGAAATTGCCGGAAACACCGACACCACATTAACCCACGACATCGACGGAAAAAGTTTTTCATGGCTCATAAAGGAGGAAGAAACTGTAGCCAATTCAGATGACAGAAGTCTAATATGGAATTTTCCGAATGTGTGGGGCAATAACGGACCCGGAATCAATCTGAACTGTGCGATAAGGCGTGGACCGTGGAAGCTGGTCTACTACTACACCGATGGCAGAAAAGAATTGTTCGACATTAAAAACGACATTGGTGAAAAAACCAATCTCGTGTCAGTTTTTCCGGACATAGCCGACACACTTTCCGCTGAATTAGGCACCCGTCTCCGTGAAGCAGGAGCCCAGCGACCCACATTCAGAGCAACCGGAAAACCATGCCCTTGGCCTGATGAAATATGACACAATTGGTTAAATATGGTGAATTAATCCGCTTAAAAAACAACTAATGTTAACAGATTGCTCTTTTTATAGGATTCTTTGTTAAAATTAGGAACAAATGGGGTTATCTTTGTTGAACAAAAGAGATTAGTAATGACCAATATATTGACAACCATAGTGGCTGATCACCTTGCTGCCGATGCCGGACGCGAGGCCTTTTATGCACCTGATGCAGAAAACACCACATGGCTCCCCTACACCTGGAAAGAAGTAAACAGAGATGTAAACAATTGCGCAGCCGCCATGCTGCGTGAAGGAATGAAGGAACAGCAACGCATTGCTGTTTTCAGCGGCAACCGTCCGGAGGTGCTGATAACGGACTTCGCAGCCTATGCCCTCCGTATGGCAACAGCCTCGATTTATTCCACCAGTTCCCTTGATCAGGTTATATATATTGTGAACGATTGTGAAGCCGGCCTGCTTTTTGTTGGCGATGACGCCCAACTTGCCGTAGCTTTGAAAGCGCTTCCAAAATGCCCGAATTTAAAAAAAATAATAGTATACGCACCTGAAGCCCCTATAACCGATTCACAGGTGTGCAGCTTCAGCGATTTCATTGCCGGAGGAGCTGTTGAGTTAAATGAACTGCAACCCGAAATAGAAAAACGCACCTCGGAAGCCACGGCTGATGATGTTGCCGTGATTATTTATACTTCAGGCACCACCGGCGAACCCAAGGGCGCAGTTTTGCCACATTCATGCTTCAATGCCCAGCTAAAAGTGCACCGCGACTACCTGACTTCCCTGTCGGACCGTGACACCTCGCTCTGTTTCCTACCCCTGAGCCATATTTTTGAAAAAGCATGGTGCTACTTCTGCCTCTATCGCGGCATTAAAGTTTACATAAATCTCGATACGCGTGCCATTCAGCAGGCATTGGTTCAGGTGCGTCCCACCTGCATGTGTTCCGTTCCACGTTTCTGGGAAAAAGTATACACCACCATCCATACAAAACTGCAATCAATAAAAGGATTACGTAAATGGATTCTAAATTCGGCAATCCGAACCGGACGCAGGCGCAATCTCGACTATGTGAGAATTGGCAAGAAAGTGCCTTTTATGCTTGAATTGCGCTACAAGTTCTTCTACCGTCAGGTGCTTCGGCCAATGCAGCGGCTCATAGGAGTGGAAAACGGAAATATTTTCCCCACTGCCGGCGCACCTATAGCTCCGGCAATAGTTGAATTTTTCCGCAGCGTAGGCATTCCGATGGTTATTGGCTACGGGTTATCGGAAACCACTGCCACCGTAAGTTGCTTCCCATATATAGGCTACGAAATAGGAACAGCCGGAACTCCAATTCCGGGAATTGACGTAAAAATTGGAGAAAACAATGAAATTCTGGTTAAAAGCGCAACAGTTATGCGTGAATATCTCGGCAAACCGGAAGCCACAGCCGAAGCTTTTACAGCCGATGGATACTTCAGAACCGGCGATGCCGGACGCATTGATGAGAACGGAGCGATTGTGCTTACTGAACGAATAAAGGATCTGTTCAAAACATCGAACGGCAAATACATTGCGCCTCAGGCAATTGAAAGCGCGCTTGGAGCCGATCCGCTTATTGAACAGCTTGCCGTTATAGGTGATCAGCGCAAATTTGTGTCCGCACTTATTGTTCCTGCCTTTCCGGCTTTAAGAGAATATGCCAACGGCAGCGGAATCGAATATAAGAACAACGCCGAGCTGGTGGAAAATCCGCGCATAAGGTCGCTCTATGCAAAACGGATAGAGGAAAGCCAGAAGCATCTTGCTCCATTTGAACGGATAAAGCGGTTCACCCTTATGCCTGAGGAATTCACCATGGAAAAAGGTGAGCTGACAAACACTTTGAAAATCAAGCGTCCCGTAATCAACCAACATTACGCCAAAGAAATCGAAGCAATGTATGAATAAAAACTAAACTGTTATTTGCAGAAATAAAAAATTAGTTTTAACTTTGCACACGCAAACCACAACACAATGGTTCCTTGGCCGAGTGGTTAGGCAACGGTCTGCAAAACCGTGTACAGCAGTTCGAATCTGCTAGGAACCTCCAAGCCCGCACACAAGCGGGCTTTTATTTTTCAGACAAAAGATATGAAATTCATACTCTCACGAACTAAAGATTACGAAAACCATTCAAAGAAATGGATGGTGGGTTACGGTTTACTTTTCTGGCTTGTAAGCCGAATTTTCGCAGCAGTTCTGCTTATTTGCTGTGTTGCGATTTACAAATCGCAGGGAATGGATCCGGAAACCCTGACAAAATTTGCAGGAAGCCCCGAATCGGGAAAAGCACTGGGCAATGCCTTTTTGTTCTCCCTCCTTACCATCAGCATCATGGCCCCCTTGATGGAAGAGTGCATTTTCAGACTCGGACTTTCATTCAAAAAGAGGGATGTCGCCATTGCAGGCGCAGCAATTCCGGCTTACCTTCTGTGGCAGCATTTCCGCCATCTGTCTGCCGTTTCCATTTCAATATATATAGCAGCCATCGTTGCCGTATTCTGCCTCATTTACTTTTTCAGCACAGATAATTTCTGGCAGAAACAGAAGGAAAAGCATTATTTACCGGCCATCTGGATTACGGCAATTGCATTCGGACTGATTCACCTGATAGCATTTTCCAGCTATAGCGTGGCACTGATTCCCTACATGTTATGTGTTATTTCCGTGCCGTTCTTTGCCGGATGCGCCATCACCTACTACCGAATCAACCTCGGATTCTGGTGGGGAGTAGGGCTGCATATCTTCAACAATCTGCCCGGAATAATAATTATGCTTGTAAGCTGATTACTTTAGCAGAGGCACGATGTGCGTATATATACGGTCTGTGGCACCGATATGATCGGAAATATAATCTCCGGACAACTTTCCACGCTGTCGACGACCGGCAACATCGCGAAGCATATTGTCCATCACATTGTTGAAACTCTCCCGGCAGTCGACTTCAATTCCACCGCCGCAAGCCTTTAAATCCTGAGCCTCCTTAAACTTAGCGTTGTTAGGCCCGAAAACGACCGGTATGCCATAAACAGCCGCTTCATTGATATTATGGATGCTAACGCCAAAACCACCGCCCACATAAGCCACATCGCCGTAACGATATAAACTTGAAAGCAAACCGAAACTGTCGACTATAACGTAGCGGCAGTTATGTGCCAGGCTTATCTGCTTATTTATCTCCGACATTAGCACAGCACCTTTTCCAAGCCTCTCCTTAAGCCCGGCAAGACGCCGTTCGTCAAATTCATGAGGAGCAATGATTGCCTTTACCTCCGGATGCTGTTTCAACCATGGAATATACACATCCTCATCCGCCTCCCAACTGCTTCCAACCACCAATGTTAGCGGAGAGCCGTTACGGAAATCGTCCATTCCGCCTATGTGACGTGTTGTACGCATAACGTCGGTAACACGGTCAAAACGCGTGTCACCGCACACAGTCACATTGTCAACACCTATGCCCGCAAGCAAATTCCGTGAAGCATCATCCTGCACAAATATATGCGAATAGCAGCGGAGCATGCCGCGGAACATGCCGCCCCACCACTTGAAAAAGCTCTGCGACGGCCGGAATATGCTGCTGATAAGAAATGTGGGAATGTTCCTTCGGCGTAATGTCTGCAGGTAATTACCCCAGAATTCATATTTTATAAAAACAGCCAGAACCGGATTGACCAAATCGACAAACTTACGGGCATTTGATGGTGTGTCGAAAGGAAGATAGCACACAACATCGGCCATAGGATAATTGCGTCGCACTTCATAACCCGACGGGCTGAAAAAAGTCAGCAAAATTTTAAATTCAGGAGATTCACGCTTTATCCGTTCAATCAGAGGCCGCCCCTGTTCGAACTCGCCAAGACTCGCCGCATGAAACCAGATGTACTTATCCGCGGGATGGATTTTCGCCTTCAGGAGGGCAAAAGTCTCTTTTTGTCCGCATACCATCTTCGAAGCTTTCACATTGCGGCGCGCAACAAATTTCGCTCCTGCCCGATAAGCCTTTATTCCGAAATTATAAAAGGAATTCATCCTTCAACCAAGGATTAATTTTATTCAGGTTTTATATTCTCGATGGCTCGGTTTATACGTCGAACTGTTTCATCAAGCCCCATCAGTTCGGTTATATCGAACATGTGCGGGCCCTTACATTCGCCAACAACACTTAAACGGAATGCATTCATTACATTTCCCAAGTGATAGCCCTTTGAGTTTATCCACTCCAGAACAACCGGCTCGGCATCCTGGCTCTTAAAGCTTTCCAGACCCTTCAGGACTTCTATAAGCTCCGCCATTATAGCCGGCATTTCAGGACTCCAGCGTTTTTTCACAGCCTTCGGGTCGTAAGATGCAGGTTCGACAAAAAAGAATTTGCTGTGCTGCCACAACTCCCCTACGAAGTTTACGCGGCTCTTAACCATTTCGATGGCACGTGAAATGTAGTCGATGCTGAATGAATTCGGATCGACACCGTTCTCCTTCATAACCGGAAGAAACATCTCAACTAATGTTTCGGCCGGAACTTCCTGAAGATACTTATGGTTAAACCACTTTCCCTTTTCATAATCGAACTTTGCACCTGAACGCGAGCAATGTTCAAACGAAAAACGGTTTATAAGTTCGTCAATGTTCATTATTTCCGTATCATCGCCGGGATTCCATCCAAGCAATGCAAGGAAATTCACAACCGCCTCGGGAAGATATCCGCTTTCACGGTATCCGGTGGAAACCGCTCCGCTTTTAGGATCATGCCATTCAAGAGGGAACACCGGAAAACCGAGACGATCACCATCGCGTTTGCTCAATTTTCCTTTTCCGTCAGGTTTAAGCAGCAGCGGCAGATGGACGAAACGAGGCATAGTGTCAGCCCATCCGAAAGCTTCATAAAGAAGCACATGCAGCGGAGCCGACGGAAGCCATTCCTCGCCACGTATAACGTGCGTAATCAGCATCAGGTGATCGTCGACAATATTGGCAAGGTGATATGTAGGCAGATCGTCGGCGCTTTTATAAAGCACTTTATCGTCAAGCACACGGGAGTTGATGGTAACCTCGCCCCGGAGCAGGTCATCGACAACAACATCACGCCCCGGTTCAATCTTGAAACGCACCACATAATTCTCACCCGCGGCAAGAAGGCGCTCAACCTCATCTTTCGGCAGTGAAAGAGAGTTGCGCATACTCATGCGTGTAGATGCATCATACTGGAAATTAGGTGTAGCGGCACGGGCAGCCTCAAGTTCCTGAGGTGTGTCGAAAGCTATATACGCTTTACCGGCGTCGAGCAGCATCTTCACATGTTCGCGATATATATCGCGACGCTCGCTCTGCTTGTAAGGGCCATATTCGCCGCCCTCACGCACGCCTTCGTCGATTTTTATTCCAAGCCACGCAAGCGACTCGTTGATATAATCTTCGGCACCCGGCACGAAACGCTGAGAATCGGTATCCTCAATTCTGAGAATCATTTCACCGCCGTTGCGGCGTGCGAACAGATAGTTATATAGAGCGGTACGAACACCACCGATATGAAGCGGTCCGGTGGGCGACGGCGCGAAACGCACCCTTACTTTTCTTTCCATATTGTTAAGAATCAATTATAAAAATACGGTGCCGGACATCCAACATCAAAATTGGACAGCAGCACCGCAAAGGTAAGATTTTTTAACGAATTTTACAAACGAAAAGGCACGGTAAGGATATAGTACATCGGCACCCTTACATGGCCGATACGCGCCGGTGTCCACCGCGGCATCCGTTCAATAACCCTCACCGCCTCACGGTTCAAAAGCGGATCAACCCCTTTAACAATGTTTACGTTTGCAATGTTTCCATCGCTTTCAATTATAAACGAGCAGGTTACACGCCCCTGCACGCCGGCATTGTAAGCCTCGGAAGGATATATGCGTTCTGAATTTATGTAGCGCATCATTGCCACGTCGCCTCCGGGGAACTGGGCCTGCTCATCGACCGACTCTGCCAGATAAGCCTCCTGACGCGGCACATTCCGCGACAATGCGGCAACACGAAGCACCTGTCCGTAGGCCGACAACCCGAAAACCGACAATAAAATTATAGCTGCTGTGATGTAGATTTTCATAATGATTGATTAGATGCGACAAAAATAAACAGCAATACGAAAACGAGCAAACTTTCACTGTCGATTTTGAGAATGATTATTATTGTTTTACCTTTGTTGACAATTTAAGGCCCAAACCACAAAAAAGTCTTTAATAAAATACTAATTATGCCAGGGTCTACGTTTTTTTGTAAGAGAAACGCTAAAATAAAGCAATGGAATTTACTCATATGAAAGTCAGGGCGTTTGCGGTTACAGTTCTTCTGCTTGTTGCAATGCATATTACAGCGCAGGACGGTTCACCGGCCTACAATTTCCTGAATATAGCCACTTCAACCCGCAGCTATGGCCTTGGCGGGGTCAATATAACCACTGTTGACGATGACATAAATACGATTGACCAGAACCCGTCGCTTCTTGGTCCGGAATTCGGTATGCAGATAGGTGTGAACTACATGCGCTATATAGGCGATGCCAATTTCACCGGTGTGAAAGTAGGCGGACGCGCGTCCGACCGCAGCGGCTGGGCGGCGACAGTGCAATATTACGGATATGGAGAAATAAAGGAAACTGACCAGAACGGTATGTCGGTGGGTTCCTTCTCCCCTAAAGACCTGAGCTTCGGTGGTGTATACTCCCATGAAATAACCGACCGGCTCCGTGGTGGCATAGCGCTGAAAATGGTTTACTCTTCCTATCATGAATATTCAGCTTTAGCGCTCACCACTGATTTAGGCATGAACTATTACGACGCCGACCGCGATTTGTCGCTGTCGCTTGTCGTGACCAATCTCGGCGGTCAGGTTAAACGCTTCACCGACAAGTATGACCGCCTGCCTGTCGACGTCCGCGTAGGGTGGGCAAAAAGCTTCGGCACCCTTCCAATACGCTTCGGAGTAACTGCATGGAATCTTACAAAATGGGATCTGCCCTACTACGATGCCGGCGACGGCTCTGCAGAGTCGGATATGCATATCCGCCGCTCGTTCATGTCGAACCTTTTCCGTCACCTGATTTTTTCAGCCGATTTCATTCCAGGTGAAAAATTTCATATAGGCCTCGGTTACAACTACAAGACACGCACCGACATGAGCACATATTCACGTTCGTTCCTCAGCGGATTCTCGGCCTGTGCCGGCCTGAAAGTAAAAGGATTCGACATCGGCGTGGCTTTCGCTCAACCGCATTCCGGTGCAACAACCTTTATGGTTAACCTTGCCGCCAACATACACGACTTCATAAAATAAGATGAAACGCATCATTATAGCAATCGACGGATTCTCGTCGACAGGCAAAAGCACCATGGCCCGCCATCTGGCAGCGACCGTGGGCTACAGATATATCGACTCGGGCGCCATGTACCGAGCCGTAACACTTTACGCAATTAACCATGGCTACGCTTCCGTAGCATCGCACAGCGTGGATGCCGACGCAATTGTAGCATCGCTTCCATCAATAAGCATTGATTTCCGTGTAAACAACGACGGAACGCAATCGACAATGCTTAACGGAAACGATGTTGAAAAGGAAATCCGTTCGATGCACGTAAGCAGCCTGGTTTCGGAAGTGGCAGCTATTCCAGAAGTAAGACATGCTCTTGTTGAACGGCAGCAACAGTTCGGACGTGAAAAAGGAATTGTCATGGACGGACGCGACATAGGCACGACTGTTTTTCCCGACGCTGAAATGAAAGTGTTTGTCGATGCATCGGCTCAGACACGTGCGCAACGCCGCCTTGATGAACTGATTGCTAAAGGTCAGCCTGCATCGTTTGAAGAGGTTCTGGCAAACGTGGTGCACCGCGACACGATCGACCGCACACGCACGGAAAGCCCGCTGCGTCAGGCCGACGATGCTGTTGTACTTAACAACGACACTCTCACTGTCGACCAGCAGAACCAGTGGCTTCTCGATTTGTACAACCAACGGATAAACGGGCAGTGAGCAGTCTGATTCCGGTTATAGAAATAGATCCGAATTCAGGATTCTGCTTCGGTGTGACTGCATCAATCAACAAAGCGGAAACAGAGCTGAAGCAACCGGGAGCCTTATATGCATTAGGTGATTTGGTTCACAATTCCGCTGAAACAGAACGCCTTCAGCAAAGCGGCCTAAAAGTGGTTTCACACGCTGAAATGAAAAATCTGGCTGGCAGCCGCCTGCTTCTGCGCGCACATGGCGAACCACCGGCAACCTACCGCCGGGCAAAAGAGTTCGGCATTGACATTATCGATGCCACATGTCCAGTGGTTCTGAAGCTGCAGCAACGCATAGCCGCATCATACGCATCATCTGACCCCGGCACACAGATTGTGATATACGGCAAAGCCGGCCATGCAGAAGTAAACGGCCTCGTGGGTCAGACTGACGGCACCGCAATTGTAATAGACGATTCCGATACGTTCGACAACATTGATTTCAGCCGTCCGGTAATTCTTTACTCGCAGACCACCCGCTCGCTTGAAGGATGGAAAAAAATGGTTGAACGGCTACGTAACAAAATGCAACCGGGAGTAGAATTCCAATACTTCGACACAATTTGCCGTCAAGTGGCCGGACGTGTTGATCACGTCCGTGAGTTCGCCGCATCGCATGAGCTGGTTCTTTTCGTGAGCGGACGCAAAAGCTCTAACGGTAAAGTACTCTACAATCAGTGCCTGAAGGTTAACAGCAACACACACATGATTGAATCGGCCGATGAAATAGACAATTCATGGCTGACCCCCATGCCTGCGAGCATTGGAATTTGCGGAGCCACCTCCACTCCAATGTGGATAATGGAACAGGTAAGAAAAAAAAGCGAGGAAATAATAAGGAATGGATAATTTTGTTGCAGTAGATGTTGAAACAGCCAATCAGCACAGAACAAGCATCTGTTCCATCGGAGCTGTTAAAGTGGAAAACGGAATTATTACCGATTCGTTCTACACACTTGTAAAACCTTATCCCAACTTCTATATTAGCCGTTTCACCGATGAAATCCATGGCATTTCACGCGCCGACACCGACAACGCCCCACTTTTCAGCGAAGTGTGGCCCGAATTCATGAAGTGGATTGGCAATCTGCCGTTGGTGGCGCACAACTGCCCGTTCGACCGCGGATGCATTTCGGCATCTCTCCGTCATTACGGACTTGAGCCGCTCGGCAACCGGCCGTTCCTTTGCACACTTGCCAAAGCAAGGACAACGATTCCGCGCACCATTTGCGGATCGTTTTCACTTCCGCACCTCGCCTCGTTCATGGGCATTCCGTTCAACAATCACCACAACGCACTTGCCGATGCCGAAGCCTGCGCAAAAATAGCAATCGCTTTGCTGTGAGGCGTATTGCATTATTAAAAATTAAATCATACCTTTGCAACTCATGCAAGAGTTGCTATTTGTCAACCGGCAAAAATGTTTACCAACTAAAACATTAAGATTATGCTTCCAAAATCACGGGGTTTGCTGAAAGCCATTCTGTTTCTAATCATCACGCTTGGATTCTACAACTGGTATCTGATTCACTGCTTTGCAAAGGAAACCAACATAGCTTGTAAAGAGGACGGACGCCACACACGCGGATTAATTGCATTCCTGCTTTTAAACCTAATTACATTGGGAATCTACGGCATAGTCTGGTATTGCAACTGGATTAGCCGCTGCAACGGAATGCTGATAAGATATGGCCGTCCACAAGGGCTGCAGCTGTCTACTTATCTCCTTACCGTATTTATTTTCGGCTGGCTAACTTGCGGCATTATGTATATTGTTGTCTATGCCAAACAGCTTTACCTGCAAAACAGTGTCAACGATCTGTACAATCAGCTGAACTTCAACAACATGGTTCAGGCTGAACAAGTTTAACATATTGATATAGCAGCAGATGCACCGAATTCTGTTATTACCGCTTTTAATTGCTGGTACGCTACTGTCGTGCAGTCGCCACGACAATAACCCCACCGGCGAAAACATTGAGAAAACAGAGATAGCTCCGCGCGACAAGGATATTTATGACATGGGACGACGCCATGCGGCATACATAATCAATCATTACAGCCACACCGACTCGCTGGCCTATCAGCTGCTTGAAATCAGAGCCCGCGAAACCGAACTCGCCACAAGAGTCGACCGCCAGGCCGCTTATGCATATATTGCCGGATTCACCGCTTATGTCAGAAGCGAAGCCCCTGAACTGGCCGATTCTATTTTTTGAAATTTCATTAAAAAGCAGTAAATTTGCAAACAGAGGAAGTAGAACATTATCCGTTTCCTCTGTTGCATTTTTTATGACAATAAACACCAATCATTATACGACACAGAAAAGTGTGGCGCTACTTGGAAGTACCGGTTCAATCGGCACACAAACCCTGCATGTTATCGAATCGTATCCGCATCTTTTCAAAGCTTCGGTTCTCGCAGCCGGTTCAAATGTTGAGAAGCTGATAGAACAGGCAACACTGCACCGTCCGGCGCTTGCAATCATAGCAAACGAAAAACATTACAAGCGTCTGGCTGAAGCTTTGCAACCCCTTGGCATAGAAACCGCCGCAGGAGCCCGGGCCATGACCGACGCCATGGAACGCGATGACTTTCAAACGGTGCTTACAGCCACAGTGGGATATTCAGGTCTTGAGCCTACCGTCCGCGCTATTCAGAACAACAAGGACATTGCACTTGCCAACAAGGAAACCCTTGTTGTTGCCGGAGAAATGATAAACCGGCTGTTAAGCGGTTCAAAAAGCCGCATTCTTCCTGTCGACTCGGAGCATTCGGCTATTTATCAGTGTCTTGTCGGAGAAAATCCGGAATCGGTGCGAAGACTTATCATAACCGCGTCGGGCGGTCCGTTCCGGAATTTCACACACGAACAGTTGAAAAACGTTACGGTTAGCGACGCACTGAACCATCCGAAATGGAATATGGGTGCGAAAATCACAATCGATTCGGCAACTATGCTTAACAAAGCATTCGAAATAATTGAAGCGCGCTGGCTGTTCGGCATCGAGCCTGAAAGAATTGAAGCCGTTGTGCATCCGCAATCCATTGTGCATTCAATGGTTGAATTTGTTGATGGTGCGGTTAAAGCGCAGCTCGGACTTCCCGACATGCATCTGCCCATACGCTATGCTCTTGGCGATGCCACGCGGCTTAACACCTCCGACCGCCCCCTGCGTTTGTCGGACTATGCCAACCTTACGTTCGAAGCTCCAGACACCGAACGCTTCCCATGCCTTAAACTCGCCTACAAAGCATTGAGCGAGGGAGGTACCACCGCCTGCGTTATAAACGCGGCAAATGAAATTGCCGTCGATGCCTTCCTTAACGGTAAAATAGGTTTCCTCGACATTTACAGACTTATAGAAAATACGCTTGCAAGAGCCGACTTTATTCAGCATCCCACTCATAACGATTATATTAACACCAACGCCTGCGCCCGCTCGCTGGCAACCGAACAGATAAAACAATGGAATCATTCTTGATAAAAGCAGCTCAACTCATTGTTGCGCTGGCCTTTCTGGTGATAGTTCACGAATTCGGCCACTACCTTATGGCCCGCATTTTTGGCATAAAGGTTGAAAAATTCTATCTATTCTTCAACCCTTGGTTCTCAATTGCCAAATGGCATCCGAAAAGCAAAGAACCAAAACTTGACAAAAACGGAAATCCGAAAGCATCATGGCGCGACACCGAGTATGGCATAGGATGGCTACCGGTGGGAGGATATGTAAAAATAGCCGGCATGATTGATGAATCCATGGACAAAGAACAGCTTGCAAAGCCCGCACAGCCATGGGAATTCCGTTCAAAGCCAGCATGGCAAAGACTCATTGTGATGCTGGGCGGAGTTATTTTCAATTTCATACTCGCCATTATCATCTACGCCGGCATAGCATTCCACTGGGGTTGGAAATATGTACCGTTCCAGGGAATGGATGAAGGGATGGAATATGCACAGGAAGCTCAAAAAGCCGGCTTCCGCAACGGTGACATACCTCTGTCATACGACGGCAATCCTGCCGATGCATCGAAAGAGGATATAATGCTCCGGCTCGTTGAAGCCAAGGAGGTTAAAGTGTTGCGGAATCACAAAGACACCGTGGCAATAACAATTCCTGAAAATTTTGTACTCAAGCTGAAAGACAGCGGATTTATGGCGCCCCGTGTTCCGGTTTACGTTGACAGACTTTCAGGTGGTGGAGCCGCGCAACGTGCCGGCCTTCAGGAAGGTGACCATATTATTAAAGTAGGCGACACACCGACGCCGGCATTCGGAGAACTTACCGAAGCCCTCAAAGCATCCGCAGGCAAGGAAACATCACTTGGCATTGTGCGCGGAACCGACACACTTCAAATGTATGCTGAAATTCCTGAAAGCGCCAAACTGGGAATACAGCTGCGTAAAATAACCGATATTTATCCTACGGTTACTGTTAATTATAATATTCTCGAAGCGGTGCCCAAAGGCATTGAGCTAGGCACCAATATGCTGAGCAACTATGTGGGCTCGATGAAATATGTTGTAACCACAAAAGAGGGAGCGCAGAGTGTAGGCGGCTTCGGCGCAATAGGAAACATGTTTCCCGATCACTGGAACTGGTATGCTTTCTGGGAAATATGCGCATTTCTGTCGGTAGCGCTTGCCTTCATGAACATACTGCCGATTCCGGCGCTTGACGGCGGTCATGCATTCTTCCTGCTATGGGAACTGGTTACCCGCCGCAAACCAAGCGAAAAATTCATGGAATATGCGCAGATTGCAGGCATGACATTCCTTATTCTTCTTCTTATTTATGCAAACGGCGGCGACATTGTACGCGCCCTAATGAAGTGATGATATGAGCTATCCTGTTATCAGACTAAAAAAGGGGAAGGAAGACTCACTGCTGCGTTTCCATCCGTGGGTGTTTTCTGGAGCGATTGAAACCCTTCCGGCAAACTTGGAAGAGGGCGACGTGGTTGAAGTGACAGCTTACGACGGACGGACACTCGGTGTGGGTCATTTTCAGATAGGCAGCATTGCAGTGCGTATGCTCAGCGGAAGTCCTGTGGAAATCGATAATGAATTCTATGCCACACGTCTTGCCGAAGCCCTGAAACTCCGAAAAGACCTTGACCTTATTCGCGAGGACAACAACGCTTTCCGTCTTGTTCATGGCGAGGGGGACTTTCTGCCGGGGCTGATTGTCGACATCTACGGCTCCACCGCCGTGATGCAGGCACATTCACCCGGCATGCACTATGCCCGCAAAACGATTGCCGAAGCGCTTGTAAATCTTGAAGGAATAAACATTAAAGCCGTTTACTATAAATCGGAAACCACACTGCCCTACAAGGCTCAGCTCGACCCGCAGAACACATATCTCATAGGCTCGGCCGATACGGACGTAGCCCTTGAAAACGGACTGAAATTTCATGTCGACTGGCTGCGTGGACAAAAAACAGGCTTTTTTGTTGACCAGCGCGACAACCGCGAATTGCTCCGTCATTTCTCCAAAGGGAAAAAAGTTCTGAACATGTTCTGCTACACAGGCGGATTTTCAGTATATGCCATGAGCGGCGGTGCCGAACTGGTTCACTCCGTCGATTCATCGGCAAAGGCCGTTACGCTTACCGAAGAAAACATTGAACTGAATTTCGGAAAAACAGACCGTCATGAAGCATTCGCACAGGATGCATTTAAATACCTGTCGGAAATGGGAAACGGAGCCTACGACCTTGTTGTGCTCGACCCGCCGGCATTTGCCAAACACCGCAGCGCCATCCGCAATGCGCTCCGGGGCTATCAGCGCCTTAATGCGCGGGCAATGGAGAAAATGCCGAAAGGCTCGGTGCTTTTCACTTTCAGTTGCTCGCAGGCAATAAGCAAAGAGCAATTCAGGCTGGCGGTTTTTTCAGCAGCCGCACAGACAGGACGCCGTGTCCGCATTCTGCACCAGCTCACCCAGCCGGCCGACCATCCAGTAAATATCTATCACCCCGAAGGTGAATATCTGAAGGGACTTATCCTTTATATCGAATGAACATGAGACGTTTAATTATTGGCGCCACACTCGCCTTTTTCGCATCGACAGCAATGGCCAACGACAACAATGACAACTTCAACTATGTAGTGGACCGCTTCGCCGACATTGAAGTACTTCGTTACAAAGTTCCTGATTTTGAAAAACTATCTCTGAATCAGAAAAAACTCATCTACCATCTTACTGAAGCTGCACTTAGCGGACGCGACATCCTTTGGGATCAGAACAACAAACTGAATCTCCCGCTCCGTCAACTTCTCGAAGCAATTTACACGAACTACAATGGCGACCGTCAGAACGCCGAATTCAAGGCTTTTGAAAAATATCTTAAGCAGGTTTGGTTCGGAAACGGCGTACACCATCATTATTCAATGGATAAATTCAAACCTGAATTCAGTAAAAACTGGTTCGGCACACAGGTGCGCGCGCTGCCGCAGGAAACATTGCCTGACAATGTTCTGGAACTTGAAAAACTGATTTTTGATCCGGCTTACATGGCAAAACGTGTCAATCAGGCTGAAGGAGAAGATCTGATTATCACATCGGCCAACAACATGTATGAGGGTGTCACTCAAAAAGAAGTAGAGGACTATTTCGCCGCAATAAAAGACACCACTTCCGTAACACCTATAAGCTATGGACTTAACACCCGCGTTGTTAAGGAGAACGGCAAAGTGGTTGAACAGACCTACAGAATAGGAGGTGTTTATGACAAAGCCATCTCAAAAATAACCGGCCACCTGAAGGAAGCTGCCAAGTATGCCGAAAATCCGAAACAGAAAGCCGTTATAAACGAACTGATTAAATACTATACTACCGGCGATCTCAAGGATTTCGACTCATATTCAATACTTTGGGTTAATGACACCGATTCGCAGGTCGATTTCATAAACGGATTTATTGAAAGTTACGGCGACCCGCTCGGAATGACCGGTTCGTGGGAATCGATAGTAAATTTCAAGAACATCCCCGCGAGTCACAGAACGGAAGTTATCAGTAACGAGGCACAGTGGTTTGAGGACAACTCTCCTGTCGACCCCCGATTCCGTAAAGAAAAAGTGAAAGGTGTAAGCGCAAAAGTTATCACCGCAGCCATTCTCGCCGGCGACAGCTATCCCGCCACCCCTATCGGCATTAATCTGCCGAATGCAAACTGGATTCGTGCCGCTCACGGTTCGAAATCGGTGACACTCGAAAACATAACTCAAGCCTATGATGAAGCATCGCATGGCGATGGATTCAACGAGGAATTCGTTCCTGATGCATCTATGCGCGACCTTATGGACAAATATCTGTTCATAACTGACAATCTGCACACCGATTTGCACGAATGTCTCGGACATGGTTCTGGCAAACTGCTTGAAGGTGTTGACCCTGATGCACTGAAAGCTCACGGAAGCACACTCGAGGAAGCACGTGCTGACCTGTTCGCCCTCTACTATCTTGCCGACCCGAAGCTTGTGGAACTCGGTCTGCTTGACAATCAGGATGCATACAAGGCTCAATACTATAAATATCTGCTCAACGGCCTGATGACACAGCTAATGCGTATTGAACCCGGCAAAGATGTCGAGGAAGCACACATGCGCAACCGCAAACTTATTTCCGAATGGGTGCTCGAGCACTCGAACGGAGGCGTTGAACTTGTTAAGGAAAACGGAAAAACAGTTTTAAAAGTTGCTGACTATGAACAGGTGCGCAAACTGCTCGGAGAACTTCTTGCCGAAATTCAACGCATAAAGAGCGAAGGTGATTATCCAGCCGGAGCAGCTTTGGTTGAAAAATATGCAGTTAAGGTTAATCCCGATCTTCATAAGGAAGTCCTTGACCGCTACGCACACCTCAACATTGCTCCCTACAAAGGATTTGTGAATCCCGTTTACAAGCCTGTACTCAACAAAAAGGGTGAAATTCAGGATGTGGAAATAACATATACGGAAAGCTACCCTGAACAGATGCTTCGCTACTCAAGCCAATACTCTCCCCTCACTGAAAAGTAAATACAACTTATCTATATAAAATCACACCCCGAATGTCTGTTTCAGAACATTCGGGGTGCGATTTTTTATGACATCAGACAGACAACTACCGCGCATTTACATATCTTCGCATATCGTTTATTATTATTCATTTGTATGCTCAATTAAATTCACCAATCCGGAAAAGCGAACGGGCATTTTTGGTAGTTACATCAGCCAGTTCTCCCGACGGAAGCCCGAGATATGACGCAATGTGTCCGGCAGTGTGAATAAGCATGGCGCTTTCGCAACGTTTTCCACGGAAAGGAACCGGGGCAAGATAAGGAGAATCCGTTTCAAGCAACAGGCGTTCCACACCTATGGCCGGCAACGATTCTCTCACCTTAGAGTTTTTAAACGTTACTATTCCATTTATTCCGAACATCATCCGTTCATTGATTTTGAGCACACGCTCAACATCGGAACAAGTTCCTCCGAAGCTGTGCATCACTCCCCTGAGTTCAGGGAACTCCTGCATCACCTCAAGAGTCTGTTCAAGACCTTCACGACAATGTATAATAACAGGCTTATCGAGATTTACCGCCCATTCGAATTGACGTTCAAGCGCCTGCATCTGTTGTTCAACAAATGTCTTATCCCAATATAAATCTATTCCAATCTCACCCACACCGACATATTCATCTGAGTTTTGGAAAAGTTCATTCTCAACAACTTTCAGATTTTCTACCCAATTGGCGTCAACCTCAGTGGGGTGAAATCCCATTGCCATGGAAGTCTGTTCCGGAAAATCGGAATGAAGCCGCTTCATAGGAACAATGGTAGTTAGATCCACATTCGGGAAAATCATGTGCCCTACGCCTGTTTCAATTGCCCTTTCAACGGCTTTCGCTCCATGCCCGTCATCATCAAACTCGGGCAGATAAAGATGAGTGTGCGTATCAATAAACATCAGTGCGTGCGGTTTGCGGTTTTCATAGCCAGTTCAGTGAAAAACTTCTCAGCTTCAGCATTAAGGCCACATTCCTTCAACATAGCCACGGCCGATTTCAGATTGTCGTCGATAAGCCGCCTGCACATTTCCGGCAATCCAAGTTTATCATAAACCGCCCTGACCCGTTCAACCTTCACGTAATCGTCACTGGGATTTTCAGTTTCAGTCTCTATAACTCCTGATTCATCAAGCTGTCCGGCCATGATTCTGAGCCATGTCTGCTTGTCATTTAGAATGTCGCCGCCAATTTCCTTGCCGAAAACCATCGGGTCACCGTAAGTATCGAGGTAATCATCCTGCAACTGAAATGCGATGCCCAGCTTTTCACCGTAACCGTAAATTGCCTTTACCTGACTTTCCGACGCATCAGCCGCAATTGCACCAAGCGCGCACGCGCACCCGAGCAGAACGGAAGTCTTTAGCCTGATCATTTCCAGATAATCATCGACAGTTATTTTCTCACAACCCTCAAAATCCATGTCAAGCTGCTGCCCTTCATAAACTTCCATTGCAGTTTTATTGAACATTTGAAGAGTTGGCTCAAGGACATCGTGAGGGCATTTAGCCACAAGTTGAGTGGCAATGGTAAGCATTGCGTCACCGCTCAAAATTGCAGTGCGGTCATTCCAGCGGCGATGAACCGTTGGACGTCCCCTGCGCATATCGGCATTATCCATCACATCGTCGTGCAGCAAAGTGAAATTATGAAACATCTCCACTGCCAAAGCCTGGTTTATGGCCTTCGACTCAGAGGCACCGAAAGCATTTGCCACGGCAAGTGTAAGCACCGGACGCAAGCGCTTGCCTCCGCCTTCAAGAGCGTAGCGGATAGGATTATACAGACCGGCCGGTTGTTCCGGCAATGAAAGATGGTTAACGGCTTCCTCAACCAGCGAGGTGTAGGTGGCAATGTCGAGCATAATTTTCAGGCTTGCGGATTATTGACTCAAGCGCCACAAAATTAACCAATTTTTTTCATTCGCTCAACAAAGGGCGCCATCAACATCCAACAAAGAGTCGAAGCCATGACAACCACTCCTAAATAAACAATTATATCCTCAACCTTGACAACACCCGAATCAACAACACTCAATGTGGTTCGCACACCAACCACAACCGTTGCCACAAGCGCCAGAATATAAACAGCATATTCAATGCGCGCAACAATTCTTACCCTGCGGTCGGGCAACCGGTTCATGACTTTTTTAGTGAACCATGGCGACGGAAGGTGTGCGGGCATACTCTCCTTCAAAACGGAGCGTAAAATTTTATCATCGTCGTTTTTCATATATTATCTCTTTTCATCATTCTTAAGAAACTCTCCCATCTTTTTCTTGGCACGGTGAAGATAACTCTTGACTGTGCCTTGCGGAAGATCTGTTATTTTACTTATATCTTTTAAACTTTTATCCTCATAATAGAACAGAAGCACAAGCGTACGTTCCGTGTCGGAAAGCTGACGCATGGCATAAGCCACATCGTGGGCGTTGTCGAACTGGTCGTAGTAGGAACGTGATTCATCGGGCAGAGCCAACGAACTGTCAGTGATTCGCTCCTCACGCCGTTTACGCTTATAAGACACGAATTCGTTTACGGCTATGCGGTAGAGCCATGTTCCGAATCGCGAAATTCCCTGAAACTGACGAAGCTGCGTGTAGGCTTTCAGAAAAGCCTCCTGAGCCAGATCGTCGGTTAGCGCTGCATCGCCCTGCGTAAGATTATACAGGAATCCATGCAACCCGGGGCTATACGCGTCGACAAGCCGGGCGAATGCGCGGCGATCGTCGAACGCCACGCACCGTGTGATTAATGATATTTCCTCAATCTTCTCCAGCATCACGCTTGCCCACAAAGTAGACAACAATTCGAGCTATTCCGACAAACAGAGGAATCAATCCGAGTGCAGCCATTTCTTCCGAACCCACTGCGAAAAAAAACAGACTAACCGAAATTCCCACTCCAATCCAGACTATTCCGGAACTTAACCGCCGGGGACCGAGATAATAGCTTTTCTCCGTTTTATAAAATGCATCAGGCAGGGGCACGCGTTCACGAATCGACATTTCAATAAGTTTACTCCGCTCACGGTTACGGCTTGTTGAATAACGGCATATAATCCAGATAACCAAAATGACAAATGCAAACGGAACCACGATAGCCACAACACCGACAATTGTTTTCATCACAGTCTTGGTAACCGAATGAGTAGGAGCAACAGCCATATCAATGACAGCCGTAATGTCCTCATCGGAAATTTCATCGGACATATTGCTGTCCGCACTCCCGGCATCAAACACAACCATCTGCGAAATGGAATCGGTTTTAAAATTGACAGCTGAATCTATCTGCAAATTTTTCAGACGGTCGATGCCTGTATGCTTCGGTGGTTTGGCGACAGCCGTAGCGGCAATAAGAACCGCGGCGACAAAGAACAATAGTTTAAAAGATAGTGATTTCATATAAGTAAATTTTAGTTTCTGTGTTTTTGACGTGCGACATCGGAAAAAAGTTGCAAGCCACATAAAAATATTCACAAAGATAATCACAACTCTATATTTTCAGCCTTTTACTTATAGAAATCAGTGACGCCATAATAAACTATTAAAACATTAATCAGTCAAATATAATAAAACCAATCTTTCTGTCACATGAAAAAATTATTCTTTATTTTAACTTTCATCTGCATAAGTTATAACCTGAAAGCTGATTTAAATATAAGTTATCACACTGATGAAGTTGAAAACGGATATGACTACCTGCTATATACCCCTGATTCAATAACCGCACCTAAACCATTGATTATAGCATTACATAGCAGAAGCGCATCGGGCAAAAACCTTAAGGATGTCGATAATTTCGGCACAATAGATGCGATTGAATCAGGAATGAAACTGAATGCTTATGTTCTTGCACCCCAAGCCAATGTAGGAAAATGGGAAATTGAAAAACTCAAGGAAAACATTAACCATGTGATAAAAAACTATCCTATTGATACAACACGCATCTATGCCATAGGTATGAGTATGGGTGGGAACGGAGTCTGTGATCTTGTTGCCGGTTGCCCGGATAAAATAGCGGCTGCAATAATATTGGCCGGAGGAGGTGATAAAAGCGATGCAAAAAACTTAAGCAAAGTTCCTTTATGGGTGATCAGAGGCTTGGACGACAGGGAAGAAGCGATTGAACGCACTACCGATATGGTTGAAGCAATTCAAAAAATAAATGGGGCGAGAATAGCTTATTCACAAATAAAAGGGCTGAATCACAGACAACATGAACGACTTCTATACATGCCATATTTCTACACGTGGCTACTTTCACATAACCTCAACGACCGTAATCGCCCAATCACCCCTGTTGCCGACATCACACCAAAAGAGATTAAAAATGCACTTAAGGGCCTGAACATTCGTGAAAGCTCGGCCACCAAACGTAAAAGCCGGCGGGGTGCCCGTGGCCATATGGGACCACGCCGCTGGTAACATGCATAAAAACAAAAAAAGCAAGCCGAAGCTTGCTTTAGGGTGAACAGTGGGGGTCG